>NZ_JBWYRA010000046.1:0-308 GCF_056725905.1 Bacillus sp. BC05(2025) | reverse complement strand
GAAAGGATCTTCTCGCTGGAATAAACAACGAGTAAAAGTAGCTAGAATTCATGAATACATATCAAATGCTAGAAAAGATTACTTAGACAAAATCTCAACTGAAATCATCAAAAACCACGATGTTATCGGTATAGAGGATTTGCAAGTATCGAATATGTTAAAAAATCGTAAGTTAGCAAAAGCAATTAGTGAAGTATCTTGGTCACAGTTTCGAACCATGTTGGAATATAAAGCAAAATGGTATGGCAAACAAGTCATTGTCGTATCGAAAACATTTGCTTCCAGCCAATTATGTTCTTGCTGTGGAT
>NZ_JBWYRA010000045.1:0-338 GCF_056725905.1 Bacillus sp. BC05(2025) | reverse complement strand
TTTCTTTTATCTTCCCCCATTTTTTTTCGTAAAGTACGAATATGCACCGTGACTGTACTTCCGCCATCGTAATAATCATCTGCCCATACTTGCTGAAATATATTTTCAACACTAAATACTTTATACGGGTGACTCGCTAATAAATATAAAATATCAAATTCTTTTGGGGTTAATTCAATTCGCTCTCCGTATACAAGTACTGTTCGCTTCTCAAAATCAATAACAACGCTACTTGCCTCTAAAACGGATATATTCTCCTCTACTTTCGGCTTATTTAACGTAAGAAATCGGCGGAGTTGAGCATTTACACGTGCAACTAATTCAGTCGGTGTAAAAGG
>NZ_JBWYRA010000044.1:0-361 GCF_056725905.1 Bacillus sp. BC05(2025) | reverse complement strand
ACTTTATAAAAAATGGAGGAGGTAGAGGGATTCGAACCCCCGCGCGACTCTCGCCGCCTGTCGGTTTTCAAGACCGATCCCTTCAGCCGAACTTGGGTATACCTCCATGAAGGAAAAAGAAATATTATATTATTTATGTCTAAACCATTTAAAAAGAAAATGGAGGAGGTAGAGGGATTCGAACCCCCGCGCGATTCTCACCGCCTGTCGGTTTTCAAGACCGATCCCTTCAGCCGAACTTGGGTATACCTCCGAGACATATAATAAATAAAGTGGAGCCTAGCGGGATCGAACCGCTGACCTCCTGCGTGCAAGGCAGGCGCTCTCCCAGCTGAGCTAAGGCCCCATGTTTTTTGGGAAA
>NZ_JBWYRA010000043.1:0-369 GCF_056725905.1 Bacillus sp. BC05(2025) | reverse complement strand
AATACTATTCATATAATTTATATGGTGGAGGATGACGGGATCGAACCGCCGACCCCCTGCTTGTAAGGCAGGTGCTCTCCCAGCTGAGCTAATCCTCCAAAGTGGTGACCCGTACGGGATTCGAACCCGTGTTACCGCCGTGAAAGGGCGGTGTCTTAACCACTTGACCAACGGGCCAAATATTATAAATCCTATGGCGGAGAGCAAGGGATTCGAACCCTTGATACGCTTATGACGTATACACGATTTCCAATCGTGCTCCTTCGGCCAACTCGGACAGCTCTCCAATGGCTCCGCAGGTAGGAATCGAACCTACGACCGATCGGTTAACAGCCGATAGCTCTACCGCTGAGCTACTGCGGAATAATA
>NZ_JBWYRA010000042.1:0-388 GCF_056725905.1 Bacillus sp. BC05(2025) | reverse complement strand
GATTTAGAAAAAATGGAGGAGGTAGAGGGATTCGAACCCCCGCGCGACTCTCGCCGCCTGTCGGTTTTCAAGACCGATCCCTTCAGCCGAACTTGGGTATACCTCCGAGATATAAACTTTCAATGGTGGACCTTGTAGGACTCGAACCTACGACCGGACGGTTATGAGCCGTCTGCTCTAACCAGCTGAGCTAAAGGTCCTTTATGGTAGCGGCGGAGGGGATCGAACCCCCGACCTCACGGGTATGAACCGTACGCTCTAGCCAGCTGAGCTACACCGCCATAAATGATATTGAAATAAGTGGAGCCTAGCGGGATCGAACCGCTGACCTCCTGCGTGCAAGGCAGGCGCTCTCCCAGCTGAGCTAAGGCCCCATGTTTTTGGGAAT
>NZ_JBWYRA010000041.1:0-405 GCF_056725905.1 Bacillus sp. BC05(2025) | reverse complement strand
ACATATAAAGAAACTGGAAAAGGTTTAACATACGGTACATGCTCTGCCAAACTTCCTGCCATGAAGAAAGAGTTTGTTTGGCTCAAAGAAGTGGATAGTATTGCGATTCAGTCGTCTGTTCGCAACCTTGCGGATGCGTATACACGATTTTTCAAAAAACAAAATAGTGCCCCCCGTTTCAAATCCAAGAAAAATAACGTACAATCTTATACCACAAAACAAACAAATGAAAACATTGCCATTGTAGGAAACAAAATAAAATTGCCAAAACTAGGTCTTGTTCGATTTGCCAAAAGTCGTGAAATAACGGGACGTATTGTAAATGCGACTGTTAGACGGAACCCTTCTGGCAGATATTTTGTGTCACTATTAGTTGAAACAGAAGTACAAGAACTTCCGAAAACA
>NZ_JBWYRA010000040.1:0-425 GCF_056725905.1 Bacillus sp. BC05(2025) | reverse complement strand
AAAGCGGGTGAAGAGAATCGAACTCTCGACCAGAGCTTGGAAGGCTCTTGTTTTACCACTAAACTACACCCGCGTGGTCGGGAAGACAGGATTTGAACCTGCGACCCCCTGGTCCCAAACCAGGTGCTCTACCAAGCTGAGCCACTTCCCGTTATGGCGCGCCCGAGAGGAGTCGAACCCCTAACCTCTTGATCCGTAGTCAAACGCTCTATCCAATTGAGCTACGGGCGCTTATTCATGATGTTTTTTCGTCGTTGTATTTTGGCGACTCAATTATCTTATCATACTTCATTTTTTAATGCAAGTACTTTTTAAAAGATTTTTTGATGCGGCCGAGAGGACTTGAACCTCCACGGGGTTTCCCCCACTAGGCCCTCAACCTAGCGCGTCTGCCGTTCCGCCACGACCGCGCGGAAAAAACAAAA
>NZ_JBWYRA010000039.1:0-452 GCF_056725905.1 Bacillus sp. BC05(2025) | reverse complement strand
ATAAGTTATTTTATTAAAAGTGCGGGTGAAGGGAGTCGAACCCCCACGCCAAAGGCGCTAGATCCTAAGTCTAGTGCGTCTGCCAATTCCGCCACACCCGCATATTTTGTTAAAATGGTGAGCCATGAAGGACTCGAACCTTCGACCCTCTGATTAAAAGTCAGATGCTCTACCAACTGAGCTAATGGCTCTTAATGGCTGGGCTAGCTGGATTCGAACCAGCGCATGACGGAGTCAAAGTCCGTTGCCTTACCGCTTGGCTATAGCCCATTAATTAAGAATGGTGGAGGGGGGCAGATTCGAACTGCCGAACCCGAAGGAGCGGATTTACAGTCCGCCGCGTTTAGCCACTTCGCTACCCCTCCGACATATATGGTGGAGGATGACGGGATCGAACCGCCGACCCCCTGCTTGTAAGGCAGGTGCTCTCCCAGCTGAGCTAATCCTCCATT
>NZ_JBWYRA010000038.1:0-453 GCF_056725905.1 Bacillus sp. BC05(2025) | reverse complement strand
AGGCATCATCCCAACAATCATTCCAATATTTTGGAAGATTTGCAGTGTTAATACACTAATTGTCCCAGCACATATTAATGTACCAAACAGACTCTCTGCTGAATGCGCAATTATAGTTATTCGATATATAAGAAGTAACAAGACCAATATAACGAGAGATGCAATTATAAATCCGCCCTCTTCAGCGATAGTAGCAAAAATAAAATCAGTATGCTTTTCAGGAATATATACACTTCCTTGGCCGAATCCTTTCCCATGTAATTCACCACTTCCAACTGCTAAAAGGGATTGTTGCGTTTGATATCCTTGGTCTACATTTTCAGCTGGATTTAGCCAACCTATAATACGTGATTGTTGGTGATCTTTTAACCTAGTAACTAATTCTTTAAAGAAAAAATCTGGAAATCTTACGTAGATAAATATTAATGTAGATAATATAGTTACCGGAATGAA
>NZ_JBWYRA010000037.1:0-453 GCF_056725905.1 Bacillus sp. BC05(2025) | reverse complement strand
CGGCATCATTCCAACAATCATACCAATATTTTGGAAGATTTGTAGTGTTAAAACACTAATTGCCCCGGCACATAATAATGTACCAAACAGACTCTCTGCTGAATGAGCAATTATAGTTATTCGATATATAAGAAGTAACAAGACCAATATAACGAGAGATGCAATTATAAATCCACCCTCTTCAGCGATAGTAGCAAAAATAAAATCAGTATGCTTTTCAGGAATATATACACTTCCTTGGCTGAATCCTTTCCCATGTAATTCACCACTTCCAACTGCTAAAAGAGATTGTTGCGTTTGGTACCCTTGGTCTACATTTTCAGCTGGATTTAGCCAACCTATAATACGTGATTGTTGGTGATCTTTTAACTGAGTAACTAATTCATTAAAGAAAAAATCTGGATATCTTACGTATATAAATATTAACGTAGATAATATAGTTACCGGAATGAC
>NZ_JBWYRA010000036.1:0-497 GCF_056725905.1 Bacillus sp. BC05(2025) | reverse complement strand
GTAAAGAAAGAAAATGTAGGAAACATCGTATCACCACAAGTGAAGAAAGAAAATGTAGAAAACATCGTGTCACCGCAAGTGAAAAAAGAAAATGTAGGAAACATCGTATCACCGCAAGTGAAAAAAGAAAATGTAGGAAACATCGTATCACCGCAAGTAAAGAAAGAAAATGTAGGGAATATCGTGTCACCGCAAGTGAAAAAAGAAAATGTAGGGAATATCGTGTCACCAAATGTATCGAAAGAAAATGTAGTGATTCCGCAAGTAATACCGCCAAATATTCAAGTACCAAACATAATGCCAATCATGGACAATAACCAACCACCGAATATAATGCCAATCATGGATAACAACCAACCACCGAATATAATGCCAATCATGGATAATAACCAACCACCAAATATAATGCCAATTATGGATAATAACCCAATACCAAACATAATGCCGATGATGGATAACAATCAAATGCCAAATATGATGCCGATGATGGATAACAA
>NZ_JBWYRA010000035.1:0-558 GCF_056725905.1 Bacillus sp. BC05(2025) | reverse complement strand
TAGCGCCGATGGTAGTTGGGACCTTGTCCCTGTGAGAGTAGGACGTTGCCAGGCTAATATTATTCCGCAGTAGCTCAGTGGTAGAGCTATCGGCTGTTAACCGATCGGTCGTAGGTTCGAGTCCTACCTGCGGAGCCATTATGCTTCCATAGCTCAGCTGGTAGAGCACTTCCATGGTAAGGAAGAGGTCACCGGTTCAAGCCCGGTTGGAAGCTTGGGAAGAGTTTTACAATTTTTGGCCCGTTGGTCAAGTGGTTAAGACACCGCCCTTTCACGGCGGTAACACGGGTTCGAATCCCGTACGGGTCACCACTTTTGGAGGATTAGCTCAGCTGGGAGAGCACCTGCCTTACAAGCAGGGGGTCGGCGGTTCGATCCCGTCATCCTCCACCATATATATTTTAAATGTCGGAGGGGTAGCGAAGTGGCTAAACGCGGCGGACTGTAAATCCGCTCCTTCGGGTTCGGCAGTTCGAATCTGCCCCCCTCCACCATTTTCTTTAAAATAACCTGAGAGGGTTTATTTTTTTGAAAAGATAACCATACTAGTAAATATTA
>NZ_JBWYRA010000034.1:0-1414 GCF_056725905.1 Bacillus sp. BC05(2025) | reverse complement strand
TACTCTAATCGTCAACACCTTTTATTTAATTAATAATAAAAATAATTTTAAAGGTATTTTCATTATTCGTTTCACCTTTCTCTATTTCAATGAAATAAAGAAAAGAACACCCTATTACACACAAGACATCCTTTTCTTTAAACATTATATACATACCCTTATAAACTTTAACATTCTTCATTCTCTTTAACATTTCGATTGCCCGACATAAATAAATCAATTAACTTACGTTTATCTGCCCATATCACTCCAAATAAAACTAAGCTACCGCCTATTACTATTCTCCATGTTAAAAATTCATTTAATAGAACAATTGAAGCAACAATACTTATTAACGGTAAGGCATTTAAATATAATCCACTTACTGATGCCGAGACTGTCTCTAATGCTCTATTCCAAAGCCAGTACGCTAAAATTGTTGCCCCAATAACAAGATATACGACACTTAGTCCCGCCTTCCATGTTTCAACCTTTGGAAAACCGTAATAAAAAGTTTCTACCATTGCAAATGGTAATAGAATAACAGCTCCAATAATTAAGGTTAATGTTGTAAAAACCTCGTTTGATAGATACTGTTCTTGTTTTGGCCTTTTCAGTAATACTGTATAGAAACCAAATAAGAAAGTACTTAATAAAATAAGGGCATCTCCTATTAAAGATACTTCTTGATCGCCATTACTAGATGGGATTGTAATAAGAAGTACACCAGCAGCCCCGAGTACAATACCGATCCAATAATTAAGCTGAATTTTCTCTTTCAAAAAGAATGCTGAAAAAAGAATTGTAACTAAAGGTAACGCAGCATCAATAATACTAACATGCAATCCACTTGTTAAAGAAATCCCGTAGGATGTGAACATAAAGTAACCAGCTACACCAGTAAAAGACAGTAAACTCATCCTTTTCCATGGCACTTGTTTATGTACAACTGACCTTTTTAATTGTTTAAATGAAAATAGTAAGCAGATTCCACCAGCGAAGAAAAGGCGAATAAACAACAAAGTAAATGGCTGAATAGATTCTAATGCCCACTTTGTTGGTGCAATGGCTGTGCCCCATAACATAACAGCCGCTAATAACATGCATATTTCTTTCATAATCCCCCCACACCCATCAAAAAATATATGTTAACTATCTTAATTATAGATTTTTTCTTACGTGAAATCCTTTAAAAACGAAAAAACGTTATGTGAAAAAACAACTGAATAGCTATTTTCTACATAACGGTTTCATATAAAAAGTAAAATATTTTTAGTCACGCTACAACTCAATTCATATAAAAGGTAATACCTACCTTCGGCTAATATTCAAACGTATTACTTTATACCTCTTTATCCAATCATCGTCCAACATTCATTTGGAACTATTTCTATTTCATTCTCTTCCCTCTTTAGGATTATTAAATATATGAATC
>NZ_JBWYRA010000032.1:0-2160 GCF_056725905.1 Bacillus sp. BC05(2025) | reverse complement strand
ACGAGTATGGTTATCTATTTTATGTTTGCATCACTTCGTTATAATACTCAAATAAATGCAACGTTGACTGATATTGAGGTGGTTAAGAGCAGTCTTCAATCTGCAAAAGTGATTCTCATTATTTTTATAGCCATATTTATTATTTACTCTACTAATTTTTTTATAAGGAAGCGTAAAAAAGAGGTAGGATTGTACTCTTTACTAGGTATAACAAAAAAGCAAATCGGTACAATGTTATTTTGTGAGACCATAATAATGGGGAGTGTAGCTTTAGTAATTGGAGTACTAATTGGCAGTTGGTGTTCTAAATTCGCTTTAGAACTGCTAACGAGTTTGATGGAGTTAAAGGTACCCGTTTATTTTGAGTTTTCTATAAAGGCGCTAATAGACACATCCGTAGTCTTTTTAGCTATTTTATTATATACTGCGTGGAAAAACTCTCGCGTAATTTATCAATTTTCTTTAATTGAGATGTTTCAAGCTGATCATCAAGGGGAAAGTATGCAAAAAGTATCTAGAATCATGGCATACATGAGTATTATTTTAATTGGATTAGGCTATTTGTCAGCCTTTTTTATTCGTGAAATCGTAAAATTTGTGAAGCAGCCTAATAGTCCAGAACCTATGTATATCCCGGTTACTATTTTGATTGCAATTGTTATTGGAACATATTTACTATTTACGTCTTATACAGTTGTTATATTAAAGAAAATGAGAAGTAAGAGGACAATGTATTATAATGGTATGAGCATAATAAACATTTCACAGTTATTATATCGAGTAAAAGGAAATGCTAAGTTACTTGTGACAATTGCTATATTAAGTGCCATAGCTTTAACAGCAATTGGGAATGTTACATCAGCATATTTTTATGGACAAGCTGAAGGGAAAAACAAGGCACCGTACAGTTTTTCATATAAAAAACAAGAGGATGCAATTGAAAAGCGCATACAGGCTGTTTTCGAAGCGAATAAGAAAAAAAATTCAATTATCCGTGAATTTGAAGTTGAGATGGTAACAGTTAAGGGAGGGTCTTTTGAGAAAAAAGAAAATACAAGTCTACCTAATCCCCCTTATAAAATCGCATATGATTTTCAAATTATGTCCCAATCTATTTTGAATAAGAATGCTAAAAATATGGGAGTGAAGAAAGTCAACTTAAATCCAGGAGAAGTATTTATATATAATCTACAGCCTGATAAGAATTATGAAAAGGGAAAAAGACTTAAATTACCCCTTGAAGTTGAGCCGGAAATATCTGTCATTCAGGGTATCGAAATGCGTAAACTAACAAATTTAGAAGATTTGGTTGTCATTGTACCTGATCAGCTCTATGAAGTGGTTAAGCAAACACATCAGACCTATATTGTGAAAAATATTGATGTAACACAACAAAAGGATAGTAAAGAATTGACTGAAGGTTTTTTAAAGATTGTTCCTGATGATGATGTTAAAATCGATACTTTCTATAAAACAAATATAGAGGTTATGGAGGCGTATGGGACTATTTTATTTATTGGAGGTTTTTTAGGGGTTGTATTTGTATTGGCAACAGGTTCTATTATCTATTACAAACAATTATCTGAAGCGCATGCTAATCGGGGATATTATGAGACTCTTCGTAAGATTGGTGTTACGAAAAAAGAGGTAAGGACTTCAATTTCAAAACAAGTTCGCTTTATTTTTATTTTACCCTTGATAATCGGAATTGTTCATAGCTTATTTGCTTTACCAATAATAAGCAACATGCCTATATTTAATATCATAATTCCTATATTAATTAGTAGCGGTGTATATTGCATAATTTATTTCGGATATTATGTGTTAACTGTTTATTCGTATTATAGAATTGTTTATAAATAATAAATTATTTGATGTTACGTCAATAAAATAGGAACTAAAACTTACTAAATTTCAAATGGTGAATAAAATAGTTATTTTTAACCATTTTATTCACTAAGTTTAATATTTATTAAATTAATAATTAAATAAAAAATATTAAACTAAAGATAGTAAGGTATTTGAAAAAAATTTTTATTAAAGAGATTTTTTGCATCCCTCCTGCAAATGAAAGATTTCGATGTAGAAACGTGAAATTGTAGAGCCTGGCGCAACACATAGCATTCAAAAAACCCTAAAATAATTTGTCTCCTCAAAGGA
>NZ_JBWYRA010000031.1:0-2171 GCF_056725905.1 Bacillus sp. BC05(2025) | reverse complement strand
GCGAGTATGGTTATCTATTTTATGCTTGCATCACTTCGTTATAATACTCAAATAAATGTAACGTTGACTAATAGTGTGGTGGTTAAGAGCAGTCTTCAATCTGCAAAAGTGATTCTCATTGTTTTTATTGCCATATTTATTATTTACTCTACAAATTTCTTTATAAAGAAGCGTAAAAAAGAAGTAGGGTTATACTCTTTACTAGGTATAACTAAAAAACAAATTGGTACAATGTTATTTTTGGAAACCATAATAATGGGAATCGTAGCTTTAGTAATGGGAGTACTAATTGGCAGTGGGATTTCAAAGTTAGCTTTAGAAATACTAATGGGTTTAATGAAATTAAAGGTACCCGTTTATTTTGAGTTTTCTATAAAATCGCTAATAGATACATCCGTAGTCTTTTTAGCTATTTTATTATATACGGCTTGGAAAAACTCACGTGTAATTTATCAATTTTCTTTAATTGAGATGTTTCAAGCTGATCACCAAGGGGAAAGTATGCCAAAAGTATCCAGAATTATGGCATACATAAGCATTATTTTAATTGGATTAGGTTATTTGTCCGCCGTTTTTATTCGTGAAATCGTAAAATTTGTGAAGCAGCCTACGGATCCGGAACCTATGTATATCCCAATTATTATTTTAATTGCAATTGTTCTTGGAACATATTTACTATTCTCGTCTTATACAGTTGTTATATTAAAGAAAATGAGAAGTAAAAGAAAAATGTTTTATAATGGTATGAGCATAATGAACATTTCACAGTTAATATATCGAGTAAAAGGAAATGCAAAGTTACTTGCGACAATTGCTATATTAAGTGCCATATCTTTAACAGCAATTGGGGCTGTTGTATCAGGTTATTTTGAAGGACAATTTGAAGTGAACAGCAAGGCACCGTACAGTTTTTCATATAAAAAACAAGAGGATGCAATTGAAAAGCGCATACAGGGTGTTTTCGAAGAGAACAAGAAAAAAAATTCAATTATCCGTGATTTTGAAGTTGAAATGGTAACAGTTAAGGGAGGCCCTTTTGAGGAGGAAGGAAATACAAGTCTACCCAATCCCCCTTATAAAATATCATATGATTTTCAGCTTATGTCTCAATCTATTTTGAATAAGAATGCTAAAAATATGGGAGTGAAGGAAGTCAACTTAAATCCAGGAGAAATATTTATATATAATCTACAGCCTGATAAGAATTTTGAAAAGGGAAGTAGACTTCAATTACCCCTTGACGTTGAGCCGAAAATATCTGTCATCCAGGGTATCGAAATGCGTAAACTAACAAATTTAGGAGATTTGGTTGTCATTGTACCTGATCACCTCTATGAAATGGTTAAGCAAACACATCAGACCTATATTGTAAAAAATATTGATGTAACACAACAAAAGGATAGTAAAGAATTGACTGAAGGTTTATTAAAGATAGTACCTGATGATGATGTTACAATCAATACTTTCTATAAAGCAAATTCAAATGTTATGGAAATTTATGGGGTTACGTCATTTATTGGAGGTTTTTTAGGGCTCGTATTTGTACTGGCAACAGGTTCTATTATCTATTACAAACAATTATCTGAAGCGCATGCTAATCAAAGATATTATGAGACTCTTCGTAAGATTGGTGTTACGAAAAAAGAGGTAAGAACTTCAATTTCAAAACAAGTTCGCTTTAGTTTTATTTTACCCTTGATAATCGGACTTGTTCATAGCTTATTTGCTTTACGAATAATAAACGACTTACCTATAAACGACTTGCCTATTAATATCGTAATTCCTATTTTAATTAGTAGCGGTGTATATTGCATAATTTATTTCGGATATTATGTGTTAACTGTTTATTCGTATTTTAGAATTGTTTATAAATAATAAATTTTTTGATGTTACGTCAATAAAATCGGAACTAAAACTTACTAAATTTCAAATGGTGAATAAAATAGTTATTTTTAACTATTTTATTCACCAAGTTTAATATTTATTAAACTAATAATTAAATGAAAAATATTAAACTAAAGATAGTAAGGTATTTGAAAAAAATTTTATTAAAGAGATTTTTTGCATTCCTCCTGCAAATGAAAGATTTCGATGTAGAAACGTGAAATTGTAGAGCCTGGCGCAACACATAGCATTCAAAAAATCCTAAAATAATTTGTCTCCTCAAAGGC
>NZ_JBWYRA010000030.1:0-2191 GCF_056725905.1 Bacillus sp. BC05(2025) | reverse complement strand
CTGTAAGACGAGTCAGAATGACTCGTCTTTTTTATGTTTCCAATTCCTAATCCTTATTCTTTTAATGCTCTCATATTCATTTTGTTTCATCATTTTTGATGTGTAGCATAAGATTTTCTATTTTATTTTTTGTAGAATTAATCTGTCGGTGTGTTAAAATAGTGCAGTTGTTTTTTAAATACTTGAATATAAGAAGATTTAATTTTGAAAAAGGAGATAATATGAAAAAGATAGGTGTAATTACTATAGTAGTCTTAGTCCTTCTAGCGATTACTTATGTGTTAGTCGGGAATTATTTTTATAATTATGCGTTGAACGCGAAACAGGAGAAAGAGTTTTTAGAGGATAACCCTCACTTAGTAGAAACTGTGAATGCATCAGGGGATGTGTTGGCTACAAATGAAGAAAAGGATGCGAACTTTGTATCAAATCATAAACCTAATACACTACACATAAATTCTTTCGATAAGTTGAAATTAACGGGTTATGAATATATGAATGAACAATCTAGTCATAAATGGGCAATTGTAGTTCATGGATATGATAGTAGGGCATCGAAAATGACGAAATATATCCGGAACTTTTATGAACAAGGATATAACGTTATAGCGCCAGATCTTCGTGGGCATGGAAATAGTGAAGGTGATTATATTGGGATGGGCTGGCACGATCGTAAAGATATTTTGATTTGGATCCAACAAATTGTAAAGAAAGACCCTAATGCTGAAATAGCACTCTTTGGTGTTTCAATGGGGGGAGCAACTGTAATGATGACTTCAGGTGAAGAGTTACCTTCTAACGTGAAAGTTATTATTGAAGATTGTGGATACTCAACTGTCATTGATGAATTTACTTATCAACTAAAAGATTTATTCCATTTGCCAAAGTTTCCTGTTATGAACGCGGCAAATACAATTACAAAATTAAGAGCTGGATATGATTTAGAAGAAGCTTCAGCTGTAAAACAAGTAGCGAAAAGTAAAACACCGATGCTATTTATTCATGGGGATGCTGATACATTCGTTCCTTATGAAATGTTAAATGAAGTATATAATGCTGCAAAAGTAGAAAAAGAAAAATTAATTGTTCCAGGTGCTGGACATGGAGAAGCTGAGAAGATAGATTCGAATAAATATTGGAATACGGTATGGAAGTTCGTGGGGAGATATATGCCAGCATAATTAGATTTGTATATACGATAATCAAAAGGGAATGCTTTTATACTTTTGATTATCGTTTTTTCTATTTATAAATTCATTTTAGGTTGTAGTATATAAGGCTTGAAGTATAAACTTTTGAATTCCTTAGTGCCAGTGCTACAATGATTGAAAACTACATGTTAATGAGGTGTTTCTATGAAAATTGAAGTATGGTCAGATTTTGTGTGCCCATTTTGCTACATTGGGAAACGTAGATTAGAGATGGCTTTAGAGCAATTTCCACATAAGAAGGATGTTGAAGTTGAGTTTAAAAGTTTTGAATTAGACCAAAATGCTCCAATCTATTCTGGAACAAGTATTAATGAAGTGCTTGCATCGAAGTATGGCATTAGTATTGAAGAAGCTAAGCGAAATAATATACAACTAGGAAATCATGCAGCTAGTATGGGACTAAGTTTTAATTTTGATGAGATGAAGCCGACGAACACTTTTGATGCGCATCGTCTTGCGAAGTTTGCAAAGGATCAAGGGAAAGAAAAAGAGATTACGGAAAATCTACTTTTCGCATATTTCACAGAATCGAGAAATTTAAGTGATGTAGATACGCTTGCTACTATTGCTGAATCTTCAGGTTTAGATAAGCAAGAAGCTTTACGTGTTATTTATGATAAAAACGCATACGCAAATGCTGTTAGAATCGATGAAGCAATTGCTCAGCAATACCAAATTTCAGGAGTACCTTATTTTATTGTTAATCAAAAGTATGCTATTTCAGGTGCACAGCCACTTGAAACTTTTGTTAGTGCACTTCAGCAAGTGTGGGAGGAAGAGAATCCTGCACCTAAGTTACAAGAGCTTTCTTCAGAAGGCGGAAGTGATATGTCTTGTACGGATGAAAGTTGTTCAGTACCTTCAAAAGAACAATAGTTTTTATGATGGAATAGCAACCCATAGAGTATTTTATGGGTTGCTTATAGAAGAGATTTATAAAAAATGAAGTTTTTTATAAAAACATATTGACGAATTTAGGT
>NZ_JBWYRA010000029.1:0-2508 GCF_056725905.1 Bacillus sp. BC05(2025) | reverse complement strand
AAATAAGTTAATAAAAACGATATGGGGAGTAGGTTATACTTTCAATGGTTAAAATAATGAAAAGTTTTCGATCTAAAATGCTTACTTTGTTTGCGATAAGTATGGTATTAGCAGGTGGCATTACATATATACTTGTTAAAATAGTAGGTTTCTGTTTAAGAATGTGGTTTAGTCGTGAAATTTATATGCAAATTTCACTTATGGTTAGAGGGAATCCGTATCTTTCTTTTATTTTCTTCTCTCTACTATCTACTTTGTTTTTTTTCTTTTTAACAAAACAATATTTAAAGTATTTTGATGAAATTTCTAATGGTATTCATCATCTGGCTAAAGGAGATTTTACAAATAAGGTTACTATTTCATCGAATGATGAATTTGGCGATATTGCACGTGAAATTAATATAGCGAGTGAAAAATTAAAAGAGGCTGTTGAAAGAGGTGACTTCGCTGAAAGTAGTAAAGATCAGCTTGTTGTGAACCTAGCTCATGATTTGAGAACGCCATTGACATCTGTACTTGGTTATTTAGATTTAATACTCAAAGAGGAGAACTTAACGAAGAAACAGATTAAACATTATTCTACAATTGCATTTGCAAAATCACAGCGACTTGAAAGTTTAATTGATGAGTTGTTTGAAATTACACGAATGAATTATGATGTACAAACATTAGATATAGAATCCATTAATATAAGTGAATTGCTTATACAGCTGGATGAGGAATTATACCCATTAATGGAAAAGAATCAATTGGATGCGAGATTAAATATTAAACCTCATTTATTTATTAATGGTGATGGGAATTTGTTAGCTCGAGTATTTGAAAATCTTTTAACAAATGCGGTTCGATATGGAAATAAAGGACAATTTGTTGATATGAATGGATACAGTGAAGAGGGAGACGTTGTTGTACAGATTGTAAATTATGGAGAGAGCATTCCTCAAGAAGAGTTACCTTATCTTTTCGATATGTTTTATACAGGCGATAAGGCAAGAACAGTGCAGAAAAACAGTACAGGGCTTGGATTATTTATTGCTAGAAATATTGTTGAGCAACATAATGGGAAGATTTCTGCACAAAGTGATGAAACCAAAACAATATTTGAAGTGAGATTGCCAAAAGAAGAGAATTCAAAAATTTAATAAATATTTAATTTTTACCCCACTTTTTATTTAATAAATTTCTTCTAACCTATACATAGGTTAAGGAAAGAAGGAATTAGAAATAAAAAGTGTTTTTTTATTGTGCACAGTATGTGCCGGTTTTTTGTAACACGATGACTTTAAAAACGATAGGTTTATATTTTGAAATCTAATTTATATAGAATTTCCGAAAAAAATCAACTAATATTGGTACATTTGCAAAAGAATGGAGACTATATGCCCAGCGATAACCTACAAGGTATGAACATGAGAAGAAATTTGAAACGAATATGGTTTGCAAAATTTCACAACTACAGTTTATCGAAGATTATCTAAATCTCTTCAATTTCTTGCAATGCGGTCTCAATGGGAATGCTACATATCCCATTGAGACCGCATTGCAAGAATTACGCACTTAGCAAGTTATACTTCTTTCAATGGCAGTCATAGCAATATAAACGTAAAAGAGCTGAAGAAATCAAATTTAAAACGCCTATCTTTTTTTATCTCTTGTAAAAAAGAAAAGATAATTAGTTTACTTCACCTTATACCTAACTCTTCAACAACATATTTAGCTTGGTCACAAGAACTACCTGGCCAATTTTCACCTAAAGGTAATTGAACATTTAGCGTATATAAAATGTTTACAGTTAAATATTGATAAAAAAGGTATACCTCCTAATCGTTTACGACAATTATCTCGGAGTGGAGAACACTATGAGGTTTATTCTTTTCGAATGTTTAAAAAAGTATCCTATAGCTACTAAATACATTATATAGAATGTCCTTATTTAAGGAGAATTAATTTTCAGCAAAATAATCCTTTTGAATACCTAGAAAATTTATAAGAAGAGTGTCAATTTTTGTGGTAATGAATGGGATTTGTTAAGTATTTTAGGAGGATTTTATGAGTAAAATAATAGAATCATTAAAGAATTTAGATAAAAAACTAATTTTAATTTTATGTATGTTTTGTATTATTAGTATCACTGCAATTTATAGTAGTCAACAAACTGGTCAGTATGGGAGCACAAACTTTGCATTGCAGCAAGGTAGGAACTATATAATTGGTTTTGTACTATTAATAATTGTTGCAAGTATTGATTGGGATCAATGGCAAAAGTTATCTTGGCCACTGTATATTGTTGGTTTTGCATCAATTGTTATATTAAAAATATTACCGGAATCAACGTTTACCCCCGTTAAATTAGGCGCAAAAAGATGGTTTCAATTTCCTGTCATCGGTCAAATTCAACCATCGGAGTTTTTCAAAATTGCACTTATTATATTTGTCGCAAATTTAGTAGTGAAACATAACGCCCAATTTATGATCCGGACATTTAAAACTGATTTATTATTGGTAGGA
>NZ_JBWYRA010000028.1:0-2774 GCF_056725905.1 Bacillus sp. BC05(2025) | reverse complement strand
CTGAATACATAGGGTAAGGAAGACAGACCCAGGGAACTGAAACATCTAAGTACCTGGAGGAAGAGAAAGCAAATGCGATTTCCTGAGTAGCGGCGAGCGAAACGGAACATAGCCCAAACCAAGAGGCTTGCCTCTTGGGGTTGTAGGACATTCTATACGGAGTTACAAAGGAACGAGGTAGACGAAGCGACCTGGAAAGGTCCGTCGTAGAGGGTAACAACCCCGTAGTCGAAACTTCGTTCTCTCTTGAATGTATCCTGAGTACGGCGGAACACGTGAAATTCCGTCGGAATCTGGGAGGACCATCTCCCAAGGCTAAATACTCCCTAGTGATCGATAGTGAACCAGTACCGTGAGGGAAAGGTGAAAAGCACCCCGGAAGGGGAGTGAAAGAGATCCTGAAACCGTGTGCCTACAAATAGTCAGAGCCCGTTAACGGGTGATGGCGTGCCTTTTGTAGAATGAACCGGCGAGTTACGATCCCGTGCGAGGTTAAGCTGAAGAGGCGGAGCCGCAGCGAAAGCGAGTCTGAATAGGGCGTTTAGTACGTGGTCGTAGACCCGAAACCAGGTGATCTACCCATGTCCAGGGTGAAGTTCAGGTAACACTGAATGGAGGCCCGAACCCACGCACGTTGAAAAGTGCGGGGATGAGGTGTGGGTAGCGGAGAAATTCCAATCGAACCTGGAGATAGCTGGTTCTCCCCGAAATAGCTTTAGGGCTAGCCTTAAGTGTAAGAGTCTTGGAGGTAGAGCACTGATTGGACTAGGGGTCCTCATCGGATTACCGAATTCAGTCAAACTCCGAATGCCAATGACTTATCCTTAGGAGTCAGACTGCGAGTGATAAGATCCGTAGTCAAAAGGGAAACAGCCCAGACCGCCAGCTAAGGTCCCAAAGTGTGTATTAAGTGGAAAAGGATGTGGAGTTGCTTAGACAACTAGGATGTTGGCTTAGAAGCAGCCACCATTTAAAGAGTGCGTAATAGCTCACTAGTCGAGTGACTCTGCGCCGAAAATGTACCGGGGCTAAATACACCACCGAAGCTGCGGATTGATACCGAATGGTATCAGTGGTAGGGGAGCGTTCTAAGGACAGTGAAGTCAGACCGTAAGGACTGGTGGAGTGCTTAGAAGTGAGAATGCCGGTATGAGTAGCGAAAGACGGGTGAGAATCCCGTCCACCGAATGCCTAAGGTTTCCTGAGGAAGGCTCGTCCGCTCAGGGTTAGTCAGGACCTAAGCCGAGGCCGACAGGCGTAGGCGATGGACAACAGGTTGATATTCCTGTACCACCTCTTTATCGTTTGAGCAATGGAGGGACGCAGAAGGATAGAAGAAGCGTGCGATTGGTTGTGCACGTCCAAGCAGTTAGGCTGATAAGTAGGCAAATCCGCTTATCGTAAAGGCTGAGCTGTGATGGGGAAGCTCCTTATGGAGCGAAGTCTTTGATTCCCCGCTGCCAAGAAAAGCTTCTAGCGAGATAAAAGGTGCCTGTACCGCAAACCGACACAGGTAGGCGAGGAGAGAATCCTAAGGTGTGCGAGAGAACTCTGGTTAAGGAACTCGGCAAAATGACCCCGTAACTTCGGGAGAAGGGGTGCTTTCTTAACGGAAAGCCGCAGTGAATAGGCCCAAGCGACTGTTTAGCAAAAACACAGCTCTCTGCGAAGCCGTAAGGCGAAGTATAGGGGGTGACACCTGCCCGGTGCTGGAAGGTTAAGGAGAGGGGTTAGCGTAAGCGAAGCTCTGAACTGAAGCCCCAGTAAACGGCGGCCGTAACTATAACGGTCCTAAGGTAGCGAAATTCCTTGTCGGGTAAGTTCCGACCCGCACGAAAGGTGTAACGATTTGGGCACTGTCTCAACCAGAGACTCGGTGAAATTATAGTACCTGTGAAGATGCAGGTTACCCGCGACAGGACGGAAAGACCCCGTGGAGCTTTACTGTAGCCTGATATTGAATTTTGGTACAGTTTGTACAGGATAGGCGGGAGCCTTTGAAACCGGAGCGCTAGCTTCGGTGGAGGCGCTGGTGGGATACCGCCCTGACTGTATTGAAATTCTAACCTACGGGTCTTATCGACCCGGGAGACAGTGTCAGGTGGGCAGTTTGACTGGGGCGGTCGCCTCCTAAAGTGTAACGGAGGCGCCCAAAGGTTCCCTCAGAATGGTTGGAAATCATTCGTAGAGTGCAAAGGCATAAGGGAGCTTGACTGCGAGACCTACAAGTCGAGCAGGGACGAAAGTCGGGCTTAGTGATCCGGTGGTTCCGCATGGAAGGGCCATCGCTCAACGGATAAAAGCTACCCCGGGGATAACAGGCTTATCTCCCCCAAGAGTCCACATCGACGGGGAGGTTTGGCACCTCGATGTCGGCTCATCGCATCCTGGGGCTGTAGTCGGTCCCAAGGGTTGGGCTGTTCGCCCATTAAAGCGGTACGCGAGCTGGGTTCAGAACGTCGTGAGACAGTTCGGTCCCTATCCGTCGTGGGCGTAGGAAATTTGAGAGGAGCTGTCCTTAGTACGAGAGGACCGGGATGGACGCACCGCTGGTGTACCAGTTGTTCTGCCAAGGGCATAGCTGGGTAGCTATGTGCGGAAGGGATAAGTGCTGAAAGCATCTAAGCATGAAGCCCCCCTCAAGATGAGATTTCCCATAGCGTAAGCTAGTAAGATCCCTGAAAGATGATCAGGTTGATAGGTTCGAGGTGGAAGCATGGTGACATGTGGAGCTGACGAATACTAATAGATCGAGGACTTAACCATATAATATG
>NZ_JBWYRA010000027.1:0-5030 GCF_056725905.1 Bacillus sp. BC05(2025) | reverse complement strand
GGTTAATGTCAACTAAGTTTTTTATTTCGTTTGCCGCTTTCGACGTTAATGTCATCGGCGACTTGTTCTATATTACACCTCTAATGTACAATCGTCAACACCTTTTTATAAATATATTCAAGTTAATATTTTTATGCTCTCTTAGCTATATACAACCTTACAAGATTCATTACCAGAAACCATCTTCTGCTGCTCTTTAATTTATTCTCCCAAAACATATCCCAGTCATTTTGAACTCTAAACTTAATACGTGCAGACCTTTTCCTCCAATAAAACTAGCAACCTTATTTTAACAAATACTAGTATATAATTAGAGTGTTGTTGTACTATCAATGAAAATCTATTAGAAGCAGGTGAAGATATGAAAGATATACGTATCCTTATAGCAGACGATGATAAAGAAATCCGAAATTTATTGAAAATATATTTAGAACGAGAATTATATATGGTAGATACTGCGATTAATGGAGATGAGGCCTTACAGTTATTTAATCAAAACAACTATAATCTCGTTATATTAGACCTTATGATGCCGAAAGTAGATGGTATCGAAGTATGCAGAAAGCTTAGAGATAAAACTAACGTACCTATATTAATGTTGACTGCTAAAGATCACGAAGTTGATAAAATTTTGGGTCTAAGCATTGGCGCTGATGATTACATTACAAAACCTTTCAGTATTCACGAGGTGGTTGCACGAGTAAAAGCTCTTATGCGACGTTTTTTAGTTCTCAGCAGTAACATTAATGTACAAGAGAAAACAACTTTAACTTTTAAAGGACTAACCATCAATTTAAATACATATACAGTTCATACAAATACGGAGGAAATTAGCTTAACCGGAAAAGAACTGGAACTATTAAAATTCTTCACCTCAAACCCAGGGCAAGTATTTACTAAAACTCAACTCTTCCGAAATGTATGGGACGATAATTATATAGAAGATAATAATACCGTTATGGTACATATTCGAAAACTTAGAAAGAAAATAGAAAACGATCCTTCCAATCCAAAGTTTATTCAAACTGTATGGGGCATTGGTTATAAGTTTGTAGGTGAAAAGCTTGAAGACTGATAAAACGCTATTCCTTATTTCATTACAACTTATCATTTGTGGGCTTTTAAATATACAAATGGTTCCAAGCATAAAAATGTCTTTATTTATTACACTTATCTCAATTACAATGTATCTCTTCTTTTCAAGAATACAATTTATTCAGCATTGCAAATCAATAGATACTAAATTAAGCCGTGTACTAAAAGGTAATTTACAAACGAGATTATTTACAAGCAATGATCGTTCATTACATAATATCGTTTTTTCAATAAATGAACTAATAGCTGAATTAGAAAAGGTTCGGATTGAAGCAAAAAGGTCTCAGGAATCTAGAAAACAACTTTTGTCTAGTATCTCGCACGACATTCGAACACCACTCACCTCAGTTATTGGCTATATCGATGCTTTAAAAGATGGGGTTGCTGCTTCTGAAATAGAAAAGCAAGAATATCTTAAAGTACTTTATATAAAATCAAATAACTTAAAACATCTAGTTGATGACATATTCAATATGGCAAAGCTAGACGCCAATGAATTTCCAATAAAAGAAGAACAACTCGACTTTTCTGAAGTTACTAGAGAAATTTTAATTGAATTTTTGCCTGAACTCTCAAAACATAATATTGAGCTACAAGTTCTAATCCCAGAATCTACTTGCCCTATCATCGCAGACCACCTTAGCCTTATGCGAATTATGAATAATTTAATAAAAAATGCTATTTATTACGGAAAAGATGGGAAAACATTAGGAATCGAACTACTAGAAACCGATACAGACTATGAACTTCTTATTTGGGACAGAGGCCCGGGTATTCCAAAACATGACTTACAAAACGTATTTGAGCGAATGTACCGAAGCGAACAATCAAGAAATTCCTCCTATGGCGGTAGCGGCCTAGGACTTGCCATTGTAAAAGCACTAGTTGAGAAGCAGCATGGACATATATGGGTTGAAAGTATCCCATGGGAACGAACTACTTTTGGTTTTTCCATTCCAAAACACAATGCTTTTAAGAAATAGTTAAGAAATGATTAATACGCAGTTAAACCTTCCTTTTTATCATGTAATTAAGAACTTATAGAAAGTAGGTGTCCCCTATAAATACAATTATAAAAACGACTAACCTTACTAAAGCATACGGCACACAAAAGTCAGTAGATAATCTAAATATTAACGTTCAACAAGGAGAAATTTACGGATTCATAGGACGTAACGGTGCTGGTAAAACTACAACCATTCGTATGTTACTCAGCCTTATAAAGCCTACAAGTGGAAATATTGAAATATTTGGAGAGAACTTATTTCAAAACCAAAAAGATATTTTAAGAAGAATTGGTTCTATCGTTGAGGTTCCAGGGTTTTATGAAAACTTAACTGCAAAAGAAAACTTATTAGTTAATGCAAAGATAATTGGAATTCATAAAAAGAATGCTATTGAAGAAGCATTAGAGATAGTAGGATTGCAGCATGAAACAAAAAAGTTGGTAGGAAAGTATTCTTTAGGAATGAAGCAGCGCCTAGGAATTGCACGTGCTCTTCTCCATTATCCCGAATTACTCATACTAGATGAACCAACTAATGGGCTGGACCCTATTGGTATTAAAGAAATGCGAAAACTTATTCATTCTTTAGCTCAAGAAAGGAATATAACGATACTCATTTCTAGTCACATATTAGCAGAGGTAGAACAGTTAGTTGATCGTATCGGAATTATTCACGAAGGAAGGTTACTAGAAGAAGTTACTCTTGATACACTGCGCAAAGCAAACCGTAAGTACATAGAATTTCAGGTGAATAATGACAATAAGGCTGCGATGCTATTAGAAAATCATTTTCAAATTTTTGATTACGAAGTTCATGATGAAGGAAATATTCGTATTTATTCTCATTTCGGACAACAAGGGTGCATAAACAGAACGTTCGTTCCGAATGATATTGAAGTATTAAAAATAATGATGAGCGAAGATAGATTAGAAGATTATTTCACTAAACTAGTCGGGGGTGGAACGATTGGTTAATCTACTCTATACAGAACTATTAAAACTAAAACGCTCTAATATGTTTTTAATTAGCATTATTGGTGCTGGTGTCGCACCTTTCTTAGTTGTAGTAGCTTCTTATATACATATAAAAACCAAACAGCCAACTCCGACCATTTTGTTCCACCAATTATTCACTGAAGTTAACTTATATACTACTTTAGTAATAGGCTTTCCCTTATATGGAGTAGTAATTGCTTATATGTTTACCCGTGAATATACAGAAGATACACTAAAGAATTTATTAACTATTCCCGTGTCGCGTATTAGCTTTATTATAAGTAAGTTCATCACTCTTTTTCTTTGGATCGTGATGCTAACTTTAGTCGCTTGGACACTCACTTTAATATTAGGGGTATTGGGGGGCTTCCCTGGTTTTAACACCGATTTAATTTTAGGTTCTTTCCTAAAATTTTCAATTTGTGGTGTCCTTCTCTTTCTATTGTCTTCACCTATAGTGCTATTAACTCTTGTAATGAAGAGCTATGTACCGCCTATTATATTAACAGTCATTATTACAATGACTAATCTTATGCTCGTAAACTCCAAACATAAAGATTTATTTCCGTGGACCGCTACTTTAGATATCACAAATAATGAATTACAACCCACATATCCACCAGAGTATTCTTATATCATCATTGCGGCAACAGCGATTTCAGGATTTATTGCAACACTATTCTATTTTAAAAGAGTAGATATCCATTAATTTATAGGAGTGAAACTATGAGCGATATCATTATTGCTTTCATACTTGGTATCGTAGAGGGGCTAGCTGAATTTTTACCTATCTCCTCTACTGGCCACCTTATATTAGTCGGGCATTTATTAGGCTTTGAAGGAGAAAGAGCGAAAACGTTTGAAATTGTTATACAGCTAGGGGCAATTTTAGCTATTGCAATTTTATATCATAAACGTCTCGTTTCTTTATGTAATATTAAACCTCTTCTGCGGAAAAAGAAAAAATTTAACGTATTCCATGTATTTCTTGGCGTATTTCCAGCAGTAGTTGCTGGTTTATTACTACACGATGTTATTAAAACTTACTTATTTCAGCCCTACACTGTCGTAATCGGACTTGTGGCAGGGGCCATTCTGATGATCTTTGCAGAAGTAAAAAAGAAAGAGGCAACCGCCTATTCACTAGATGATTTAACATACCGTCAAGCATTAACAATTGGATTATTTCAATGCTTAGCCGTATATCCTGGTTTTTCTAGAGCTGGCTCTACTATTTCTGGGGGGCTATTAGCAAAAGTAAATTATAAAACTGCATCTGAATTCTCTTTTCTCATTGCTCTTCCTGTAATGGTTGGCGCTACAGGCTTAGACTTATTAAAAAGCTGGAAGTATTTAAGTGTAAATGATATTCCTATGTTTGTCGTAGGATTCATTACCTCTTTTATAGTAGCAATGCTAGCGGTAGTAACTTTTCTGAAGCTTTTAGAGAAGATAGGTTTAAAACCTTTTGCATACTATCGCATTTTACTAGCTATTTTATTTACGCTTTTCGTATTGCTCTAAATTCATATAAGTCACAAATTATTAAACCGATATTCAAGTTAGAATATCGGTTTTTTTATCTATTTCACTACTAGTATGACTTACTTCTGACATGGCAGAAATAATCTAATCACCATTAATACTCCAAATTACCGTACGACACAGCTCAAAAATTAAACATCCCTTGGACAACGCCATATTAATAGATAGACCGAATGTGTATATAAATTAAAACTTTAATCAGCCCTCACCAATCGGGCTTTTACGGGCAGTTGATTCTCCACCTAACTTCTTTGCTTCCGCTGAATTTTGATGTGGAGGTCTTACTGCCCGGCAAATAGCGGGATAAACTATATCCATTCTGCGTATATCATCTTTCTATGTATAAAATGTTTATGCTTTATTAAACACGAAAAAACACAAGTCAAAA
>NZ_JBWYRA010000026.1:0-5405 GCF_056725905.1 Bacillus sp. BC05(2025) | reverse complement strand
TTCCTCTTCACGTTGCGCATGAATGATAACTGCTTCCATAGGTACACCTTTACTTGCTTGCTCATCAAAAATTTCAACGATACGTTTTAACGCTTTTTTACGCGTACGAATCTTTTCAAACGGAATAATGATTTTATCTCTAAAATATAAAACGGGCTTCACTTGTAACAAACTACCGATGAAAGCTTGGGCACTATTTAATCGTCCTCCACGTTGTAAATGGTGTAAATCATCTACTACAAAATAAGCGTCCATCGTTTGTTTCATTTCGTCAAAACGGGCGATAATCTCTTTCGGATCCTTTCCTTCGCTCGCTAGCCTTGCACCCTCACGCACATAGAATCCTTGTACTTCACAACTAATTTCAGAGTCGTACGTATATACATCAATTCCCTCTACCATTTGTCCCGCTGTCGTTGAAGTTTGATATGTACCACTAATTCCACTTGAAAGATGGATGCTAATAACCGCATCATAATCCTTAGATAATTCTTCATATAGCTCAACAAACTTTCCGATTGCTGGTTGAGAAGTTTTCGGAAGTTCTTCTTGCTCACGTACTTTTACATAGAAATCATCTGCTGAAATTTCAGCTTCTTCTTGATAAGATTCCGTTCCAAACACAACGTTTAATGGAATCATATATATATTGAGTTCATCACGAATATGCTTCGGTATATATGCTGTACTATCAGTAACAATAGCTGTTTTCATTTTCGTACCTGCCTTATAAAAAAGTTTTTATTTCCTAATTTTACACGAAAACTAAAAATGGTGCATCCATACATGAAAATACCGGCTTGAAATTATACTCACCATTTTGACAAATTACAACAAAAAGGTGAAATACTCACCAAAAATTTTAACTTATTTATAAAAAATGTTTGAATATAAAAACGCTCGCTTTTAAAATGTAAAGTACTAGTCACTTTGGTAGATAGGGGCGTATTCGAGTGTTATTACAATATTTAACAATCAAAGACTACGGTGAGCACGAAATTGTCATTCAGAAATCAAGATTTATCTGTTACATTAGCCGAGCTACAACCGAAGAAGAAGCGCAAGAATTTATACAAAAAATAAAAAAACAAAACTGGAATGCGACACATAATTGTTCCGCTTATTTAATTGGCGAACAAGATCAAATCCAAAAAGCAAATGATGATGGCGAACCTAGTGGTACAGCTGGTGTACCTATGTTAGAGGTACTAAAAAAACGCGGTTTAAAAGATACCGTCGTTGTCGTGACCCGCTACTTTGGTGGCATCAAACTCGGTGCAGGTGGGTTAATTCGCGCATACGGAAAATGTACAA
This sequence comes from Bacillus sp. BC05(2025), assembly GCF_056725905.1. NCBI lineage: Bacteria > Bacillati > Bacillota > Bacilli > Caryophanales > Bacillaceae > Bacillus > Bacillus sp. BC05(2025). The sequence goes on along the minus strand of NZ_JBWYRA010000026.1, from coordinate 4,091 downwards.
GTGAAGGCATTAATCATGTCGGTGTTGTTGAGCGAAAACTCATGCGTGTTATGCAGACCGAAATTGATTACACATTACTTGGCAAAATTGAAAATGAATTACGCAATTCAAAATATGCCATTAAAGATATACATTATCTCGAAAATGTCACATTTGATACGTATGTAGAAGAAGATGGAAAACAACCATTCACAGATTGGATGATTGAATTAACAAATGGGAAATGTACAATTACAGAGGGAGATATGTTGTACTTAGAACAAGATGTTATCTAAGAATAACTATATTATCACCTTTAAAGATTAATGTAGTGAATTACTTCCCTACAAATGAACTAAGGAGATTATATATGGAAGAACGTTATTATCATCTCCAAAATAGCAGAATAAAAAAGAAGCGAAGAAGAAAGTTTTTCATCTTCCTTATTTTCTTATTTTTATTTGGCAGTGTAGGACTTTATGTATTAAATTCTTACTCTTCTCTCATGGGGATGTATAGTGGTTTTACTCGTGAAAAATCGGATTTGAGAACCGAAGATGTAGAAATTACAAAAGAACCTTTTACAATCCTTATTATGGGTATAGAGGATTATGCGACAGACGGTCAAAACGGTCGTACAGATTCATTAATGTTTGCAACAGTCAATCCGAAGACGAAGAAAATTTCGCTTATGAGTATCCCTCGTGATAGTCGTGTTCCAATTGTCGGAAAGAATAAAGAGGATAAAATTAACGCTGCGCACGCTTATGGCGGAGAAGAAATGGCAATCAAAACGGTCGAAGGTTTTCTAAAAGTGCCTGTAGACCATTATCTTAAAATTGATTTCCAAGGCTTTAAAGGTATTGTTGATGCTGTTGGCGGTGTTACCGTAGATGTTCCCTTCGATTTCTGGGAGCGCTCTGACGTAGATTACTACAAAAAAATCGAATTTAAGCAAGGACAACAAGAATTAAATGGTGAAGAAGCACTCGCTTACGTTCGTATGCGAAAGCAAGATCCAAATGGTGATTATGGTCGTGCTGCTAGACAAAGACAACTGCTAGCTGCTGTTGCTCAAAAACTAAATTCCACCTCTACCGTATTTAAAATTAAAGATTTAACGGAAGTCGTTGGAAAATATATAAAAACTGACATTCCTATTTCAGACGGCCTAGCTCTTTACAATAAACTTTCTGGGTTTGATCCTTCTACAATGCAAACGTTCAAACTTGAAGGAGAAGATAAAAAAATAGGTGGTATTTATTACTTCCTTCCGGATCCAAACAGTGTTGAGGCAGTACGTAACGAAATCAAAAAAGAATTAGGAGAAATAGCAAATACTCCAGAAAATCCAACAACAAAAACAGAATCAAATTCTAGCTCTAACGAAAAAGCGAAGAAAGAAACAAACCAGAACCAAAATCAGAACAAAAAACCAACTGAGCCTCCTCCTTCCACAAATGCTCATGCAGAGTGGATTATGAGAAATCAGCAATAACAAAAGAGCCAAATCACATATGATTTGGCTCTTTTTTATTTACTTATTAAAGTGTTGTAAAATTGCTTCTACAATTCGCTCTGATGCACGGCCATCACCGTATGGGTTAGATGCTTTCGACATCTTATCATGAGCTTCTTTATCTGATAACAATTCATCAGCAAGACTAAAGATTGTCTCTTCGTCTGTTCCTGCTAATTTCAATGTACCTGCTTCAATACCTTCTGGACGCTCTGTTGTATCACGAAGAACAAGAACTGGTACACCGAGTGATGGTGCTTCCTCTTGTACCCCACCAGAGTCAGTTAACATTAAGTATGAACGAGCTGCAACATTGTGGAAATCAATTACATCTAGTGGTTCAATTAAATGAATGCGGCCATGATCGCCTAAAATATCATTTGCAGTTTCACGAACAACAGGGTTCATATGAACAGGATATACAACTTGTACGTCTTCATGCTTATCAACAAGACGTTTAATTGCACGGAACATGTTACGCATTGGCTCTCCTAAGTTTTCACGACGGTGAGCTGTCATAAGTACAAGACGATCATTTCCAAGTTTCTCTAATACAGGATGACTGTATGTTTCTTTTACAGTCGTTTTTAGTGCGTCAATCGCTGTATTTCCAGTGATGAAAATGCGTGACTCATCTTTATTTTCTTTCTGTAAGTTCGTCGCTGATTTCGCTGTAGGTGAGAAGTGAAGGTCTGCCATTACGCCTGTTAATTGGCGGTTCATCTCTTCTGGGTATGGAGAATATTTATCCCATGTACGAAGTCCTGCTTCAACATGCCCTACTGGAATTTGATTATAGAAAGCAGCTAAACTTGCAATAAATGTTGTCGTTGTATCACCATGTACAAGTACAATATCCGGCTTTGCTTCTTTCATTACTTTATCCAAACCTTCTAAACCACGTGTTGTAATATCAATTAAAGTTTGGCGATCCTTCATAATATTCAAATCGAAATCTGGTGTAATTCCAAAGATACTTAATACTTGGTCTAACATTTGACGATGTTGCGCTGTTACAGTCACAATCGATTCAATTTTCTCTGGATGTTTTTGCAACTCTAATACAAGAGGTGCCATTTTAATTGCTTCTGGACGTGTCCCGAAAATTGTCATTACTTTTAAACGTTCAGTCATTTCATTGCCTCTTTTCTTTCACTAGTTACAAATTCTATTATGACATATAAGAATATACATGAATACATACCTTTTTAACGACTAACGGAAAAATCCCTCTTACAAATACTTTTTCTTCCAACAGAATAATAATCTATTCCTTGTTTCTCAACATCCTCATTAGTATAACAATTTCTTCCATCGAATAAAATAGGTTCTCTCATGAGTTGTGTGTACTTTTCTAACGGATAAGCTCTAATTGCTTCCCATTCCGTTATGATAAAAGCCACACTCGCTCCTCTAATCGATTCATCTATACACTCACTATATTGTATAGTCTCCCCAAAGATATTTTTCATATTGTGAATCGCCTTCGGATCATATAGAACTACATCCGCCCCTATATTTAATAGTTCTTGTATCATAATAAGGGACGGTGCATCTCTTATATCATCCGTATTCGGTTTAAATGCCGCCCCTAGCACGGCAATCCGCTTCTTATTCATATTTATTACTCTCTTCGCTTTCTCAATCAATAACAACTGTTGTTTATTATTTACTTCAATGACGGCTTTTAACAAACGAAAATCATGCGCCACATTCCCTGCAAGTTGCACAAGGGCTTTCGTATCTTTCGGAAAACACGATCCCCCGTACCCAATGCCCGCATTTAAAAAAGACGCACCAATTCGCTTATCCATTCCCATCCCTTGTGCAACGTCTAATACATTAGCTCCTACCTTCTCACATATATTTGAAATTTCATTGATAAAACTAATTTTTGTCGCTAAAAAGGCATTCGATGCGTATTTAATCATCTCTGCACTTTTTATATCTGTAACATATGTTTTCAAATATAATCCACTATATAAATTCTCAACTTTTCGTGCCGCTTCCTCGTTATCTGCTCCAATTACAATACGATCTCCTTGGAAGAAATCATAAATCCCTGAACCTTCCCGTAAAAATTCTGGATTCGATACGATATGTAATTCATATCTATTTTGTAATCTTTCCTCAATCCATTCCCTCATAACATCATTTGTTCCTACAGGGACCGTACTTTTCGTCACGACAATAATGTCATTCGTCGCATATGTTCCGATATCATCACAAGCATTTCGAATATATGTTAAATCCGCCGTTCCATCTAATAAAGATGGTGTCCCAACTGCAATAAATATAAATTCCGCATCGTTAAATGCTTTTACTCTACTCGTTGTAAAAGTTAAACGATTATTCTCACATGCATCATTCATTAGTTCATATAAGCCAGCTTCATAAATGGGCAGATCCCCTTGTTTTATCCGTTCAATTTTCTCATCATTTATATCAAAACATGTAACCGAATGGCCTAACATTGCCAAGCCTACCCCTGTAATCAATCCAACGTATCCGGTACCTATTATCGTAATTTTCATTTCCTTTTCGCACAGGAATATACAATAGAAAATATACGAATACATAGAATTCCCCTGTG
>NZ_JBWYRA010000025.1:0-5680 GCF_056725905.1 Bacillus sp. BC05(2025) | reverse complement strand
GAATAAGCTAATAAAAACGATATGGGGAGTAGGTTATACTTTCAATGGCTAAAATAATGAAAAGTTTTCGATCTAAAATGATTACTTTATTTGCACTTAGTATGGTATTAGCTGCCGGCGCTACATATATACTTGTTAAAATAGTAGGTTTCTGTTTAAGAATGTGGTTTAGCCGTGAAGTTTATATACACATTTTGCTTATGGTTAGAGGAAATCTTTATCTTTCTTTTATTTCCGTCTCTCTACTATCTACTTTGTTTTTTTTCTATTTAACAAAACAATATTTAAAGTATTTTGATGAAATTTCTAATGGCATTCATCATCTGGCTAAAGGAGATTTTACAAATAAGGTTTCTATTTCATCAAATGATGAATTTAGCGATATTGCACGCGAAATTAATATCGCGAGTGAAAAATTAAAAGAGGCGGTTGAAAGAGGAGACTTTGCAGAAAGTAGTAAAGATCAGCTCGTTGTTAACTTAGCCCATGATTTAAGAACACCATTAACATCTGTACTAGGTTATCTAGATTTAATTCTCAAAGAGGAGAATTTGACGAAGGAACAGATTAAATATTATTCTACAATTGCATTTGCAAAATCACAGCGACTTGAAAGTTTAATTGATGAGTTGTTTGAAATTACACGAATGAATTATGGCGTGCAAAAATTAGATGAAAAATCCATTAATATAAGTGAATTGCTCATACAGTTGGAAGAGGAATTATACCCATTAATGGAAAAGAATCAATTAGATGTGAGATTAAATATTAAACCTCATTTATTTATTAATGGTGATGGGAATTTGTTAGCTCGTGTATTTGAAAATCTTGTAACAAATGCGGTTCGATACGGAAATAAAGGACAATTCGTTGATATGAATGGATACAGTGAAGATGGAGATGTTGTTGTACAGATTGTTAATTATGGAGATAGCATTCCAGAAGAAGAGTTGCCCTATCTTTTCGATATGTTTTATACAGGTGATAAAGCGAGAACAGTGCAGAAAAACAGTACAGGTCTTGGATTATTTATTGCTAAAAATATTGTTGAGCAACATAATGGGAAGATTTCTGCTGAAAGTAATGTAATGAGAACAATATTTGAAGTGAGATTGCCAAAAGAAGAGAATTTAAACATTTAATAAATATTTAATTTTTACCCCACTTTTTATTTAATTAATTTCTTCTATCCTGTACATAGGTTAGGTCAAGAAGAAATTAGAAATAAAAAGTGTTTTTTTTTGTAACAGGATGATTTTAAAAAGGAGATGTTTATGTTTTTAAATTTAATTTATATAGAATTCCCGAAAAAATTAACTAATTACCCAAAAAGAAATAATGTTTTCCAAAAATAAAATATAGGAAAAAGTGAGGATAATATGAAGAAAGTAACTAAAGTAGTCATCGTTGGTGTGGTAACAATTGGTATAGGATTTGGAGCGTATATGACGTTTGCTGAGGGATCTGAGCCGGTTATATCCTCTAAAGTATATCAAGTAACGGAAAAACATATAGAGAATCAGCAAAAATTTGCTGGTGAAGTGATTCCAAATGGAATGGAAACCATTTCATTTGATCCAACAAAAGGTACGTATGAATTAGTTGTTCAAAAAGGTGCTGAAGTAAAGAAAGGGCAGCTTCTGTTTAAATACAATGATCCAACTGTTAAACAAGGCGTAACAGAAGTAGAAATGCAAAAGAGAATTGCACAAAAAGAGGTAACATTACAGCAAAAACAAATTGATGTAGCAAAACAAAAACTACAAAAAGATAAAAATACGGGTCTTCCTGCGGAAGCAGTAAAAGCATCAGAAATTGAAATTCAACAATTAGAATCACAACTTGAAATGAAGAAGTTTGAAGTAGAAAAAGCTGATGAAATGATTAAAGTAGCAAAAGAGAAGTTAAACACACTTTCTGTAACGAGCCCTGCCGATGGGGTCATTGATGATATTATTACAACTTCAAATGAAAAGAACGGTATGGGCGGTATTACACTCCGTCACGATGGTCCGTTTAAAGTGAAAGGTCAATTAACTGAATACGAGCTTGCTAGCGTGAAAGTGGGACAAGAAGTAACGGTTTCTTCAAAAACTGTTGCTGGCAAGACTTGGACAGGAAAAGTAACAGAAATCGGTTCTACACCACTAAAAAGTATGGATGAAAACAAGACAGTTTCTAACTATCCATTCACTGTTATATTAGATAATGATGAAGAATTACAAAACGGGTTCCATGTATATGTAATGCGTAAATCTGGTGAAGCAACTGGTACAATTGTTCTGAAAAGCAGTATCTTGAAAAAAGGGGATAAAAATGTTGTCTTTGTTGTAAAAGACGGAAAAGCAAAAGAACAAGCTGTTACGGTTGAATTCGAAACAAATAGCGAAGCAAAAGTTTCTGGAGTGAAAAAAGGGGAACAGATTATCTCTAATCCTCCTGTAGATCTAAAAGATGGTATGGAGGTTGCCACGCAATGATTAACTTACAAGGAATTACCAAATCTTTTCAAAATGGTACAGAATCTATTCAAATTTTACATGGAATTGATGTGACTCTGAATCAAGGAGATTTTACCTCTATCATGGGACCGTCTGGTTCTGGTAAATCTACATTAATGAATATCATCGGTTGCTTAGATAAGCCCACGACAGGTACGTATGAATTAGCTGGTCAAAATATTTCAAACATGTCTGAAACAGAACTCGCACATGTTCGCAATAAAGAGATTGGATTCGTATTCCAAAACTTCATGTTATTACCGAGACTTACAGCACTTCAAAATGTAGAACTTCCTCTTATTTACGCCGGAGTCGATAAAAAAGAAAGGCAAGAGCGTTCATTAGCAGCTTTAACGAAAGTTGGTTTAGCTAATCACGCCACCAAACTTCCAAATGAATTGTCAGGTGGTCAAAAACAGCGTGTTGCAGTCGCACGAGCAATTGTAAATAATCCGAAATTTATTTTGGCAGATGAACCAACAGGTGCACTAGATACGAAAACGGGTGAGCAAATTGTAAATCTATTTTACGAATTAAACAAACAGGGCTCAACAATTATTATGATTACCCATGATCGTGAAATCGGGGAAGCAGCAGCACGTCGAATTGTTATTCGTGACGGAAACATTGTTCAGGATTGGAGAGAATAAATTTGAATATAATTGAAAATATACGTATGGCTATATCTTCTATCTTTGCACATAAAATGCGATCCATTTTAACGATGCTGGGACTTATTGTTGGAATCGTTGCGATTATTACGATTCTTGCAATGGGTGATGGGCAAACTGCAAAGATGCAAAAAGAGTTTGAGAAGACCAACCATATGGATGAAATTAATATAGAGTATAACAATCCGGATTTCCCATTAGAGAAAGCGAAAATTACATCAGATATGGTAAAGCAATTACAAGTGATACCAGGTGTAAAGGATGTATATCCAGATGTGAGTATGAATGTAAAAGCATATACGGGGTCACAAGATGTTGCTTTTAATTTGTTTGCGGGAACAGGTAATTTTATGCAGGACCGTAAAATAAAAATGGTACATGGACGTGAGTTAACGGAGGATGAGCTAAAAAAACCAATTCCTATTGTAATTCTCCATGAAGATTTATTTACAAAGGTATTTGATACTTGGAAAGATGATTTATATATAGATATAAAAGGAAAACCATATAAGATTGCCGGGGTGTACAAACATGAGGATAGTTTGAATCGACAATTTAAATCGTATTCAGGATATACACCGATTGATAATGTACCGCTAATTTCAGGGGTTGAGGAGTATGATACAGTGCAAATTAAGTTATCTTCTCCTAGTGAAAGAGAAACTGTAGAGAAACAAGCTGTATCTGTATTAAATGAATTGAAATCACCGGAATTCGAGCATCCATTTACAGCGGTGGATACGGGAACAAATAGTCAAGGACTAGAAGAAACATCCCGAGAGTTGAAAATGGTGTTCGCTTGTATCGCTGGGATGTCTTTAATGGTAGGTGGTGCTGGTGTGATGAATATCATGCTTATATCCGTTACAGAGCGCACGCGTGAAATTGGTGTTCGAAAAGCTCTTGGTGCAACAAGAGGGGAAATACTAATGCAATTCCTCATTGAAGCTTGTATTTTAACAGCATTGGGCGGAGCGATTGGTTTTGGATTAGGTATTATCATTGCCTGGATAGCTGCACTCATAGGTGAATGGCCACTTATTATTTCTATAAAGCTTGGTCTACTATCTGTTGGCATATCAATATCAATCGGCATTGTCGCTGGTATACTTCCGGCTAATAAAGCATCTAAATTGGATCCAGTTGATTGCCTACGATATGAATAAGAATAGTTAAAGGGATAAGTTTGATGGGAGATATTTTCGCAAAATATTGAAGAGGAGGGGAATATAGAGATGAAAAGAGTATTAGAAGTGGAAAATATAAAAAAAGTATATGGCACAGGTGGATATGAATGTGAAGCTTTAAAAGAGATTAACATACGAGTGCAAGAAGGGGAGTTCATTGGCAATATGGGACCTTCTGGGTCTGGTAAGAAGGTGCTATTAAACGTCTTTTCTACAATTGATAATGTGACAAATGGCGAGATTTTAATTACTGGAGAAGACATCGTACAGATGAATGATGATAAGTTAGCTTTATTCCGCCGTATTCATTTAGGTTTCATTTTCCAAGATTATAATCTATTAGATACGCGAAATTTGGAAATGGGAGACAACCAAATGATAAAGCTATGAAATTTAGAGTGAACTTTATCAGATATTGAGCACATTCCTAACGAAGTTTTAGAATTTGTAGTGAGATAAATTGGTACAGGTACAAAAAATGGAGACCTTATGCCTAACTCTTCAAAAACATATTTAACTTGGTTAAAAGAACTATCTAGTTAATTTTCACTAGAATCCTTTTAAAGATAATTGAGTGATTAGAGTGTGTACAATATTTGCAGTTGAATATTGGTACAAAAGGTATACATCCTAATCGTTTACGACAAATTATCTCGGATTGGGGCACGCTATAAAGCTTATTCATTTCAAAGGTTTAAAGAAGTATACCAAATAGTTACTAATTACGTTATATAGAATTTCCTTATTTGAGGGAAATTAATTTTGAGCAAAAGAATCCTTTTGTATACCTAGAAAATTTATAAGAAGAGTGCTAGTAATTATGATGATAAATGGAATTTATTGAGCACTTTAGAGGAGTTTCATGAATAAAATTATAGATTTATTAAGGAATTTAGATAAAAAACTGCTTTTGATTTTATGCTTGTTTTGTATTATTAGTATCACTGCAATTTATAGTAGTCAACAAACTGGTCAGTATGGAAGCACAAACTTTGCATTGCAGCAAGGTAGGAACTATATAATTGGTTTTGTACTGTTAATACTTGTTGCAAGTATTGATTGGGATCAATGGCAAAAGTTATCTTGGCCACTGTATATTGTTGGTTTTGCATCAATTGTTATATTAAAAATATTACCGGAATCAACGTTTACTCCCGTTAAATTAGGCGCGAAAAGATGGTTTCAATTTCCTGTCATCGGTCAAATTCAACCATCGGAGTTTTTCAAAATTGCACTAATTATATTTGTCGCAAATTTAGTAGTGAAACATAACGCCCAATTTATGATTCGGACATTTAAAACTGATTTATTATTGGTAGGG
>NZ_JBWYRA010000024.1:0-5911 GCF_056725905.1 Bacillus sp. BC05(2025) | reverse complement strand
CCTTCTTGTCGTACACACCATGATAGGGATATTAACGCAAGTATCAATATAAAGAATGAAGCAATAAGACTTCTAACCGCAGGGACTGCGGGGTTAGCCTAATCAATTAGAGTTCGATAGAACTCTTTACTTAGGAATCCCTCACTTCTAAACGAAGTGAAAGTGGGGGTAGTTCAATTTCTTGGTAGTAATCTAAAACAGCCTATTAATACTTTTAAGAATTCTTAAAATAAAGAAATGTACATTTCATTTGGAGATGTACATTTTCTCGTTTGGGGGAAAAATTTATCATCTTAGCCAAGAAGACTCATTCCTCAAGGAATGCGATGAGAGTAGGTGGGAGATGAAATGACTTCGAACAAGGGATGGCAAGGAGCCATCTTAATTGTTCGACATACATAAAGTGTTACTTCACTATTCACGGAATGTGCGTTCGATATGTAATGGTTATATACTAAAATGGAGGTGAATCAAATGATGATTAATAAAGCCTATAATTTTCGTATCTATCCAAATCAAGCACAAGCAATTTTAATCAACAAAAATCAGCATCAGACTATCAAAAAAATATTGCAAAAATAGTTATGATTATAGTGATTTTGGTTTTTATGAATATACATAAGAACAATAGTTGTCATTATTTTCCGAAGAATTATCCTGATATATGTCTCCGATTCACTTGATCAGTTCGCTATATAAATCTTGCTTTTTGAATCTTGATTTTAGTATTGATTGTTATGTGTTAATAAAAAGTTAAATATTTCTGCACAACTTCTGCACAAATCTAGGTGGTTTCTGTGTCATGATATATCAGTCAAGTGAAACTTTTCACATACAGGGTAGGATACATATTCACTATAGTTCCTGCGTAACTTACGCATACCCGAAACGATTTACTCACTTGTTATACTTTTACATCAAAGCCCACATCACACTACAAAGCATAACAAGAAGGGGACAGGAATAACCAAATGATTAAACACCTAAAAAACTTAAAAATGAACAAAAACAGTCTAGGAGCTGTTGCATTAGCAGCTGGAATTATTGGCACGACACTTATTCCTCAAAACGTATACGCGCATGGTTTTGTTGAAAAACCTGGTAGCCGTTCCGCGTTATGTAGCCAAACTTACGGCGCCTTAAATGCAAACTGTGGAAGCATTATGTACGAACCACAAAGTTTAGAAGCTCCAAAAGGATTTCCGCAAGCCGGCCCAGTTGATGGACAAATTGCTTCTGCAGGCGGCAAATTTGGTGGTATTTTAGATCAACAAACGGTAGATCGTTGGTTTAAAAATACAATTACTGGCGGGGAAAATACGTTTACTTGGAAGTTTACAGCGCCACACTTAACAAGCAAATGGCATTATTATATTACCAAAAAGGGATGGAATCCAAATAAAGCGTTAACAAGAGCAGACTTTGAGCCAATTGGTACTGTACAACATGATGGTTCTGCAGCTTCAAATAATGTAGCGCACAAAATCAATGTACCTACTGATCGTAATGGATATCATGTGATTTTAGCCGTATGGGATGTAGCGGATACTGTGAATGCGTTCTATAATGTTATTGATGTGAATCTGATTAATGATGTGAAACCAGACACAGAGGCACCAAGTATTCCGAATGGCCTTCAAGCTCAAAAAGTAACAGCAAATAGTATTGAACTAACATGGAACGCTTCTACGGATAATGTGGGGGTAAAAGGATATCAAGTATTCCGTAATGGAGAGCTGATTGATACCGTACCAGGCACTCATTTTATTAATAAACAATTAGAACCAAGTATGGAATACACTTATACTGTAAAAGCAATTGACGCAGCTGGAAATGTATCAAAAGAAAGTGAAATGCTTACAGTGAAAACGACTGTTGAGGCTCCTGATACAGAAGCACCAACACAACCTAAAGGATTACATAGTATGGGAACGACAGCATCAAGTGTTGATTTAATGTGGAGTCCATCTGACGATAATATTGGTGTAGACCATTACGATATTTATAGAGAAACAGAAGGATTAATGAAAAAGATTGCAACATCCACTAAGACTTCTTATATGGATAAAAACTTAGTTGCTAATACTACTTATAAATATGTAGTGAAGGCGGTTGATGTAGCTGGAAATGAATCTGCACAGAGTGATACATTCACAATTACTACAAAAACTGAAAACGCTCCATATGAAGCATGGGATGCAAAGAAAGCATATAAAAAGGGAGATAGAGTTTTACACGAGGGAAAAGTGTATGAAGCAGTCCAGAATTATCAAGGAAATGGGGATTCAAACTGGATTTATGCTTTATCATTATGGAAAACAGTGTAAGCTTTACCTGAATATAAACTAAGAGATAATTGGCTTTGATGTAATAAGAAAACTTTGAGAAATCACTTTGCTCTTTATAAAAAAGACGACGTATTCAGCGTCGTCTTTTTTATCTATTATATGTTTTAGAATGTTACTAGGTAAAATGAAGCATAAATTATTTCCTACCTACGTTGCTATACTATTGAACTGTTTTTTAATAAGTCCAAAATTCAACTTGGAGAATTCAAGTACTCATAAAGGATACTGAGCTAACTGTTCACCCCAAGGTGATAATTCAGTCTCAATAAATCCTGCTTTTTTATATACAAATTTAGCTGTAAGGTTTTCAGGAGCATATCCAATCATGATTAAAGAAATATTTGTGTGATTATTTCGTCTTATCTCATCAATAACCAGATATATAGCTTGTTTACCTATACCTTTCCCTTGAAATCTTTCATCAATCATAAGTCTATAAATCCAATAATTATTATCATCAGGATCAATCCCAAACATAGTAAATCCTATCATTTTTTCATCAAGATAAATACCTTTTGCATAGAAATTATCTAAAAATTGAACTTCTGCGATTGAATAGAGGTTGGATGCAATAAATGTTTGTTGTTCTTCTTTAACAGACAGTCTAATTGCTTCTTTCCAATTACTTTTGTCAATAGGTTTTAAATATAACTTCTTCAATTTTATACTCTCCTTCTAATATTGAAGAGGAACACGTAGTTTATAGGCTAGTGAAACGTTATCCTCTTGGCCCAATCAAATAAAAATATTTGCTCATTGACAACGCCTCCTTAAAGGTACAATTAAAAACACGTTATTATATTCAATATAATTATATTCTTTCTCTATAAATTCTTTTCCTGTTGAACAAATCCTATTTCTTTAGCCAATTAATTCAATGTATATGATAACACATGCCTATAGAATTTCTTTGCATACAATTCTATTTCACTTTGAATAGAAAATGATGTTTTTTCTTTTTAGGGAAGAATATGATTCTTAACTTGATAGCTTGGCCATCAACCTATTATTCTAGGGCCTTCTTTTCTATTTACTTATATTTTCATTGTTACTGAAATTTGCTCCATTAGAGGTTTGTTTATATCCCAGGTTGCCTCTTGTGAAAATAAGAATAAGCAAAGCAATAAACCCCAATCCTATCACTACAAATATATCTGTATTCTTTAAAACAGCGTTGGTGGAATGAGTTTGTGCCAAGCTAAACGTATTTACACTCGCATGAACCAGCATGACAATAAATAAGTTACCGTGATTACAGTTATAGACCCAAGTGAGAATGATTGAGATCGGCAAACACAGTAAAATAAAAATTGGCAAGTGAATATATAGGAGAGAAAGGTCAGAACCCGGCCCACCTCTTTGTGCACCCGTTAAGAAATGTGGAAGATGCCAAAAAGCCCACAAAACACTAAGTAGTAATGTAGCTTTTAACGGTCCAAATTTTGATTGTAATCTAGGCAGAGCGAAACCACGCCATCCAATTTCCTCCGGTAAAGGTCCACCGAGAAAGAAAATTGCTACAAAAGAGATGAGATAGGTTATAAAAAATTCAGAATTAAGGTCACGGAAAGTAGGTATTTCTCCATTTACTATCACCATACCTAAAAACATTGCAGCGGGAATAACGATAAGAGTAAACAAGAACCACTTCAAACCGACTTTAGTGGATAGAATGCTTTTTCTAACTTTTTTCCATGCCTCTTTGCCTTCCAGAGTTCGAAACATGATATACGCTGCTAACATAGGGCCTACAAATGCATTGGCAAAAAAGAAGATATCAAATGCCTTTGTTTTAGGAAAAACACCCCATTGAGATAAGATGAATGGAATTAATACAACCCAAGAGAATAAATATGCCATCACAAAAAATGAAGTTAACGGATAGGATTCCAAATACCCTCTCAGACCTGTCGATGAGTTTTTTGATTTTGTTAAATGTTTCAACACAATCACCTCTCTATTTATAAAATACCGTATATGTGCTAATTCTACATATTTTCATACAGAACCTTTTTGACGGAATAGAGTTAAGTTTTTGTAAGAAAGGAACGATATATTACCAAAGAAATGTAGAAATTTCTATAACAGTTTCCTTCATTTCCGTGTCTACCTTCAATGCATCTGGGGGAGTATCCCATGCCTATCAAATTAGGTAAGAACATAGACAAAATGAACTTCGTCTATTAGAACTAAAATATTCTTAATGTAGAGGTACACTCTTACAAATGTGGTTATTAGTGCTTCCCTAACATGATTCGTTGAATCCTAAAAATATAGAGGCATACTAGATTATGATGTTTTCTGTAACAAATATAGTTAAAAGTTTTTAGGTTTAGAGAGAGTTATAGAGGGTATACATACATTATAAAGATTTGATTGGAGATAAATTTTATGGCGAATTAGTCTATAAAACTTTCATTCTTACTTTAAATAAAAAGGGGGAGTATATATGAGTAAAAAGTTAATGAATAAGAGGATTCTATTTATTTTGTAAACGAGGGGCGTGTGAAAAATGAAAAATATGAAACGTAAGCTAGGAACCTTTGCGCTTACAATGACTGGGATTGGTTCGATTTTAGGGTCTGGCTGGTTATTTGGTGCATGGAAGGCTGCAAAAATATCAGGGGGGGCCGCTATCCTTTCTTGGGTTTTAGGAATGATTGTAATATTATTTATTGCTTTACCATATAGCGAGTTAGGAGCCATGATTCCAGAGGCTGGCGGAATGGTGAAATATACCCAATACTCACATGGAGATTTCGTAGGATTTATTGCTGCATGGGCTAATTGGATAGCCATCGTCTCAGTTATTCCGGTTGAAGCTATAGCCTCAATACAATATATGAGCTCGTGGCCTTGGGAGTGGGCAAGTTGGGCCAAAGATTTAGTGGATAATGGAATGCTGACTTCAAAAGGTCTTGCAGCTGCTTCTTTACTTATAATCATATATTTCTTTTTAAATTATTGGACAGTTAGTCTATTTGCAAAAGTAAATTCATTAATTACTATATTTAAAATTATAATTCCTGGTCTTACAATTGGTGCATTGCTATTTGTTGGATTTCATGGAGAGAACTTTACTAGTCATCAGGACTTTCATGTATCTAATTGGTCAAATGTATTAACTGCTATGGCAACATCTGGTGTTATTTTTGCATTCAATGGTTTTCAAAGCCCAATTAATATGGCTGGTGAAGCAAAGAACCCAGGGAAATCTATTCCTCGGGCAGTTGTAGGATCTATTGTAATTGCAACTGTAATATATGTATTATTACAAATTGCTTTTATCGGTGCTGTAAATCCTGATATGATAATTAATGGATGGTCGAATTTAAATTTCAATTCACCATTTGCTGATTTAGCGATAGCACTAAATATTAATTGGTTAGTTATTGTATTATATTTAGATGCTTTTGTATCTCCTTCTGGTACAGGTACTACTTATATGGCAACCACATCACGCATGCTATACGGGATGGAGAAGAATGGATATTTCCCTAAAGTTTTTGGGAAATTACATCCTATATATGGTGTGCCTAGATTTGCCATGATGTTTAATTTAA
>NZ_JBWYRA010000023.1:0-7178 GCF_056725905.1 Bacillus sp. BC05(2025) | reverse complement strand
TTCGCAAAATATATATAGCGATTCCTTCCGGATCGGCTGCTGCTTTACCCTTATCCCGGCTATTTTCGTGTGAATTTATGTAATAACGTTTAAAGGATTCTTTATCGCTCTTTTTATCCTTTTTGGTAGCCTTATTGGAAGACATTCCCAACGACCAAGAAAGTGCATAAAGGGCGTTTTTATTACGGAAAACTGGGCGCCGCTGTGAAAATCACCCTTATAAACATTTACAAGCGGGGGGATGCCCTGTGGGAAACATAATAAAGATGATCTTATTTCAACTAATTATCTAATAAATAATTAACATTTCTAAAACAAAAAAAGAGTAAGCATATCGCCTACTCTTTTTAAAAATTAATTCTATATAGAAATACCACGAAGTAACAGCTTCTTTTGACTATTATTCAAAATAGAATTATTAATTATATTAGGATACTTCCTTAACGCCTCATTTGCTTTCACCCTTAAGCCGTTTTTCCTCTCAATACATACAACATGTAAAGAAGTATAATCAATTTTCCCATCTTTACATGTTAACTCCACAAATCTATCTGAATTATTACCAACGTGTAATATGCTATCTACAATTAATTTTCCTGTACATTCCAATCCAACTTCAATTTCAAAATTCCTAATTAAACTTAAAGGATTTTCTGAACTTAAAGTTGTTAACAGAGCAAAATATGAAGAGTCATTTAAACGTTCAAGCAAAACGTTTTGCATAAATTACACCTCCTAAAATACGGTATAATATTTATCTATTAACTCTAAATTACTAATTATCAATCCTCTTGCTTCTTCCATCGTTTTAAGAAGCCTAGTTAATCCATCCTTATTCCAATGGTTTAATGTATGTCTATTGTTATAATAAAAATTATATAACTCATTAATATATTCTAACTCTCTAGCCTCAAATTTACCCTGATGTGCTGCCTGAAGATGATAAACTTCATCAATTTTATCAAAATACCCAAATCCAGATTTGTCATCATCTCTACTCATAATTCCCTTAAATATCAACATTTCATACATATAATATTCAATAGCTCTCAAAGAAGGTACTGCTAAATCTGTATAATCAGGTCTTGTTCCTTTTAACATTGTATTATAAACAGCTTGATTTAAAGTGTTGATTAATCTTTGATCATTTGTTTTAACTTTACTGAAATTAGGTAAATAATGGTTAAATTGCTTAGTGATTGCATCATTTTCAATAGTTACATCATGATAATCATTAAGTAATTCTACCACTTCACCCTTATCAGGTAAAAGTTCAACGACATATAACATTAATTGTTCAAGTAAACTAGACTGTTTTCCTTGAATATTAGTTAATCCACTACCATAACAAGAAACAACAACCTTATCTTTATTAAGAGATAAAGTAAAGTTTTCTGCACTTCTTGTATTTCCACCTGGTAAAACTTTAAGCTTATTTTCACTATCTTCCTGTAAAATAAGAAATATTTCTTGGAATTCTGTTGAAGTAATTCCAGTAACAGTAATGCAACCGTCAGAATTACTTTTTATTCCCTTTTGTAACAATGATTTTTTAGCTAATTGGTCTGCCATTTCATTATATTTAACACCTGAGTGAGCTTTTACTTTATAAAACTCAATATTTATACAGTGTCTCATACCATCAATAAACGCAACATAATCTTTTCCAATGTCTGACTTAGCATTCCAATTACCAACCGCCCATTCTTTAATGCCAGTATAATCATGGAATATTTTTATATTTTTATATCCATTATCAACAGCATGTGTTATAGCATTTTGTACACCTTTTATTTCACCAGCTACATTTTGACTTCCTACATTTTTTTCATCATTATCAGAACCTATTACTGAATCAATATCTTCCTTGTTATTTATCAAAACAATACCATATCCATAAGCTCCTGATTCTTTATCATAGCTTCCATCAACAACAGCAACTAATGTCTCATCATCCATTTCTTTTATAGTTTTTTCAATATCTAAATCACTATTTTCTACAACTACCTCAGAAAGCTGAGACGAATCACCTAAATATTCTTCAGCCGCTTCTTTAGTAGGAAATGATTTATAAACAGATCCACTAAATCCATTAGTTTGTTTCTGACATTCTGCCCATGTCTCATAAATCCCCGGTGTAAATCCAACCTTTACTGCATAATACTTTTTTTTAGCCAAAATTCAAATCCCCCTAAACATAATTTCATTTAATTATATATTTTGTCTACAATATCACGACATCAATTTATGTAACTATGCCTATAATATCTATCTGTTTTAATTAAGTACACAATAGAATCTTATAATAAAAAATTGAATTATAACCTTAATTGATTTTAAGTAGCTTAACGACGCCACTATGAATCCTAATTATCAATCAATACAAAAACACATAATTTATTTTAAGAAACCCTTAAGATTAAAAATAAAGCATCTAAACACCATTCAAATCCTGACCAGAACCTAAAATATTAACTTTATTAATTTATCTCAATTGTAAAAGAACTTTTCTTATCTTCCAGTACCTTCAAAGATGCTTCTACCTCTAATAATCTATTATTCATCAAACTTCTATTCGTTGTCGTCATATTGATATCGATATTATCAATACTCTTATTGACTGATTGTAAAATACCTTTCATTTCCGAAACATCTTCTTTTATTTTTCCAAGATCAGCTTTTAACACTTCTAAAAATACCTCCCGGCTATAAAACCTTTTATTCTTATTTTCGGTAAGTTCTTGAAGTTTTACTTCTACATCATCATTCTTTGTTTCTTTCATTTTTCTCCCTCACTCCCCTATTTTTAAAAAATCACAAAAAAAATTAAGGAAATACTTAAAAAAACCGAAATAAATAAGTATATTGCAATACATAAAAGTAGGTACGACACAAATAGTCGAATTTTCCACTATCAACCTATCTAAGATACAAAAACACCAAAATCATCAAAAAATGGTGAAAAAAAAAGAACATATTATTAAGGGTACTTTTCAGCACCCGAAAAAAAGGGGTGATAAAAATGGAATTCAAATCTAGAAAAACAGAAACGGAAAAGGAACTGTCTTTCAAAGTAAGCGACCGTGTTCTAATGGCAATAATTTCTGCGATTGCATCAGGAATTGGCACATTAGCATACAAACTATTCATGTAAAAGAGAAGAATGATAGGAGCATCCCACTGCTTCTATCATCTCTATCTACTAATATTCTACAATGAATAATGCTGTACTAGCATGTCATAACACTCTTTTGATGCATCATCACAAATTTGTTTCTTTATATCTTCATTACATAAAGCATAATCCTTAATAAACTTTCCAATATCCATACATCTATAAAAATTGCTTTGTTGCAAATACATACAATACTTCAATTTCAAAGCTATATGTACCAAACGAATTTTTTCAAATAAATCAACTTCCCTTTGAATTTTAAACCATGCGCTATTTTGTTCAGATACCAAATCAACATATGGACGAATGAATTGTTTATATTTCTTCGCTCTTGCATGTCTCTTTCTATGAATTTCTTCGTCTTCTTTAACACTTGAAATATACGTATATTCACATTCTTTGCAATATATTTGAACACTCATAGTAATATCCTCCATTTTAAAATTTCACGTAACGTAATGACAATAAAAAAAGAAAAACGATAATAAAAAAGATGTATGTAACAGAAAAAATATCCCTTCTGTCATACATCCTAAATCCTTTTATAACAACGCTCATTACTATTTCGAAACTATCCATTGCATATGACATTTCCAATATACTTTTTGTTGTCTTTTATGGTCCAATGTGATAACCTTTTTGTAGTTAATTTGTTTACAATTCATGTCTAAATGAATTTTTATAGCATTCGTTTAGCGCCAACTAAATGAATGAAATTTAATACTGAATTCAATCGCTCAAATTGAATTCTTTGAAAGTTGCTGTGCCGTTTCTATCCGTGTCGAAAGAATTGGTATAGCTTTCTTTTTTGCCTTCAACTTCCAATTTATGTAATATTCGTTCTGCTTCTTCGCCGTATATCCATTGTGGCTTTTCACAATTTTGACTTGTCTGATATAGTTTCTTTCCAATCAATCGTTCATCAACACCCGATTTTGTCATATACTTCACAACATAAGCGCCCACATTTCGAACATGCTCAATTCGATTGATCCGTACAAAACCATGTGACCACAATTTTTCTAATGTTTTATTTCTTATAAACAACGTGTTCATAATCAAATGAAAATGTACCGCGCCCCGTTCTTGGAACTCTATTACATAAGCATACTTCAAATCTACGCCTTTCTTTTGTTCTTCCACATATGAACGTAACTTCTTGAAAAACTGATTTATGTATCTTTTAGCTTTCGTTATATCTGTTAAATTATCCGCAAATGTCAGCGTCACAAACTTATCACCACTTGTGAAATTCGTATTGATTAAATCTATTAGTTCATTTCTTGCGCGATGTGTAGAGCGTCTCCGTGATTCTAGTTTCTTATCTAATACTTCACTCGCTCCAATTTCACCCGTTTCTTTATCTACGTGTAACCATTCATCTTTAATTTCATCGTAAATGTATGTAGGCTTGTCCCCTTTTCCTGTACTTTTAGGACGTGACAGACCAACCGCAACGGCTTCTTCGTATGTATAAAACTTTATTATATTTCCACATCGACGCATTCTCGTATTGTATAAGAATGCCATATTCCTTGTTTCACCTCTTTTTATTCTGACGAATCATACATAACACTCATGATAAGACCGCGTGTTATTCCTTCACCTGTTGGGTTACAAACCAAACCCAACGTTGTCTATTATACTATCAATTTTTTCACGTGTTAAAAACTACTTTTCCGTGAGTTAGCATTTTAAAAATCACCATCCAAGAACGGCTAAAACCCTTGGGATTATTGGGTTTAATCACTCTTATTGTAGTCTTGTTGAAAATACCAGTTGTGTGTCTACAGTCAAGTTAAGTAAAGAAGAAACTCGCTTCACTCATTTCCGACACCCAACAAGACTTGTTCACCGCACATTATTTAGTCGTATCCCATAAAAACCCAATCGTTTTAAACCTCTTTTATCTTTTGAGAATCCAAATGTTTGAAAAAAAATTCAAACGCTTGCTGCGTTAAATCTGTTTTGTTTTTAAATTGATCTGTTTCTGATAACTCATTTATTCTTGCTGCTATTTCTTGTGGTACACGGAATGCATAATGCACTTTTGGATTTTTCCCATCCGCTGGCTTCCTACCAACTTTTACATAATTTGCTTTTGTCATATCTTAAAACCTCCTAAAACAACGTAAAAACAATATATCATTTTGTGTTACGTAATTCAATGTAAATCTATAAAACTATTAAAAACCAATATCAAATCCCCCAACCCCCTTTTCCAAAGGGGACTCCCTCGCCGGTAGGCATTCCCCAAACGTATTGTTTGGGAAAGAACAAGAGGGTTTTGGTCTTGTGAGTCCATCAACTCCTTATGCTCACTTCGTTCCGCTACCGTTGACGAACGCCATGTGTTGACCTCCACTGCTTAAAAGTGAACAACAAAAAAGCTGATCCCTAGGAATCAACTTCTTTACTCATTATATTTAATTATTGTTTCTTCTAAATACTTAATAGCATTTTCAATGCCTTCTAAGCGCTCCATCATTTCTTGATGTAGTTCTTGCTTCATTTCCATTTCCATGCATTGCAAGATGATTTGCATTTCTTGTAGATGGGTTGATTTTCTTTCTGCCCTTTGATAAATCTCGTCTGCTGTTTCAAAATATCTCATGCATTCCCCACCTTTATTATTTTATCCTTATTTTTTTATATTCGTCACACCTTTCTTATATTCATCACATCTCATATTTATCGAACAACATATCTAACGCTATTTGTGTTAACACTGATTTATCTAAACGAGTTTTTGAACTCAAATTTTCTAAACGATCCGCAACATCGACATCAATAAAAACTGTCTTCCTTGCCTTTTCTGTTGCTCTATCAATATGCATTGCTAATTCAAAAAGACTCTTATCATGTTCCTTTGCCTGTATTGTCTTTTGTAATAACTCTTTTATCATTGTTATCTCGTTAGCTGTGAAATTATTGTCTGTTTGCTTATCACTTTTTAATTCTGATCCATTTTCTTTTACTTCAACTGGCTTTGGCGTTTGCTCTTTGTCTGTTTTACCCCTTCTTGTACCTTTGGGTGTAACAAAGTCAAAAATAGACACCTCGGAATTTGAATTATATGCATCTTTGTCCATGATTTTATATTCTTTTGCGCTATTGTCATAAGCAATACCAACTTGCTTTAATCCTGCGCGAAATCCCTTATCAGAAACATTTAAACCCTTCACGACTGTTGGTAACCCATCAATTTGTAACCTTTCATACACATCTTTCACTAACACGACTACACCTCATTTTACCTTTTTTATACAAACTAACTTTTATACTATTCGACACTTGATTGTAATTTCCTTTTGTCATTTTTACAAATAAATTCAACTCATTTGACAATATCATTATCACTTACTACAAATTAACTACAACTAAGTTTGAAGTATATTTGTACAAGGATTAAAATTATAAACTAATAAATTGCAATGATTTTCAAAGCAAACAAAAAAAGTCCACGCTCACAACATGGACTCCTCTTAAAATGATATATATAAACTACAAACAACCAACAACCAACCTAAGTTATAGTTCTATTGGTTTTCTTTTGGAATTTCTACTTTTGTAATTCGAATTAAGTCATTCGGATCAATCACACGCGCTTCAAACAATAAGTTAACCACAATTTCATACACATCATACTCAATGTCTTCTTTTACCACAAATAACGCTTGTCCACTGTTCCAAATATTAACCGTGTTGATATTTAGCATAGTTGGGTCAATTACCATTGCATCTTGTACATGTTCGCTAACAATTAACAGACGTCCAAGGAATAATAAACCTTGTCTTAACTCGTTTGTACATCCAAGCGTTGCAAATTCTTCCCGGGTACATTCACATCTACAACAAATGAACGTGTAATTTTCTTACTCATGATGTCATTTCCTTTCTAATCAGCAAATCCGATGTCTTCGCCAATCTTTGTGAATAAAAAAGAGAAACTTGTCCAGCCTTATAAATTACCCTCGCAAATTGGCTTTCGTCTTCCCTAAAT
>NZ_JBWYRA010000022.1:0-8515 GCF_056725905.1 Bacillus sp. BC05(2025) | reverse complement strand
TAGCGCCGATGGTAGTTGGGACCTTGTCCCTGTGAGAGTAGGACGTTGCCAAGCAACTGTAAGACGAGTCAGAATGACTCGTCTTTTTTGTATGCTTTCATACCCCTGTTAATTGCTTGTTTAACTCCTTCTAAATAGGCAAAGCCATGCCTCTTATCTGGTTCTAAGTAAGTACCTTCTGCCCACTCATTCCACGCGTTAATAAATAAAAACTCGCTATCATAAAGGGAGAACGTACGGTGAATTTGCTTGCTTAAATATATTGTGAACTTCTCAGGAGTAGAGCCTACAAAAATGCTGCTATTTAAGTCTTTACGGCGTGCTGTGTTGTCCCAGTCAACAAAGGCACCGGGAAATGTTTTTTTCTTTGGGGGAGAGCGTTTTAGTATATACATCCACACTTTATCATAATCCCAAGCGTTTATTTGTTTACCAGATTCATATATTATCTTATTTATGTCGGAAGAGCTATCGTGAGCAATGGTATAAAAAGGCTCGAATTGAATGCTAGCATCGAATCCGTTTATATTAGGAAGTGGAAAGCTGTTTAATGTTTCTACAAAGTATATACCTTTCAAACCATTTTCTTGTGCGAGTGTATTCCAGTAATTAAGCATTTGCGCACAATCAGGGATGTGCCCAGGACGATAAATAATGAATAGT
Source organism: Bacillus sp. BC05(2025) (assembly GCF_056725905.1). Classification (NCBI taxonomy): domain Bacteria; kingdom Bacillati; phylum Bacillota; class Bacilli; order Caryophanales; family Bacillaceae; genus Bacillus; species Bacillus sp. BC05(2025). Next base: position 7,852 of record NZ_JBWYRA010000022.1, on the reverse strand, counting down.
GGTTTATCATCTATACGGATATACCTCTCATCTTGGAAAGCTTGTAATAAATACTCAAAGTGTTCTTTCCAATCTGATAATTCTCCGTAATCTTGAGGCATTAATATGTGACTATCAAGACCATCCCAAGTTTTTGTCCATGGTTCATTTGCCCAAGACAGACAAAATGGAAAGTCTGGTTCCTTCATCTGAAGTACCTCATTAAATGGTCTCTCCAATAGCCTCTTTCCTTTAAACCAGTAATGGTAATAACAAAAACCATATATACCGTGTGCTTTGGCAATTGTTGCTTGCCACTTTCTTACGGATGGGGTGGTTAAGTCGTAATAAAAATCTTGATAAGGTTCTCTAGGTTGATAATGTCCTGAAAATAAAGGTCGTGCACTTTTAGTATTTGTCCATTCAGTAAAACCTTTTCCCCACCATCGGTCATTTTCTTTTATTTGATGAAACTGTGGTAAGTAAAAAGCAATTATTTTCAAGATATATCCCCCTTATGTGCTTCGTCGTTCAAGTGGTGGGAAGTTATTTTTGATTTTTCGAATCTAGTTAAACATGAGATCTGTTATTTACTTACTCTGTTTATGCCTCATAATGAATTCTTTTGTACAGTTTGCTCAATAGAGGAATTTTGGATGATTTAATATATGGCTGAGATGAAAAGTGATTTTCATTATAAAATTATGCGCATTACCATGTACGAAAAGGGTTAATCTTTTTGGAGAACAAATAGGGCTTGGGGTAATCGGTTTGCATCATCAAAAAAGTCCCGTAGCTTTAAATACTTCTCATAGTGATTTTTAATATAAGTTCTAGGTATAACGGTTTCTCCGTAGAAGCTACTATTTCTAACGTCTCCCGCTCCTGTAGGACTGTGGACAAAATTACCGCTTTCATAATCCGAGATGGCCAGATTTATATCTGGAAAAGCTTGTGATAAAGTTTTATGCCAACCCGTTTGAATGAATTCAGGGTGTTCCTTGAATTGTTGACAGTAATCGAGAAAATAGCGTGCTTGTGTTGTGGCTATGAAGATGCCACCCGGACGAAGAATTCTTGAAAATTCCTTTATCCACTGTTCTGCAGTTTCTTCGGATAAATGTGAGAATACAGAATAAGCGAATATGATGTCTAATGAATTGTCACTAATAAATTCTACAGGAGGTTGTGGATTGGCTGTTTTATATATTCCTCTTCCTAACGTTTCATTGCAAATGTTAATCATTGCGGGATCTACATCAATACCAAGTAAATTTTTATCGCGAACATCTTTGAAAAAAAAGCGTATAATTCTTCCCCATCCGCAACCAAAGTCTAAAATTTTACGTTCTTTATTCAAGGGAACGCCTAAATTTTGGGCATATGTTTTTACATGGCTATAAAACAAATATGCTTCATAAAGAGCGTGTTCATAGGAAGCTCCTACAAACTGTTGTTGAATTTCTTCAGGGGGGAACATAGGTACTGGGGTGCCGTTTATCTTTGTTTGTGAGCAACTTTGTATGAATAGATTTAGAAGTTCAACATCAGAAAGAGGACTAACAAGGTTATCAAAATCATTTCCTAACTTAAAGTTATTCATTTGTTAACCTCCAAATTATATAGTGCCTAAAAATTATGTTCGTGTTTTTTACTAATAAAAACATGTAGAAATTCAGCATCTAACCCTAGTGATCTATCCTTTTGTAAATAAACAATTGTATACATATTTGCATGTGTATAAATATATTCAATCATATCTTGGCCCCAATCAAATGTTACTAAAGCCCCCTTCTCATCAATAGGATTTCCATGATAAATTGGCTCTTCCATATACTCAATTCCGTCTTTATTGTTTCTTGCTCTTTGTAAAGTCTTTGGGAGTGTATGATACCAAGGGACAGTAAACACATGAGCGCCACCAGGCTTTAATACACGTTCTATTTCTTTAAAGGCTTTCTCTGGCTCCATTACGTGTTCAAAGACATCTTGTGTAATGAATAAATCAAAAGATTCATTTTGAAAAGTCATGTTTTCTAAATTCTCACATCTAATTCCTTGAAAGTATTGACCGAGAGGATAGTTTTTAAAGTATTGAGAATATGTATAGCTTTTACAGTTTTTTATTAGTAGTTGAGTTGTAATCCCTCCTGGCGAGGACTCGTGGATATGATAGGAACTCCATTTTGGAAAAAATGTATTTAAGACATGAACTAAAGCTCGTTGCCTCGGTATAGAGTGGCATGTAGAACATAAGTAGTGATCTCTAAGCCAATCATTATGCTCTATAAATGTAGCTTCCTTCTCACAAATAACGCAGTATCCATTATTTTGCTTCAAATTACCTTCCACATGACATCCCTCCTGTGTAAAATGCAATGTATTTCTCCCATTATTTACATGGCAGTAATGCTCTCATCTCAAATTCCGGCTGGAGCAAAAAAGTTAGGTGGGAGATGAACTGTCCGTAAATGCCCTCACTTTATGGATAGTATCAGACACATGTGAAACTAAAGAGAGTGGATAGAAATTAGGGAAACCATAAAAGTAAGATTGGTAGAAGGGAATAATTAGCGGGGAGAACCCAATGCTAATTAAAGTTTCACTTTATGCTATGCGATACATTTGCTTTTATTCATTGAAAAACGTAGGGGTTTAAAATATCCCTTTCGTGTATGGATACATTTCAAAGTCCTTTGCATATATTTCTGTAACTAGATCCATTGTTTCTTTGTCATAAAAGCTTGCGTATGTTGGAAATCGGGGAAAGGCTTCATCTGTAATGCTAAGTTCTGCATAGCTTCCTGTATAAATCATCTTGTGAGCGCGGTGATGACCTGAACTTGTAAGTTTTGTTAAGTCAGATTTAATTAAACCGTATTCGTTTTCTATTTTGGGAATTTGCTTATTAAAATCTTCTAAAGGTATATAGCGTTGGATAAAGGCTTCTTCACCTTGGACGTATTGTTGACTAAAGTGCATATCTATTACTTGGGAATTGGAACCAAGTGCTTGAACATAATATAAAAATTGTTTGAATGATATTCCTTGCTTACTATGCTTGTCATTATAAAAACACTTTCGGATACTATCCCATTGAGGGCTAGCATAAGGATTGTCAGCAAGTAATAAAAATGAGCTAACGGCCCTCGTATAGGGATTTCGTACGAGTTTACAAACATGTTTTTTGGCTTCTAGAAGGCCCCTATGTAACGCTTGTATATAATTGGGGTTATTTTTATATACCCAGAATTCATAGTAATGAATAAAATCATTGTATTTCTTTGCTTCAGGAAATAATCCAATTTGAAAGAAGAACCAATTAGCTAATGCGGTACATCCGCTTCTATGACTCCAAAATAATATAAGGGGAAAATCCTTATGGAAATGCGGAATTCGATCTTTATGTAGAATTATGTATTCTAAAAACTTTTGATTTATATTTTTCATGAGTTGAACACTCCTTTTTTAAGGGAATAGGAAGAGGATTTTTTATTAATCCAATATATTCATGGGAATGAGTAAATATTATGAGTGTATTTTACTTTCACCTTAAATAAGATAGCGATTCTACAAGGGAAATATAAAATAAAGATAATGAAAATGTATAAGAGGCATACAATTATAAGAAAAGAAATAATAAAAGTGTCCAAGTTCATTTATTTGTATTTCTAGGTGTGATAAGCAAAAATTTTATTACTAGAGAGGATATTATGGGGAAGAATAATTATTTAATAGTAGGTGGAAATAGTTTCATTGGTATTAACCTCGCATTAGGTTTATTGAAACAAGGTCAAAATGTAAAAGTATTTTCCAGACATATAAATAATTTCCCTCAAAATATTATACGTGAGGTTGAGTTTATTAAAGGTGATTTAGCGAATGTTGAAGATATATATAAAGCTTTAGTGGATGTAGATATTATTATTTACTTAGCTGCAACGTCTAATGTAGCAACTTCAATTGAAGATGTTTTCGGAGATATAAACAGTAGCTTTTTTTTTCTTAACTTCATGGAAAGCGTTAAAAATTTTCCTATTAAAAAAATTGTATTAGCATCTTCTGGAGGAACAGTTTATGGTGAACCTGAATATTTACCTATTGATGAGGAACATCCATTAAAGCCACTTTCTCCTTATGGAATAACAAAAGTGTCACTTGAAAATTATTTGTACTTTTATAAGAAAAAATATGAAATTGATTATGTTGTATGTAGATATTCTAATCCATATGGAAAATATCAAAATCCGTTAAAGAAAGTTGGGGCAATAAATTGTTTTTTGTATCAACATCTCAGTAATGAAAAGATTAATATATATGGGAATCCACAAGAGATTATTAGAGATTATATTTATATTGATGATTTAGTTGAAATCACTATACAGTTATCACAATTAAATCGTTTGAAATCTTGTGTGTATAACATAGGGAGCGGCAAGGGTCTTTCTTTAAAGCGAATTATAGTAGAACTGGAGAAATTGACGGAAAGAAAAGTGGATTTTATTTGCTATAAACAAAAGCAAGAAAACGTTCAAAAAATCATTTTAAATATAGATAGAGTAAGACGAGAATGTAATTGGGAACCGAAAGTAGATTTCAAAAGTGGAATTAGATTAAATAAGCTATGGATTGAAGAGTTCTTATATAGTAAAAAATAATAAGCCATGCCCTACTTCTGTATAAGTAGAGCGTGGTTTATTATTTTATCCCGTTTTAATGGGCAGTAAGACCCCCACCTCAAAATTCAGCGAAAGCAAAGAATTTAGGTGGGGGAGGAAGAAAACCCCCACTGATTAAAGTTTCACTTTATTTCTTTTTGTATTACCCAAAGGTCTTGATGTTCCCACCAAAAACCTTCAGTGTATTTTTTTATGATAGGATTATAAGGTAATAATTTAATTTTGTCACATACGTAAGAGGGACTAACGATCGTTTGTCCGTATTGATGCACATCTAAATCCAGTTGTTCACTAGAGGGGAGAAACCAATAACCCTGTTTATTTAAATCTGGAAAGCCGAAGTACTTTTTACTTTGATATCCATGAGTTGTGAAAATGAATAATCCGCCAGGGGAAACAGCATTATACAATGTTTGAAGCCAACGAAACCAAGTTGTATCAGGCATATGAGAAAAAAAGGATAGACCAAAAACGATATCATACGTAGACGATAATTTTACTTGTTCAGGCTCAGGGTGAGATAATATAGATGAAGTATTTAATGTGCGTTCAATAAAACTAATAGCCTCTTCATGTATATCACAGGTAGTTATATGTAAGTTCGTTTGTAAGTTTAATAAATGACGTGTTACGCAGCCATATCCGGATGCGAATTCTAATAATTGAATTGGAGTGTCTACAGGAGGATAAAAGGAAGTGATTAAATCTAAGAGTGTTTCTGCTGATTTTCTTCCATCTTTAAAATAATAATCTATTGATTCTTTTTTAGAAGGAAAGACTGGATTCGTGACCAGGAATTGAAAGATATGATCCTCCGGATGGATACTTGCATTTACATTGTAGTTCTGTGCCATTTGAGAAATCAAATCTTTATTTGCCTCTATAAATTCTTTCAAAGAGTAACCCTCCTTAAATAATAGTAATGTCTTACAAGAGATACTGATGGTAAAGAAAATATATAATTAAACCTTCAAATATGCTTTAAGATACTTTCTATATGCGTACATTTTCTTTTTTGAAATGTCGTCGATAGTAAAGGTTTCTTTAATGAAATTCTGCATTTGTACAACTTCACTGTAGTGGGAATATGAATCTTCTGTTCTCGTTACACTATTTGTATGTCGTCTATGATAGTTTAGCGGCTTTGGATTGAAATAAATGTCCCCTTCTTTAAGGATAGAAACATAGAAAAACCAATCACCAGCTACTTTAAACTTTTCTAATTGTTTTGCTGTTGTTTTCATGTTTTTGTTTTTAAAAACTACACTTGAGACATTAGGTATCGTGTTTTTGATAAGTAACGTATCTTGTATTTCATCTATCCCTTTTCGGAAATAAGGACGCTGCCATTTTTCTTTATCGATATCATTTGTGTAATCTAGATAATGATCGGCTAGGATGTTTCCTTGATCATCTATTTGTTTCGATTGTGTGTAGCCTAAGGAAACATCATTATTTATATGAAACCCTTGTATTACTTCTTCTAAAAATGTCTGATCACATAAGTCATCAGCCTCTGCAATCCAAATGTAATCACCAGTTGCTGCAGAGATGCCTTTTATCCATTGTTTAAATACAGAACCAGAGTTTGTATCATTAATAATTTGTTGAACTTTTAGGTGGGGTTTATTTTCGTTTGAGAGTAGCTTTTCAAATATAGATACACTATTGTCAGTAGAAGCATCGTCTAGGAAAATTAGTTCGTAAAGGGGGTAGGTTTGGTTTAATATGGATTTAACTCGGTCAGGTAAGTATTTTTCGTAATTATAGTTCGGTATGATTACGCTTATTTTTTTGTAATTATGATCAAGCAGGTTTAACAATTGATAAATGTAATGAAGGAAGTTGAAATCTTTTTCGATAAGTTCTTGGCCAAAGCTCCCTTTTTGTAACCGTAACTCTTCATCTCCAATAAATTCATATATTCTTTTCAGCATCATCGGTAAGTTTAAATAGTCTACTAATGCGCCGGTTTGTTCCGTAACAACATCTTCAAAACCTCCAGCGTTTTTAAACCCTATAACAGGGACTTTTGTATCTAATGCTTCTAAAACAACGTTGGGAAAAGGGTCTTCTCTTGAAGTTAATAAATATAAATCAGCCCCGGCGTTATATAAACCGATATCTGGAGTTGGGTCCACTAATGTGAAATGTGCTGTATACCTAGGGGATAGTGTATTTAAAAAATGAACATCTGTTTTCCCAACCCAGATAAAATGAATATTCGTATGAACCTTTCTTACTGAGTAAGCAATAAGTGAGAATAAATCTATTCCTTTTCGATGATCAGCGAAACCTACTCCTAAAATGATTTTGCTATCTAGAGGCAGATTGTGTTTTTTTCGTAATTCACTTCTAGCTTTTGCGATATTGTTCTTATAAGGATTGTGGTTAAACAAGCCTTGAGGAAGAATGTGGCATTTTTGATGATCTAATTGGGTGATGGTACGGAATTTTTCATACACGTACTGTGAAGGGAAAACAATTTTGCACGCAAATTTGGCAATGTTTCTAGCTTTTCCTTCGGCAGAGTATTGTTGTATTAAATGCGGTAATTCATGTATCAATGAAATAACTTTTATATTGTGTTTAGCTAGTAATGCAACTATATCACCGCTTATGACGGTACTACATATGGCGAGGGTATAGTCTTGTAACAATAACTTCTTTATTAATAATTCGACCTTTTCTTCCGTTGGGTAGTTTTCCTCTAGGCAATAAACAGGACCATACTTTTGAAAATCTTGGATTAAAATGCCCGTTCCAATAGAAATAATTGCGACAGAGTAGTTAAAGTTTTCTTTAAGAGCTTTAATAGTATGTAAAGAAAGCAGCTGTGCTCCGTGGAAATGGGCATCATGGGATACATAAATGATTTTCTTATTAACATGCATTTCATAACGCCTCCTAGGTTAATTAGGTTTTTAGTAAATGTATGGCGTACTTATAATTCCTAGAGAGAAGTAGTAGAAGATAATTGTGAATGTAGCTGGGATGTACTCGCAATAAAAAATGCTACTTTTAATATATATTTGTTTGGCTTGATATTCATTCTTTAGAAAGGTATAAGTGGTAAGAAAGTATAAAGTGTCGATTGTGAAAGTGACTGTACCAGTTTATGAATCACTAGAGACGGAGAATACCGTTTATGATTTATAAAATAAAAAGGATAAAAGGTATTGACGATTAGGGTG
>NZ_JBWYRA010000021.1:0-14704 GCF_056725905.1 Bacillus sp. BC05(2025) | reverse complement strand
TTAACATTTCTCGTTAAATATGTCAACAACTTTTTTCTTTCGTTCCTGACGACGCTTATTAATTTACCATATTAATCATTTATTAGTCAACACCTTTTAAAAAAATGCCAAAATAAATTTATCTTGGCATGATATACAGCTTAATAACCACTAATGCAATAACACCAGGTAGACCTAATAAGCTTGTGATTGTTGCAGTCCCTAAGTTAATTGGAATATGAAAATCAAAATATGTTCCTACAACATTTACGATAAAGAGTAACGCTACTCCCAAAGTAACATGAAAAAGTGCTTTTCCTATAAAACGTAATGGCTTAGAAGAAACACCAAAAACAAGGAAAATAAAAACTAACGTAAGAATACCAACAATTATAATTGTAGAATTCATTTTTTCCTCCTTATGAATGACCTATACACAATTATTTGTATGGGACAAGACAATAAAAAAGAACATGTATCATATAACTCCAGTCGTTTTATCTCACTCACCTATATTCAATGCCACTTTCTTCATAAAAATCATTAATTGTTCTTTCCAAATGAAGTAACTACTAAATGTTTAACAAATAAAGTAAAACTTTAATCAGTGGAGGTCTTACTGCCCATTAAAGCGAGATAAAATAAAAAGGTTCTGCTTTTTCAGCAAAACCTTTTACCATTGTTCCATTTTTACAGGACGACGTTTTGCTTCTTTTAACAAGAAGAAATATTTCGCCTCTGCTATTTTCAAAGAACAAAGTACATCTTGAGAGGGCTCAACACTTTGTTCAACCATTCTCTTCTGACGTAACCACTCATTCTTTACTTTTTCTAATAGTACAATTAGCTTATCATCATACTCTTTACGCAATTTACCCTTTTTTTGAAAGAACATTTTTGTTTCTCCTCTTATACTTCTCTACGACCTTCTAACGCTTTCGACAGTGTTACCTCATCTGCATATTCTAAATCTCCACCAACTGGCAGACCATGTGCAATACGAGTTACTTTAATACCTGTCGGCTTTAAGAGGCGGGATATATACATTGCTGTAGCTTCCCCTTCAATATTAGGGTTCGTTGCTAATATTACTTCTTGTACCGTTTCATCGTGCAGTCGCTTTAAAAGTTGTGGGATATTAATATCTTCTGGTCCAATTCCCTCCATTGGAGAAATAGCACCACGTAACACGTGATATACACCTTGGTACTCTTTCATTTTTTCCATCGCGATTACATCTTTCGGTTCTTGTACTACACAAACAACTGATTGATCTCGATGCGAATCGTTACAAATATAACAAGGATCACGGTCAGTAATATGTCCGCACACAGAACAATACGCTAAGTCTCGCTTCGCATTTACAAGTGCTTTTGCAAAACCTAACACATCGTCTTCTTTCATATCTAACACAAAAAATGCCAATCGAACCGCTGTTTTCGGTCCGATTCCTGGCAATTTCATAAAACTATCAATTAGTTTTGATATTGGTTCTGGATAATGCATATGTCAATATCCTCCTAGAACATTCCACCCGGTAAGTTTAAGCCTTTTGTAAATTTACCCATTGTAGAGTTTGAAAGTTCATCAGCTTTTTTCAGCGCATCGTTCGTTGCAGCTAACACTAAGTCTTGTAACATTTCGATATCTTCTGGATCTACAACTTCTTCTTTCACTTTCACTTCAAGAATTTGCTTATGACCATTTGCAATAACTGTGATCATACCGCCGCCAGCTGTACCTTCAACTGTTTTTTCACCAAGTTCTTCTTGCGCTTTTGCCATTTCCTTTTGCATCTTTTGCATTTGTTTCATCATATTATTCATATTTCCCATTCCGCCACGCATCATAATTAATTCCTCCTAATTTTTATTACTCTTTTATTTCAATAAGTTCTTGCCCTACTAATTTTACGGCCTCTTCTATAAGAGGATCCTCTTTTTTCTCTGGGCTTTCTTCAGAAGCTCCGCCTTCACGCTGTAAAAAATCTTCACGGATTTTACCCCATTCACTTTTTGGAATGGCAATCATATTCAATCTTTTACTTAGCAATTCAAATAAAGCTTGCTCTACTGTATCCATAGCTTCTCGATTTTCGCTTGCCATTTTACAGTGAATTTCATATTGAAAAGCTAAAACGTAAGTATCATCCGAAGCTGCTACCGGTTCGCTATTTTCTAATAAAACAGCAAACGCTACTTTGTTGTATGCTTTGAGTCTTCCTAACAACTCACCCCATACAGCTTTTAATTGCTCTAAATCTTGACGCTTTGCTTGCTTTAATACTTCATTTACGCGTCCGACAGGAATCTTCATACTTCCTGTCCGCACTGGCTTTGGTGCTGCACGCGTCTCTCTGACTTCCTGCTGCACACCGGCCGGCACACCATTCTTCTTAACTTGTTCTAACTCTTTCTCCAATTGCTGCATCCTGTTCATAATTGCTTGTAAACGATCCGCACCGTTTGCTTGCATCATAAACTGTTGACACAGTTGTACCATAACAACTTCTAAGAAAATTCGAGGATGATTTGTCCACTTCATTTCCTGTTGTGCTTTACTAAGAGTATGAATGATCTCATAGATCACTTCCGGTTGCATTTCTTCACTTAACGTCCGGAATTGCTCATCTACCATTACTCGTTCCAACATATGTTCCAATTGTGGTGAAGTTTGATATAAAAGCATATCACGATAATAGTAAATGAAATCTTCCATAAATCGAACTGGATCTTTCCCTTTACCCATCATCTCATCTATGATACGTAATGCTCTCGATACATCATTTTCACGTATACATTCTACTAAGTTGCCTAAGTATTGCTGAGAAACCGAACCTGTTACAGCTAATACATCTTCTGTCGTAACTGTCTCATCACTATAAGATATTGCTTGATCAATAAGGCTAAGCGCATCACGCATACCACCTTCAGCGGCACGTGCAACAATTTGCAACGCCTCATCTTCTACTTGCGTACCTTCATTGGTCACAACCGTCGATAATCTCTCAACAATATCATTTACTGATATTTTTCGAAATTCGAAACGTTGACAACGTGAAATGATTGTAGGCGGTATCTTATGTGGTTCTGTTGTCGCTAAAATAAAGATGACATGTCCTGGCGGCTCTTCTAATGTTTTTAAAAGCGCATTGAAGGCACCCATAGAAAGCATGTGAACTTCATCAATAATGTATACTTTATAATCTACAGCACTTGGAGCATATTTTACTTTATCTCTAATATCTCGAATTTCATCTACACCGTTATTTGAAGCCGCATCAATTTCTAATACATCCGAAATAGACCCTTGTGTAATCCCCAAACAAGAAGGACATTCATTACAAGGTTCAGCTACGGGAGCATGTTCACAGTTGATTGCTTTTGCAAACACTTTTGCAATTGTCGTTTTTCCTGTTCCTCTCGGCCCAGAAAATAAATAAGCATGTGAAACTTTCTCTTGAAGAAGGGCATTTTGCAACGTTTTTGTCACGTGCTTTTGACCGACTACATCTTCAAACTTTTGCGGTCTCCATGTTCGGTATAACGCTTGGTATGACACGAAAATACGGCCTCCCTCAAAGGTTATTATCTCATTTATTATAACCCATTCTGTTTATAGATTCCAAAAGTTATTTTCTATACAAAAAACCCACCTTAGTATTAAGGTGAGTTTTGTATACATATATAACTGCCGTGCACCTTCCGTCGATTACGTACCATAAGCGTTACTCAAGCAGTTAGCTCGGTTCAGGCACTCCTGCGGCACACGAGAAGACCCGCTTATTGCTGCTTCCTTCCGGACCTGACAAGGTTCACGGGGTCCCGTTGCGCAGGACCCAAACGTCAACACCACTTACTTAAGGCAGACCTTACAGCAACATAACCTCGAGAAGGGATTCGGCCTCGCTAGAGCGGATTGCGAGTATAGGGCACCGCTACCTCCCCGCTTAGCACGGCAAAGTTAAAACCAATATTCGGTTGCCTTCATTAAAGGCACTATCAGTATAACTTGTTTTTTTATAAAATGCAAATACGTTAATTCTCGTTGCTTTTCTCCAATTTCTTAATCGCTTTTCTTTTTTTACGAAGTTCTCTAAAAAAGTTTGTTAACAGCGTACCACACTCTTCTTCTAATACGCCAGCTACTACTTCACATTGATGATTAAAGCGTTCATCCGTTAAAAGATTCATCAATGTTCCTGCACATCCACCTTTCGGATCGCTTGCACCATATACAACTCGCTTCACTCTCGATAAAACAATTCCACCGGCACACATCGGACAAGGCTCTAATGTTACATATAACGTCGCATCTTCTAAACGCCATGTCCCTAATTTTTTGCACGCTTCATCAATGGCTAACAACTCAGCATGAGCTATTGATCTTTGCTCAGTTTCCCTTAAATTATGAGCAACACTAATGACTTCCCCATTTAATACTATAATTGCACCAATCGGTACTTCTTGTATTGCCTCTGCTTTTTTAGCCTCTTCGATTGCTAACTGCATAAAATAAATATCTTGATCGTGTTCCATAACATAGTCCTTTCATTACAAATAAAGTACACTTATTTCCATTTACTACACATGGGATAACTTTTATAAATTCAATCCACCCTAAGAAAAAAGAGAGGGGATTACATATGAAAAACACTGCCTTACTCATTATCGATATGATTAACGATTTTCAATTTTCACACGGGCCCATCCTAGCCAAAAAATGCGAAATTATAACAAATCCTATTTTACAATTAAAGAAAACAATGAAATCCTTTGGCTACCCCATAATTTATATTAATGACCATTATCAACTTTGGAGATCTGATATCGACCAACTAATTACTCATTGTACAAATGAGTATAGCGAAAATATCATTCATAAGATTGCTCCAAATTCTGATGATTATATTTTCATTAAACCACATTACTCTGCTTTTTATGAAACACCTTTAAATTCTTTATTAGGCTATCTAAAAATAGAAAACCTAATATTAACAGGCGTTGCTGGTAATATATGTATACTCTTTACAGCTAACGATGCTCATATGAGAAATTATACACTGTATGTACCACAGGACTGTATTGCCTCTAATCATGATCAGGATAACGTGCATGCTTTGAAAATAATGGAAGCCACATTAAAAGCAAATATAGTCCCGTCATCTCAAATAAAATTTAATTAATTAATACATATATCTATTTTCTAACTTTTTATAGCAAATTAACCCGCTCGCTTCCCTCTTGTGCTACAATAATTCTGTTTTGTGTTTTTAGTAGCCACGGTAAATTACTGATTGAAAGGAGGAAACAGCGTGACCGGAGTACCATTTATCACGGTTGAAGGACCAATTGGTGTTGGAAAGACTTCACTTGCGAAGGAAATTTCAACTCACATGCAACTCCACTTACTAAAAGAGATTGTTGATGAAAACCCCTTTTTAGGAAAGTTCTATGAAGACATCGACGAATGGAGTTTTCAAACAGAGATGTTCTTTCTTTGTAATAGATACAAACAATTAGAAGATATTAACATAAAGTATTTGAATCAAAGGAAGCCAGTAGTAGCGGATTATCATATATTTAAAAATGTAATTTTTGCATCCCGTACATTAAAAGATTCTCAATATGACAAGTACATGCAAATCTACCGTATCCTTACACAAGATATGCCTGTGCCAAATGTTATCGTTTATTTAACAGCTAGCCTAGAAACATTACAAAAGCGAATCGCAATGCGCGGAAGAGAATTTGAAAAAAATATGGATCCAAATTACTTACTACAGCTCACAAAAGATTACGAAACAGCAATGGATTCTTTTAAAAAGGATCATCCAGATATCCCAGTATTAAAATTTAACGGAGACGATATGGATTTTGTAAAAAATCCTGACGATTTAAACGTCATCCTATCTGCCCTTCAAAATACTCTCTTAAAGGAGTCGAAATAATAATGAATTTAAGGCAAAAATATGATATACCAAATGACGCAGTAATCACTATCGCTGGAACAGTAGGTGTTGGTAAATCTACTATGACAACTGCATTAGCTAACGCTTTAGGTTATCGAACATCATTTGAAAAGGTAGATTCCAACCCGTATTTGGACAAGTTCTATGCTGATTTCACGCGCTGGAGCTTCCACTTGCAAGTATACTTTTTAGCAGAACGATTTAAAGAACAAAAAAGAATTTTTGAATACGGTGGCGGCTTTGTTCAAGATCGCTCTATCTATGAAGACACTGGCATTTTCGCAAAAATGCATCATGAAAAAGGAACAATGACGGAAACTGATTATGAAACATACAAAGGTTTATTTGACGCTATGGTCATGACTCCTTACTTCCCTCATCCAGATTTACTAATTTACTTAGAAGGTTCTTTCGATGATATCGTTGATCGTATCCAAGAACGTGGACGTCCGATGGAACAGCAAACACCAATCGAGTATTGGAAAGAGATGCATGGGCGTTACGAAAACTGGATTAATAACTTTAATTCATGTCCTGTTTTACGATTAAACATTAATGAATACGATATTTTAAAAGATGGCGATTCCATTGAACCAATTATTAAAAAAATCGGCCATTTTTTAAAACAAACACGTAAACTTGTAAAATAAAAAACCCGTGCGTACGCACGGGTTTTTCTATTAAATTACTTCTTTTTTGTTGGAGCAATAATTTCACTCTCAGCTTTTCCAGCGTTAATACGCTGACGAACAGTACTCGTACTAATATCGTACGCTTCAGCAATCTCTTTAACAGTCATTTCTTTCCCGTTAATTACCGCTGTTAATACTTTACCTGTACGTTTTGGAGCTGCTTCTTTCTTTACAGCTTCTTTTTTAGCCTTTTTTGGTGCCTCTACTTTTGCTGCGGTTTGCTTTACATCACAAGTGCAGCCACAAAGTTTACGGAATGTATCATCGCTAATAATGCGTGATACATTTGCACCACTGTTTAAAATTCTATTGTTCTTACAGACAGGACATTGTACATAATATAAAGTTTTTCCATCTAAAGGAAATGTTTGTATAATAAGATCCATGTTGACTCCTTTCATATCTATGAAGATAATCATCGGAATATGAGTGTGTAATAAGGACAATATATCCTTACACCATACTTTATGATTGGTTTTAAAATAAAAACTCGTTACGTGTTGGTAACGAGTTCTCCAATCTCCACTTATATGCGCTGTTGTCAATTATATCTGGAGGAGGTAGAGGGATTCGAACCCCCGCGCGACTCTCGCCGCCTGTCGGTTTTCAAGACCGATCCCTTCAGCCAGACTTGGGTATACCTCCATATTGACATCAAATATAATATCAAAAGAAAAACAGTTAGTCAACCCTACTAAAATAAATTATGAGGAAAGGAAAATTTTACTTTCCCTTTCCTACATTATAATACTGACAACGCTCATAATTACCAATCACTCATACCGATGAATGTTTATAAATTTACTTAATAACTGTTTTTCCTCCCATATAAGGGCGAAGAACTTCTGGAATTATAATTGTACCATCTTCTTGTTGGTAGTTCTCTAAAATAGCTGCAACCGTACGTCCAATTGCAAGACCAGATCCATTTAATGTATGAACATGTTCTGGTTTGCCATTTGGCTCACGACGGAAACGGATATTTGCACGTCTCGCTTGGAAAGCCTCAAAATTACTACAAGAAGAAATTTCACGATATGTGCCATAGCTTGGAATCCATACTTCAATATCGTATTTCTTCGCTGCTGTAAATCCTAAATCGCCTGTGCACATGCTCATAACGCGATATGGCAACTCTAATAATTGTAACACGCGTTCTGCATCATTTGTTAGTTTTTCTAACTCTTCATAAGAATCTTCTGGTTTTACGAACTTTACAAGCTCTACTTTATTGAACTGATGTTGACGAATTAAGCCACGTGTATCGCGTCCAGCTGAACCTGCTTCAGAACGGAAGCAAGAGCTAAATGCAGCATATCTTATAGGCAATTGCTCTTTACTTAAAATTTCATCACGGTGCATATTCGTTACAGGTACTTCAGCTGTTGGAATTAAGAAGTAATCTTCACTTTCAATACGGAATGCATCTTCTTCAAACTTCGGAAGTTGTCCTGTTCCTGTCATGCTTGCACGGTTTACCATATACGGAGGTAATACTTCTTCATATCCGTGCTCATCAGTATGAAGGTCAAGCATAAAGCTAATTAAAGCACGCTCTAATCTGGCTCCAGCACCTTTGTAGAATACGAAGCGGCTTCCTGTTACTTTCCCAGCACGCTCAAAGTCTAGAATCCCTAAATCTGTAGCAAGATCCCAATGTGGTTTTGGTTCAAAAGCAAACTCTTTCACTTCTCCCCAAGTACGTGCTACTACATTATCATCCTCTGTTTCACCAACTGGAGCAGATTCATGAGGGATATTTGGAATAGATAACATTAATCTTTCTAGATCCTCTTCAACTGTGCGAAGTTCATTATCAAGATCTTTTACTTTTTCTCCAACTTCACGCATTTCTAGAATTAAGGCTTCTGCATCTTTCTTTTCGCGCTTCAATACAGAGATTTGTTGAGATACTTCGTTACGTTTACTTTTCAGTTCCTCTGTTTGAACAAGTAGTTCTCTTCTTCTCGTATCCAACTCCTCAAAGCGACCGAAATCAGTTAAATCTTCGCCTCTATGCTGTAACTTTGCTTTTACTTCTTCAAAATTTGTACGTAGAAATTTAATATCAAGCATTATATACTCCTCCTTTTATTTTATAAAACACAAAAAACTCCCGTCCCTATATAAAGGGACGGGAGTTAACCCGCGTTGCCACCCTAGTTGAAAGCATTACCGCCTTCCTCTCAAGTAGAAATAACGGCTCTTCACCGGGAATGTTTACTAATCATACAGATATTCCACATTCCATTCCAGGATGGATTCACAAACTGTTCCTATCGATTTCCACCAACCATCGACTCTCTATAAGAAACGACATTTGTTACTACTTCCTATCAACACGCTTATTTTATAAAATTGTTACCATCAATTTACTATAATCTTATACAAGTTGCAAGTTACTTATACAACTTTTTTCATTTTCGCTTCTTTTACCATTTCTACAAAGTATGCTGTTACACGATGATCGTCCGTTAATTCCGGATGGAAAGAAGCAGCTAAAAACGGCCCTTGCCTTACCGCTACCATTCGATCGCCATGTGTAGAAAGTACCTCAACATCATCCGCTACATTTACAACATAAGGGGCACGAATAAATACGCCAACAAAATCCTCTCCCACACCTTCAATAGAAAGTGCAGCTTCGAAGCTATCTTTTTGACGTCCGAACGCATTACGCTCAACTGTAATATCCATAGCACCAATATGTGCTTCTTCATAGCCAATAAGTGTTTTTGCAAGAAGAATCATTCCTGCACATGTACCAAACATTGGTTTACCAGACTTCGCAAATGTACGAAGTGGTTCCATGAAAGCATACTTATCAATAAGACGGCGCATTGTTGTGCTTTCACCGCCTGGTAAAATAAGACCATCAATTTCTTCAAGTTGTTCTATACGCTTTACAACAACAGCCTCAGCACCACTTGCTTCAACTGATTTTACATGTTCACGAACTGCACCTTGAAGACCTAGTACACCGATTTTCACCATTTTAAAGTTCTCCTTCAATTACCATCCACGCTCTTGCATGCGTTGTTCTGGTAATAACGTTGAAATTTCGATACCTTTCATCGCATTACCTAATCCTTTAGAAAGGCTTGCAATTAATTCATAATCTTCATAATGAGTTGTTGCTTCAACGATTGCACGTGCAAATTTCGCCGGATTCTCTGATTTGAAGATACCAGATCCAACAAATACACCATCCGCACCAAGTTGCATCATTAACGCTGCATCTGCTGGTGTTGCTACACCACCTGCTGCAAAGTTTACAACCGGTAAGCGACCAAGGCGTTTAATCTCAAGTAGTACTTCATAAGGAGCACCAGTATTTTTTGCATATGTCATTAACTCATCTTCACGTAGACTTGCAACTTGACGGATTTCTGCATTGACTTGGCGCATATGACGCACTGCCTCTACAATGTTTCCTGTTCCTGGTTCACCTTTTGTACGAAGCATAGATGCACCTTCTGCAATACGACGTGCAGCTTCTCCGATATCACGGCAACCACATACAAACGGAACTGTGTAATCACGTTTATTTAAATGGTATACTTCATCGGCAGGAGTTAATACTTCACTCTCATCGATATAGTCTACCCCTAATGATTCTAATACACGTGCTTCTACAAGGTGACCAATACGGCATTTTGCCATAACCGGAATTGACACAGCACCCATAACTTCTTCAACGATTGTTGGGTCTGCCATACGAGAAACGCCACCTGCTGCACGAATATCTGCTGGTACGCGCTCTAATGCCATAACAGCAACTGCGCCTGCCTCTTCTGCAATTTTTGCTTGTTCAGCGTTAATTACGTCCATAATAACGCCGCCTTTTTGCATTTCTGCCATTCCACGTTTTACACGTTCTGTCCCTGTTACATTTGTCATGTTACAAAAACCCCCCCTAGGTGAATTGCTTTTCCCCGTTAAAGGCGAAAATTAAGAATACTCTTACATTCTACCACTAACTATCAGATGCTTGTCTACTACTTTTTCATAAAGTCGGTATGAAAAATAGGAATAAGAAAAAGCCCCTACAATGAGGAGCTTTTAAAACCAACCTTTTACTGTATCAACGGCACTATTCCATATACCACTAAAGAAAGAACCAATTCCACGCATAGAACGAGTAAACCAATTTGCTTCTTCTACTGCAGATGTTGTTACAAGGTCTATTTGTAATGACTTACCAGATAAAAATCCAGGATCATTCGCATCTTTTGGTGTAATTACCATTTGGCCAAGTGCAGCTCCTTTTTTAATAGGTGCTTCTTGGCCTTTACTTGCTTCTTTTAATTCTGTCTTATAAACATCTTTACTTCCTTTTGGCACTGGAAGCGAAACAGCTCGTTTTGTTTGAACTGCTACATCTTTATCTTTAGCATTTTCTACTCGAACCGTTTCCTGTCCTTTTACTGAAGAACCTTTTTTATACATTTGCTTCATTTCAAAGTTAGCAAATCCATAATCATATAGCTTCTTTGTTTCATCAAAACGTGCTGTATGAGAACTTGTTTTAATAACTACAGAAATAAAGCGCATACCGTTTCTTTCAACCGTACCGGTGAAGCAATCTCCTGCTTCTGGAGTTGAGCCTGTTTTCAGGCCATCTACGCCATCATATTCTTTAACTAAGCCCTTTAACATCCAGTTCCAGTTCGACATTGCAAACTTCTCTTTTTCCGGACGAAATTCTTTTTTCGGGATTTTTGCTGTATCTAACACTTTTGGATAATCTTTAATTAAATGTTGTGCTAAAGTCGCAACATCCTTTGCAGACATTTTATTTTCTTCATCCGCTGTTGTTCCTTCAGGATGCATTCCCTTTAAATCTTTATTCGTTAAACCTGTAGAATTGACAAATTTATAATTTTTCAACCCTAGTTCTTTCGATTTATCATTCATCATTTTTACGAAGTCTACTTCTTTACCTGCAATTGCTTCTGCTAATGCAATTGTTGCACCATTCGCAGAAAAGATTGCCATTGCCTCGTATAGCTCTTTCACTGTATAAGAGCCGCCATTTTCTAATGCAACATTTGATAATGATGCATCTTGTGAAACCTTATACGCATATTCAGAAACCTTAATTTTTTGATCCCACTTAAGTTTTCCTTTATCCACTGCTTCATGAACTAAATATTCACTCATCATTTTTGTCATACTAGCAATTGATAATAATTCGTCTGCATTCTTTTGATATAAAATTTTCCCAGAATTCGCTTCAACTAAAATTGCTGCACCTGCTTCAATATTTAAAGCAGATCCTGTTTCTGCTGATGCGTTGCTATATGGTAACAACATACTACAAGCTAATGTAAGCATTGTTACTAGCGCAACGAATCTTTTGCAAAACATACCTTTCACTTTTGCTACCCCCAATATCTATGTACTCACATAACCGTTATTCTAACATAATCAAAAAAAAATAGACAGAGATATCAAATCTCCGTCTATTTGTATATGAGACATTATAATGAGTAGTTTGGAGCTTCTTTTGTAATTTGTACGTGATGAGGATGGCTTTCGCGTAAACCAGCACCTGACATGCGAATGAACTGTGCATTCTCACGTAAAAATTCTAAATCTTGTGCTCCGCAATATCCCATACCTGCACGTAATCCACCAACTAATTGGTGAACTGTATCTGCTAAAGGTCCTTTATATGGTACTCGGCCTTCAATACCTTCTGGAACAAGTTTTTTATTTCCTTCTTGGAAGTAACGATCTTTACTTCCTTTTTCCATTGCTCCGACAGAACCCATACCACGATATACTTTAAATTGACGACCTTGGTAAATTTCAGTTTCACCAGGACTTTCAGCAACACCAGCAAACATACTACCTAGCATAACAACGTGTGCTCCTGCTGCTAAAGCTTTAACCATGTCACCAGAGTACTTAACACCACCGTCAGCAATAACTGGGATACCGTGTTTACGAGCCTCTGTTGCACAATCATAAACTGCTGTTAATTGTGGTACACCAACGCCGGCTACAACACGTGTTGTACAAATAGAACCTGGTCCAATACCAACCTTCACTACGTTTGCACCAGCTTCAATTAATGCCTTTGTTGCTTCAGCAGTAGCAACATTTCCAGCGATAATATTTAGTGACGGATACTTTGCACGAACTTCTTTTACTTTATCAATAACACCTTGAGAATGTCCGTGAGCTGTATCAAGTACAATTGCATCTACGCTAGCTTTTACTAATGCGTCAATACGAAGCATTGCATCAGCCGTTACACCAACTGCCGCTCCAACTAATAAGCGTCCTTGCTTATCTTTCGCGGAATTTGGGAATTCAATTACTTTTTCAATATCTTTGATTGTAATAAGCCCTTGTAATACACCGTTGTTATCAACAAGAGGGAGTTTTTCAATTTTATACTTTTGTAGGATCTTTTCAGCTTCTTCTAGCGTTGTACCAACTGGAGCTGTAATTAGCTGTTCTTTTGTCATTACGTCGGAAATTTTGATTGAGTAGTCTTGGATAAAACGCATATCACGGTTTGTAATAATACCGACTAATTTTCGTTCGTCTAAATTATTTACAACCGGTACACCTGAGATACGGTATTTTCCCATAAGATGCTCTGCATCATACACTTGATGTTCTGGAGTTAAAAAGAATGGATCTGAAATAACACCACTTTCAGAACGTTTTACTTTATCAACTTGCTCAGCTTGTTGTTCAATAGACATGTTTTTATGGATAATTCCTAAACCGCCTTGACGAGCCATTGCTATAGCCATATCCGCTTCTGTTACTGTATCCATTCCTGCACTAATTAACGGGATGTTTAACTGTAAGCTTTCAGATAAAACTGTTTTAACACTTACTTCTCTTGGTAGTACATCTGACTTTGCTGGTACAAGTAATACATCATCAAAAGTCAAACCTTCTTTAACAAATTTAGATTCCCACATAATTGTTCCCCCCATGATACCAGAAATTATTATTAGTAGCTTATCAATTGGTTAAAATACTGTCAAGGACGTATATATATGTTAGAATTTTTAGACAATAAAAGGAGCGTAATATATGCATCAATCACATTGTACTTGGCAGCAATTAAGTTTCTTCTTTTCATCTCAAAATGTACAACGTTATCTTGCCCGTTGTTATGAAAAATCCTGCATACAAGATGCTGAAAAAAAAAGTTTCGAAAACTGTTATCCCTTTATTTATTACTTAGAGCATGGAAAAAACTATTATGAACTATATAAGGTAGCACCCTTTTCGATCCAGCCAATGCTGTTATTTTATGGAATGAGTCAACTTTTTAAAGCCTGCTTACTAACTATTGACCCTAACTATCCAGAATCCACTACTGTTTTAGCTCATGGTGTTACGACACGTAAACGAAAAAAACAGGGATATCAATTTTTAGAAGATGAGGTGAAGGTGCAAAAAAATGGATTATTCACTCATGTTGCAGAACAGCTGTTTCACATGAAACACTTAGAATCAGAGAAGTTTAATATGTTGGATTTAATGGGGAATATTCCTGAATTACAAAATTTATTTCGCCATAGTCAACGAGGTACTACTTTATATAAAATTGATTTAATAAATACAAATGAACTTTCCTTTTCGGTCAGCATACTAGATCGGCTCCATATGACTGCAGAAAGATTTTCGCGTTACATTGAATCAACTTGTAAGCATCTATCCATGCAGCATGTCCCTGGGAAAACGAGCAAATCGAATTTACTTTTTACAGCTCCTATCCGATCATGGAATCCTATATATAGCACACCCTTATACTACGAATACCTTGCTGATACTTATTACTTACCACTTACAACTGACCCTAGAAATCCTAAGCCTGTATTACCCGAACTTCTTGTGCATTATTTATTGCTCTACAATTTAAGTATGATTTCTAGATATGAAACAGATTGGTGGTATGATTTACTCGGAAGCTATAGCTCTGAAGATTACCCATTTATTTATCAATTTCTTACTATTTCTGCCCAAAAAATCCCTTACTACATTTCTTCCTTTTTACTAGCAGAACCGAACCTATTTCATGGGAAAT
>NZ_JBWYRA010000020.1:0-15446 GCF_056725905.1 Bacillus sp. BC05(2025) | reverse complement strand
GTTAGTTAATGTCAACTAAGTTTTTTATTTCGTTTGCCGCTTTCGACGTTAATGTCATCGGCGACTTGTTCTATATTACACCTCTAACCTACAATCGTCAACATGTTTTTCTAAAAAAATATAAAAAGGCTTATTTTTTTAAAATAAGCCTTTTTATCATAGATCATTCTATTCATTTATTATTTTTCTATAATTGGTAACGAGACGATAAATTGAATAATACCATCCTCATATTCCGCTCGAATACTACCACCTTGCAACTCAACAATACTTTTCGCAATCGCTAATCCAAGTCCCGATCCTTCTGTTACCCTACTTCTAGATTGATCTTTCTTATAGAAGCGTTCAAACAAACTCCCTAACTCTTCTCTCGTGAACTCTTCACTATGATTCGCAATTACAATTTGTATATCCCGGCACTGCCTTTGAAGAGAAACTTTTATCTCTCCATCATCTTTACTATACTTAATTGCATTCATTAATAAATTATCAAATACACGGACCATCTTTTCTGAATCAACCGCTGCATAGGCACGTTCCTCAGGAAACTTCTTAACGAACGTAAGTCCATGCTCTTCTGCCTGCGGTACTAACTCTTCTATTAATTGCTCGAGTAACTCATTTATACATACTTCTTGTTTTTCTAATATAACTTGTTCATTTGTTAACTTCGTATACTCAAATAAATCTTCTATTAAATTCTTTAACTGCTCCGACTTCGCAAAAGCAATTCTCGTATACTCATCATGTTGTTCTTTATTTTCATATTTAGAATCTCGAAGTAATCGCAAGTAACCCATAATAGAAGTCAATGGTGTACGTAAATCGTGAGATACATTCGTAATAAGCTCGTTCTTTTGCTTCTCTAATTTACGTTCCTTTTCTATATTATTCATAAGCTCTTCTGCCATATTATTAATATTCTCAGTTAAAGACGCAATCTCATCTTCACCTTTCTTCTCAATACGGTACGCTAAATTACCTTTTTCTATTTCCTTTACACCTTGTGCCATCGCTTCAATTTGTTTCATCTTTCTCTTTGTTATATAGAAGAAAGAGAAAATGAATACGAGTACACCAATTAAAAATGGGAATGGGCCTTCTTGTGTATCATATATTACTTCACCTTCTGGAATCCCACTAACAAACATGTATAAATTCTTATCTTCTATTGTAATAGGCGCAAAGGCTATAAATTCTTTTCTCGTGCTTTCAAATTCTTTTCTACCATTCATATAATTAATCGCAAACGATGATGCATTACGAATTGTATTATGCAAATCAATTTGCTCTTCTTGCGCCTGCTTCGTTTTATATAAAACTTTACCGCTCTCGTCAGTAACTAATACTTTTAAAGCTCTAGAGTCTCGTTCTAAATTTTGATTCTCTATTTCAATCATACTTGATATAGCTTCTAATTTATTTTCATGAACTGAACTATTTGCCACACTTTGCGCTTCTTGGTTAATTTGTTCCATACCAGTCCGATAATCGATCGTCGCCTCTCGATTCGCATTTTCAAAAAACGGTGCTGCTGCCCTTGCTGACAAAAGACCTAATAACGCACAAGCAGTGAACGCAGTAATAAGTTGAATCCGCACACTCCGTTTCACACTCTTTACTAGCTTTCTGATTAACTCTCGAAATTTCCTAACGTAAGTAAATGGATTAAATATCTTTTTCAATCTTATACCCCACTCCCCATACTGTTTTTATATATATTGGCTTCCTTGGATTCTCTTCAATCTTTTCACGTACTTTTCGAATATGCACCATTACCGTATTATCCGACTGGAAAGATCTTTCGTTCCAAACTTTTTCATAAATTTGTTCCGCGCTAAAGACCATACCCGGATTACGAGCTAATAATTCTAGAATTGAAAATTCCCTTGGGGTCAGTTTCACTTCTTCTCCGTCCACAATAACTTTATGGGTCGAGATGTTTATTTTCATCTCTCCAATTTCTAGCTCGTCCTCATTTTGTATAGCGAAACCATTCATTTTCATATAACGGCGTAACTGAGATTTAATTCTTGCGATTAACTCTAACGGATTAAATGGTTTCGTTACATAATCATCTGCACCCGTTGTTAACCCTAAAATCTTATCCATATCTTGCGTTTTCGCAGAAAGCATAATAATTGGCATTTCTTTTTCTTCCCTTACTTTCATACACATATGAATGCCGTCTACTTTCGGCATCATAATATCTAATACGACTAGATGTACTTCATTTTCTTCTAGTAAACGTAATCCTTCTTCTCCGTCTCCTGCTTGCAGTACTTTATATCCTTCATTCTTTAAATAGATTGTAATAAGATTCCTAATTTCTTTTTCATCATCTACGACAAGTATTGTTTCGTGCGCCACAATATCTCCCCCATCACTTTTTTAATCCCTAACTTCTATTATAGGAAAACTTCTGAAGAAAAACGCTCGGAAATCCTTAAGATTTTCTGAAGACGCAAAAAAGGTCTAGACTCCCCTTAAGTCTAGACCTTTCAAAAACCCCTTTTATTTACGAACGTAGATGAAATATAGTACGAATAAAACTCCCATAACATACATAATTGGATGAATCTCTTTACGACGACCGCTTACTACCATTGTAATTGGATAGAAGATAAAACCGATTGCAATCCCTGTCGCAATACTATACGTAAGTGGCATTGAAATGATTGTAAAGAATGCTGGTACTGCAATCTCGAATTTCTTCCAATCAATTTCACCTAAAGATGAAACCATTAAGATTCCTACAATAATTAAAGCTGGTGCTGTTACAGCTGGTGTTACAACACTTAATAACGGCGAGAAGAATAGTGCCAATAAGAAGAACCCTGCTGTTACAACTGCTGTAAATCCAGAACGTCCACCCGCTGCTACCCCAGCAGAAGATTCAATGTAAGACGTTGTTGTTGATGTACCTAAGATTGCACCGATTACAGTTGCAATCGCATCTGCGAATAACGCTTTTCCTGCACGTGGTAATTTATTATTCTTCATTAATCCCGCTTGATTCGCAACCGCTACAAGTGTACCTGCTGTATCAAAGAAATCGATGAAGAAGAACGTAATAATAACAATCACCATTTGAACAGTGAAAATATCTCCGAAGTGCGTTAACGCTACACCGAACGTTGGTTCTAGACTCGGTATTGCTCCCACTACAGCTTTTGGCGTATCGATCAATCCTGTTGCCACTCCTAAGATCGCTGTAAGAATCATACCGTAGAATACTGCACCATTAACTTTCTTAATCATGAAGATGATTGTCGTAACAACTCCGAAGATTGCTAGTAACGTTGTGCCCTTTGTTAAATCCCCCAATCCAACAAGAACAGCATCATTTTTCACGATAATTCCGGCATTTTGGAATCCAAGGAAAGCAATAAACAATCCGATACCTGCCGCTACTGCAAACTTTAACTCTGACGGAATTGCATTAATAATTTTTTCACGAATACCTGAAGCAGTAAGAATAATAAAGATAATACCTGACATTAACGTTCCAGCAATTGCTGTTTGCCAAGGAATACCCATCGTTAACACTGCTGTATAAGCAAAGAATGCGTTAATTCCCATACCCGGTGCCAAAGCAATCGGATACTTCGCGAAAATCCCCATAATTAACGAACCAATCGCCGCTGCTAATGCTGTAGCAACGAATACTGCACCTGGATCCATTCCTGTACCTGCCGGTAACCCTTTAACATTTCCAAGTGACAGCGTAGCAGGATTGACAAATAGTACGTAAGCCATAGATAAAAATGTCGTTAAACCTGCTATGAACTCTGTTTTATAATTCGTGCCGAGTTCATCAAACTGAAAATAGCGCTTCATCTTACGTTTCCCCCGTTATATGATTACTCGCCGTAATCTCCCTAGCCCTCTTTTATCTATTAAAAATAAAAAAGGCTTCCATTGCATATACATGGAAGCGTTCTATGAATAAAGATAAGATTCCCCTCACCTTTATAAAAACGCCTCGTAGTCAAGCCATTTACGGTAGCTAGGTAGAAACTTTCGGGCCATATCCCCGATATTATACGACGGCATAATATTCACTTTTCGTTTGAATTACATACTCATATTAACTCGACGAAATAGTTTTGTCAATTTAAAAACGAACATTTTTAAAAAATTTTATATTTTCGTTCGTGTTAATAACAAAAATACAAAAGATCCATCTATGCATATGCAATAGATGGATCTTTTATTACAATACTATTCCCACTCAATAGTTGCTGGTGGCTTACTCGTTACATCATACACGATACGGTTAACGTGTTTTACTTCGTTTACGATACGTACAGAGATTTTCTCTAATACATCCCAAGGGATACGTGCCCAGTCAGCTGTCATACCGTCGATAGATGTTACTGCGCGGATACCTACTGTGTAATCGTAAGTACGCTCGTCACCCATAACACCTACGCTACGCATACCAGGAAGCGCAGTGAAGTATTGCCAGATTTCGCGGTCTAAGCCCGCTTTAATAATTTCTTCACGTAAAATCGCATCAGATTCACGGACGATTTCTAATTTCTCTTCTGTGATTTCACCTAATACACGAATACCAAGACCCGGTCCTGGGAATGGTTGACGCCATACGATTTCATCAGGAATTCCTAGTTCAGATCCTAATACACGTACTTCATCTTTAAATAAAGTGTTTAAAGGCTCAATTAATTTGAACTGCATGTCTTCTGGAAGTCCACCAACGTTATGGTGAGATTTAATTGTTTGTGCAGTTGCTGTACCACTTTCAACGATATCTGTGTAAAGTGTACCTTGCGCTAGGAAGTCCATTCCTTTTAGCTTAGAAGCTTCATCATCAAATACGTAAATGAATTCGTTACCGATGATTTTACGTTTTTGTTCTGGATCTTCTACGCCTTTTAACTTGTCCATGAAGCGGTCTTTTGCATCCACTTTAATAACGTTCATGTGGAAACCTTCGCTAAATGTTTTCATAACGCCTTCTGCTTCGCCTTTACGAAGTAAACCGTGGTCAACGAAAATACATGTTAACTGGTCGCCGATTGCTTTATGAATTAATACTGCTACAACAGAAGAGTCTACACCGCCGCTAAGTGCGCATAGTACTTTTTTGTCTCCAACAGTTTCACGGATTTTCTCTAATTCTACTTCGATAAAGTTCTCCATGTTCCATCCTTCAGAACAACCACATACGCCGAATACGAAGTTTTTAATTAAATCGTTACCGTGCTCAGAGTGACGTACTTCTGGGTGGAATTGTACACCGTATAAGTTTTTGTCTTCATTGCTCATACCAGCAATTGGACAAGACTCACTTGTTGCATCTACTACGAATCCTTCAGGTAAACCAGTTACTAAGTCGCCATGGCTCATCCATACAACTTGCTCTTCTGGAAGGTTCGCATATAATTTTGATTCGTTCTCTACTTTAAGAACAGCTTTTCCATACTCACGGTGGTTTGCACGTTCTACTTTCCCACCGAAGTGTTGTGTCATAAGCTGCATACCGTAACAAATACCGAAGATCGGTAATCCTAGTTCAAAGATTTTTTCATCACAATGTAATGCGCCTTCACCGTATACGCTATTTGGTCCACCAGAGAAGATAATTCCTTTTGGATTCATTGCTTTAATTTCTTCCGCAGTAATTGTATGTGGATGAAGTTCACTGTATACACCGAACTCACGAATTCGACGTGCTATTAACTGATTGTACTGACTCCCAAAATCTAAAACGATAATTGTATCGTGTTGCTTCTTCAAAATAATCACCCCAACGTTAGTTCTCGTATATAAATATTTTCACCAATTTGGCGAAAAGCATTACCAATATAATAAAAAAAGCCAGTCCTCCGCCTCTAGTCTCATAACAAAGAAAAGGCAGGGGTCTGGCTTTATAAAGAAAGATAGTCTTCCGCTCTTTATAAATATAAGACACACTGCCTTCATAGTCAGGTTGTTTACGGTAACCCGGTAGAGACTCTCAAACCTTATCTTTGAGGATATATGAAGGATCGTTTTATATTATCTTCCTAGATTCTAACAATGAAGTATCTATATGGTCAAGAGAGAAAGCGACAAAATTCTACAGAAATTAAATTCTTCCTCTCAAAAACACAAAAAAACATCCACTTCTATATAGAAGTGGATGTTTTTCGAGCAAACGGAATTACATCATTCCGCCCATACCGCCCATGCCCATGCCGCCCATGTCAGGCATTGCTGGTGCATTTGGTTCTGGTTTGTCAGCTACTACAGCTTCAGTTGTTAAGAACATAGCTGCAACAGATGCTGCGTTTTGAAGTGCAGAGCGAGTTACTTTAGCTGGATCTACGATACCAGTTTCAAGCATGTTAACCCACTCGCCAGTTGCTGCGTTGAAACCAACGCCTACTTTTTCGCCTTTTAGACGCTCTACAACTACAGATCCTTCTAAACCAGCGTTGATTGCGATTTGACGAACTGGCTCTTCTAATGCGCGAAGTACGATGTTGATACCTGTTGCTTCGTCGCCTTCAGCTACGATAGAAGCTACTTTTGTGTATACGTTCATAAGTGAAGTACCACCACCTGCAACGATACCTTCTTCTACTGCTGCACGAGTTGAGTTAAGTGCATCTTCAATGCGAAGTTTGCGCTCTTTTAACTCAGTTTCAGTTGCTGCACCTACTTTAATTACTGCTACGCCACCTGCAAGTTTTGCAAGACGCTCTTGTAATTTTTCACGATCGAATTCAGAAGTTGTTTCTTCTAATTGCGCACGAATTTGACCAATGCGAGCTTCGATTTGTTCTGTGCTTCCTACACCTTCAACTACAGTTGTGTTTTCTTTCGTTACAACAACTTTACCAGCGCGTCCTAAAGATTCAATTGTAGCCGATTTTAAGTCACGACCTAATTCTTCAGTGATTACTTCGCCACCAGTTAAGATTGCGATATCTTCTAACATTGCTTTACGACGGTCACCAAATCCAGGAGCTTTAACAGCTACTACATTGAATGTACCACGAAGTTTGTTCACTACTAATGTAGCTAACGCTTCGCCTTCTACATCTTCAGCAATGATAAGAAGCGGTTTACCTTGTTGTACTACTTGCTCTAATACTGGCAAGATTTCTTGAATGTTAGAAATCTTTTTGTCAGTGATTAAGATGTATGGGTTATCAAGAACTGCTTCCATTTTGTCAGAATCAGTAATCATGTAAGGGGATGCATATCCACGATCAAATTGCATACCTTCTACTACGTCTAATTCTGTTGTGAAACCTTTAGATTCTTCTAAAGTAATAACGCCGTCGTTACCAACGCGCTCCATTGCTTCAGCGATTAATTGACCTACTTCTTCGTCAGCCGCAGAGATAGCAGCTACTTGTGCGATAGAAGATTTACCTTCGATTGGTTTAGAAATCGTTTTTAATTCTTCAATTGCAGCAGTAACAGCTTTTTCGATACCTTTACGAAGACCCATTGGGTTCGCACCAGCTGTTACGTTTTTAAGACCTTCACGAATCATAGCTTGTGCTAATACAGTTGCAGTTGTTGTTCCGTCACCAGCTACATCGTTTGTTTTGCTAGCAACTTCTGCTACTAATTTTGCACCCATGTTTTCGAATGCATCTTCTAATTCAATTTCTTTTGCAATTGTTACACCGTCATTTGTAATAAGTGGTGAACCGAATTTTTTCTCAAGAACAACGTTACGACCTTTTGGTCCAAGTGTTACTTTTACTGCATTTGCAAGAGTGTCGACACCGCGAAGCATCGAACGACGTGCTTCTTCACTAAATTTAATATCTTTTGCCATAATAATTGACCCCCTTGGATTTTTTAAGATTTATATAATTAACCGATAACTGCTAAAATGTCACTTTCACGTAAAATCAAGTAGTCTGTACCTTCGTATTTCACTTCAGTACCTGCATATTTTGAGAAGATGATAAGATCACCTGCTGCTACCTCTAAAGCAACACGCTCACCATTTTCAAGCACTCGACCAGTACCTACTGCAATAACTTTACCCTCTTGTGGTTTTTCTTTTGCTGTGTCTGGTAATACAATACCACTTGCTGTTTTTTCTTCCGCTTGAACAAGCTCAATTACAACGCGATCACCTAATGGCTTTAGCATGAACAATAACCTCCTCATTTTGTTATGTAAATTTTATTTATTAGCACTCAGGTCACCCGAGTGCTAACACACTTATAATAATAAATAATCTCAATTTCTTTTGCAAGTAAAAAAATCATAATTTTTTCGCAAATTAAGTTATACACTTTTCTATATAGATTCTCTCTTCTTCTACCTTTACTATATGAATCGTTGTTTCCACTACTCGTATGTTACAATATGAAAGGACACCCTAAGTTGTTTTCGCTACACACACAACTTTCTCCTGTCTTCTATTATAATTTCAAATAAGGATTTACGAAAAAAACATAATTTATGTAAGGTTTATATCGTAGGTAGCATATGTACATGTTATCCTACCTTATTTCATACACTAGAGTTAGAAAGGATGGTTAAACCATTTGAAAAAACAATATTGGTGGGTTATCGTTACATACATTTTAATGCAGTTATCATCCATAGCTGGATTACCGCTTCTCCTGAAAACTGGACTTTATGATAACAGAGGATTTACTAGGGAGGAGAAATTCCAACTCATAACTGGCCACTGGGCAATCATTAGCTTCTTTATTGCATTATGTATCGTGCTTTGGTTACTTAGAACAGATATTCGTGATAGACATTTAGATAAAACGCGGTCTACTGTTCCAGCTACAATTGGATGGATTTTTATCGGATTCTTCTTAGCATTTTTCTCACAAAGTATTGCTGGTATGATTGAAATGTATGTATTAGGTATTAAACCTGGATCTGAAAACACAGCGAGGCTTATGGATATCGCAAGAACTACTCCTTGGTTCCTAATTGTTATATCTATAATCGGACCTATTTTAGAAGAAATCGTGTTTAGAAAAATTTTATTTGGTACACTTTATAAGAAGTTTAACTTCTTTATTGCTGCTATCATTAGTTCTCTCGTATTCGCAGCAATTCATTTTGATTTCACTCATTTATTGGTATACACTGCTATGGGGCTCGTATTCGCCTTCTTATATGTAAAGACGAAGCGTATTATCGTTCCAATTGCGGCCCATGTTGCAATGAATACATTAGTTGCAATTGCTCAAGTGTTAGTGAGTAGCGAACACATTCAAGAAATGATTAAAGAAGCTGAAAAAATGCAAGGCTTTATCGGAGGATTTTTAGTATGAGAAACTCACCATTGTTCATGGCTGTATTGTACTTCCTTCTAGGATGTATCTTTACACACCTCGCCATTAGGAACGTAACAGATACAATCTGGAATATGTGGACAATACTATTTGCAGTTATGGCAACAATTGATTTTAATTTGGCACTTCGCCTTATCTTAGTTAAATTCACAAAGAAAAAACAATAATAAAACGCAGAGGTCGCTTCCTCTGCGTTTTATTGTGGATAATTCTTTAAAAAGTAAACAAGTGTTTGTAACTCTACTGCTAAATCAATATGATGAATTCTTATATTGTCTGATACATTTAAGCGTGCTGGCGTGAAGTTTAAAATACCATGCACACTCGTTTCAGCTAATCTATCTGCTACAGATTGTGCTACTGTAGCCGGTACTGTTAATATTGCCACTTGTATATCATTTGATAATCTTTCTTCTAATTCATCTAAGTGATATACAGGAATGCCCCCGATTTCTGTTCCTACTTTCTCTTCACTAACGTCAAACGCCATTTCAATTTTTGTATTATTGTTTTTCGTGAAATTATAATGTAAGAAAGCGGTCCCTAAATTACCTACTCCAATAAGCGCTACACGTGTTATATCATCTTGGTCGAGTGTTTCACGGAAAAATGATAATAAATAATTTACGTTATATCCATATCCTTTTTTCCCTAACGCTCCAAAGTATGAGAAATCTCTTCGAATCGTTGCGGAGTCAACCTTTACCGCTTCACTTAATTCGGCTGATGAAACACGTTGCTTACCAGATAGAGATAAGTTTTGGATAAATCGATAGTATAGAGGCAATCTCTTAGCAGTGGCTTGTGGAATTTTCTGCTGCTCCATATAACCTCTCCTCTCTTCCTATCTTTATTCATATGCTTTAATCAAATACAGAAGTTTAGCACTTATTAAATTCCTTGTATAATAGAAAGAAGAAGTATTCTCTCTGTATTTTAAACTATACACTATTTTTAGTATGATTGAGAAATATAAACATGGCAAAGTTAAGAAATTATTTGAGGTGAAAACATTGATTTTATTACAAGTAAACGCGCTTTCGAAATTATACGGTGCAGAAACGATTCTTGCAAACATAAAATTGGAAGTTCAAACGAAAGATCGTATCGCATTAGTCGGACGAAATGGCGCCGGAAAATCTACATTATTAAAAATAATAGCTGGTGAGCTATCTCATGATGGTGGCGAAATTATAAAACCGAAAGATGTCTCAATCGGATACTTAGCTCAAAATACCGGTTTAGAAACGTCTTTAACAATTTGGGATGAAATGTTAACCGTCTTTACACACTTACAGCAAATGGAGACAAAACTTCGAAGGCTGGAGCAAGAGATGGGACAAGAAGTAAACTTTTCAAATGAGGCTACATATGAAAGATTATTAGCTGATTATGACCAATTACAATTAGATTATAAAGATCAAGGTGGCTATCAGTACGAAGCAGATATCCGCTCGATTTTAAGTGGTCTTGGCTTCCCGGTTGAAACGCACCAGACGACAATTTCTACATTAAGCGGTGGACAAAAAACACGATTAGCTCTCGGTAAGTTATTATTAACGAAACCAGACCTACTTATTTTGGACGAGCCTACAAACCATTTAGACATCGAAACATTAACATGGCTTGAACAATATTTACAAGGCTATCCTGGCGCAATACTAATCGTTTCCCATGACCGTTATTTCTTAGACAAACTCGTTACACAAGTATATGAAATTTCGAATAAAGAAAGCAGACGATTTGTTGGTAACTACAGTAAATATTTAGATTTAAAATCAGCACTATACGAGCAAGAAATGAAGCGTTATGAAAAACAACAAGATGAAATCGCTAAGCTTGAGGACTTCGTTCAAAAAAATATAGCTCGTGCATCTACGACAAAACGCGCTCAAAGCCGTCGTAAACAATTAGACCGTATGGAATTATTAACAAGACCATTAGGTGATTCTAAGTCAGCTTCCTTCCACTTCGATATCGAAAAACAAAGTGGAAATGATGTTTTACAAGTAACGGATGCGACTATCGGCTATGATGAGGATCCGATTATTGAACATGTAACAATGCGCTTAACTCGCGGGGATAGTGTTGCTTTAGTTGGCCCAAACGGAATTGGAAAATCCACATTATTAAAATCCATTGTGAATAAGTTACCACTATTACGTGGTGATGTTTCTTTCGGATCCAATGTATCTGTTGGGTATTATGATCAAGAACAAGCTAACTTAACATCTTCTAAGCGAGTTTTAAATGAATTATGGGATGAATATCCATTACAACCTGAAAAAGAAATTCGCACAATATTAGGCAACTTCTTATTCACAGGAGACGATGTACTAAAACCAGTATCCTCTCTTAGTGGTGGACAAAAGGCTCGGTTAGCTCTTGCAAAACTTATGATGCAAAAATCGAATTTATTAATTCTCGATGAGCCTACAAACCATCTTGATTTAAATAGTAAAGAAATCTTGGAGAATGCCTTAATTGATTATCCAGGTACCCTTCTGTTTGTCTCACATGACCGTTACTTTATTAATCGTGTAACGACAACTGTTGTTGAGCTATCAACAGAAGGTGCACAAGAATATTTAGGGGATTACGATTACTACGTCGAAAAGAAAAATGAGATGATTGAACGTGCGGAATTAGAGCAAGAAGATGAAGCACCCGTTCAAAAGACAGTTGCACAAGAAAAATTAAATTATCTCGAAGAAAAAGAGCGCAAAAAGTTGGAGCGTCAACGCACTCGAAAAATTGAGGAACTAGAACAAAACATTATACAATTTGAAGAAGAAATTGCTACGTTAGAAGATCAACTTTGCTTACCAGAAATATATGCAGATTACGAAAAAGCTAGTGAAATTACAACGAGAAAACAAACATTACAAGAGCAACTTGATGCTTGTATGGCAGAATGGGAAGAATTGCATTTATAAAAGTAGTAATAAGAAGGATGTCTCATCAATCGGTATTATTGACGATGGGGCATCCTTTTTATCTTCTAGTCCAGTTCAACGTCTATTGCATAAAAGATTCGACACAACACACCGATTTACCGACAAGGTTTGACAATATTAGCGTTCCCTATAATAAAAGCATATTTCAAAATGTTTTTTAAAGATATCTTCTTGTTTTTTATTTCCCGAAAAAGAATACATTCAAAGGTCAGACTTCATCCGATTTATCCACAAGTTTATACACATATCCACCTTTATAAAATAAACATCCAAATAACTTTTTCCACATTATCCACAATTAATAAAAAAGTTATACACATTTTATATACACAATAAAACCCATATTATCAACAGATAATATGGGTTTTATCCACAAGCTGTGGTTAATTTTGTGTATAACTATGCTTCAATATCTAATCCTGGATTTGCATTTAAAGCTAATGTAGCTCGTTTTCCTTGTTCATATGCAATTGTACCTGCCGCTGCAATCATTGCTGCATTATCTGTGCATAAAGATAGAGGAGGAATAATTAGCTCCACATTTTCTTTTTGGGCAAATTCTGTTTCTAAGCGCGCACGAAGTCCTTTATTCGCAGCCACTCCACCAGCAAGAAGCACTTGCTTTACGTTATAAGCATCCGCTGCACGAGACGCTTTCGTTACTAGTACGTCAATTACACTCTCTTGGAAACTTGCTGCTAAATCTTCCGGTGCAATTTCTATTCCACGTTGTTTTGCGTTATGCACAGTGTTGATAACTGCTGATTTCAATCCACTGAAACTGAAATCATACGAGTCCGGTTCTAGCCATGCACGAGGTAAATCGATTGTCGGTTCTCCTTCATGTGCAAGACGATCGATATGAGGACCACCTGGATATGGCATAGATAACGTACGAGCTACTTTATCATATGCCTCTCCTGCTGCATCATCTCTCGTTTCCCCAATTACTTCAAATGAACCATGTTCTTTCATATAAACAAGCTCTGTATGTCCACCAGATACAACAAGTGATAACAGTGGGAATTGAACTTCTTTTACTAAACGGTTCGCATAAATATGGCCAGCGATATGATGAACACCAACTAGAGGGATATCATGTGCAAACGCCACTGCTTTCGCTGCGTTTACTCCTATTAGAAGCGCTCCTACTAAACCAGGCCCTTCTGTTACAGCAATTGCATCAATATCATCAAATGTGATATTTGCTTCTTTTAAGGCCTCTTCTAACACAACTGTAATTTCTTCTACATGATGACGAGATGCAATCTCTGGTACAACTCCGCCAAAACGTTTATGACTTTCAATTTGTGATGCAACGACGTTCGCAATAATTTCCGTTCCATTTTTAACAACTGCTACTGCGGTTTCATCACAACTTGTTTCAATACCAAGTATAATCGTATTTTTTTCCATTATATATTCACCCACATTACGAGACCATCTTCCTGATTGTCTGCATAGTATCGTTTACGAATTCCACCATTTTGAAATCCGTATTTTCTGTATAACTGTTTTGCTACTTCATTTGATACACGTACTTCAAGTGTCATCGTTTTTACTCCTAGAGTTTTCGCTTCGGAAATAACTTCTTTCAATAAAGCATCTCCTAGCTTTTGACCTCTATATTCTGGCAAAATAGCTATATTTGTTATATGTGATTCATCAATAATTATCCACAATCCACAATACCCAATTACACGGCCATCTTTTTCTAGCACAACATAATGTGCATGTTCATTCATCGTTAACTCACGGTGAAAGGCATCTGCAGTCCAAGGAGTTGAAAAAGATGCTTCTTCAATAGCTACAATTTGAGCGATATCATCGAGTTCCATCTTTCTAAATATCATATCCATCCTCTGCAAACTCCTACTTGTTTTGACTTTCTAACCACTTTGTTTCAGCTTCAGCTAAACGAAGATAACTAGGCACAAACGAATGTACATCTTGTTCTTCCTTTTGTAATCCTAAGAACGCTAACTCACTTGGTCTTGGGTTATTTTTAGTGAAAGGAGCAAATACAGCTTGATCGCCTAAATGTTCGATAATTGTTTCTTTGTGCAATTTCACATCGTTACCAATAAATAAAACAGGCTTTCCTTTATCTTTTAACATTTGCAACCAGTCTACAATAAGGATGATTCGGTCTTCTTCTATAGAAGTTAAATCCTCTCCTTCATATGTATATAAGCCAGTGTAAATTTGTCCACGTCTTCCATCAAATAAAGGACAGATTAATCCATCAAAATTAGCTCCATTTGCAGCTACTACTTCTAAACTTGATACGCCTACAATTGGTATTTGAAGTGACCAAGCCAATGTTTTGGCAGCTGTCACACCTATACGAACACCTGTATATGATCCAGGTCCCGCAGCTACAACAATTTTAGTTAATTCTTTCGGTTTTACACCGCACTCTTTCAACAGTTGTTCTACAGCTGGCATAAGACGTACAGAATGGTTTTTTGTTAAATTTGTAATGATTTCTCCAATTACGTTTCCTTCTTCAATAAGGGATACACCCATTACGTAATTCGAAGTATCAATTGCTAGTACTTTCATCTTGTAATAGCTCCTCACATAATCTAATATAGCGATCTCCAATTGGCTCGAGTACAATTTTCCTTGTATCGTCTCCAGCATGGAATAAACTAATTTGTAACTTTTCATTTGGTAAATATGCTTCTATTAAATGAGCCCATTCTACTACCGTAATTCCTTCACCGTAGAAATACTCATCAAATCCTAAGTCCTCTTCACTTTCTGCCAAGCGATACACGTCCATATGATATAGCGGTAATCTTCCTTTATATTCTTTAATAATATTAAAGGTAGGACTATTTACAACTCTTTTCACCCCAAGACCCTTTGCTAATCCTTTTGTAAAAGTTGTCTTACCAGCCCCTAGATCCCCTTCTAAAATAATTACATCTTGCGCCTGGACAAGTTCACCTAGTTTTTCTGATAATCTTTGTGTTTCCTCAGATGATTTTGTTGTTATTTCATATTTACTCACAGACTTCACCTACTTTACTCACAATGTTCTCTGCTCTTTATTATACAGGTTTTGAATATATAAAAAAGTCCTTAGGAGTTTTCCTAAGGATAGTTTGACTGTCTTTATTAGTTTTTTGTTAAAACAAATAAAAAAATACGAAACAACATGTTTCGTTCTTTTCTTTATATA
>NZ_JBWYRA010000019.1:0-48218 GCF_056725905.1 Bacillus sp. BC05(2025) | reverse complement strand
CAGAAGCGACTTTATTAATATAACATTTCGTTATATTTTCGTCAACAACTTTTTTTAATAAGTTGTTT
The DNA here is from genome assembly GCF_056725905.1 of Bacillus sp. BC05(2025). Classification (NCBI taxonomy): domain Bacteria; kingdom Bacillati; phylum Bacillota; class Bacilli; order Caryophanales; family Bacillaceae; genus Bacillus; species Bacillus sp. BC05(2025). The sequence continues at coordinate 48,150 of NZ_JBWYRA010000019.1, read as the reverse complement.
TTCGTTTGTTTTTCTTGTTACCTTTCGTGGCAACGAATATAAATATACCAGTTTGATTATTAAAATGCAATAGTTTTTCTAATAAAATTTTTAACTTAGTAAAAAAGTATAAAAACAGCATATTTCTTCTATATAAATATAATTTCTTGCACCATCAAACTTTAAAACTTCACTACTCACACTTAAATAAAAAAAGCTTTGGAGAAATCTCCAAAGCTTAGTCTTGTTTATGACGCATAGCAGGGAATAGTAGTACATCACGAATAGATGGTGCATTTGTTAATAGCATAACAAGACGATCAATACCAATTCCTAGTCCACCTGTAGGAGGCATACCGTACTCAAGAGCTTCGATATAATCATCATCCATCATGTGAGCTTCGTCATTACCTTGTTCACGTTCTTTTAATTGCGCTTCAAAGCGTTCTTTTTGATCGATTGGATCATTTAACTCAGTGAACGCATTTGCATGCTCACGTGCAACGATAAATAATTCGAAACGATCTGTGAATCGTGGATCTTCGTCATTCTTTTTCGCAAGTGGCGAAATTTCTACAGGGTGACCGTAAATGAATGTTGGTTGGATTAATTTATCTTCTACTTTTTGTTCGAAGAATTCATTTATAATATGACCAACTTCCATTGTATCCTTAATATCTACATTATGTTCTTTCGCAAGTTCACGCGCTTCTTCTACACTCATCGGATTCCAGAAGTCTGCTCCAGAATGTTCCTTAATTGCATCTACCATATGAAGACGTGTCCATTCTGGTTCTAGATTAATTTCATAATCACCATATTGGATTGTCGTTGTACCTAGTACTTGCTTCGCGATATGAGCAACCATATTTTCTGTTAGTTTCATAATATCTTTATAATCAGCATACGCTTCATATAATTCAATCATCGTAAATTCAGGGTTATGACGAGTTGATACACCCTCATTACGGAATACACGGCCGATTTCATAAACTTTTTCTAACCCACCCACAATAAGGCGTTTTAAATGAAGTTCAATCGCGATACGCATATATAATTCCATATCTAACGCATTATGATGCGTAATGAAAGGACGCGCAGAAGCTCCACCTGCAATTGCATGCATCATAGGTGTTTCCACTTCAAGATAACCGTTGTCATCTAAGTATCTTCTCATTTCACGAATGATCTTACTACGAGTAACGAATGTTTCACGGCTTTCCATACTTGTAATTAAGTCTAAGTAACGTTGACGGTAGCGCTGTTCAACATCTTTTAATCCATGATATTTATCCGGTAATGGACGAAGAGATTTCGTTAATAGCGTAAAGCCAGTTGCTTTCACTGAAAGTTCTCCAACGTTCGTTTTGAACACTTTACCTTCAATACCTACTAAGTCACCTAAATCTGCTGTTTTAAATAATTCGTACTCTTCATCGCCAACAGCATCTTTACGAACATAAATTTGAACTTGTCCATGTAAATCTTGAATATGCGCAAATCCAGCTTTTCCTTTACCGCGCTTTGTCATAATACGACCAGCGATAGAAACAGAGATTTCTTTCTCTTCTAATTCTTCTTTAGAGAACTCTCCATATAAGCTTAATAAGTCATTTGTTGCATTTGTACGTTCAAATCGTTTACCGAACGGATCGATTCCTTGCTCACGTAAGTTATGTAGCTTTTCACGACGAACAAGCAATTGGTCGTTTAATTCTTCGTGGTTCATGTTATCCATGGTATTGATATCACTCCAGCTCTATTAATTTTTACAATATATACAGTATAGCATTTTCTACTCAACTAGAAAAACTGCCAGCAACTAACTGGCAGTTCTTCTTTCTTTCACGTAATTATAGGAAGTGTATAGAAGAATGTCAATCTTCCCTATCTATTATTAACCAACGTGAATTGTTTGTTGTTTCGCTTCCACTTCTTCTACAAATGCACCTAATACATTCGCAAGGTCTTCACGCGTATTACAAGCATTTATACCATTACGTACATTTGCATTACCACGAATACCTTTTAAATACCAAGCTGCATGCTTTCTCATCTCTCTTACAGCGACACTTTCGTTCTTTAAATCGATTAGACGATCTAGATGCAACATACATACGTCAATTTTCTCACGTACTGTCGGTTCCGGCATTAATTCACCTGTCTCTAAATACTTTACCGTACGATAAATCATCCAAGGATCTCCAAGGGCAGCGCGACCAATCATAACGCCATCTACACCAATTTCATCAATCATGCGTTTTGCATCTTGTGGCGTTGCGACATCACCATTTCCGATAACCGGGATATTTACAGCTTGCTTTACTTGTTTAATAATATCCCAATCCGCTTTCCCCTCATACATTTGCACTCGTGTACGTCCATGAACCGCTACCGCTTGTCCGCCAGCACGCTCAACAGCTTTTGCATTCTCGATTGCGAAAATATGATCCTCATCCCAACCAATTCGCATTTTAACTGTAACTGGTTTTTTTACAGCATCTACAACTGCCGCTACCATTTCATATATTTTATTTGGGTCTAACAGCCACTTTGCTCCTGCATCACACTTAACGATTTTCGGTACCGGACACCCCATATTTATATCAATGATGTCTGCTGTCGTATATTGATCTACATATTTTGCAGCATCTACAAGAGTCTCTTTTTCTCCACCAAAAATTTGTAAACTTAATGGCTTTTCTCTCTCATCAATATATAACATATCTAACGTTCTTTTATTGTTCAGTAGTATTGCCTTATCACTTACCATTTCGGCACAAACTAGACCGGCACCAAATTCTTTTACTGTCAAACGGAATGCAGAGTTACATACTCCCGCCATCGGTGCTAATACAACTGGATTTTTCATCTCAATATTTGCGATTTTTAACACTCGATTTACTCCTTCCTTCCTGGTCACTTTGGCATTAACTCATCTATCGAGACCTTTAATGCTTTAGCAACTTCCACTACAAAATCTTGGGAAGGCGATCGATTTCCTCTCTCAACTTCACCTAAAACAGATACAGATACCCCTAATTCTTTTGCAAAACCTTCTTGCGTATAACCTTTTAGCTTTCGAAAAGCACGAATGCGTCTTCCCCATTTTTCTGCTTCCATACCGTTACTCCCTCTCGCCTTTTCATTTCTTCTACTTGTGAACGTGAAATGTTTTGTTTTATATCTTGATTAATCTCTAACAACGGAACGATAACAAAAGCTCTTTCGAACATCCGCGGATGCGGAACAATAAGATTCTCTGTTTCAATATTTTCTTGATTATATAGTAAAATGTCAAGGTCGATAGTTCTCGGACCCCACCTAATTTCCCTTTTTCTTCCTAGGTCATTCTCTACTTTTTGCGTTACTTTCAATAATTCTTGCGGTGATAAATTGGTAGAAATTTTTATAACTAAATTTAAAAAGGAACTTTGGTCGGTATAGCCAACTGGTTCCGTTTCATATACAGACGAAACAGCCTCAACTTGGATATATGGATTTTTATTTAGAAACTGAATCGCTTCAGTTAAATACGTATAACGCTCTCCGATATTTGAACCTAATGCAATGTACGCTACATTATTCATGGACGTTCTCTCGTAATTTCCACTGCTACAGCACGATAATGCCCCGGTATCGGCGGATCTGGTTTAATCACCTTTATTATACATCTTGAAATACTCTCATATTGTTCCAATATATCTGCAGCGATATTTTCAGCAATGCTCTCTACTAGCTTATACGTTCTATCTTCAACAACTTTCCTACATAATTCAAAAAGCTCTCCATAATTGACAGAATGCTCTAGGTCATCACTTTCTCCGGCCTGCTTCAAATCCAATTCCACCGTTAAGTCCACTTTAAATCTTTGGCCCAATTTATTTTCCTCTGGGAATACACCATGGTAACCGTAAAACTCCATATCATGAATATAAATTTTATCCAATTACTTCCCCCCCTTACCAATCATCGCGTCCATCATCTTAGCCATACGCGCCATTTCCTTCACATCATGAACACGAACAAATTCACAACCCTTTTCAATACCGAGACAAACGGTAGCTCCCGTTCCCTCAAGACGTTCCTCTACCGGTAAATCTAGCACATGCCCAATAAAGGACTTTCTTGAAGTACCTAAGAGAACCGGGTAACCTAATACGTTTAACTGTTCTAAATTACGCATCGCTTCTAAATTTTGTTCTGGTGTTTTAGCAAAGCCGATACCTGGGTCTAAAATGATATTCTCATCTCGTACGCCAGCATCTTTAGCAATTTTAATACTGTCATATAAATCAGCAATCATATCAGCCATTAAATTGCGGTAATTCATGTTATCGCGATTGTGCATTAAGATAAGAGGTACATCGTAATGAGCTGCAACTTCAGCGATTTTTGGTTCCGCCTTCGCTCCCCAAATATCATTAATAATATGAGCACCAGCTTCGATTGCTTGTTTTGCAACTTCAGCTTTATACGTATCGATAGAAATAGGTAATTTCACTTCTCTTGAAACCGCCTGAATCATCGGAACAACTCGCTTTATTTCTTCTTCCACTGATACTTTAGCAAAACCCGGGCGAGTAGATTCACCACCGATATCAATAATATGAGCACCTTCATCTCGCATTTCTTTCGCATGGCGCACCGCAGCCTCTACCTCATTGTAACTTCCACCATCGGAAAACGAATCTGGCGTTACATTTAAAATCCCCATAATTAAAGTTTTTTCATTTAAGTTCAATGTATATTCGCCGCAGCGCAAATCATAATCCCACTTCAAACTACACATCTCCTCTTCGCAATTCATTTCTGCTCCACAATTTCTCTCTCTGCATTTCATAAAGATTCATAAATCTTTTTGTAACCATACCTACTTTACCCGGGAAATCTCGTCCCTCTATACGATTAAGCGGAACAATTTCTTGAACCGAGTTTGTTACGAAGACTTCATCAGCTGAAAGTAATTCATCTTTTGTAAAGAAACCTTCCTTTACTTCTATGCCTATTTCTTCAGCAACCTTTATAATAAACGCGCGAGTGATACCATTTAAAATCCCCGTTTTTAACGAAGGTGTATATAAAATATCACCTTTTACAAAAAAGAGATTCGAAACAATACCCTCTGCAACATAACCTGTTTCAGTAAGGAAAATACCTTCCTTATTCACAACATTTCCTATTTCACGTTTCCCTAAAATGTTATTTAAATAATGGTGAGACTTCAAGCGAGATGCACCCTCTGGTGTATTTCGCACTTGATTTAAGACAACCCCTTCTTTTTCCACTACATCTCCCGGGGCCGCTAAAGGTTTTATAAAAACAATAATAGACGGCTCTTCATACATTTCTGTTTGCAATCCAATTTCATCTATACCCGCCGATACATTAAAACGGACATACGCATTCTCTAATTTATTCTTGATGAGTAAATTCTTCAAAATAAGCATTACTTCATCTTTCGTCATCGACCATTTAATTTGCAACGTATCAAGCGCATCTATTAAACGGTCATAATGATCATCCAATAAGAAAGGATGGCCATTATAAATACGAAATGTCTCAAAAACTCCAAGACCATATAAATAACCGTGGTCATACGGCGAAATTCTCGCTTCACTCGCTTCTACATACTGACCGTTTACGTAAATTAACATGACGTCACACTTGGACTGTATTTACGAATGAAATTCTGCAACAACTCTTTTCCGTGAGAAGTCATAATAGATTCCGGATGGAACTGTACACCTTCAATCGGTAATGTTGTATGACGGAGCGCCATAATTTCCCCTTCTTCTGTCCAAGATGTTACCTCTAAGCACTCCGGTAATGTCTCTTTCTTAACAATAAGGGAATGATAGCGCGTCGCAGTAAATGGATTAGGGATATCCGAAAAAATCGTCTTTCCATCATGATGCATAGGTGACGTTTTCCCATGCATTAATCGCCCTGCACGGACAACCTCTCCGCCAAACACTTGCGCAATAGATTGATGCCCAAGACAAACCCCAAAAATCGGAATCTTTCCAGCGAAGTATCGAATAACCTCCATACTAATCCCTGCCTCATTCGGACTACATGGGCCTGGCGAAATCATTAAAAAGTCTGGTTTCATATTCTCAATATCTGAAATAGTCACTTCATCGTTACGTTTAACAACAAGCTCTTGTCCAAGTTCTCCAAGAAACTGTACTAAATTAAATGTAAAAGAATCATAATTATCAATCATTAATATCATTTCTCTCACCTAACCGTTTCTTCGCTACGTTCTTTTGCACGCCATAAAGCAATCGCCTTTTTGAGCGACTCTTTATATTCATTTTCCGGATTTGAATCAATTACAATTCCCGCTCCTGCTTGTACATGAGCTTTCCCATCTTTAGCAAGAAGGGTTCTAATTACAATATTCAATTCTGTATCTCCAGAATAACCGATCCAACCAATTGAACCTGTATAAATCCCTCTGCGAACAGGCTCTAATTCTTCAATGATTTCCATCGTACGTATTTTCGGGGCACCAGTAATTGTTCCACCAGGGAATACAGCTTTCACTAAATCGAAAGCATCCTTATCTTCTTCCACCTCACCACGCACATTAGAAACGATATGCATAACATGTGAGTACTTTTCAATTACCATAAATTCATCTACTTCTACAGTGCCATATTTACAAACGCGCCCTAAATCATTTCGTTCTAAATCTACAAGCATGACATGCTCTGCTCGTTCCTTTTCATTCTCAATTAATTCCCTTGCTAATTCTTCATCCTCTTGTTCATTCGCACCGCGGGATCTTGTACCAGCAATTGGTCTTGTACTTACTTCTTGCCCTTGTTTTTTAATTAGCAATTCAGGCGAAGCACTAACAATTTGAAAATCCCCAAGCTCCAAGTATCCCATATATGGAGAGGGATTAATTTCACGAAGGCTTGTATAAATTTCTAACGGGTGTGTTTGTAACGTTCTTTCTTGTCTCGTCGACAAGTTTACTTGAAACACATCACCAGCCCCAATATATTCTTGAATACATTCAACCGCCTTCATAAAGCTTTCTTCTGTAAAAGCAACTGCTTCACTTTTCTTTTCAGGGCATGCAAACGGTATAGTCACTTCCGGCGCTTCTGTCGCCCAAAGAACCTTCCATTCATTTAATCGCTCTTTTGCCTCTTCACGCTTATCTACATAATGTGTAATAATCCATAATACTTTTTCTTCTTGATCATACACAAACACATCATCAAATAATAAAAAGAATATATCAGGTATATTAATATCATCCTCTGCAAGAGAAGGTAATTTTTCAATATAACGGATGCAATCATAACTAAAGTAACCAATTGCACCACCTTGAAATGGCGGGTACCCTGGATTATAGTCTGTTTTCCATTGCTCCATATACTCCTGCATTAAATCTAATGGATTTCCTCGCTTTATTGTTTCCTTACCACTTTCACTTATATGTAACGTTTCACCCTTCCCTTGGATTACCGCTACTGGGTTCAACCCCGCAATGTTATAACGACCGCCACGTCCACTTTCTAACAAAATATGTTGCGGTTTATCCTTAGAAAGAAATTTATATTGCTTAAAGAAATCTAACTGATATGGAATAGAAAGCGCTAAAGATTTTCTTCGTTGCATATCAACACCCCGTCTTCTTTTATCCCACCTTCTTAAAGTAACCACTTCAAACTATATTCGTTATGTATGCAGAAGGGTTACACTCGAAGGCTAGTGAAAATAAATTAATTATACTACCTCTTATTTTACATGAAGTTTTCTAGTCATTCACTCTTTTCCTATTTCCAATCCAAAAAGAAAAAGCATCCTTTTTCAAGGATGCTTTTTCAATCACATATAATTAAGATTCAAATTGATAAAGTGGTGTACTTAAATAACGTTCACCGTTACTTGGGATAATAACAAGTACCTTTTTCCCTTTACCTAACTTTTTCGCAATTTCTGTTGCTGCATAAATAACTGCTCCAGAAGAGATACCCACTAAAATACCTTCCTCTTTCGCCACTCTTCTTGCATATTCAAATGCTTGTTCTGTTTTTACTTGAACAATTTCATCATATACTTCTACATCCAACGTCTCTGGGATGAATCCCGCCCCAATTCCTTGGATTTTATGTGGACCTGGTTTTCCACCAGATAATACTGGTGAATCCGCAGGTTCTACTGCATAAATTTTAATATCTTTATATGCTTCCTTCAGTACTTCACCAGCACCAGTAATCGTTCCACCTGTACCAATTCCTGCAATAAACGCATCTAATTGGTCGCCCATTTGTTCAACAATTTCTGGACCTGTTGTTAAACGATGAATTTCTGGATTCGATTGGTTTTTGAACTGTTGTGGTATAAAGTAGCCATGCTCTTTTGCTAATTCAGTCGCTTGACGAATTGCTCCACCCATTCCTTCAGGACCTGGAGTTAATACTAATTCAGCACCGTAAGCACGTAATAAATTACGACGTTCAACACTCATTGTTTCTGGCATTACTAAAATTGCCTTATATCCTTTAGCAGCCGCTACCATCGCTAAACCAATTCCTGTGTTACCACTTGTTGGCTCAATGATTGTATCGCCTTCTTTTAATAATCCCTTTTTTTCAGCATCTTCAATCATAGCTAATGCAATACGATCTTTAACACTACTCCCTGGATTCATAAATTCTAATTTTAAGTATATATCTGCGCTGTCTGATTCTACGATGCGGTTCAACTTAACGATCGGCGTTTTCCCGATTAATTCTGAAACTGATTGTGCCACTCGCATTCCTGTCACTCCTAACACCGAGTATTTTTATTGGTTTTGTCTATATTTAGATTTTGTCAGAAAATTCCCTGTTTGTCAATCTATATAGAGGGTGAATCCTCTTAATTTCCCTTATTACAAATTCTCAATTAAATTTGTAATATCTTCTTTAGAAAACTTATATCGCTCATTACAGAAATGACAATGAACTTCTGTTTCTTCTTCTTCTTCACGAACTTGCTCTAACTCCGTTTTACCTAAACTAATTAATACACTTTCAATACGTTCGCGTGAGCATGTGCAATTAAATTGAACGTCCATCGTTTCTAATACTTTTACTTTATCTTCTCCAAGAACTGCATACAGTAACTCTTCTGGAGAAAGCCCTTGTTCAATCAATGTTGATACAGGAGGAATCTTCTGCAAACGATCTTCAATGAACGAAATTGTTTCTTCCTGCGCACCCGGCATAATTTGAAGGATAAATCCACCTGCCGCTAATATACTGTCATCTCCATTTACAAGAACGCCAACACCTACAGAAGAAGGCGTCTGCTCAGAAACTGCAAAATAATACGTGAAGTCATCCCCTAATTCTCCTGAAACAATTGGAGATTGACCAATAAACGGCTCACGCATACCAATATCTTTAATTACTGTTACAAATCCTTCAGTACCTACAGCTTGATATACACGTAATTTTCCTTGTTCCGTTCCTTCAAAGTCAACATGTGGATTCGTTACGTAACCACGTACATCCCCATTTGCATGAGCATCTACTAAGATAGGACCAATCGGACCATTACCTTCTACCTTAATCGTTAGCTTTTGGTCACCTTTTAACATTGCGCCCATCATTGTACCTGCAGTTAAAGAACGACCAAGTGCCGCTGAAGCTGTTCTCCATGTATCATGACGTCTTTGCGCCTCACTTACCGTGTTAGTAGTACGTACACTATACGCACGCACTTCTCCATCAAACGCTAACGCTTTTACTAAATAATCTTTCATACTTATTTATTCACCTTTCTCATGCTGTAAATTTGCATTACGCTCGTATAACATATACAAACCTTTTAATGTTAAGAATGGATCTACAACATCAATTACATTCGATTCTTCTGAAATTAATTTCGCCAATCCACCTGTTGCAATAACTTTCGGTTCTTGTTTAGCTTCCTCTTTCATACGCTTAACAATACCTTCCACTTGTCCAACATAACCATAAAGAATACCTGATTGCATCGCACTTACCGTATTCTTCCCAACAACACTGCTTGGTTTTGTGATTTCAATACGAGGAAGTTTTGCCGCTCTACTGTATAAAGCCTCTGCTGAAATCATAATTCCCGGTGTAATAACGCCACCCATATAATGCTTTTCTTCGTTAATATAACAATATGTAGTAGCCGTACCGAAATCGACAATAATAAGCGGACTTCCATATAAGTGGATTCCAGCTACTGCATTTACAATTCGGTCCGCACCTACTTCACGTGGATTTTCATATTTAATATTTAGCCCAGTTTTTATTCCAGGACCTACTACAAGCGGTTTAATTTTAAAGTACTTTTCACACATGCGCTCTAAAGCAAACATAATTGGCGGTACGACTGAAGACACGATAATACCTTTCACATCTTCAAACGAAAGACCCTCGTGCTCAAGCAACTGCTTTACAAGCATTCCATATTCATCTTCTGTCTTATGACGATCTGTTTCCATGCGCCAATGTTGACGAAGTTCCCCCTCTTCAAACACGCCTAGTACAGCATTTGTGTTCCCTACATCCAATACAAAAATCATATTCTCACCACTTATCTTATTTAATCTATATTTGTGCAGTATGTATAAAACTTATAAAAACATCATATCACACATACTTATATAATCAGCTTTTCTATCCTCATCATTTTACAAAAAGATTACGCTCTATTTCAATTTTTAATACTATATTTATTTAAATTCTTTTTCTACTTCATTTCATTACACAAATAAAAAAGGAGTGACCACCGTCACTCCTTCATCTCTTACTTATCTTCTGATTCTTCATCGTCCTTCTTCATATTGATGTTCACTTTCACATCAGCTGAAGATGTTGGACGTTCTGGCAATCTGCCGTAATCACATAAATGATTGATTTGCTCAGCATCTAACGTTTCTACTTCAAGTAACGTTTTTGCAATAAGATCTAGCTTATCACGATTTTCAGTAAGAATGTCTTTTGCACGAGCATAACATTCTTTCATAATCGTTTGCATTTCCACATCGATGTCGTGTGCAATTGCATCACTGTAGTTTTGTTCTGAATGGAAGTCTCTTCCTAAGAACACTTGACCACCTTGCGAACTACCAAATTGCATCGGTCCAAGCTTATCACTCATACCGAATTCCGTAACCATACGTCTTGCGATACCAGTCGCACGTTGGAAGTCGTTATGAGCACCTGTACTCACTTCACCAAATACAATCTCCTCAGCTACTCGACCACCAAGTAAACCAGTGATTTTATCAAGTAACTCTGGCTTTGTCATGAAGTAACGATCTTCTTTCGGAAGCATTACTGCATATCCACCAGCTTGACCACGAGGGACAATTGTTACTTTATGAACGACATCAGCTTCATCAAGAACAACACCAATTACAGTATGGCCCGCTTCATGGAAAGCGACGATATTACGTTCTTTTTCAGAGATAACACGACTTTTCTTAGCCGGACCTGCAATAACACGATCCGTTGCTTCATCAATGTCACTCATATCAATTTTCTTCTTATCTTGACGCGCAGCTACTAACGCAGCTTCGTTTAATAAGTTTTCAAGATCGGCACCAGAGAATCCTGGCGTACGAGTTGCAATTGCTCTTAAGTTGATATTCTCATCAAGCGGTTTATTACGAGCATGTACTTTAAGTACAGCTTCACGGCCATTTACATCTGGACGATCTACTGTAATTTGACGGTCAAAACGACCTGGACGTAATAATGCTGGGTCAAGAATATCAGGACGGTTTGTCGCAGCGATGATAATAATACCTTCATTTGCACCGAATCCATCCATTTCAACAAGTAATTGGTTCAACGTTTGCTCGCGCTCATCATGGCCACCACCAAGACCTGCACCACGCTGACGTCCTACCGCATCAATTTCATCAATGAAAATGATACAAGGAGCATTTTTCTTTGCATTTTCAAATAAATCACGTACACGTGATGCACCGACACCGACAAACATCTCTACGAAGTCAGAACCACTGATAGAGAAGAACGGAACGCCTGCCTCACCTGCAACAGCACGTGCTAATAAAGTTTTACCTGTACCTGGAGGTCCAACTAATAGAACACCCTTCGGAATACGGGCACCAACCTCAGCGAACTTACGAGGATCTTTCAAGAATTCAACTACCTCAACAAGCTCTTGTTTCTCTTCATCCGCCCCAGCAACATCTCTGAAACGAACCTTTTTCTTTTCGTCATTATATAACTTCGCCTTACTTTTCCCGAAGTTCATAACACGGCTACCGCCGCCCTGAGCTTGGTTTAATAAGAAGAAGAATAAAATGAAGATAATAACAAACGGAATGATAGAAGTAAAGAATGTTACCCAAGCACTTGTTTCTTCTGCTGGTTGATACTTAACTTCAGCACCTTGCGCTTTGTCATTAATTTTCTTTTGTAATTCCTCAGTATTTGGTGCATAAGTAACAAATTGTTCTCCTTGGCTAGAGTTGTTAAATTGTCCTTTTACCTCAAACACACCATTTTTCGGTTGAAGTTGCACATTACGAACTTCACCTTTTTCTAGTTTAGTAATGAATTTATCGTAGCTAACTGATGTCGTTTTTTGTGTCGAACCATTAAAATAGCTCACGATTCCAATTACTACTAGGAATATCAGTAAATAAAAGATGGTATTACGGAAGATACGATTCATTCCTAACCTCCTCTCACGGCATAAACACTATAGTAAATCGTAACATAGAAAAACTTTCCTATACAATTGTGACGCCTGTATTTAATTAATTTGAGTAAACGCTTGGTTTTAATACTCCTACATAAGGAAGATTACGGTACTGCTCTTTATAATCTAATCCATACCCTACAACAAATTCATGCGGTACAGTAAATCCAACATAATCCGCTTTCAAATCTACCTTACGGCCTGTTGGTTTATCTAATAACGTAACAATTTTTACAGACTTCGCTTTACGATATTTAAATAGGTCTACTAAGTAGCTTAGCGTAAGACCGCTATCAATAATATCTTCAACGATTAAAATATCGCGACCTTCTACAGAAGTATCAAGGTCTTTTAAAATTTTCACTTCGCCTGTTGAAACAGTTGAGTGACCGTAACTAGATACAGCCATAAAATCCATTTCAAGATATGTATCTGTTCTCTTTAATAAATCTGCCATGAATGGCATTGCACCCTTTAGTACACCAATCGCAAGAGGTACTGTATTTTTATAATCCTCTGCAATAATTGCACCTAACTCGAGCACCTTTTCTTGTATTTGTTCTTCAGAAATTAATACTTTTTCGATATCTTGATTCATCATTTCATTATCCTCCCGGAAGACTCCTTGCTTTTGTAGTGAATAATCATATATTTATCTTTCTTTGTTACCTCTTTCGAGATAGCAAATGCAGATCGCTTCAACAAGGGTATCCAAATAATGTTCCCACTTGCATCACAAACGACCGGCCATTCTTCTCTTTTTTCTCTCGGTACTTTCGCTTCGATAAAAATAGCTTTTATCTTTTTGGTGCCATTCATACCTTGTATTGACATGCGATCTCCATTTTCTCTAGAACGAATACGAAGTGGATATGATATATCATTATACTTAGCAACAAAAATTGTTTCATTCATGTTACTTGGTATATCTTCGCTCACCTCTGTTACAAGCATATCCCCGTTCGATAGCGTAATTGTCCCGGGCACTGATAAATCTTGTAAAAAAGGGGAAACAATTTCTTGTTTAAATCCAAAGCTGCACTCCTCGTATGCGCGAACAATTTTTAAATCACCTGGGAAATCAAGTGAACCCGAAGGTTGTGTCCGCTTAAAAAACTCAATCACTTTGTCAATATGTATAGAGGAAAGAGAAGATGGAATCTTATATTCATAAAGATAGTTTAATATTAGTTGAATCCCTCTTCTTTGTAAAGGCATAGACATGGATTCAAAGGCAGGAATTGATAAGCTAATTTGTTTATCACTTTTTTTTGTAATTACTTTATTCATTTTCTCAAAAGCTAATTCCTGCAAATACGCCTCATCCTCTTGCATCTGCATGCTAAATTTTTGGAACTTCTCATGCACTTGTGGATTTTCTTCTTTCAAATGAGGAAGAACATATTTACGTAATCGATTCCTTGTATATACTTCCTTTTTATTGCTTGGATCTATACGAGGAATTATTTTTTGCTTATGACAGTAATCAACAATCTCTTCCTTCGTTACTCCAAGTAACGGCCTAATTAAATACCCATTATGAAAGGGACGCTTCACTGCAATTCCTGCATATCCTTTCGGAGTACTCCCTCGTACAAGGCGCATTAAAATCGTCTCTACTTGATCATCACCATGATGCCCAAGGGCTACATACCTCGCATCATATTTCTTCATTATTCTTTCCAAAAATGCATATCTGCATTCTCTAGCAGCAACTTGTGCATTCATCCCGTATTGCTGTTGATATTGCGACACATTAATCCTTATCGTTTCGCAAATAACTCCCAGTCCTTTACAAATGTCCTGCACAAACTGTAGATCCTCATGAGATTCATCACCTCTAAACATATGATCCACATGCGCCACTACAATCTCAAACTGTTTTGCCGCTCTTTTTTCTAACAAATAATATAGAAGAGCCAAAGAGTCAGGACCACCAGAAACCCCTACAACAATTGTTGAGCGTTCCTTTAATACATCATGCTGCTTTACAAAGTCATCTACCTTTTCAACAAATGTATCTTTCAACTTCGTAATCACCTTTCATTAAACAAGAACAGCAACGTTAGTTACCTTGTTTATAATGGTACAACTTTTACAAACATTGTGCAAAAAAAAGATATACAAAAATTACATTTTTATCTTACATCATCCGTACATATTCACAAAAATAATAATATTATCCTTTAAAGCAAAAAAACCTAGGCATCCACCTAGGTTTTTAGAAAGAAATATCACACTTCAAGTTTATTGCGCTTGCATTCCTACAATTGGAATGGTAGCCCACTTCGGCATATTTTTCTTCACCTTCGCTACTACAATAGTCATATCATCATTTATATAACCATCGCCAGAGCGAATCACCTCTTCCATAATGATATCAGCAATTTCTTGCGGATCTTCAGTTTGTAACTCTTTAATTTTCCGCTTCATCCATAACTCGTGATTCTCCACATGTTGCGCACCCTCAAAAATCCCATCACTCATCATAATAAGAATATCGCCCGTCTTTAATTGCTCACCCACTACATCAACTTCAACATCCTCAATAATTCCCATTGGTAAATTACTTGCTTCAATTTTCAAAATATTATTTGCGCGTTTAACAAAACTTGGCGTCGATCCAATCTTTAAAAACTTCGCACTCGCATCCCGCAAATCTACCATAGCTAAGTCTAATGTCGTAAACATCTCTTCTGTTGTTCTTAAAGAAAGAATAGAGTTAATAGATTTAATCGCTATCTCCTCATCAATGCCTGACTGAAGTATTTTTTGTAATAATTTCACTGTTTCTTTACTCTCCATATGAGCTCTTTGCCCATTTCCCATGCCATCACTAATTGCAAGGGCATATTTCCCAACACTTAAATCCATCATTGCATAAGAATCACCCGAAACAAACCCACCGCCTTTCGCAGCTGTGGCCAAGCCGGTATCAAGAGAATACGTTTTTGCTGAACCAAATGATATTAAGCTATGACCGTTCGGGTAAGAAGATTTTTCTTCATGTTTCACAACTATATTTTCCTTTAAGATATCAGAAAGCATTGGTGCAACTAATTTTTCACACTCTCCATGTTCATTAGAGGCAACTGGAATCAACATTTCAATATCAATACTTCCTCTATCTAAACAATAAATATCAACATGCTCTATTTCTACACCAAAATCACGAAATGCTTGCAGAATCTGTTCTTCCTGTACTTGATGATTTTCTCTTTCTCTTTGTATCTCCTTAGCAAAATCCTCCATAACTTTTGATACACCTAATAGTTGCTCCGCTACTATTCTACGATTTTCTTTCATTTGTTTTCGTAATTTTTGTCCCTCATAGAAGTGATCTAATTCACCTGCTACTAAATCCGTCACTTTCTTCCCTCTCACGCAATGCTTGTCCCATTCACGAACTAGCTTCCGATTATGCTGCAGAGTTCCTTCTTCCGTTTCGCTCATTATTTGTTTCATATAATCGTACGTTTTATCGAAATTAACTACCCAGCATTGATCTTTCTTAAAACATGTTTGACATGTTTTTGCAGTAATTGTACTTAAGAACAAATCTGCCTCTGTCTCTTTATCTTCCTCCTCCACATATCCATATACAGAAAAGCTATTAGATAAAGCAGCAAATACATTGGCAAATTGATTGATTTTATTCGCCGTAACATCACGCATTCTTCTTAAATACTGTTGTTGATCTTGCGAATGCTCCTGTGTGCCTGGCATGAATTTAGCAATACGATCCATAACAAGTTTCGGTGTTAATAAGAAGAAAGCAATCGCTACACCAGATTCAATTAAAGTTGTCACAATGTTTGTTTGCTTGTCTACATATAGTGTAATCAAGCTCGTCCCGATTAATAAACCTAAACTAACACCTAATCGCTTCCCTTCTTTTAGCAAACCACCAAGCAACCCAGAAAAAGCAAGCAGACTAAGTTGGGACAAACTGGAGACATTCGCCAAACTTAATATTAATCCAGTGACAACTCCCACTGTAGACCCTGTAGCAGCTCCCGCGATAAATGCAAACACGAGCACTAAATATCTAGTAAAAATATGTTGAATAGAAGCGTCATATACAAACCAATCTGTTGTACCTGTTAAAACAGATGCTAGTAATATAATTAAACAAACGATTTCTTCCGTCTCTAATGCTTGTTGTTTCCCTTTTCTTTCTACTAGAAGTGGGACACTTTGTAAAAATATCATAGTTAATACGAAGCTAAGCCCCGCCTCAATCGTACTAACGAGTAAATCGTACATGGTAACAGTTTGTTGTGCAAAATATACAACAACTAAATGTGCAGTTAATGCGGAGATAAATACTTGGAATGGTACAAGTCCAACAGTTTTACGTGTAAACCGACTAAAGAAGATATTATAAATGAAGAAAGTAAAGATAGATGCAAAGGTAAAGAATAAATTATCTATCGAAACTGAAAGTGCGCCTCCCATTAGAGCCAAGAACGCGAGCGGCATTTTATCCCGCTTCATAACATAAACAGCAGCAAAAAACGGTAGTGCAAACGGTAAAATGTTTGTTAATATATATGCTCGTCCCAAAAGAAAACCAATAACAACAATAATAAATCCCCATCTAAAGAAAACTTGTTCAAACTTCATTCGCAACTTACTCGTCCACTTTACTCCTCCAAGCTGACCTTCATTCATTGCCAATGCACTTGTATTCATAGTATTCCTTCCTGCTTTAGGCATATTTTTAACACCACCTGCATAGTTTAATTACTGTCATTATAAAAGATGATTATTGGGATTTTTGTCAAAACAACAGTTTTCACTTTTATAATCGTTCGACTTTTTATTCGAAATAACTCTACATATATACACGGTATGTATTTTATTTTTAATATTTTAACCGAACATTCAGAAAATATAGGGTGATTTTGTAGAAGTGTTGTATGTCTTAATTTATTTAACAAAAAAAGATCATGCACATTTGCATGATCTTTTTTAGATGACCCGTACGGGATTCGAACCCGTGTTACCGCCGTGAAAGGGCGGTGTCTTAACCACTTGACCAACGGGCCGTTAAATTAAATATAGCGGCGGAGGGGATCGAACCCCCGACCTCACGGGTATGAACCGTACGCTCTAGCCAGCTGAGCTACACCGCCATGTCGTCTTATTTAACGGACAATTAGTATCTTACCCTAGATATAATTTAAAGTCAACACATCTTGAAAACTTTTTAAAAAAATATATTTTTACATATAAAAAAGCACCCCGAGCAATCGCCCTGGGCACCTCTCTATATACTAAGAATTAAACGTTCTTATTATCCGCGACGTGCGCCACGGCCACCACGTTTAGATTCTGTGTTACGCTTTAAAGAAGTTAAACGATCTTCGCTATCCTTTAAGAAACGTGCCATCTTTTGCTCGAATGTTTCTTTTGGAGCACGGTCGTTACCGCCACCACGGTTATCTCTGTTGAAAGAACGATTACGTTGTGGACGCCCAGAACGTTGTTGATCACCACCGCGTTGGTATTCACCACGTGGACGATCTCCTTCTGTTTTTTCACGCTCTTTCGCTTTTTTAATAGATAAACCGATCTTACCATCTTTTTCAACGTTAATAACTTTTACTTCTACTTGGTCGCCCACTTTTAAGTGATCGTTAATATCTTTCACATAATTATCAGCAACTTCACTAATATGAACAAGACCCGTTAAGCCTTCTGGCAGCTCCACAAAAGCCCCAAAATTTGTAATACCTGTTACTTTACCCTGTAACTTGCTGCCTACCTCGATTGACATAAAAAAAATGCTCCTCCTTAGTGGTTAAAAAGTCAAATTTTACTTTATTATATATAATCCTAAAATATAGTGTCAATAAGACATACTCTACTTAGAAACAGGAAAAATTATCTCCCCTTTTCCAGAGAAGAAATAATCCCTTCTAGCAATCTTTAATACGTACTCTTCATCATTCAACTTTTGAACTTCGTCTTTTAGACTCTTTTCTTTGTTCGTTAATGAATCCAGTTCTTTTTTCATGTCCTTAACTTTTGCTTCTTTTGCTTTAATGGAACTGTTTTGTTGATAAAACGTTACACTAATACTCGCAATAATTGTAAAAGCAAAGACAAGAAAAACCGCTAAACGGCGATAAAGTCGCTTCCTGTTCTCATCCGTTTGTATTATATGCTCTTTAACAGGATTTGGACTCTGTTTTTCGATTGTTCTTTGTCTCAGTTCCCTCATTTTCGAGGTCCCCCTAACTTCTTTTTTATACGCTCCCATAATTGGAAGATATATTCCTTCAATTTTGCTATATATTGCAGGAACCCTACATGTTTCATTATAAAAAGTTTAACACGATTAGGGAGAAGTTTCCATATGAGCGAAGCAATAAATCGAACAGGCCAGAAAAAAACTTTCCATATGAAAAGTAATATCCAAATCACCATTTTCCATAACACATGTCCAATTGAAAGCAGTATACGAAATAAGAATAATATAAATGCAATAAATAGCTGCGCTATAATAATAACAGGTTTTATCATGAGTAGCTTTATAATTTGAACAAAAAAGTGTGTTGTTTGCATAAAAATATAGATGAGAAAATTTAACAGTCTCATGTATATTGCTTTCAATAAGCTTTGATACGCCGCAAAACCACATAATAATGCCAAAAATACATATACACGTAGTTCAGCTTCATTTACAAGAAGCAATACGTAAAAGACAAATAATGCTTGGACAATCCAAAATAGTATATCATGTATAAACACAAGCCAACGTTTACGTTCTTGCCGCTTTAAAAATCGTTGGTATGTATCTAAAGACGCTCCAATCCAAGCACCCATTCCGATCATTGAGAGCATCGTATACAACTGAATTGTTAGGCTCATTTAAACAACTTACTAAAGAATCCTTTAGTTTTCTCCCCTTGATTCTCATCAATATACAGCATCTCATGAACTTTTCCTTTAATCGATACAACACCTTTTTCCACATCTAAATTTTTCATTTGCAAATTTTGACCACGAATTGTTAAAAAGCCCATTACAGTCTCAAGCAAAAACTCTTCGCTATCAAAACTCTCTACCTGCTTTACACCGGTAATATCAATTACACGCCTGCCACGCATAATAATATCATGCTCTACAGAAACATTTTGTTGATTAGAAGACATAGGTGAGTAACCATTATTCACGTAAATCCCCCCATACATTTATACTAGCTAATAGTAATGTATGAAGGGATAATCGATTTTAGAACAAGCCTTCTTCAGCCTTTACCTTTTCTTCGCTAACTAAACTATACATATTTGCTGCATCTTCTTTTTTAGTCGTTTCTTTCAATTCATTTATTTTTACAGTTACTATTTTTTGACCGAAACGAATTGTTAATTCATCAGCTACTTTCACATCTGAACTCGCTTTTGCCACTTGACCATTAATTGATATTCTTCCTTGATCAGCTACTTCTTTCGCTAATGTTCTTCTTTTAATTAAACGTGATACTTTTAAAAACTTATCTAAACGCATATCAAATCCCCCTATTAACGCTCTGTTTGTTTTGCCTCTTCCCATAAAACATCCAACTGCTCTAATGATAAATCTTGCATCTCTTTATTCATTTCGGCTACCTTTGCTTCCATGTATAAGAAACGACCGACAAATTTCTCATTTGTTGAACGTAACGCTTCTTCTGGATCTATTTTATAATGACGAGCTATATTAACAAATGCAAATAGTAAATCGCCGAATTCACTTAACATCTTCGCCTCATCCATGTTTGTAACTTCTTGTTGGAACTCGTGCCATTCTTCTAAGGCTTTCTCTATCATCGGTTGCACATCAACCCAATCGAAACCAACCTTGCCAGCTTTTTTCTGGATTTCATACGCACGTAGTAACTGCGGCAAACTTTTTGGAACTCCATTTAAAACGGATTCTTTCACAAATCCTTTTTCTTGTTTTTTAATTTCTTCCCAATTGGCAAGTACTTCATCGGCACTATTTACATCTGTATTCCCAAACACATGCGGATGACGACGAACCATTTTCTCAGATAAAGTTCGAATAATATCATCTATAGAGAACCAACCTTCATCTTCTCCGATTTGAGCATGCAGCATAACTTGTAGTAATACATCACCTAGTTCCTCTACTAAGTGATCGTCATCCTCTTCATCAATTGCTTCCAATACTTCATAAGCTTCCTCAATTAAATACTTCTTTAAAGATTGATGCGTTTGCTTTTTATCCCACGGACAACCATTTGGGCCACGAAGGTCTGCAATAATTTCTCGAAGTACATCAAACTGTTGATACAAGGACGCACGTTCCTGAACTGGTGGTACATATACGCTCGTTAAGTTATTCAACTCCGTTTCATGATCTAACATGTACAACGGCACCTTTTTCACTTGTTCAAATGAAGTCCCTGCAGCTGTTACGATATACACTTCATAATCATCTGGCAGCATCTCCATTAATGTTAATTTCACATCTGATGCAACGAATGCGTCATATACTTGGCAAAAGATTAAGTGTTGACGTAATTCTAATTGTCCTCTTTCAAATGATGTAGCGTCAATTAATTGGAACCCTTCAATCGGATCAATCTTAAGACTTGCAAACATAGGATCAAGGAAACTTTGTCCACCTTCAATTCGCACTTCAATATTCGCTACTTCACTTTTTTCCAACAGTAGCTGAACCGTTCTTTCCGCTACAAGCGGATGCCCTGGAACAGCATAGATGATTTCTGCACCTTCAGCTTGTTTTAGCAATGTATTCGCAATTGTTTCATATACAATTTCAAATGTATCATGTGCTTCATATACATTGTCAAAAGCAGTATATTGTATACCTTCTTTCTCCAACTCTTCTATAACGGGATGTTCCTTCGTTCTAACAAACATGTGATCCGCTTCTTTTATTTTTCGATATACACCCATCGTTAACTGATCTAATTCACCAGCACCTAATCCTAAAATAGTAATGATTCCACTCACAACCTGCCACCTCTATCCACTCTTCTTCAATGAACCTTCTTTTGTCCCTTTTTTCATAACGGTTCCTATTTCCGCTTTTGTAAATATACGTAATTTTAAAATTAAAAACATATATGCTAATCCACCGATAGCTACACCTAATAATGCCTCAAGTGTCGCAATTCCTCTATGTTCCGTATCAATTACTAATCCAGACATTTGCAATATACGCATAAAGACTATTAATACAAATCCCATACCGATACCACTAATAACTACACCTAACATATTCTGTTTGTCGATAAGCGATTCAGATACAGCTCGCATAAGTAATACACTATTTAGTACAGAGATTACAATTAACGCAACTAGCGTTGCAATTGCAGCTCCCTTCACACCAAAATACGGCATTAATATATAATTTAAAGCTAACTTTAAACAACCCCCAAATATAACGAATATTGCTGGTTTTAGTGTTTGTCCTAACCCTTGCAAAATAGAAGCGGTTGTAATTGACAATGAACTAAATAAAATAGATAAAGATAAGATGGATAAAACATCTGACCCATCACTATTTTCAAACAACATAATATTTGTAGGCTGAATAATACAAGTTAATCCAATGGCCGCTGCAAACCCAATAACAAATGTTATTTTCATTGCTAACTTTACCTTTTCTTGAATAAAGGTAAGATCTCCTCTTTCCTTCGCTGCTGTTATAATTGGAATAAGCGACAACGAGAAAGAAGTTGTTACGACAGTACCTAATTGCATAAGCGGGATACTTCTGTCATAAACACCTTTTAACACCTTTGCACTTTCAGCTTGCTCTCCTGCCCCAATAAGTAAAGAATAGAAAGAAATAGAATCAGCCATTTGTATAAAAATAAGCACTAAGTTACTAACACAAATCGCCAATCCTTGCCAAAACAGGATTTTAATGATCTTCTTTTTCCCTCTAATTCTCTTTACGCTTTTGAAGAATATAGAATGAAAATCATGACGCATATAAAGTACCAGTACGATAATCCCAATCAGTCCACCTGCGATTGAACCTAACATAGCACCTGCACCAACTGTATATAAATCAAATCCGTGAGCAATTAGGAATAGAGATAAAAATACAATAATAGAAACACGAATTGTTTGTTCTATCACTTGCGAAACAGCTGTTGGCATCATATTATTGAACCCCTGAAAATATCCTCTTGCTACAGATAAAAACGGCATCAATATGAATGAAAAGGAAATAACACGTAATAGCTTATCTAAGTGTATATCACCCATGGCTGTTGCAATTGCCTCGGCACCAAAGAACAGTGTAAAAAATCCTATGAAACCAATCCCTAATAAAAACCAAAAAGATACACAGATAATTTCCTCTGCTTCTTGCTTTTTCCCTCGTTCTAATCGTTCCGCAACCATTTTTGAAATTATAATGGGGAACCCATAAGTAGCTAAAATTAAACAAAATCCATAAAACGGATAAATTTGTTGATAAATATAAAAACCAACGTCACCCGCTATATTTTGATATGGAATACGGTAAAAGGCGCTTAATACCTTTGTAACAAAACTTGCGATTGTTAATATAATAGCCCCTCGCCAAAAGGCTTGATACTTCTTCGATTCCATACAAGAAAACTCCTTTTTCTATTCTCACCCCTCGTATTATATCATAAAGAAAAGGACAAGCTTCCTTACCTACACGAGTAACCATACGTTCGTGCAACGCTAGAAATGTTCAACGAAAAAAGGTAGCAAAGCGCTACCTTCATTCAATATACACATCTCCAAATAATTGATCTCTCAAGAAGAAATATCATAATTAGGAAAGATTGCTACTTCTAAAATTATACATCCTTACTGTTCCATTTGTTTCGCTAAGAAACTTGCAGCAGTATTAACTGCTTTATGCTCAATCTCGCTTATAATAGCTTCTTTTGAAAAAATAATGACAGCTCCAATTGGGTCTCCATTTGCAACAATTGGTCCAACTGTATAAGAGTGAACCTTTTCTGTTACGCCATCAATAATGGAAATATCACTTTCGTCCGTCATAATAACAGACTTTCTTTCTTCCATCGTTTTTTCAATTAGATCGCCAACGCTTTTATTTAAGTATTCTTTTTTTGATACACCTGATACTGCGATAATAGAATCTCGATCGCATACAAGCACATTATGTCCTAAGCTATCATATAAAGCCTCTGCATATTCTTTTGCAAAATCACCTAGTTCGCTAATTGGAGAGTATTTCTTTAAAATTACTTCCCCATCGCGATCTACAAATATTTCTAGTGGGTCCCCTTCTCGAATACGTAAAGTTCTACGAATTTCCTTCGGGATTACTACCCTACCTAAATCATCAATTCGACGTACGATTCCAGTTGCTTTCATTCTAATGCTGCCTCACTTTCTACTGATGATCAAAGTGGTGAATTTACCTGTTCATGTAAAAATCACCAACTGTTAGACATAGTATTTTACACATTAGTTCTTCTATGCACGTCGAATTGCATTTTTTTATCTAATATTAGGCATTTATGACTTCTTTTTTTACATCTGGCAAGCCTTTTAATAAATTTTCAGCAATTGTTAACCACTTCGATGTCTCTAAGCCATTTGTTTTCATAACGATTTTCAATTGTGATCCTTCCATTCCTAGACCAATCATACGTCCAAAACTATTTCCAAGCATGAATAATTTTCCACCATCAATATTTTGACTCGCTTGTTCTGAGAACAGAATTGTTACTTCAAATTTATTTTGCTTAATTAACTCAATTTGTTCTTTCATTGCCAACACTTTAATATTTGCGATTTGTAATAAGTAACCAACTTCTTGCGGGTAATCACCAAATCTATCTATCATCTCTTCCTGCAATTCTTCGATATCCTCAATTGCAGAAACCCCTCTAAATTGTTTATACATCATAATTTTTTGTTTACTATCTGAAATATAAGCATCCGGTAAATATGCATCTACTTCTAAATCAATTTCAACATTAACTGTATTTTCAACTCCGTCTGTTCCTCTACGCTGTTCAATTGCATCTTTTAACATTTGAGAATATAAATCAAAGCCGACAGAATCAATAAATCCATGTTGTTCGGCTCCTAATAAGTTACCCGCACCACGAATTGATAAGTCTCTCATCGCAATTTTGAAACCTGATCCAAGCTCTGTGAACTCTTTAATAGCTTGCAGACGCTTCTCAGCAACTTCTGATAACACCTTATCTCGTTTGTATGCAAAGTATGCATACGCAACACGATTAGAACGTCCAACACGTCCACGGAGCTGATACAACTGTGATAATCCCATACGATCCGCATCAAATACAATTAACGTATTTACATTCGGAATATCTACACCCGTCTCAATAATCGTTGTACTTACAAGAACATCATGCTGCCCTTCTAAAAACGATAGCATAACAGACTCTAATTCACTTTCGTTCATTTTCCCGTGTGCATAAGTTACACGCGCGTCTGGAACTAACATCGAAATTTCATCTGCTTTTCGTTCGATATCCTCTACACGATTATACAGGAAGTAAACTTGACCACCTCTTGCAAGCTCTCGTTCTATCGCTTCTCGCATTAATGCTGGATTATACTCTACTACATATGTTTGAACTGGGAAACGATTTTCCGGCGGCGTCTCAATAACAGATAAATCACGCACACCAAGCATAGACATATGGAGCGTACGCGGAATTGGAGTTGCCGTTAATGTTAATACATCGACATTCGCTTTTAATTGTTTAATTTTTTCTTTATGCGTTACACCAAATCTTTGTTCTTCATCAATAATAAGAAGACCTAAATCTTTATAAGTAACATCTTTAGACAAAATACGATGTGTTCCGATTACAATGTCTACTGTGCCATCTTTTAGGCCCTTAATCGTTTCATTTTGCTGTTTTCTCGTACGGAATCTACTTAACAATCCTATATTAATTGGATAATCTTGAAAACGCTCTCGAATTGTTTCATAGTGTTGTTGTGCAAGGATCGTTGTCGGCACTAAAATTGCAACTTGCTTTTCATCCATAATCGCCTTAAACGCCGCACGAATAGCTACTTCTGTCTTTCCATACCCTACATCGCCACAAAGAAGCCTATCCATTGGACGTCCTCGTTCCATATCCTTTTTAATCTCTTCAATAGAACGTAATTGATCCTCTGTCTCTTGATACGGGAAAGAAGACTCAAATTCTTGTTGTTCTGCCGTATCTGGTGTATATGCATAACCCTTTGAAGCTTCGCGCTCTGCATATAGTTTAATTAAGTCATCTGCAATATCTTGTACAGATTTTTCAACTTTCGTTTTGACCTTCTTCCAATCGTTTCCGCCCAATTTATAAACTTTCGGATCCTTACCTTCAGATCCTACATATTTTTGCACTTGGTCAATTTGTTCAATTGGAACGTATAACTTATCATTACCTTGGTATTTAATATTTAAATAATCTTTATGAACACCATTAATCTCTAATGTCTCGATACCTAAAAATTTACCTATACCATGATTTACATGAACTACATAATCCCCAACTTTTAATTCCGAATAACTTTTAATACGTTCAGCATTAGATAACTTTTGCTTACGTTGTGATTTTTTAACTTTCTTATGAAAAAGTTCTTTTTCAGTAATGACAACAAGTTTTTGCATCGGCATTTCAAACCCTGCATGTAAATCACCTACAGCAATTTGTAACCTTCCAGGCAATAATATATCTGTGCCCTCTACAATATCTGCCTCAATATCATAGTCACTTAAAATATGTTGTAGTTTTTTTACACGTTCATCATCTGTACCTAACACAACCGTCGTAAAATGCCCTTCGTTCCATCTATCAATTTCAGTTTTCAATAACTGCATCTGTCCATGGAAATCTTGCATTGTTTTACATGTTACATTCACAATGTTTTGTGGGTGTGTATGGGCGATATGACGTAAGAATAACGTTAAATATACAAAGCTTCTTTTTTTATGATGAAGAAATTCTTCAAACGAGTGGGAGAAAGATAAATCTTGAATAATCGTTCCCTCACCAAGAAGTGATATATACCATTCCGCCTCTTCCGTTTCAAGATGTGATGCTGTTTCTTGAATACGGGAAATCTCATCTAAAATCACAACACCATCTTCTGGTAAATAATCTATCAGACTAGCAGGTTCGTTATAGAAAATAGATAAATATTTAAACATCTGTTCTATACTTTGCCCGTTTTTTAACATTTCAATTTCATGACTTACCGTCTCAAGCACTGTAGTCTTCAATTTATCATCGGAAAGTTTTTGCATCGTCTTAGTCAAGCCTTCTTCAAGATGCTTAATTCCCGATTTCAATTCTTCCTGTGAAAATAAGAACTCCGTTGCTGGACCGAATCTAACACTTTCTTTTTTATCTTGAGAGCGCTGTTCATCCACATCAAATAATCGAATAGAATCGACTTCTGTGTCGAAAAATTCAATACGAACTGGTAACTCTTCAGTTAGTGGATAAATATCTAATATTCCCCCGCGTAAACTAAATTCCCCAGGAGCTTCTACCATCGACTTACGCTCATAGCCAATATGGTGTAAGGTATGCAAGAATGTATCTAAATCAATCTCTTGCCCTAGACTGATTTCGATTTGCCTTTGCTTCCACAATTCTTTCATTGGTAAAAATCTGCGTAACCCTGCGACTGGTGCTACAATAATCCCGTGCTCTCCTGCAGCTAAGCGATTTAATACTTCAATGCGTTGTGCCTTCAATTCTGGGCTTGCAACACCAAGTTCTGATGCTATCAATTCATTTACTGGGTATAGCCACACATCTTTTTCACCAAGTAACGCCACTAAATCTTCGTGTACTTTTTGTGCTTGATATAAATTATGCGTCACAATAAGTTGTGATTTTTTTGTTTTTTTATATAAGGCCGCCATTAATAACGAACGAGAAGAGGTTGCCATACCTGATACAAGTTGCTCTTTTAAACCATCTTCTAATCCATTAATAACCGATTGGATCTCTTCATTTTTATAAAATTGCTCTAATAAACCTATCATTTTCAAAACCCCTCTCAACATAAAGAGCAAGCCACTGTATTTTATGCAAATATTTCGGAAAAAGAAAACAGAAAAATGCTTTGGACATGCCAAAGCGCCAACATTTTATTGCAGAAATTTTTCATATTCATAATACTCAGGATAAGATGCGAGCGTTTCTTGACACAATTCACAAATCGTTTGTATATATATATTTCCATTCTCATGAAAATGAATCATCTCTACTACTTCTTGCTCTGTTAGTTGAAATAAAACGTCGCTATATACTTTTTCTGCGGTAACGGAGCCTACATTACTCCCGCAATGTCTGCAATAATAATACCCTTCCATACTAGCCTCCTATAAAATCCAATTACTGCTAGTATGGGTAAAAATAAAATAAAATATTCTCAATCATACCCTTAACTATTGAAAGTATTCATGATTTGAAGAAAAGGTTTATTTAACCATTCTTCACATGCATCCGCCGCTTTTTCAATAGAATGATTAACATCAGGAATTTCTTCTGATGTAAAACGTCCTAATACGTAATCTACTACCTTCATTCCATTTTTCGGACGATCAATTCCCATGCGGATACGTTGAAACTCTTGTGTTCCTAAATGTGAAATTGTTGATTTCACACCATTATGTCCACCAGCGCTACCTTTCATACGAAGGCGTAATTTACCTACAGGGATGTCTAAATCATCATACAGAACAACGAAGTCCTCTACATCAATTTTGTAATAATCCATAAGCGGACGAATACTTTCCCCAGATAAATTCATATATGTAAGTGGCTTTAATAAGATTACTTTTTCTCCATTAACAAATCCTGCACCAAATACTCCTTTAAATTTTTGTTCGTTTAAAGAAATATTCCAACGCTTTGCAAGTTCATCAATTGCCATAAACCCAATATTATGCCTTGTTAATTCATATTCTCTACCCGGGTTCCCAAGTCCTACTATCAATTTCATTCTTGTACCACTACTTTCTTTTTTCGATACGAAAAGACGTAACCAATCTTGGTTACGTCTCATTCTATCCAATTAATTGAATAATACACTTACAGATTCTTCTTCGTATACACGAATGATTGCTTCTCCGATTAGTGGAGCAACTGAAAGTTCATGTACTTTGTCGATCTTCTTCTCTTCTGGTAATACGATAGAGTTCGTTACAACTAACTCTTTAATATTTGAGTTTTGAATACGCTCAATTGCTGGACCAGATAATACTGGGTGTGTACAGCAAGCATATACTTCAGAAGCACCGTTCTCAACAAGAGCGTTTGCTGCTAATGTAATTGTACCAGCTGTATCAATGATGTCATCAATTAAAATTGCTGTTTTACCTTCAATATTACCGATAATGTTCATTACCTCTGATACGTTTGGACGAGGACGACGCTTATCAATAATAGCGATTGGTGCTTTTAGGCGATCTGCCATTTTTCTAGCACGAGTTACCCCACCGTGATCAGGTGACACGATTACGATATCTTTAAGACCTTTTGTTTCAAAGTAATCTGAAAGAATCGGTACACCCATTAGGTGGTCGATTGGGATATCAAAGAACCCTTGAATTTGTGGAGCATGTAAATCTAGAGTGATTACACGAGTTGCACCTGCTGTTTCAAGCAAGTTTGCTACAAGTTTCGATGTAATTGGTTCACGAGAACGCGCTTTACGGTCTTGACGCGCATAACCATAGTAAGGAATAACAATATTAATTGTTTTTGCAGATGCACGCTTTAATGCATCGATCATAATAAGTAATTCCATGATATGTTCGTTTACTGGGAAGCTTGTAGATTGAATAATGAATACATCGCAACCACGGATACTTTCTTCAATGTTAATTTGAACTTCTCCATCACTAAAACGATCAACAGAACATTTTCCTAGCCCTACTCCAATGTGCTTTGCAATTTGCTCCGCAAGTTCCTTATTAGAGTTTAAAGAGAATACTTTCAAATTAGAATTTAGATATTGAGTCGACATCTAGATTAACCCTCCACATTATGATTTTTTCTTATTCAGCAATTGATCAACATAGTCTTCTTTGTTAACTTGACGTGCACGTGCTACAGATAATGCTTTTGATGGAACATTCTCTGTAATTGTAGAGCCTGCTGCCACATAAGCACCATCTTCAACTGTTACAGGAGCAACAAGGTTTGAATTACATCCAATAAATACCCCGTTACCAATCACAGTTTTGAATTTATTCTTACCGTCATAGTTCACCGTAATTGAACCACAACCAAGATTCACGTCTTCTCCAATTTGTGCATCCCCGATATAACTTAAGTGTGAAGCTTTACTTCTATTACCAAAAACAGTTTTTTTGATTTCCACGAAGTTTCCAACGCGTACTTCATCTCCAATAACTGAATCTGGGCGAATATGTGCAAATGGACCAACCGATACTTCTGTACCAAGTTTACTATCATGTACAGTAGATTGACGAATTGTCGTACGATCTCCAATTTCACTATCGCGAATTACTGTATGCGGTCCAATTTCACAATCAGAACCAATTACAGTGTTTCCCTCAATAATTGTTCCTGGATGAAGAACTGTATCACTACCGATAATTGCATCAGCAGAAATATATGTGTTACTTGGATCGATAATTGTAACACCATTTACCATATTCTTTCGGTTGATACGGTTTTTCATAATAATTTCCGCTTGCGATAGAGCGACTCTGTCGTTAACACCTAACGTTTCATCGAAGTGCTCTGTTTGATAAGCCGATACAATATGACCTTCATTTTTTAAAATCTCAATAACATCTGGCAGGTAATATTCACCTTGTACGTTATCATTTGAAACTTTAGAAAGTGAAGCAAATAAAGCTTTATTATCAAAACAATACGTACCTGTATTGATTTCTTTAATAGCTAATTCTTTCTCATTTGCATCCTTATGCTCAACAATCTTTTCAACATGACCGTTCTCATTACGAACGATACGACCATATCCAGCAGGTTCTTCTATGTACGCTGTTAGCACCGTTGCCATTGCCCCTGCTTCTTTATGTTGCTGAAGTAATGCTTCCATCGTTTCAGCAGTTATTAGCGGTGTATCACCACAAATAACTAAAGTTGTTCCTTCTTCATTTGCAAGTACACTTGCAGCTTGATCTACAGCATGCGCTGTACCAAGTTGTTCTGCTTGTAATGCAAACTCACTTACGTTTCCTAGCTGTTCTTGTACCATTTCAGCACCATGTCCTACGACTGTTACAAGTTTCTGCAATCCTAATTGAGATACTTGATCGACAACATGTTGTACCATAGGTTTTCCACATACAGGATGAAGCACCTTGTATAGCTTAGACTTCATACGTGTGCCTTTACCTGCAGCTAGAATCACTGCAAATCTGTTTGACATATAGACCCTCCATCGCAACCTATTTATCCATTAAAGATATTATCCTAAATCATCATATATTTCAAGAAACACATTTTAACTATTAAATTTTACCATAATTCTTATAAGATGTTTTACTCTTTAGTATCTTTTTTAAGAAATAAGCTATACTATTTAAAATGATTTTGAAAAAATTAGAAGTTTCCCTTCTTCTTTTATTTAATTTAGAATTTTCTAAACAGAATATATGTATAAACACAAAAAAACAAACCCCTGTAAATGCTTACAGGAGTTTGTTGCAAAATTATAGGGCTTCTCTAAAAAGCCCTTTTCATTCGAATTTTACGAAGCACCCGCTTCTTCAAACTCAACCTCTTCTAACTCGCCTAAACGATGATACTCTGTTAAAACCGCATCTTGAATTTTAGAGCGTGTACCAGAATTAATTGGATGTGCAATGTCACGGAACTCTCCATCTGGAGTACGTTTACTTGGCATTGCTACAAATAATCCATTATTACCATCAATTACACGAATATCATGAACAACAAATTCATGGTCTAGAGTAATAGAGGCAATTGCTCTCATGCGGCCTTCTGTGTTTACGCGGCGTAATCTTACGTCAGTCACTTCCATCTTGTGTTCACCACCCTTTTCTAAATAAGCGATATATTTGTATAAATTCCACAAAATTTCTAATTTCCCTTTAATTTTTTAAAAATTTTTAAGATAAAAATTTTTAATGTAATTGAATATAGAGATTAGTGGAGGTTATCGCTTACAAAGGACTACTTAACTAGGGCGATTACCTCAATTTCAACTGAAACATCTTTCGGTAATTTTGCTACTTGTACACAAGAACGAGCTGGCTTATGAGCAGAGAAATAAGAACCGTATACTTCATTAACAGCATTAAAATCATCCATATCTTTTAAGAATACTGTTGTTTTTACTACTGTATCAAATGAAGCACCTGCTCCTTCTAATACTGCTTGTAAATTTTGAAATACTTGCTCTGTTTGTACTGTCACGTCTCCCGCTACAAGCTCTCCACTTGCAGTTAACGGAATTTGCCCTGAACTGTAAAACATATTATTTACAATAATCCCTTGTGAATATGGTCCAATCGCTTGTGGTGCATTGTTTGTTTGAACAACTTTCATATTTTTCACCCTTTTATTATTTATTTTTACTCTTTAAAAATAGTGCACGAAAAGCAGTTTGTCCATCTATTTTATAATTTATAAATAGAATAAAAAAAAGATAAAGCTATTTGCTTTACCTTTTTACTCAGCCTCTACAAGCCTCTCATCAAATGGTGCCAATGAATAATTTCCTTTTTCTACTTGAATCGCTTTTTCTTTTACATCAACTTCTGATAAGCGAATTAATGATACAAAGTTGTTAATTAGTCTTTCTTCAATATCAGTAGACTCTACTAATACACCAATACCAACAACATTGGCCTTAAACTCTTCTAACATACTCATCATACCTTGAATGGTTCCGCCAGCTTTCATGAAGTCATCAATAATTAAAACATTTGATCCTTCTGGAAGGCTACGCTTTGCTAGCGTCATTGTTTGAATGCGCTTAGAAGAACCTGACACATAGTTAATACTAACAGTTGGACCTTCTGTCACCTTATTATCTTTCCTTGCAATTACTACCGGTACATCTAAGTAGTTCGCCACTGCATAAGCAAGTGGAATCCCCTTTGTTGCCACCGTCATAACTGCATTAATTGGTTGCCTAGCAAAAACAGAAGCAAACAAACGACCTGCGCCATTAATATGACGAGGATTACTTAAAAGATCTGTCATATATAAGTAACCACCAGGCAAAATACGATCTGGATTTTCAAATAAGCTACACAGCTCACCAATAATTAGATCTGCCTCTTCCTCACTTATATATGGTATATATTTCACTCCTCCTGCTGCTCCTGGTATCGTTTGCAATGTGCCGACCCCTTGTTGTTCAAACGTTTGCTTAATAATAACTAAATCTTCACTAATAGAAGACTTAGCTGATTGATACCTTTCAGCAAAAAAAGTGAGAGAAACTAGCTGACGAGGGTTTTGTAACAAGTAATAAGTCATATCGACTAATCTTGTACTTCGTCTAATTTTCATACTCTCACCTCAAATCACGAATATTCTAAACAAATCATAACGTATTATACGTCTTTATTCAAGCGTTTCTCGCTCTCCTAATAAACGTACTGCGTATACTTGTTCACAAAATCCTTTTAATCCGTTATATATACGATGCATTCGTGAGTCATGGTGCACAAGACCGAATACAGTTGGACCACTTCCACTCATTAATACGGCATCCGCCCCAAATCGCTTCATCTGTGCCTTAATACGTGCAACTTCAGGATGCATCGCAAACGTTACATCTTCTAAAACGTTACCAACAGTATCACAAATCCCTTTGTAGTCCCCGGCATTTATGACATCAACCATTTTATCTACATTCGGATGTGTAACTCGATTTAACTTTAAATTCCCATACACATCAGCAGTAGATACACCAATATGAGGTTTTGCTAAAATAACCCAGCAAGAAGGTGGAGTTTTTATATGCTCAATTTGCTCTCCTCTTCCAGTGGCAATTGCTGTCCCACCATACACGCAAAATGATACATCTGATCCAATTTCTGCGCCAAGCTCTGCTAATTGATCAATTGTAAGCCCTAAATTCCATAATTTATTAAGGCCACGTAATGTCGCTGCTGCATCACTACTTCCACCTGCTAATCCAGCTGCTACTGGAATCGTTTTTTCAATAGTAATAGATACGCCTTTTTTCACATTAAACTTCTCTTTTAATAATCTCGCTGCTTGATAAGCTAAATTTCTTTGGTCGTCTGGGACATACCGATTATGGGATAAAATTTCAATACGGTCTTCTGCTAATTCCATTAGTTCTAAACGATCCGCTAAATCAATTGTTGTCATAATCATTTTCACTTCATGATATCCGTCTTGTCTTTTTCCCAGTACATCTAACGACAGATTAATCTTTGCTGGTGCTTTCACTAGTAGCTTCAATCTATTCACCCACTCTATGTACTCAATCTTTTATCGTTTATTTTACCATAAATTTATAGTAAGACGATGACACTTCCCTAATTATAACGAAAAGCATTCAGAATGAAACTACTTATGTAAAATGATGGCACCTTTTATAGTACAAAAAGCCGAGGAATCACTCCTCGGCTACCGTAGCATAGAAAGTATCTTACAACTACTGGTTTTGTTTCATTAATTGCTGTTCTGCAATTTCTATAGCACGTTTCACCATGTTACCAGCATCTTTCGCACGAATTCCGCCCCATCCTTCTTTTTGAACAACATCATAAAAGCCTAGCTCTTTTGCAAGCTCTTCTTTAAATTGATTTGACATGACACCTCTTCGTCTACTCAATGCAGAGTCCCTCCTTATTTTGCTACGGTATAATTAGTATGCAAAATAATATAGCTTTTCATTTGTGGGAATATATGTAACGATACATGGATTATAAAATCGCTTCATTATGAGGTTCACCATAAAATGTTAACTCTACTGTCTCTGTTAAAACATCCGCATAGCTATACGATACACGTTGCAATGCATCTTCTTGTTGATCCAGTTGTACAACAAAAACAGAACGATACGTTTCTGCAAGTACACCCGATTGTTCTACAGTTTTTCTTCTCCCACTGTTTGCCTTTAACATCAGTCTCTGTCCAAGATGGTGATCTAATTCGCTTTTAATTTCATCTAAACGTTTTGACATATACTTTGTTACACCTCGCTGTAATTTAGATTGAATACTTAAAACACGATATATCTATCCCAATTATTAACCGCAACTCACAGACAATATCATTATAAAAGCATTATGCGTTCGAATAGATAGAAGAAATACTATATTGTAAAAGTATCATTATGTAGTCTGTGCGTTCTTGTCTCTTTTTATCCAAGCTGATTTAAATCCTTTCTATACAAAAAAGCAAGATACATATGTACCTTGCTTATTCTTCATAATGTTGAAAGGGTAATCCAGTTCGTAAAATCCCCCTTGTCTCAATCCCACCAAGTCCCTTTTCGCCAGTAATCGTATTACGTACAACATCCCATACATTGACTCTCTCCATAAATGACGTAAAACTAATTTTACCAACCACATATACAGGATCTAGTGCGTGAATATTAATTCTAGATGGGGAACTAGCAAAATTAGCGCCTGCTCGAATTAATGCTTCAAAGTGTGATTGACATGCCCCAGCAAAAATAACGAGTTGATCCAATGATGGATATTTCTTTCGCACCTCTCGAACAGCCTGTACAAAATGCCTTGAATGCCTATATGCCGCTAAATCTCCCTTTACGCCTTTTGCTTTTGTATATGCATCGTGCCCTGTGATTACTAAAATATCTGGACGGAAATGGTCTATTAAATCTACCACCTTTTCATGCATCTCTGTTTCTTTACAATGAATACCTTGTACAGGAACACCAATTTTATTATATAGGTCTAGACACTTGCGCAAATATAATGGATCTCCATCTATATGCAGTACACGTCCTGGCATTTGAAAATAATTCACCTCACTTGTATATCCACCAGTTGAAGTGTGTTCATGCCTTTGTTTCATTAATACATAATCTTGTTGAAACAAACGATACGTGCGCTCCATTGTTTCTTTCTCACGCTTCGCTCTTTTTTTATGCTCTCGTTGATCTATACTAATTAAATCTTCAAGTGGTGCATCTGCCACCAATCTAATTTCCTCTCCAAATAATATAGCTATCTCACCTTTTATTTCTATAATACGAAAAAGAATATCCCTATTATGAGAATATCGTTCCACTAACTCTCCAACATGTAAAGCCATTCTCCTACCTCCAAACTCGTTAGGCCATCTTACCTGTTTTTAAAGTATGAATGTAGGAGCGGAAAGGTGACAAAAGGGACAGTTCAAGTTGAACTGTCCCTTTTATATTCTTATGATAATTTATGAAGAACTAATGCATTACTTAATGTTGCAAACTCCTCGATAGATAGCGTCTCGCCTCTTCGTTTTGGATCAATTCCTACCTCTGTTAAAATTCGATCCAACAACTCTTTATCTTTCGGGAAACCATTTAAATTATTGGATAAATTATTCATTAAAGTTTTACGACGCTGTGCAAAACTTGCTCGTACTACTTCAAAGAAGAACGTCTCATCCGTTACTTCTACAACTGGTTTCGGGCGCTTTAGGAGGCGGATAATTGCAGAATCAACATTTGGTTGTGGTACAAACACTGTACGCGGTACAGTCATAACTGTTTCTACCTCTGTATAATATTGAATAGCAATTGATAAAGAACCATACTCTTTCGTTCCAGGTTTAGCAGCTAAACGATCCCCAACTTCTTTTTGCATCATAACAACAAATCCACGAACCGGTAATTTCTCTTCTAGCAATTTAAATAGAATTGGTGTTGTAATATAGTATGGTAAATTAGCTACTACCATTACATCTTGCCCTTCTTCAAATTGCTCACTAAACACCTCATGTACATCTGCCTTTAGTACATCTTTATTGATAACTGTAACGTTGCCATATGGAGCTAACGTCTCATCTAAAATCGGTAATAATCTTTGGTCGATTTCAAAAGCCACCACTTTTTTAGCACGCTTCGCTAATTGTTCTGTTAATGCACCGATACCTGGTCCAATTTCAATTGCACCACTTTCCGAACCAATTTCAGCGTGATCAACGATACGATTTAATACATTCGTATCAATTAAGAAATTTTGTCCTAAACTTTTTTTGAATGAAAATCCATACTTTTCAACAATGTCTTTCGTACGATTTGGCGTTGCGATATCCTTCATTTTCTTTCCTCCTGTATGACTTGCTTATAAGCTTCTGCAAATGATTCCTTTGAAACTTGAAACATTTGTAAACGTTTATGTAACTGTTTTGCGTTTGTATAACCAATCTTTAATAGCTTACCCATTCTTTCTCTGCGACTCTTTGCCATTTCTCCGCCCACTAAACCTGCATCGACTAGATCGCTCCAACTAATTTCACTTGTGTAAGCTTCCATTTCTTCATGTATATTCTCTAAAGCACGGCGAATTGATTCATTAGAAGCATGTTCAATTCCCACACCTTTTTTCCTTTTAGCCAGTGCTTCTTCCTTCGGTAAAAAAGCATGTTTACATCCAGGAACCTTATCAGAAATAATTTTTCGAATACGCTCTCCAGGGTAATCCGGATCTGTGAAAATAATAACGCCTCTTTTTTGCAGCGCTAATTTAACTTGCTCAATAACATGATCACCGATTGCTGAACCGTTCGTTTCAATTGTATCCGCATCAACAGCACGCTTAATTGCAACTGTATCATCTTTACCTTCTACAACGATAATCTCTTTAATTTTCATGCTTGCCTCCACACTCGTTTCGTCTCTACTTAGTAAAACAAAAAAATGACGACTTTTCCATTATTATTTTCCCCATTCTTACATTTTAAAAAATAGAATGTCCAAAACTTTGTTCTCTCTCCTTATTGTAACACTTCCCCCATTCGCCCGTATTTTCTCTGTCACTCCCGCTACTTTTTTATAAAAAATAAAAAAAGAATGGGTTCTCCCACTCCTTTTTATTCAACACCAAATAAAGCTTTTGCATTTTTCGTTGTCATATCTGCTACTTCCTCATAAGAAATTCCTTTTAAGTTCGCAATTTCTTCTGCTACGAGTTTTACATAACTTGGTTCATTTCGTTTCCCTCGAAATGGATGCGGTGTTAAATACGGACAATCCGTCTCTATTAACAATTTCTCTAATGGAATCTCCGCAGCAACTTCTTTCGGCTTCTTAGCGTTCTTAAATGTAACTGGTCCGCCTAACGAAATTAAAAAGTTCATATCAACACATCGCTCTGCTACTTCTACACTGCCACTAAAGCAATGCATAATGCCTCCTACTTCAGCTGCATTCTCTTCTTCTAGAATATCAACGATATCTTGAGTTGCATCGCGGTTATGTATAATAATCGGCAATTTTACTTTTTTAGCTAATGCAATTTGTTTACGGAATACGTCTTTCTGAATTTCTTTTGGGGACTTATCCCAATGATAATCTAAGCCCATCTCTCCAAGTGCAACGACTTTAGGATGAGAAGCAAGTTCCTCTAACCAAGCTAAATGTTCTTCTGTCATATCGATTGCATCAACTGGATGCCATCCAACCGCAGCATAAATAAAATCATAAGCTTCTGCTAATTCAATTGCCTTTTTTATCGTTACTTCGTCAAAACCAACAACAACTGTATAAGTAACTCCTGCTTCTTTCATTCGGGCAATAACTTCTTGCAAATCTTCTTCAAATTGCTCTGCATTTAAATGTGAATGTGTATCAAACAACATCATACATAACTCCTTTTATATTGAAATCAAGTTTATTCTACAAAAATAAGCTCTTTCATAACTTAACGATAACAATACTACAATCTTAATGCAAAAATTGAGAATGTAAAAAGAAAAAAGACGCTTCACACATGTTACACGTGAAACATCTCTTTTCTTGTCTTAATTACTTGATTTTTGTACCATTTGGTAGATTTTGGTCAATTGATGCTAATGACAATACGCCATTCTCTTCACCTGCTAAAATCATACCTTGTGATAATTCACCACGTAATTTTACAGGTTTTAAGTTTGTTACACAAATAACCTTTTTACCTTTTAGGTCTTCTGGTGAATAGAATTTTGCAATCCCCGAAACAACTTGACGCTTTTCTGTACCTAAGTCTAGTTGGATTTTTAACAACTTGTCTGCTTTTTTCACAGGTTCAGCAGATAGTACTTCAGCTACGCGTAATTCTACTTTAAAGAAATCATCAATTGTAATTTCTTCTGCCTTCGGTTCTTCTTCTTTTTTCTCTTCTACTTTAGGAGCAGAGGCTTTCATTTGTTCTTTAATGTACTCTACCTCTACTTCCATTTCTAAACGAGGGAAAATCGGGTTTCCTTTTTCTACTTTTGTTCCAGCTGGAATGCATCCAATTGTAGACAGGCTTTCCCAAGATGTATGTGCTTCTTCAGTAAGGCCAAGCTGAGCAAACATCTTGCTTGGTGCTACTGTTAAGAATGGCATAAGCATAATACCCGTTTGGCGAAGTACTTCTGCTAAATGAGCCATTACAGAAGCTAACTTTTCACGATCATTCTCATCTTTTGCTAATACCCACGGTTGTGTTTCATCAATATATTTATTCGTACGGCTAACCAATTGCCAAATTGAGCTTAGAGCTACAGAGAATTCCATATTCTCCATTGCTTCTTCTACTTTTTTCAATGTATCCTGTGCAAACGCTACTAACGTTTCATCAAATTCCGTTACATTTGCTTTAAATGCAGGGATTTCTCCGTTAAAGTATTTATCAATCATAGCTACTGTACGGTTTAATAAGTTACCTAAGTCATTTGCTAAATCGAAATTAATACGCTCCACAAATCCTTCTGGTGTGAATACGCCATCAGATCCGAACGGAACTTCACGAAGTAAGTAATAACGTAATGCATCTAATCCGTAACGATCGATTAATGTAACTGGATCTACTACGTTACCTTTTGACTTACTCATCTTTCCATCCTTCATTAAAATCCAACCATGAGCAAATACTTTTTTCGGAAGAGGTAAATCTAATGCCATTAAAATGATTGGCCAATAAATTGTATGGAAACGAACGATTTCTTTTCCAACTAAATGCACATCTGCTGGCCAGAATTTCTTATACATCTCTTCATTTTCTGTTCCATAACCTAATGCTGTAATATAGTTAGATAACGCGTCAACCCATACGTAAATAACGTGTTTCGGGTTACCTGGAACACGAACTCCCCAGTCAAATGAAGTACGAGAAACTGCTAAATCTTCTAAGCCTGGTTTAATGAAGTTATTAATCATTTCATTCTTACGAGACTCTGGCTGAATGAAATGTGGATTCTCTTCATAGAATTTTAATAGTCTGTCTACGTATTTACCCATTCTAAAGAAATAAGATTCTTCACGAACAAGCTCTACATCATGACCACTATCTGGACTTTTTCCTCCAACTACTTTGTCACCTTCCATAATTGGATTTACTAATTGGTGCTCCGTATAGAATGTCTCATCTTGTACAGAATACCAACCTTCATATTCATCAAGGTAAATATCGCCTTGATCTACTAGTTGCTTGAAGATTTTTTCAACAACATCTTTATGACGATCTTCCGTTGTACGAATAAAATCATCATAAGATATATCCATCTTCTTCCAAAGCTCTTTAATTCCTGCAACGATGTTATCCACATATGCTTGTGGTGTAACATTTAATTCTTCTGCTTTCTTTTGGATCTTCTGTCCATGCTCATCAGTTCCTGTTAAATAATGAACATTATATCCTTGCATACGCTTATATCGTGCCATCGCATCCCCTGCTACTGTTGTATAAGCATGTCCAATGTGTAATTTTCCACTTGGATAATAAATTGGGGTAGTAATATAAAAGGATTTGTTTTCCTTTGTCATTGTTTTGGACCTCCCGGATAACCTCATATGTATTTATAAATAGTATATCAAAAACTTATATATAAAGTGAAACTTTAATCTGTGAGGGTCTTGTTCATTCCCACGGATTATCAACCCACACCAATCGGACTTTTACGAGCAATCCGACTTCCACTTAACTTCTTTGGCCCAGCCGAATTTAAAATTTAGAATCTTACTGCTCGTTAATGCAGAATAAAAACAAGTTCATATTTTTATATTTATCATCTATTACTCATATTTCAAGAAAATATACAGTCATTACCTATAATTTATAAACTTTTCTGAAAATAAAATGAAATAATAGTAGAAATTACTCACATTCTATTATATATAAGAAGTAAGAAATCTATAAATCTTTTTAAAAAATATAGAATTTAAGAATTGACGGAAATGTAAATGATTGGTATCATATGTCCATAGGGTATTTTGTCGAAAAATGACGAATCTAAAAATAGACTCGAAACTTATAAACTATTTCTTTAGGAGGAAAAGAATTATGAAATCTACTGGTATCGTTCGTAAAGTTGATGAATTAGGTCGTGTAGTAATTCCAATCGAATTACGCCGTACTTTAGGTATTGCAGAAAAGGATGCTCTTGAAATCTATGTTGATGACGAGAAAATCATCTTAAAAAAATATAAGCCAAACATGACTTGCCAAGTAACTGGTGAAGTATCTGATGGTAACCTATCTTTAGCTGAAGGTAAAATTATCTTAAGCAAAGAAGGCGCTGAGCAAATCTTAAACGAACTTCAAGATTATATCGAAACAGCAAAATAAGCTTCTCAATTATGAGAAGCTTATTTTTTATCGACATGATAGATTTGATATACATCGCGTTTCGACAAATCTCGATCTTTAGCGACTGTTTTTATCGCCTCTTTTGAATTCATACCTTTTTCGTTTATATAATGTTCAATATGGTCATAGACCGAAATAGATTCCCACCATTGTTCTTCTGGAGCAGGTTCTTCCGTTGAACCAGCTACTAAAATACAAAACTCACCGCGAACTTCATTTTGTTTCGTCCACTCAATTGCTTCTTCGACTGTTCCACGAATAAATTCCTCGAATTTTTTCGTTAACTCTCGGCATAATACGATTTCTCTATTTCCCAATACTTCTTGCATCGAGATTAAAGTATCATCCAGGCGGTGAGGTGCTTCATAAAACATCATTGTAGTTTGTATATAACGAAGCTTCTCTAACTCCATTTTTCTTTCTTTTTTATTTCTTTGTAAAAATCCATAGAAATAAAACTGTTTTGTTTCAAGGCCTGATGCAATTAATGCTGTAAGGGCTGCATTCGCCCCAGGAAGCGGGATAACATGATACTGTTCCGCTACAGCCTCTACAACAATATCGTAACCTGGATCGGAAATACACGGCATACCAGCATCACTAACAAGTGCTACTGTCTTTCCTTCGTCTAACTTATCTAATATTTTCTTCCCACTTACTTCCTTATTATGCTCATGGTAACTCATAACAGGCGTTTCAATTTCGAAGTAATTACAAAGTTTTTTCGTTTGTCTCGTATCTTCAGCAGCAATTAAATCCGCTTCTTTTAAAATTCGGATTGCACGAAATGTCATATCTTCTAAATTCCCAATAGGGGTTGGTACTAAATATAAAACGCCTTTTTCATTTTGTTGAAAACTTTTTTGTTGCCACATAAGGTTCTCCTTTTTGCATATATTCTTCTTTTTGTTTTCTATTTAATTGCTTAAAATAGTACTCTGCTTGCATAGCTGTACGCTTATCTTCATGAAATTCTACGTATTTTAAAGCAACAGGAAGTCTAGCACGCGTATACCTAGCCCCTTTTCCGCTATTATGGGTCTCAATCCGCTTCTCTATATGATTTGTATATCCAGCATAATAACTTCCATCAGAGCACTCTACTACATAAAAACAATGCTTATTCTTCTCCATATAAAATTGAACGAATCTCCTTTGTATATTCATTATTTTCTTCATATACAAAAAGAGGTGGCAATATTTTTAAATCTGCGTTTCCGTCCTTAATTCCTTCAATTAACAATGTATTTGCTTCTTTTCCTGCCTTAGGATAAACAAATCGTACACGCTTTGGTTCAATTTTATACTTCCGCATTAATGTAACAATGTCTAGTAAACGACCTGGACGATGTACAAATGCTACTTTCCCGCCTTGCTTTACTAGCTGACTACTTGCAGATACAACATCCTCTAGTGTACACATAATTTCATGACGAGCTATCGCTAAATGTTCATTCATATTTTTTTCAGAAGTTGCAGGTGTTTGGAAATAAGGGGGATTACATGTGACAACATCATATTGATGACGTCCAAGTTTCTCCGGCATATCTTTCAAATCCCCGTGTATTAAGTGAATTCTTTCTTCCAACTTATTGTATTGGACACTTCTTATTCCCATATCATATAAGCGTTCTTGAATTTCTACACCAGTAATATTCCCTTTTGTTCTTGTACTTAATAGAAGGGGCACAACGGCATTACCTGTACACAAATCAAGTAAATTACCTTTTTGAATTGGCACCCAAGCAAAGTCTGCAAGTAAAACAGCATCTAACGAGAAATTAAATACTGATGGGCTTTGTATAATCTTCAAATCTTGTGCTAATAAGTAATCTAAACGTTCATCTTCATATAAATTCATATGTTACTCCTTTTCTTACACTTAACCTACCCTATTTCATCTTCAACTAATAAAAAACATATTTCATTCTACTCTCATGTATAAAAAATTACCTTTCCAATTATCATTGGAAAGGTAATTTCACTTTTTATTTAAAAATGACAGGCAGAATAAACAATCTCCCTCTTTACGTACACTTCCATAATGCAGATTACAAATATGAAAACCTTCTTGATATAGTCTTGCTAAATTATCGTAGCCTTCACCAATATCTGTTTTCGGCTTCACTTCTTTACGTTTTTGAGTTTTTTGTTTTTCTTTAATCTGCACTTCTTCAAAGCGGTGTCGCAAATTTTCGTTTTCCATTTTTATATGTTGGTTTTCTTCCAACAACTCTGCAAGATGTTGTTTTAATTCTCCCAACTGTTTGTATAAATGTCCAATTTGCTCTTCCATACTAGAAACCGATGCAAAAATATCTTTTTTCTCCACAAGCACCCACCTCATTAATCTGTGGTTTGACTCGAAACGACCCCTTTATTCACTAACTCATCTAACGTATATTCTACTATCCGTTCCTTGTCTACTAGTTCCACTTGAATTAATCTTTCTAAAATATTTAATCCGATAACACGGCCAGTACCATGCGGGGTTTGTATACGTTGATCTAAATCAGGAAGTTGTTCCTTTGCTGCCTCATATTCATCGTTCTCATATTTTAAGCAACACATTAAGCGACCACATAAACCAGAGATTTTTGCAGGATTTAATGATAAATTTTGATCCTTTGCCATCTTAATAGATACAGGTTCAAAATCCCCTAAAAAAGTAGAACAACAAAGCATACGACCACATGGACCAATACCACCAAGCATCTTCGCTTCATCACGAACACCAATTTGTCTTAGTTCAATTCTTGTTCTAAAAATTGCTGCTAAGTCCTTCACTAGTTCGCGGAAATCAATCCGACCATCCGCAGTAAAGTAGAAAATAATCTTATTGCGATCGAACGTATACTCTACATCTACAAGTTTCATATCAAGATTATGTTCTACTACCTTTTGTTGACAAACTTGATATGCTTCTTTTGCAGCATGTTTGTTCTCTTCAACAATGGTACGATCGTTTTCATTTGCAATACGAATAACCTTTTTTAGCGGTAATACAACGTCGTTTTCATCAACTTGCTTTTTGGTAATAACTACTTTTCCGTAT
This sequence comes from Bacillus sp. BC05(2025), assembly GCF_056725905.1. NCBI lineage: Bacteria > Bacillati > Bacillota > Bacilli > Caryophanales > Bacillaceae > Bacillus > Bacillus sp. BC05(2025). The sequence continues at coordinate 3,599 of NZ_JBWYRA010000019.1, read as the reverse complement.
TCAATACCTCTTACCGTTTCTACAATTACAAACTCATTTTCAGAGATATCGAACTGATTTGGATCAAAGTAATACACCTTTCCGGCCTTCTTAAAGCGAACACCTACTACATCATACAAAACGGTCATCCCTCCTGCAACCGCAACACTAACTGTTCGAACACAAGCTGCGCATTTACATTAGCGTTGATTCTATTTTTTGCCTCTAATATATTAAAGAGAGCCGATACAATGCGCTTCTGAGCGTAGGAGAAAGATTCAAACATCTCTTTCTGCTCATGAAAAACAAGACGATCTTCTTCTCCAAGTTGAACATATAATAAATCCTTATAAATAAGGAGTAACATATCTAAACCTTGCTGTAATTGTTCTTTCTCTCCAAAGTGTTTCCCCCATTTTTCTTGTACAAAAAAAATAGAGGCTTTATCTTTTTCGAGCGCTTCACATAATTTTATCACTAAAGCTCGTGCTTGTGCAAACCATTCATCACTACATAAAGCTAAAGCTTCATCAAAACTATTTGTGAGTTGTGCAGCAAGTGTCGATAAAGATGCCGTAACACCTTCATCCTGTAATCTTCTAATTAAAGATTCCGTAGGTAAAGGTCTAAATGTAACAACTTGACAGCGAGATAAAATCGTATTTAAAATTTGATGACTTTGTTCAGTAAGTAAAATAGCTGTTGTATCACTACTTGGTTCTTCTAAAAATTTCAAGAGTGTATTCGCCGCATTTGCTGTCATACGGTCTGCGTGTTCAATAACATATACTTTTTTATTTGCTTCTAATCCTGTTTTTGAAAACTCTTCTTGTAAATCATGAATTTGCTGCTTCTTAATAGATAATCCGTCTGGTTTTACAATATGTAAGTTTGGGTGGTTACCTGAATCAATTCGCTTACAATTTGTACATACATGACAAGGCTCTACCCCATTCCGCTGAGAACAGAGGAAACTCTTTGCCATTTGAATTGCTGTCGCAAACTTTCCTGTCCCTTTCCCTCCCTCTAACAAATAAGCGTGGGATATACGCTCTTTTGCAATGCTATTCATCAACATTTTTACACCGATGGGTTGTATAGCAGAAAGCTGCTCCCACGTCTTCGTCATAATGCATACCTCACTTATTTCATTCTTTCCTTCTATTATAACAATTTATCTTCTATAACCTGAATAACTTCTTCTATAAGTTTTTCCATTGGTTGATCAGCATTTACCAATACAATACGATCCGAGAAACGTTCTACAACTTGTAAGTAGCCTTCACGCACACGTTTATGGAAAGAGATATCTTCCATGTCCAATCGATTCACTTCACGTCCTGCATCTTTTGCGATTCGAGCTAAGCCAACCTCTGGCTCAATATCTAAGTAAATTGTTAAACTAGGCATACAGTCCTCTGTTGCAAAACGATTTATTTCAAACACTTTATCCATACCTAATCCTCTTGCATATCCTTGATATGCTAAAGAGCTATCTATAAAGCGATCACATAATACAAGGTAATCCTCGTTAAGCGCCGGCATAACTTTTTCTACTAAATGCTGTCTACGTGCAGCGGCATACAAAAGCGCCTCTGTACGTGCTTCCATCATCGTATACTCTTGTTTATGTAAAATCGTTCTAATATCCTCAGAAATTGCAATACCACCTGGTTCTCTTGTCGCCATTACCTTTTGTTCTCTTTGTTCAAAGTATGGTAATAAACTTTGAATTAACGTTGTTTTACCCGAGCCTTCTGGGCCTTCAATTGTTACAAATAATCCCTTCATCCTAAAACCTACTTTCTATATCATACACTTTCATATATTTTGTGCTGCCTTGAAAACGAGCGCCAGCTTTCTCTAAATACATAATTTGCTCTTTATGCTCTGAAGTAATTTTTTCTCCATACATAATCAATGGAATTCCAGGTGGATACGGAATTACCATTTCCGCCGCTATCATCCCAACTGCTTCTTCTACAGATACTACTTTTGTTTCATACCCTTCCAGTTGTTTATATGTATACGGTAAAGGAGAAATTTCTCCTTTATAAGTATAACGAATAGATTCCTTCTTGTCTTTCACCTCATAAGATTGCAATGCCATCCGAATCATCTCTATAGCCTTCATATACTTCTTATTTACTTGCAAGGGCAAAATAAATAAGACATTATATGGATCTGCCATTTCCGTATATATACCGACCTTTTCTAATACAGACTGTAATTCGTATCCCGATAACTGACAACGTGTCTGTACGGTAACCTTTAACTCGTCTTGTAATGGATATTGTAAAATAGCTATTTGTGGGATAGAAGACAATTCTGCTTTAAATTCCCGTAAAAACTCGACAATTTCATCATGTCCCTTTTCTTTTATACGCGCTATTGTAAAGCGTGCAATATCAAGAGAAGTCATAATTGGATACGATGGACTACTAGATTGTAGCATACTTAAATAAGTAGAAACTTTTTCTTCTTTCACTAAACTGCTATTTATATGTAAATAGGATCCCATCGTCATCGCAGGTAATGTTTTATGTGCGGAATGAACTACAATATCTGCACCATATGCTAAAGCTGACTTTGGAAATGCTCCGCCTAAACAAAAATGAGCCCCATGTGCTTCATCTACTAAAACAGGGATTTTATGTGCATGTGCATAAGCAATACTTTCCTCTAAATCCATCCCCATACCATAATAATTAGGATGTGTTAAAATAAGTGCTTTCGCATTTGGATATTTTTCAATTGCTTCCTTAATAACTTCATTATGAATTCCCACGGGTACGTTATAAGCTTCATCAATCCACGGATCTAAAAAAATTGGATTTGCTCCTGCTAATTTTAAACCATTAATAATTGATTTATGACAATTTCTTTGTACAAGAACAATATCATGTTCCCCACAGCAAGACAAAATCATTGCTAAGTTCCCGACTGTTGAACCATTAATTAAAAAATAACTTTTTTTCACTTCATATACATCAGCTAATAATTGTTGTGCCTCTTCTATACATTCAAACGGACTATGTAAATCATCTAACCCTGATAATTCAGTTACATCGATAGATAGTATATCTTTAAACTCCTCTACTGCCTCCTGAGGGAAGTTTAAACCATTTTTATGACCTGGAACATGAAAGGATAATGGCCCTCTTTCTTTAAACTCTATTAATGCCTCATATAAAGGTATGCGATTTTGATTCATCTATATCTCTTCCTTATTATTTCATTCTTTCTCTATTATACAGAACAAAAAAAATAATAGGCATATGCCTATTTAAAAATATGATACTTCTAATTTCCGAAGTTGTTTTAAATAATATATATACTTCGGATCATTTGTCTCCGTATTCACCATGTCTTTTTCACATTCATAACATATTAAATTATTATAAACATATATTCCTTCTTTTCTTTCTGTCTCACAAACAATACAAACTTCGTTTTGTGATTTCATATCCTTCCCTCCCTATTCAAATGAACATATTTCATACTTCTATTCCTTAACAATTTCCAGAAAAATATACATCGATTTCTTATATAATATGATTCATTCTTGGGCAACGTGTTTGTATTATCATGACTTCTTTTTACGTACTGTTTGAAAACAC
>NZ_JBWYRA010000018.1:0-52914 GCF_056725905.1 Bacillus sp. BC05(2025) | reverse complement strand
GAAAAAAAATAGTATTTTCAATGATTCATAGCTGTTTTTATCTCTTCTAATCTTCAGGGACTATTCTTGCAGAATACATAAAGAAGGGTGGTGTTTGAACATTGATATTTGAGTTAGTAAGTTCAGCTGCAGTTGGTGGTGTAGTCTTTCTATCAAAAATGCATCAAAAAGGAGCGACAAATGATGCCTCCAAGATTCAAAGAATATGCGCTAACTGCGGATTAAAAGTAAAAGAAGGGAAAGAGACCAGGACTATACAGCTACTCCGTAAGACAAGGAATGATTGGGGAGTTGAATATGCGTATAGGATTCCGCTTGGTCTTAGCTTCTCCGATTTTGAACAAAAAATACAACATTTAGAGGATGGATTAAACCACAAGAGCAAAGTTTATGATTTTAAACTACAAGACTTCAAATCTCTTCGACTGCGAAAAGATATCTTAAAGCAAATACAAAACATCATAAACAAGAAAAAACTCGTTAGAAAGGAAATTGAGCTGTCTTATGATGGTTTGTTAAAAATACGTGTTTACGAGAAAGGGATTCCTAATTTTGTGAAGTTTGAAGAAGATATGATGAGGCAGTGCAGAGGATGGGAAGTGCCTATTGGTTATACAAGGGGCGGATTAGTAAAACACGACTTTGACCAGTTATCACACATGATTTCGGCCGGCATGACGGATATGGGTAAATCTAATGTACTAAAGCTCATCATTACATCCTTGGTACGCAACCAATCAGAAAATATAAAGCTATTCCTTATAGATTTGAAGGGTGGTCTCTCTTTCAACCGTTACCGATTCTTAAACCAAGTCGAATCAATTGCGAAGAATCCAGAGGAAGCCCTTAAGACTCTAAAGGAATTGCAAGATAAACTGAATGCTAGAAACGAATACTTACTAGAAAAAGGATACGAAGATATAAAAGAAGCCGGGGATCCAGTACGGTATTTTGTAATCGTAGATGAAGCAGCCGATATAGCGCCATACCAGGAGTGCCAGGACATTATTGTTGATATTGGTCGTCGTGGCAGGGCGGCTGGATTCCGTTTAATATATGCAACCCAATATCCGACGAATAGCGCTATGCCGTCACAACTGCGTCAAAATATTGGTGCTCGTGTTTGCTTTAGATTACAAACAGAGGCAGGGAGCCGTGCCGTATTAGATGAGGGCGGTGCAGAGAGTCTTCCCAACATAAAAGGGAGGGCTATATATCAAACGAACGAAAAGAAGGTCTTACAGACTGTCTATATCGATAATAAGCAGATTGATAACATCATAAAGCCACATATCAACATAAGAGCGAGGAAGGAGCATGAAGATGCAAAAACTAGCCATGAAGGAAGCGAGAACAGAAAGTATACTCTTGAGCTTGAAGAAACTCGGCTTTCTTAGTAGAAAACAAATCCAGGTACTTCATGATCTTGGGGGTGACAGAAATGCTTCCCGTGTAATGAAATCTCTTGAAGAATATGTTTCTAGCTTTAGGGATGGAGAGAAAGTGTACTATCTCAACAAGGAAGGGCGCGAACGTATCGGAAGTAAGAAGATACTCAAGCGTTCTAATCAGTTCCGCCACTACATCATGCGAAATGATATCTACATTGCTTACGAATGTCCGAAAACGTGGAAACAAGAAGTGAAAATGAATGTTAAAGGTATCGTTTCTATAATTGCAGATGCACTATTCACGGATAATGGCCGTTATCACATTGTAGAGGTGGATCATGAGCAAAAGATGAGCGCGAATCGTATCAAGATGCAGAAGTATCGCAAATTAATTGAATGCAATGTATTTGATAAGCCTCCTAAATTTATCTGGTACACCACGACGGAATACCGCAGAAAACAACTCCAGAAGCTTTGCGAAGGATTGGATTGCAATATATTTACGGTTACTGATTTCCACTAAAAATAGGGAGATGGTCCATATGGCAGCAGAGACAATGAGCATCAAGGATTTTATGGATGGTAACTATGGCGCGAAGAAAAAGTGGGGCTTGTTCAAAAAGAAAGCAAAAAAATACGCACCCGTGGCGGCGCGAATAAGTATAGTGATCGGCAGTGCTATTATATTCAGTCAAATTATAGATATTCCTCATGTATTTGCTGATGGTAATAATCCAGATGTAAATGAAGTATTTAAAGACGTACATTCCAATGATGGAGCAATTAAAAATTATATAGACGGTCAATTATATAATCGCATTGTAAATGCATTTGAGCCAGTTATCTTCTTGATTAAGGCAGTATCCTATCCAATTGCATCCGTTGTAGCGTTATGCGGTGGTTTGTTTATTATGGTAGGTAGCCAGGAGCGCGGATTCTCGCTAATAAGTCGTGCAGGGATTGGTTATATTGTAGTTCAAATGATTCCGTTGTTTATGAGGTTGCTTGTTGAGATTGCTAAAGCAATCTAATAGTAACTCTTCCTTAACTAAACAGCACACCCAGTTTGTAAAGCCAATGCTAGGAAGAGTTACAAGGGTAACAGACAATATACATGTTATGAATTTAATGTGCAATATAGAATCAAAAGCCCTATATCAGGGCTTTTTTATTTTAGTTTTCGGTCCATCATAATTCTTTTATAACTATTGCTCTTCATAAACCCTTCTATATCATTTAAAATCTTATCTTCTATCTGTTTCTGTTGTTTTTCTGATAAGCCCTCTGTAAATTGATTTCTTAACCCTTCTATATGCTCAATCTCTGAAGTAACTGGGCTTTCAATGTTTTGAGGGGGTCTTAATCTACCTGGTTCATTTTTCACAAAAGTATTACGCCATTTCTCTTTTGGGTGTTTTTGAATAATAGTTACAATCCAAATTCCTGCTAAATTAGTAAACACATAGTAACTATCGTCTTTCCCTACGCTATATCCAAAAACGCTACCTTGCATGGTCGCATGAGGATTTGTGACACCAACAGCCTGTTCAACCGTATCAAAGAAGAAGATATGATTTTCTATATAATCTATATTCATACGTTGTTTTAATAAATACTCACGCATTATTTTTTCGGTTTTCTTTAGTAAAGATAATTTCGTTTCGTCAATGCGGCTTGTATCTTCTTCTAACCACTTAATATCTAAATAAAGAATTCGCCAATTAACAGAAGTGATAAATCTACACAGCCAATCTCCATCGTACCTTAGTGTATTATTAAAACCATCGTTTTTAAACGGTACATATATCCCGTTAGAAAACCTTCTCTCTGAGTCGCTAAAAATTTGCTCGCATTCTCCACACAAAAGATGCATTTTCTCACCATCTTGTATAGATCTATTTGGTTCTGAAGATAATCTTAATTTCCCTGTAAAAGAATCCCTTTTCAACGCACGAAATATAAACTTAGGAATAATATGACTAAGTTTAAGTTCAGACTCTCTTTTACATAAAGCGCATTCCCCTGTTACTGCCATTGCTTTTCCTCTTTTCTCTCATAATTTCTCTTAATTTTCTTATTTTTATTATATCACACCAAGGCGTTTGTTCATTAATTGAAAGTCACTCGCAGGAATTTTTCACCCCTCATGGAATACTCTCATTAGGAGGTGTTGTGACGCTATGACGGACGAAATTGTTTATTCTGCTAGTGAAGTATACAAACGACTAGGAATAAGTGATAGCACCCTTAGAAAGTACATGGAAGTATTGTCACGTGAAGGATTCGCAGTAAAGAAAGATAATCGTGGCAGACGCCAATACACAGACAGTGACATTATGGTGATTGAGAAATTAATTGAGCTGAGTAAGCATGACGGTATGACGCTAGAGAAGGCAGCGAAGATGATAGCGCAGCAAATAGAGAAAGTTAATCCGGATCTGATTCAAGAAGAGGTTGAGGAAACGGATTTAGTGCCATTCCATATTAAACAGCAACTACAGGAACAGTACAGCGTTATGGCGCAAGAAATGAATCAGAGCATGTTAGCGATGGAGAAGCGATTGAGTGAGCAGGCAAAGCAGAGTAACGAGGAAATCAAAGCGAGTGTAGAAGCGCATAATGAGCGAGTGGAAAAGCGATTGGAAGCGCGGGATGAGACACTTATGAAGACACTTCGTGAGATGCAGGAAACGAAGAGAATGATGCAGGAATTTCGGGATGAGGTTGCTGCAGCGAAAGAGAAGAAAAAGCCGTGGTGGCGGTTCTGGTGAGGTCAAGAAGAGGAGGACTTCAAAATGATTTTAGAAGCAGTCATGTTGCAAATAAAAGACGGTATGGAAACGGAGTATGAATCAGTATTTAAGCAAGCATCTTCAATCATCTCTTCCATGCAAGGATACATAAATCATGAATTACAACGTTGTATGGAGCAGAAAGGAAAATATTTGCTCATTGTGCGATGGGAAACTTTAGAAGACCACACAATAGGATTTCGTCAATCTGAACAATATCAAGAGTGGAAAGCATTATTGCATCACTTTTATGATCCATTTCCAACAGTTGAACACTTTGAGCGTGTGGAGTTATCACAAAACTGAACTTGACCGTCTATTAATACTTGAAAAGTAACTTCCAATAACGAAAAGTATGTAAATAAGCCAATGGTGGAGGTACTGGTAAGAGCAAGAAGAGGAACGTATAAAAATAGAGTTGTAGAAATAGAAAGAGTGGATTCCTCTTGAAAGTAGGGATTCACCTTTTTTGTTGCTACCGATAATGTTACGTTATATTAACTAAATGCGAATACCATATACATCCAAAAATCATAACAAATCGATTCTTCGGAATGGTACAATTAGGAAAAGGGGGAAAGGATATGTACGATTACAAATTCGTGAAAGTCGAAGTTAATAACTGGAAAGGGGAACCTAAAGAAGATTATAAGCGTATTATTGCCGAACATGCTGAAGACGGTTGGAAATTTGTTCAAATCTTTGCACCATCAATCGCAGGATACGCGCAATATTTTGAGCTTATCTTCGAACGAATCAAATAACCCCTTTCGAGAACGAGAGGGATTTGCTTTGAATATCATACAAAAAGAACTGAAATATTTTAGAATCTAATTGTTTTCAATTTAACTTATAAGACAAATAAGCCAATATTTATCAACTACCAATAAGGAAAGTTTTGTAAACGAGCTAGTGGTGGTTATGAGGAGAACTTAACTATAAAAAATAAGCCCTACAAAAAGTAGGACTTATTTTCTTGCAGAAATAATTTTATTAACTCATACCTATTCTTGATTTTTCTTTACTTCAAGTACTTGTTTTACAGCATTTCTTACTAGAGTTTGTTTTGGTGCAGGTAATGCGGCAACTTTTTCTTCGATTAACATATTTATTACTTCATAAATTTTCATATCTTCAATTGTAGCGAGTGTTGAAATTGCTGTATGTGTTTCTAATGAGACACGGAAAGATTTCGGCAACTCTTTCGTAGTAAGTTTTCTCTTAGGTTTTTCAAAGAGCTTTTCCTTTTCTATGTCAGTATGATTACTTTGAATAGTTGAATCTGAACTTTCGGTAATAGGCGTCAAAGTCACTACAAAAGAATTACTCTTATTTTCCACAGGTACACCACTCCTATTTAGTTTTTTTATCTTAAACTGATAAAACTACTTCGCTTGTTATATAGAAGGGAAGACGAAAATATAGAAATATCCCTTTATAGAAATAGGGATATTTCTATATTTTTAAATCTCTGTTAACAACTTGAATTTCCTTTTCTGTTCAGGTGTTAGCTCATTTTCTACATAGCGGTCTATAAGTAAATCAATGATTTCATAAGCGAATTTTGTGTTTGTAAGTTTCATTAATACTTCTAATTCTTCTTTTGATTGATTAGAAATTTTAATGCTACCTTGCTGATTTTTAAACTTCTTTTTTGATTCAGCTTTTTCGTTTCTTTTTTCTTTTCGAGTTACTTGTTTTTCTTCAGTCTTAGGTTGAGAAGGAGTAACTGGAACCTCGTTATTTTCCACTGTATCTTGTCCTTGCTCTGGTACATAAGGCTCAGTAGGTTCAAAGTTACTTTTCTTTCTACCTAGTAAACCAGGAGTTCTCGCCATTTTACACACCAACCTTCATTTTTTCAAACATATCAATACGAGATAATAATTCATCACTAATTGTTTCGTATAGTTCAATTACATTCATATCATGTCTATCTTTTTCAGTAATACCATTAACATCAAATCGTTTAATACGCTCCATTTGAGGGACGATGTTTTTGAATAGGTTTTCTTCACCAAAAATTTCACGAGCGTTCTCCATGATATATTCGTCAACCTTACCGTTGTTTTTTAATAGGACGGGAAGAATACCAACTACTTCAATATCAAGGTCATATTGCTCTTTTAACTTGATAAGCTCATTAACATAATTCTCAGCACCAGTAAGAGAACGTTCTTGTGTTTGTAGAGCGATTAGAACATAATCAGAAGCTACAACGGCGTTCTTTGTAACTTCTAATGACATTGGAGGAACATCGATAAATATGTAGTCGTATTTATGCTTTATCTTTTCAAGCAATCCTCTAAAGTAATAATCTTCCTCAGCTTCCGAAGAACAATTTTTATAAAGGAATTTTGCGAAGTCCTGGAAATCAACGTAAGAAGGAATTAAATATAAGTTATCTGTAATTTCTACTTCTAAGCCATCTAAGTTCCCCTCTTGTATACCTTTCATTAATGTCTTTTCAACAGTAACGATTTCATCAGGATTAAGGATCGACTTTGTTAGCATTAAAGATTTTGTTGCGTTACTTTGTGGATCCAGGTCAACAAGTAATGTACGCTTGCCCTTTTTAGCAAATTCATAAGAGTTCAATACAGCATTTGTGGTTTTACCGACTCCACCTTTGTAATTACCTACCGTAATTGTAATAGCCATTTTTAACACTCCAGTTATAGTTTTTGAAATTTCCCTATATCCCTTTATAGAAATAGGGAAAAATAGAAATAGGGAAATAGGGATATTTCTAACTATAGAAATAGGGATATTTCTATATCTTTAAAGAAATTATAACAATGATATTAGGGTTATGCAATAGAATCATAGAGTTAGTAATTAATAACAGAAACGTTGATATTAAAAGATTTTTCAGTTGTATGAAGTAGAAGAATTTAAGTAATAAATCTGAATTTTTGTAGAGGAGATAGTAGACGCAAAAATAATAAAAATAGGGAAATATAGATATAGGGAAAAGGGGAAATATCCCTATATCTATAAGTGGAAATAGGGAAATAGGGAAATAGGGATATTATTCAGAAAGTGTGCAAATTCGCTGTTTACAAAGGATAATGCTTGTTGTAACGTAGTACACAACAAGCAACATTCTACAAAACAAAACATAATTTGATATTTTACATAAACGAAAATCATGAAGATTGAAAGATATAAAAAAACAATTAAATATGAACACAAAACAAAAAGCCACTCCCATATGCTAATGGCTACCAACCTTTAGCGGGAATGACTAGCTCTAGCAAGTGTACCACCACTTGGCTAGAAATTAACTGTATTAACCGACAGTGTTAACGTTTAAGAAGTGTACCACCACTAACCTTAAACAACTATGCCTTTTCACGAGGCTTCTTTGATATACCCATTTTATCTATTGTTTGGATAAATATCAACTAGTAAATACTAGTTTTGATTAATTTATAGTCCAAAAGATATATAACGGGCATCTCTAAACCTAGAAGTCTTGTGGATCTACAGGCCATTTAGGAATTTGGGATGCCTTTTTGTTTTTGTTCGCGTGGAATTGCCTGAAACCACGTAAATAAAAACTGATAAGCCGTAATCCCGTGCTTCTATATAGAGGGAACGTGTTACGTGCGTGGCTAGCTGTTGGTCGTGCAGGGGGTACAGAGTATGCGCCTACAAAAACAGCACCCCTCATTGGAATCCTGTTCTTCTGGTGAGGGAGGGCGAGAACTTGCCCAGGGACGATTCTCTAAAAGGTTCGGGTGGTTATCGTTAGCATCAAGGTGCTAGGGAGTACATTCAGTTTGTCGTGTAGGGACGATATTACAAGGACAAGCCATAGGAAAAGGATGTATGCGGTGAAAATCGCTGAGTGAACAGGGTCTATACATACGGATACCTTATAAGTGACCGCATGGCGAAAACAAGACGCTTATCCATCTATTTTGATTGATTACTTTTTTTGTGATCTTTCAAAGTAGGGGATAAATCTGCCTTCCAGCCGTATTCCATAATCGTTCCCACATGATAAAAACCTTCAAGGCCTTCAGTCAAGCTTAAATACGAAGAAAAGCAGAAAAACATGAGATTGTTTAAGACCTGGGGGACTTACTCACTAAGATAGAGGAATAAATAAAGAAATTATAACTTATTTGGTTAGAGGATAAGGGGACGAATGGTAGAATAGGCCTTATTACTGAATTTGGTTTTACACAACAGATATAGTACGTGAAATTTATTTAGGTAAGTTTGTTAACTCGTCAACAAAAGTTGATATGAAGGTGTTATCCTAGTATTAGATAAATTAATGGAAATGGGGATTGAATGAATATGCTATTAGAGATAGAACTTAAAGAAAAAGGTTTTACAGAAGACGATATCGCAGTGATTTCTAATTATTTTGAATGTGATGTTAATATATTAGATTGGGAAGAAATAATGTTATTTGAAAATGATGAAGCTATTTTTAATTATTATTTTATTGATGATCAAGATAAGGAAGCAATTATTGAGACATTATTAAAAATGGGCAGAGTTACTACAGAAGAATTAAAGGATGGACAAACTGTAATGGGTTATATGGTAGAAGATTGTGATGAAGCTGTCTTTGAATTATCTAATGGACGATGGGCTGTTGTTTCTCAAGATTTATTAGATAAAGAAGCACGACAACAAGCAAGTATTTAATAGTAAAATAGCAAGTTCAAGACGCTTTATGCGTCTTTTTATTAAAAGAAAAGACACCCTAAGGTGCCTTCCTCCGACTTGAACCACTTTAATTTTAATAATATGTATTGGAATCCCATCCAATATTATTTTACCATGTTAAGTTGTTTTAGACATTGAGAAAAATCATACTTTCGTATGCTGTTAGGTACTTATATTAAGCACTTGGTGGTGCATCTATTGAAACATTGATATCTGTAGGACTTCCGAAAATAGAAATTCTTACACCGTCAACCATCATGTTCTCACTATCTTTATTAGATTCTTTTCCTTCGACCATTTTTTCTAGTTTCTCTGACCATGTTACCCCCGTAGCTTTGATCATAGCTTTAATAGTGTTAAGGTCTGGCGCTCCATTATATAACATACTGTCAATTGTCTTGCCGTCTCTTCTTAAGTTCACACTAACCCACTTGGTATCTGTTTTAGCATAGTCTTCTTCTTTTGTGTAATAAAATCGATGAGTATTAGTACTTTCTTCAAGTTCAAGGTTAAAAGGCAGTACCTGAATGCCTTGGCCAGCTAACTCATCTTTAATCTTGTTGTAGTTTTTTAGGTATTGATCTGTAGTCATATCTTGAAAGGCGAATTTTTCTTTAGGTTTTGTCTCTTCTTTTTTGTAAGTTGGCTCAGATGATTTTGATTCAGTTGTAGTCTTATCATTTGAACCACAAGCAGATAGTCCCATAAGTAATGCGCTACATGTTAATGCTGTAAGTAATGTGCGTTTCATTGTGTTACCCCCATTATGTATTAGTTATATAAGCTAAAACGTAAAATTTCTCATCTCATGTTAGCAAACAAATTATTTGTATATTGTCATATTTTGTCGAATGAAAATAAAAAAAGAGAACCGAATGGCTCTCTTGGTAGGATTGGTAAAATTATGTAAAATTTTACCTCTTTCCATTGGAAAACATTTCTTCTACAATGTACTTAAATCAGAATATATCTTGATTATCCTCAAGCATATCGATTAATACGGAAACTTGCTTGCAAAAACGTTCTCTCTGATGTTCATTTAACGCCGTATACGTTGCTTGAACATTAGATAATAGTTCTTGTAGTGGTTCATCTTCAAAATCGCTCTTGAAGCCGATAAGTACGTCTACCGAGACATTGAAGAAGGATGCGATAATAACCAAAGTATCTATATCTGGTTGGTATCGATCAGTTTCCCAATTCTTGATTTGGCTCCTGCTCAAGTTTAACTTGTGGGAAAGTTGCTCTTGAGTTAAGCCGCGTGACTTCCTTAGTTTTTTTAGAATCTGTCCAAAGTGTCTCATAGTTTAAAGTATAAATACTAAACAACTATACTACTATTTATGGTCGGTTAACTACCTTTAATGATAAAATGGTAGTATAAGTTTCTTTTTTAAAAAAGAAAATAGAACAAAAGTTCGTGTTTTTGTGGTAAAATATGCATGTGAAGTCTTTTATACGTTCCATGCATATTTGCATATTTTATTTTTACACCGCTTAAAAACGTTGGTATACAGCGGTTTCTCAACTTTCTCAACAATTGTCTGATAACTACACGACTGAATTTTGGGAAAAATGTGGTATTATGAAAACATTAAAATAAACGGACGTAAAAAAGACCCATGACTGTGCAAGTGGTGCTACCAACACCCTTACACCGTCCGCCCTAATGTGCCTAGGGGAACACTTGTCATAAGTCTCATACATAATTATAACACACATCTTAGATATAGTGACGCGTTTTCCTTAAATGTAAAAAACAGGGTACAACGTGTCTTTTGTTCCGAAAAAAGGGGAGCAAATACCATGCATGATACTTTAAAAATTAGCAAAGAAGAAAAAGCGCTTTTGTTAAAACAGAAAAAAGCTAAAGTCTTAAATAAGCTGATCGTTAAATTAGATACTGGATTAGCGTCACGAAAAATCACGTATACTAAATTATCAAAAGTTTGGGGAATTAGTGTTAGTGGTGTTTCAGATGTATTTCGTGGTGAAAGAGAGATTAGTTTATGCTATCTTACCAAAACGCTTGTCTTGTTATATGAAGATCACGGAACACGACGTAGAATGTTAGAAATGTATTTAGATGTTGCTAAACCAGAGAATGCACGAGAGGCATTAGAGTATTTAACTTTAAGAGGTGAAATCGACTTAGCTGCATCTTTAGTTGAAAAAGAAAAGTCTTCTGATACAGATGAAAATACAGAGTGGGCGTCTGTGTACGAACTGATTCACCTAAAATCACAAGGTGAAATTGATTTATTGGAATATCATGAATCTCTTGAGGATATGAAAGAAAATAACCAGAATCCGGAGATGCAAATACTAATTGATATACTGCTTTGTTACACTTCATATCAATTAGGGGATTATAGATTGTTAGAAAAACGTATGGGTAAATTAGCGAAAAAGGTATCTCGAATCAAAAATAAATTTATAAAGAAATGTTATAGAGTTCGTATCAAAGAAGGACGTGCCGCTATCCATTTGACGAGTGATCAACTCCAAGAAACAAGGGAGCTTTGTGATAAGTTACTTAAATTATGTGAAGATGAACCGCATTTAGTGTTAAATAAAGCAAGAGCACTATGGTTAAAAGCTGAATCTTTTATATTTGATGATTACGAACAATCATTGGCATTATTTAATGCAGCTTTAGAAATACTAAACAACAATATCAATCAAGAAGTCGTTAAAAAGAAACAAGCAATCATTAAAACGATACAGTTTTTGAAAATTTATCACAATCGCGATTTAGGTACATTAGGAATTATGGAAGATGGAGAACGTGCATTTTTTGAATTTAGAACAGGAAATTATGACAGGGCAATTGAAACATTAGCTGATATCGAAAAACAGAATGGTAAGTTATCGTCGTTTCAGTTAGTGTACTTAGGAATGGCTAAAAATGACCGAGAAATTATAAAGCAAGGGCTACGAAAATTTGAGGAAAAAAACTCGCTATTTTATGCTAGATTTCCAAAAAAAGAGTTGGGTCTCATTTGAAAAAATGGTATAATATACTTATGAGAGGTGAAGTCTAATGAAAAAGATTTTAGCTATTATCCCAACTCTAGTAGTAGCCGGAGCATTACTATTTTCTCCAGTTACAGACAAAGATAAAAAGCCGACAGCTGCGCCACAAGAAAATATTGTTATGATGTCTGATCCTGGTGTAGGCTGGTAAAATATATATAATTATAGAAATGCGATCGTCTTGAAAAAGATGGTCGCATTTCGTGCGTTATGGGGATTTTCTGTTTTTAGTAAAAAAAACAAAAAGAGAAAGAATGTGAATTATTCACAAACTACATAGATAAAACTGGGGGTTTTAGGGATGAAAAAAGAGAACTTAGCTGAAGTATTATGGAAGACACTTGTAATGGGAGAAATCACAAGTGATGAGAACAAGAAACAAGAAGTTTCTAATATAGAGTTACACATTATGGACAAAAAAAATGATTGTTAGCATTTCGCTGACAATCATTTAATCATCTGAACCAAGAGCTGCTTGCATCATTTTATATAGCATCTCTTGTTCGTGTTTAGGTTTTTGTTCTAATTTTTCAAGTAATACATCGAATTTCTTACGTAAATCAGAATATTGATCGCCACTTAGTTGAGGATCATCAGATAGTCCTAATAAATAATCAGTTGTACAATTTAGAACTGTAGCAATTTTTGTAATAGCTTTTCTGCCAGCGTCCTTTTTATTATTTTCTATCTCTGATATTGTCGATTTCTTTAAATCAACGCGATTTCCTAATTCTTCTTGCGTCCACTTCATTTCTTTCCTTAATTGTTTTACCCTATCCCCACGCATAATTAATCCACCCTTTATAATTAAATTGAAACGTATATTCGTACAGTTAATAAGTAAATTTACTAATATCATAGTATTACTGTAGTAGTGTTACAGTAATTAAGTTCATTTTATTATAAAAGTTCGCTCAGAGCAAACTTTTCTGAGATTATAAATTCTAATAGTGTGATTAATAGAAATAAAATAAATAAAAAACTTTTAAAAAATAGTTCACTTTTTTCGAACTTTTTGATATAGTATTACTTGTAAGCGAGGTGAACAGGAAAATGATTTTTGATAACAAAAAATTGTCGGCTTTGCTTGATGAAAACGAAATGAGACAAATACAACTAGCTAAAGAGATAAAACGCTCTAAAAGCACGGTTTGTGAATATGTTAAGGGTACTAAATCACCCGGAAAAGAAGCAGCCTTTGCTATTTCTAGAGTATTTTCAGTACCTGTGGAAGAACTTTTTAAAAAGGTTGAATAAATCGAACTTAATAACATTAAAATAGATATTTTTTTAAATATTAAGTTCGATTTTTTCGAACAAATAAAAAGGAGTGATATTATGAGTCAACTACAAAATTTTAAAAATGAAATTTTTGAGGTATCAGCAAAATTCGAAAATGGCGAAGTGTTGTTCGATGTAGAACAAGTTGCTAAGAGTTTAGGGATAGTTGATGTCAAAAACGGAAGAAAGTATGTGAGATGGAATAGGGTTAATTCTTATCTTCCTAAGAATTCGCCACAAGTGGCGAAAGGAGATTTAATTCCAGAACCTTTAGTGTACAAGCTAGCTTTCAAAACAAGTAACGAAATCGCAGAGGCTTTTCAAGATTGGTTAGCAATCGAAGTGCTTCCTTCTATTAGAAAACATGGAGCATACATGACACCAAATACAATCAATGCTCTACTTCAAGATCCAGACTTAATTATCGGTCTTGCATCAAAGCTCAAGCAGGAACAACAAGCGAGACAGGTTGCTGAACAAAAGAATCTCATGTTAACACAACAGATTGCAGAAAACGCATCAAAGATTACATACCTAGACCAAATTCTTCAATCGAAGGATACAGTAACAGTCTCGCAAATAGCAGCTGATTATGGATTATCTGCACAGAACTTAAACAAAATCTTAAACAAAGAAAAGATTCAATACAAATTGAATGACCAATGGTTACTATATGCCAACTATCGCAATCAAGGCTACACAAAATCGAAAACGGTCGATGTTACACATTCAGATGGTAGCAGATCAGTAAAAATGAATACTCGTTGGACGCAAAAAGGAAGACTCTTCATTCACGAACTTCTAACGAAACGCGGAATCATTCCAGAAATGGATAGGGAGGCGGTTTAAATGATGGAAGAAAGTACATTCTCACACTTCATGGTATTGGTGGTAGTTATCGGGATTGCAGGATTCATTTATTTGATGGATCGGATAGATAAAAGAATCATGAAGGATGAAATGGATGGATAAACAGCAGCGGGACAAAGAAGAGAAAGTAAACATCATCAAAATGATACGTGATTTACGAGCTAGAGGGATACATAACAGCGCAGATAAGGTTGAGGAAATGCATAAGGAGTTTATAACTCTAGCTAAATAAGGAAAGAGCCAAGAGTTGTGAAGGCTCGTGGCTCATTGTATAAGGGTATAAGGTCGAGTCACCAACCTTATGGGATAATTATACAACTATTTTACAAATATAGACAAGCCTTCGCTTGTCGGAATATTCAGGAATCTAATGGTATCCCCCACCTAACAAACAGGTTCCTGGATATTCCGATGCGTGAAAGCATCAAAACAAAAGAAAACCATTCGACTACGCCTAATCGAATGGTCCGTGAAACGACTAAATTATTATGTACCACTATTATATCACAGTCGTTTCTTCCAAGTAAATAAGGAGGAATGTGGAAATGAAGATTATTACTAATCAAACGCTATATCAATGTGACCATTGCGGTAAGCGTCTATTAACGAAACATGGAGCGAAAATACATGAAGAACAGTATTGCTCAGTGGTTTTAGAACAAAAAAAGAAAGAAAAGCAAGCTAACTGTAAGCATAAAAACATTGATACACATTACGGATATATCCCAGGGGAAGCGGTCATGGAACCACAATATGACTATTGTGTGGATTGCGGAAAAACGATCGGATGGGGTGAGCGATGTGGTTGAAATTAAAGATAAACAAGTAGAACGTGCAATCGAAACCTTAAAACAAATGTCTGATAAAGAGAAAGACAGTATAAGAAAGTTAGATCTCGATTATGTAATCACAGTTTTAACAAATAAACCACATGGCGAAATGCCGTTCTAGGAGGATATGAAAATGAAATTATATGAACTTACTTCTAATTATAGAGAGTTACAAATGATGATTGAAGATGGTGTAGATCCATCAGCATTAGCAGATACGCTACAAGCAATTGAGGAAAGTATCCAGGATAAAGTACAAAACACAGCTTTAGTAATCCGTAACCTTGAAGCTGATGTGGATGCTATCAAAGCAGAAGAAAAGCGCCTAGCAGAACGAAGAAAGGCAATAGAAAACAATTGCAAGGGACTAAAAGATTACTTGTATCAACAAATGGTAGCAACTGATTTAAAACGCATTAAAGGAACAATCGTAACAGTAGGTATTCAAAAGAACCCTGCAAGCTTAGATATCGCAGAAGATGCTGTTGTACCACCGGAATACATGATTCCCCAGCCGCCTAAAGTTGATAAGAAGTTATTACTTGCAGCGGTTAAAGATGGAATGCAGTGGGATGGAATTACGTTGAAACAATCTGAAGGAGTGAGGATTCGATGAACCTTTGGCAAAAGTTAGTCGCAATTCGCAAAGACATAGATGTATTCAAAAAAAACGGGAAAAGTTACGGATATGACTACGTAACGGGTTCTCAAATACTCCACAAAATTAAAAAGAACATGGATGAGTTACAGGTCATCCTAATGCCTAAAATGGGCGAGCATAAAACTTGGCAGTACAGCTATAAAAACCAAAAAGGAAGAGAGATAACAGATTTTGTTATCGAAGGTGACGGATTCTACGAATGGATAAATGCTGAAAACCCTGAAGAGCGAGAAACAATACCTTGGAAATTCTTCGGGCAACAGGACGACGTTTCTAAAGCGTATGGATCAGCGCTAACTTATTCCGAGAGATATTTCTTGCTTAAATTTTTTGGAATACCAACTGACGAAGACGATGCTGATGCGAAAAATCCAAAAGGAAAGCAACCTAATAACAATAACAGTCAAAATAAACCGCAGCAAAGCAACGGACAAGCTAATAAAGCATCAGAGAAACAAATGAAAATGATACATGCGAAAATAGCACACATTTCAGTTTTAGCGAAAGCTGATAAACAAACGATTGAAGATACTTTGAAAGGGAATATCGGAACTGACAACCTAAGCGAGATTAGTTCGCAGGTTGCATCAAAAGCAATTGAAGTACTAATGGGATGGGAAAAACAGTATAGCCAAGCAGGATAAGGAGTGAAAAACCTATGTTAGATAAAAGCCAATCGAAAGTCGTCCTTCCGGCGTGGGTATGGAAGGGCGCACGAAATGAAAAAGAAGCAAAAGCAAAGGCGATTGAGTACATTACTCCTGATCGCTACCCAGGATATAAAATCATTAAAATTCAAGGCGATATAGCGGTATGCGAAAGGGAGAATGCGTAATGAAAACAGTGTACAGATCCAAACGATATAGCTTCATTATTCCGAGTAAGACGAAAGAGAACAAATATGTTCGTGGTGAAACCAAAACGGAAATCGGATTCAAAATATACGAATGGTCTAAAAAAGGTTACGAATGCGTTTATCCAGCAAGAAGAGTTGTAAATACAGAAAGTGTTCATAGAACAGGTGAAATAGACGAAACGGATTGCTTCTATGAAACGGAAATGAAGAAGGTGAACTAAATGAGTAGCAACATATTTCAACTAGAAACATTTGCAAGAAGCGGATATATGGTGCGACTCGCTTATGTAGATATAACTGAAGATTTAATCGCAGGTATTTTACTAGGGCAGATTGTTTATTGGTACATGCCGAATGAACAAGGTAAGAGTAAGCTGCGAGTTAAAAAGAATGGCGAGTTTTGGTTAGCAAAGAGCCGCGAAGATTGGAAAGACGAGATTCGAATTACACCTAAACAATATGACAGGGCGATTAAGATCCTTATAAGTAAGGGGCTTGTAGAAGTTCAAAAATTCAAGTTCAATGGTGCTCCTACTAATCATATTAAATTGAATATTTCCGAAGTTACCCAAAGGGTAAAATCCATTTTGACCTTTGGGGAAAATCCAAATCCCCCTTTGGGTGAAATGGAACTTACCGAAAGGGTTAATTCTTTAACAGAGATTACTACAGAGACTACAACAAAGATTACTACAAAGGAAAAACCTTCTCGTCACAAGTTTGAAACTTGCGACACCAACGGGGCTAAGTATTTGTTTGAAAAAATTAAGGGTAACAATCCTAAACAAAAAGAACCTAACTTCGATAATTGGGCAAATGACTTTAGATTAATGCGAGAACGTGATAACAGAGAACCGCAAGAGATTAAAGATGTTATTGATTGGTGCCAAGCAGATCCATTCTGGCAAGGTAATATCTTATCTCCTAAAAAGTTACGTGAAAAGTTCGACCAATTAACTATTCAGATGAAATCTAAAAAGGGAGCGAAGAACAATGCAGAGAGCGGCGGCAGCAATACCAACCGATATAGCCAAAAAGGTGAATATGACTATGGATTCTGATGTGTGCGATACGCACGGCATGAATAAGATGAAGTTCGGTGGACAAGTTGTTTGCCCTCGTTGCTTCCTTGAAAACGAAAGTAAGAAGCTACAGCAACAAGAGCAAGCGAAATACGATGCGGATAAAGCAAATGAGAAAAAGTTCATGTTCCATCAACAAAGCATGATTGCTGATAGCAACATTAAGAAAGCGAACTTTGATAATTACAAACCTACTAGCGATGAAGGAGCAAAGAACTTGGAACTTGCAAAGGTCATCGCAACAGATTATCTCAATGGAAAAGTGTTTAACACGATTATGGCAGGAAATTGCGGGGCAGGGAAAACACACCTTGCTTACGCTATAGCGGATCAACTTGCAGGAGCAGGGAAGTCAGTTGTCTTTGTTACAGTCGGCGAGTTGCTACGGAAGATTAAAAGTACGTTTAGTAAAGATTCTACATTAACTGAAGATGCAATTATAAGAAGTTTAGTAAAAGCAGAAGTATTAATAGTCGATGATTTAGGAGCTGAGTTAGGCGCATTAGATGCCAATACAAAAGCAACAAACTTCATTAATAGGGTGCTATTCGATGTTTTCGACGGAAGGCAAGGTAAATCTACTATCTTTACGACAAACCTTACAGGAGAGCGTCTAGAGGGCGCATACGATGAACGGATTGTATCGCGTATCTTCAATAATTTTAAAGCGCTGGTTTTCAAAGATACAAAGGATTACAGAAGAAAAGCATTGCCATTTTAAAAGGGGGAATTAAGATGTGTGCATGTAACGGAACGGGAGTTATTCAGAACGATATTGGAACGGGCATGTATCAGTTTGGGTCATGTATTTGCGAAGCAGGGAATCGCAGTCCTGAAGAAGTGGATAGAAGGCGTCATGCCGTTATGGCGGAGCTAAGAGAAATTCATCAATTACAACTGGAGGGGAAATGGGATGCCAAGACTTGGAACGGATTTGGAAAAGGAAAATTACACAATGGCGTTGCAACAGAGGAAGTACATGAAGAAATCGCGTCGTAACTTGTATATTGCTTTAGAAGAGTTGGACCTAGTATTTGATGAGAGCGAAGTGATTCGATTTCAAGAAATGTGGAAGGAAGGCAAAGGAATCCTTGAAATCGCAAAAGAGTTGGGAAGACATCAATTAGAAATTGCCGCTTTGATTATGGATCAGGCAGACAAAAATATTATTAAATCTCGTCCGATGGGGTTGGGAGCATGAAACAACTAACACTAGAGGATGTTGTGGGAAGTTTCGATTATGCAGCAACAAGTACAGCTGATAAGTTCTTGCAGCATAGCGCTATAACGTACGAAGTTCACTTTTACGATCAGGATGAGCGACAAAAAATAGATTGGTTTGATGTGAATACAGAAAGCGAAGCATGGGGCGCGGCAGTGAAAGAGCATGGTAAGGGTATTCAGAAGATTAAGATAAAACATTCTGAGCGGACAAGGGAAGAAATAATGGCATTGGATTAGAAAGGGGAGTTAGCTATGAGTGATTTTTACCTCACTCCAGCAGATTTTGAAAAAGCAGAAGCAAATGGGATTAGCGAAGCGACTTTGAAACAAAGGGTATACGGGTATCGTTGGAAAAAAGAAAGAGCGATTACAGAACCGGTAAGAAAAACAAAAGAAACGGGTTGGAAAGAATATAAAGAAATTGCTACAAAACATGGAATTTCAGCGAGAACATACAGGAAGCGAAGAGAAAAAGGAATGACACCATTAGAAGCGGCAACTGCTCCATTAATGAGCAAAAGAGAAATGCAAAAACTTTCGCTTCAATTACGAAGAGAAAAAAGACCGTTTACAGAAGAAGAAATAAAAATAGCGGAATCTAATGGGATTAACTATCATGCGTTGTTAGGAAGAAAAAAACGTAAATGGGATAACGAAACGGCAATAACAACACCGTTACTTACATTAGAGGAAACACTTAAAAGAGCAAATGCTGATAATGACTTTTATAGAAAGGGAAAATCTCTAAATTTAAGAAGGCAAGCGTAACGGAGGGAATATGGACAGGAAACAAATCTTCATAGACGTCCTATTGCATAAGGGTATTTACAAAGAAGAAAAAACAGGACGTCAGCTTTATGAAATGAGTGAACAGGAACTATTCGAATTAATTAAAGGAGATGGAGTGAATGAGAGAAGCGATTGAAGAGTATATAGAACACTTACAACAATCAGCAGTGGAGAACAGAAAGAAAGCTGATATAGCTTATGATAACGAGGATTTAGGACTTTCTGGGTATTACAAAGGGCAATGGATCGCGAATGAAGGAACGGCAATTGCATTAACAACTATCTTATCTAAATACAAGGAGGAAGAACAATGAAATATACAGAGCATGGGACGTTTGAAATTACTAAACTATTAGCAGAAGCGAAGGAGACTGAAGAGAATGGCAAATAAGATCGTTATGTATACAGGTGATAATTGCGGTAAATGTAAGCGAGCGAAGGAAATGTTGAAAAATTGTCCAGTTGAGGTTGATATTGAAGAATTAAATGTTGATGAAGTTCCAATGCATAGACAAGTGTTGACTAAAGTTTATGAATCTAATACTTTACCAACTTTCATTATAGGTGGAAACGTGTATCGAGGTTTCGATGAGAACATTGGCAAGATCATGGAGCACTTAGGACTGTAGGAGGGATTGCATGAAGAAAGAAACGAGAATTCAACTCGAATCAGAATTAGAAAGTGTTAATTCAGATATAAGCAACATGAAACTACATTTAAATATGTTAGGGCTTGAGAGAAAGAAAACAGAAGGTAATTTAGAGGATTTGGTTTTACGTAAGGAACGGATTGAAAGTTCATTAAAAGGAGCGTAATGAAATGAATTTACGAGTGAAGATTAAGAGATTAAAAGATGTGGATTTACCAAAGTACGCTAAACCTGGCGATAGTGGCTTTGATCTTGTAGCAGCAGAGGACACGATTATCTGGCCGGGTGAAACGAAGGTTGTACCAACTGGATTGGCATTTGAGATTCCACCAGGATATGAATTGCAGGTGCGCCCGCGTAGCGGTATGACGCGTAATACAAAGTTAAGAGTTGTTCTTGGAACGGTGGATAGCGGATACCGTGGCGAGGTTGGGGTAATAGTCGATCATATTATGTCTAAGGATCTAGGAGTAAGATTTGATAAAGAAAAGCAAGAGTTTGTATCGGCAAGTGTTATCGAAAAAGGAACAAGGATTGCTCAAGGCGTCATAGCACCAGTAGTAACGGCTCATTTTGTTGAGGTGGACGAGCTATCGGATAGTGAGCGTGGAAAAGGTGGGTTCGGATCTACGGGCGTAAAGTAAGACAAAATTTGAATTTTGTGGAAAAGGAGGTGTAAGTATGTCTAGAACAAAAGCAGAGTTAGTCAACATGGCAGATGAAGCGGCTGAAAAATGGTTATGTTCCGAGGAAGGCGTTGGTGGCGGTTACGATATACAGCCTATGGATTTTATAAGGTTTGTAAATAAAGAGCTTGCACCACATATGACAAAAGAAGCTTTACAAAAATTAATCCGAGAGTACGAAGGTTGGCTCAACATTTAAACCAAAGCGTTATTTTAATAGGAAGATGGGGGAAGAAATGGAGATACCAAAGAAATGTCCGTTTTGCGGGAATGAAGTAGTATTTACATCTAATAAGGAACTATACGGAAAAGAATACGGTAATGGAAAGTGTTACTTATGTAGGAAGTGTAAGGCGAGTGTAGGTACTCATAATGGCACAACAAGACCTTTAGGAATAATGGCGAATAGGGAAATGAAAATACTTAAAAAAGCTTGTCATGATTTATTCGATGTCATTTGGAAAACCAAGATATTGAACAGAAATGAAGCATATAGAAGGTTAGCAATTTTATTAGGAATTAAACAGCAAGATTGTCACTTCGGACATTTCTCAACGGATATGTTACTAAAAGCAATGTCCATTTTATCACAACCAAATTGGTATAGAACGGAGATGGTGATATGAGTCTTACTTTTATAGATTTATTCGCCGGTGTGGGCATGATGAGAATTGGATTAGAACAAGCCGGACATACCTGTATTGGTTTCTGCGAATGGGATAAAGCGGCAAGGGAAACATACGAAGCAATGCACGATACAGAAGGGGAGTGGACGGAACATGATATCAGAAACGCAAAAGGAACTACTATTCCGAGGGCTGATATTTGGACAGCAGGGTTTCCTTGTACCGATATATCAAAAAACGGAAAACAAAAAGGACTTAATGGAGAACGATCAGGACTATTTACAGAAGTTATCCGGCTCATCAAAGAAGTACCTGAACATAAGAAACCTGCCTACCTGCTCTTTGAAAACGTTGATAACACATTATCAGTCAATAAAGGATGGGACTTTGCCCGTATTCTCGCTGAAATGGATGGAGTCGGGTATGATGCGGAATGGGATGTTATCACCTCAACAGAGGTTGGAATCCCTCAAAGAAGGAAAAGAATATTCATTGCAGGATATCTTAGAGGATCAGGTGTCAGACGAATATTTAGTTGATACAGAAAAGAACAGCTGCATTTTAGAAGTAACGAAAGAATATGTGAAAGTAAGACAAGCTACTAAGCAAGGATATGACATCGGTGTTGTTGGTGACGCTATCAATATATCGAATCCAAAATCTAAAACAAGAAGGGGCCGCGTAGGTCATGGTGTGGCCCAAACATTATTGAGGTCCAGGGAGCAAGTTACTTTACGTGATGGAAAGTTATATTGGCTCACGGAAAGAGAATCATGGAGATTACAGGGCATACCGGATGAGTACTTTGATCGAGCAAAAGAAGTGACATCATCGAATCAATTGTATGCACAGGCTGGCAACGGATTAACTGTTAATATAGCAAGGTTTATCGGCGAGAGAATGGGTTATGAGGAAGAGTAGTATAAAAATTTCATTTTGTAGAAAAGGGGAATATAGAAATGGATAAGGAAGAAAAGCTTAAAGAAATATTAGAAGAATTTATTAAAAATACAGGTCTACCAAGAAAACAAGCGATTGAATTTATAATTAGTCAATTAAAATATGAAACTAAATTCGGTGGGAGGTAAAGGAATGGATATGAAAGCATATCAAGTCAGTGATGGAGAGTATTCGCGAATATCCTTTGCTCAGACAGCTGGACAAGCTAGGCAGTGGGGAATGTGTGAATTTGATATAGACTTCATTGCGGTAGAAGTTAGAAGAGCAAAATGGGCTGATGGATATGGTAGCGAACATCAGATACCAAAGCAAGCTTATCTTGCTGATGGTTGGTGGTGGGAGTGTCAATGTGGAAATCCACAATATGAAGAAACTGCAATTGTTATTGGAGATATGGTGTATTGCGAGAATTGTAAGGAAAAAGCTGATATAAAAAAGAGCAGCTAGCAAAAGCTAACTGCTCCACTCATGGAATATGGATCGAAATGGGTTGTCTACAGTATTGACGGAATATTGAGTTTTATTCAGGGGGATAGAGGGAAATGGCAGTTCTTAATTGCAAAGATGTAAAAATTCGTAAAGAAAGACATTGTTGGGGATGTGCTAGAAAGTTCGAAAAGGGAGAAACGTTACAGGTTGTAAAAAGCGTAGATGATGATGGATTCAATTCTACTTACTGGTGCGAAACGTGCAACAAGTATTGGAATAAATATATGAACCAAGATGAAGAAATTGGATTCGGTGATTTGAGAAGTGAAGATCCTGAAGCGTGGGAAGAAATTAGAAAAGAAAGAGAAAACTCAACAAAATAATCCTTTTAATAGAAAGTGAGGTTACTAGAAGTAATGATTCAATTCACTATAATGACAGAACCTGTGGCCCAAGGTAGACCTAGGGCAAGCACGGTTCATGGGAAAGTTAGAATGTACGATCCAAAGAAGTCCAGGGACTTTAAACGATATGTTAGTGCAATTGCAGCAAAGTTTGCTCCTGCAAGTTTGCTAGAAGGACCGCTACAACTTGAGGTGAAGGTGTACAAGCCTTCTCTCAAATCCTTCTCCAAAAAGAAAGCATTAGCAGCAGAAGAAGGGTTGCTGAGACCTACAACAAAACCTGACGTTGATAATTATGTAAAAGGAGTGAAGGATGCACTTAACAAAGTGATATGGCATGATGACAGCCAGGTAGTGGATCTAAAGGTGAGTAAATGGTATTCAGAGAAACCGCGTGTTGAAGTGTTTATAAAAGAAATTAAGGGGTGAGCGTTATAAAAAGATACGAAGGTACAAGAGAGTATATGTTGTTCCGAAAAGAATCAGGGTTTGGAGATAATCAGTGCGTTACGGTATTCGATGTATTTACGTATCAGGAGTTAATGGACCATTTAAATGACGGGTGGAGGTTTAGTAGCGGAATAACAGTTGGGCAAAAGACAGCTTAATGGATAGCGGAACCATGACTAACAGTGTGGTGGGGGCTGTATTGTAGTCATCGTTCCCTTATTCAACAAAGAGATAGTAAAATTTCACGTACCTGATGTGAATGTAAAAAGACAAATTCGAAATAGGGGGATTCCTTCATGGAGAGACAATTAACATTATTACCGGATATCGATGATAAGAAAGTACAAAAGGAAGTAGTAAGTGTATTAAAGGAATACAG
This sequence comes from Bacillus sp. BC05(2025), assembly GCF_056725905.1. Classification (NCBI taxonomy): domain Bacteria; kingdom Bacillati; phylum Bacillota; class Bacilli; order Caryophanales; family Bacillaceae; genus Bacillus; species Bacillus sp. BC05(2025). Next base: position 28,829 of record NZ_JBWYRA010000018.1, on the reverse strand, counting down.
AGCACTTAAGATGCGGTTTAGTAATGAAGTGGAGCAAGAAGGGATCAGTTTATTCCCTGAATTACGTGATTCAAGGGTAACGAGTAGGATGAAGGTACAACAAATTGAAAAGGCATTACATAACATCCTGGATGAAGATGAAAGAAATATCATTACTATGAAGTTCTTAGATAACAAGCCAGTTAAAGATTCATTCGTACAAAATGAATTGATGATGAAGAACTCATACTTTTACGAGAAGAAGAAGAGTGCAATTAAACTGATCGCTACTACATTAGGAATCATTTGAAAATGGCAGAGAAAACGCAGAGAAATAGCATATTTTTTGGGGAGTTTTTGCAAATGAAAATAACGGTAAATTATAGGTACAAGCCCTTTGACAACCGCATATCGAAGAGGATTAGTACACCTATAAGTGAAACGTTCTTATGCGAGAATGTCACGGTAACGTATACCGCATAGTAGGGCGGGCAAGGCGGTACGAACCCGCAAAAGACGAAAAGACCAATGAATGTATTACAATGACATATTCCAGTGTGGCGGGTGTGAGATAACTCGCATTCGTCATACTGTTTCTAATTTGTATCAATTCATCAATACAGAATCCACCTTCTGTATTGAATATTGATATAAAATTCAATATTCCTGTTATGTTGATTTCTAAGAATGGGGATGGTTTTCATGATTGAATGAATGCCGTTCTAAAAATCTAAAACAGTATACGTGATCTCGTACATTAGTAATTACTCACGATTCTTATTAATGACCAAAACGAGGGCAAAGAGTTCCGCTCTTTGTTTGAGCCAATACAGCGGAAACATTACCCTTCCGTCCCTCTAGTATATTGGTTCAAACAAGGCGTCGGAAGAAACACATACGTCTTGATATAAATCCTTTATAATTCGATATTGGCTTGCAAAGGCGAAAGCTGAAGTATTGGCCAACTCTACGGAGTATAAACGAGAAGAGGACTATAAAGTTGAGAAGATGAATTCTCGCTCTTCTCCCAGTCACTGAACACAGGGCGTGTAGCCATACTAGTTGATGCGGTGGCTTGGAGAAGGTTGAGAGTAATCTTAATCTTTGATTCACACAAACATATCCCCTTATGTTTCGAACGTGAATTATTTCTCCCATCCCCTTTAATATTTTTATAAGCCGTAAAAGTGCCGTTACTATTGTAGCGGTTTCTTTTTGTTATAATAGGATAAAGGTGGTGGAAGAATATGAGTTTAACCAAAAGATATTTAGAAGGTTTTGATTCTGATAAAGAACATGAACCTCGTAAAATATGCACAAAGTGTAAAGGCGGTATGGTTAAAGGTGATCAGAAGAATGATTTTTTCTATATGAAAAATGGTTCTATTGTTCAACATGCTGCTTATGATCATATGTGTTTAGAATGCGGATACATAGAAAGATACGCTGAAATTAATAATTAAAAGCATCCATAACGGGTGCTTTTTTCTTTGTTATATAGAAATTACACATTAAACATTTATGCGGTGGCGGAATAGGTAGACGAACACATGTAACAGTGTGGAGTGCGGTGTCATCACTCTGACAATGAACTTTGTTAACAGGTTTAATAAACTGACACTATAATCATTGTCATGTAAGGTGCAAATCCTTATCCGCATATAAATTTGAATAAAATGGACATTTGGTTAGGAGGATAATGATGAGTGAGCAAAAGAATGGATTGTCATTAAAGGTAGATGTTGATACAAAAGAAGCGAATGAAAATATTAAAGAATTAACTGCTGCAGCTAATGAGTGTGTAGAAGCGTTTGAAAAATTAGAGAAGATTATGGAGAGGTTTGGGAATAAACCTGTTCAGACATTTAACTTCAGTCCAGTAATTAAAACCACTACAGATGTAAATGAAATTACCAAAGCGATATGTAGAGGAACACGAATATAAATGATTAAACCAATAGCAATTATAGCAGGCGCTGCCGTGATCTGGGTGGCGTCTTGTTTGTTGTTAAGGAAAGATAAGCGCAAACGTGTTGCATTTAGGGAGAAGGAGTGAGGAATTGCATTGGTTAGATTTCTTGATTGGTTGTTGTGTGGGTTCTTTGCTCGGAATTGTATTCTGCTCTTGGTTAGAAAAGAGAAATGAACGGGAAAGGAATCGTGAAATTGAATTATCATTGCGAAAAGAAATGGAACAATTGAAAGAGATGAAAGAAAAGGGATGAGGTAATGTTGATATATGTAGAGTTTATATTGTGCCCAATCTTTGAAGAGGTCGTTTCATCGATTAAATCGCAGGTATTGAACCGTAAGCCGATGCTTATTAGAGCTAGGACTACTTGTTAGGGGTGAAGGGATGAATGGATTTGTAATTATTACAGTGACAACATTAATTTGTATTACTTTTTTATGTTCGCTTTCTATTTGGGCCGGTGTAAAGTCTATTAACAAAACAAACGAACACTACGAACAAAAAAAGAAAAGCAAGAATCAAATGATTCCTGCTAGGTGGAGCGCGGCGATTAATTGACTGATAGCTGTGATTAATTTGCCAGTAGATGCTATGAATTCAGGCGAAACAGTAATGCTTAGTTTATCTTTGATTTCTATTTTCATAGTAACCTCTCCTTTAAAATGGTCTCATATATAAAGTAGCTATCCCGTGACCTGATTGAACAAAAATACAGATAGTTAACAAGGTGAAGTTTATGCAGGAAATAACGGTGATTAGGTGCTGAAAATGGCGTAAAATCAACGTTGTATAAAACTTGTATAAAGGGTAAAAACAAGAATCGCTCAACCACGGTCATTTCCCGATTTCATGACTTCCGATAGGAATAATTATGTAAACTAATTATGAATATTATTTCATTTCCCATGCATACAACGAATTTCGTTATGGATTTTTAAAAATAAGATTCTTTTGAGGTGATTTCGTGCTGATCTATACAGTTATGATATGGGACCATGCTGATACGGATATTATGTTAGCTACATCAGACAGAGAAGAAGCGTTAAAAGAATTTGAATCATGTGTAGCATTCTCTTTGCAAGTTTGGGAGAAGGGTGAAGTACTAATTGAGATGATAAATAGTGAAGGTGAATACTTTGCTGATGGTGGATTAGAAAGATATCCCGAAAAAGGGCAACAGTTATTTAATGAAATAGTTGAGCAATTGCAGTAGCGAATATGCTGCTTTTTTATTTTATAAAGAAAAAAGCCCTACATGGGCTAGATACTTTTCTTCATGCCGCATTTACGGCATTCTCTTAAATAGATGAAATCTTTAACGGAACTTTTGAATGCGGTATTTCCACAATTATCACAGCGACCGCTGATTTTGTCGGGATGCTCAGCATATGTGTATACCTTGCTTAGATCGTATTTTTGTTCATGTTCTTTATTTTCCATTAGTCTCACCTACATATCAATCTGAATTAATACAGCTTTACCATAATAACATGAAGTGTTCATATAATGGATGTTTTTATTTGACAAAGAGAACCTGCAAATCTGCAGATTCTCCTGATAATGATTTATGGAGCAAGACCCGAAAATATAATACATCGTGTTTTAGAGAATTTCAATACTAAATTAGGGATTATCATAGAGAGGAGTTAAACAAATGAAGCTAAATAAACAAGAACAAACAGTGGTTGTCGGTCACTTAATTAACAATGTTATTGGATTGGAAATAGTGAAACAATACATTGATCCACAGAAATTAGAAAAGGCTGTGGATTTACATAATGAGCTAAATGATGATATGACGCCAAAACAATGTAGAGAGGCTCTTATCAGTGTGTTGGATAAAACAATTAATGAGTTTTTAAAAGAATAAATAAAATACTAAAAGAGATTATCGTGAGGTGGTGGTCGTGGCACGACAACGTAGCCCAGACAGAGATAAAGCATTTGAAATATACAAAGCAAGTAAAGGTGAGAAGCCATTAATTGATATTGCAGCTGAGTTAAACCTCAAGCCTTCACAAATCAGAAAGTGGAAATCACAAGATAAATGGGATGAGCAAATGAATGGTAACGTTACTATTGCGAAAAGGAGCGTTACTAATGTTAAAAATCCTAAAACGAAAGAAAAACTAAAAGAGATTTTAGAGGATGAAGAGCTGACCGAAAAGGAACGGCTCTTTTGTTTGTATTACGTGAAATACTTCAATGGTACACAAGCTGCATTGAAGGCAGGTTACTCCAAAGATGGTGCTCACGTACAGGCTAGTCGATTGTTAAGGCGTGACCGAGTTTCTTCCTATATAAAAGAGCTTAAAGGTGAGCTAGTTGAGAATGTGTTCGTTGAAGCAATGGATGTGCTGAAAGAGTACATTAAGATTGCTTTTGCTGATATTACTAACTACGTGACTTTTGGGCAAAGGGAAGTTGAGTTTCAAGATGATGAAGGGAATCAATTCACTAGAATGATGAACTTTGTTGATTTACAAGAGGCGGATTTGGTAGATGGTTCTATTATTACTGAAGTTAAACAAGGAAAAGATGGCGTGTCAGTTAAGCTTGCCGATAAGATGAAAGCTCTGGATAAACTATCTCAGTACTTCGATTTAGTTCCTGACAACTTCAAGAAGCAAATTGAGGAAGAGCGCCACAAGATGAACCAAGAAATGCAAAAGGTACAGATCGAGAAAGTTAAAGCTGATACTGAATTTGCTAAAATTCGTGCTGCTAAACTTAAAGGTCAAACGAAAGATACTTCATTGTTAGATGCATTAATAGAGGGGCGTAAACAATATGAACAAAACAGCGATTAAGTTTTCCCCTAAACAATTGGAAGTTATCTATAGACCATACAATTACACATTCGATGTATTAGAAGGAACACCCAGATCAGGTAAAACAACAGCAGGGCATTTTCGCTATGCTGATTATTTGTCGTGGACCAGAGATACAAATCATTTAATTGTCGCTTATAACCAGGAGCAAGCACAGCGTTTATTTATAGACGGTGACGGCACTGGATTACAACACATATTCGGTAATCTAGCAGAGATTAAGCACAACGAATTAGGTTCGCACCTTGAAATACACACGCCAAAAGGAGTGAAACGCGTCTATTACAAGGGCGGCGGTAAAAGTAACAGTGTTGGCGCAATTACAGGTATGTCACTTGGAAGTGTAGTCTTCTGTGAAATCAACTTATTAAACATGGGTATGATACAAGAATGTTTCCGTCGTACCTTTGCAGCGCAGGACCGTTATCATTTAGCAGATTTAAACCCTCCTGCTCCTAATCATCCCGTTATATCGGAAGTATTTGATGTGCAGAATACACGTTGGACGCACTGGACTCCTAATGATAATCCTATATTGTCTGAACAACGTAAGCAGGAAATACATGAGGTTCTCTCTAAGAATCCGTATCTATTGGAACGAGATTGGTACGGTAAACGTGTAATGCCACAAGGTGTTATTTACTCTATGTTTAACATGGAGAAAAACATCCAACATGTTGTTTTAGGTGATCGATACGAAATGTTCTTTACTGCTGACGGTGGGCAAAGTGATGCTACAAGTTGCAGCTGCTACATTGTATCGAGATTCCAAAATAAATTTAGGTTGTTCCGTGTAGCTAACTACTATCACAGTGGAGCTGAGACAGGGCAAGTTAAAGCAATGTCTGTATACGCAAAAGAAATTAAAGTGTTTATGGAATGGTGTGTGAAACGCTTTGAAATGCGTTATACGGAGGTATTTGTGGATCCGGCTTGTAAGTCATTGAGAGAAGAGTTTCATTTATTAGGGATCAATACAACCGGAGCGGATAATAATGCTCATGATGTTAGTGGTTCTGCTAAAGGATTGGAAGTAGGGATTGAAAGGCTTCAAAACTTGATTACGAATGAGCAGTTCTACCTTGTAGAGTGTGACGAGTACGATCATTACCATTTCTTAAAAGAGATAGGCATGTACGTACGCCAAGACAATGGAACGCCAATCGATAATTACAACCATACATTAGATGAAACACGCTACGCAGGGAACTACTTCTATAACAACTATGTAAAGTAGGTGATAAATAGTGTTTACATGGTTAATCAATAAAGGAAAGGAGCTGCTGTACAAAATGGGCTTAATTTCCGGTATTAAGAAAGTTACCGATAATCGGAAGGTTGTCATAGATGAGGAATCGTACAAGCAGATAGACGTTTGGAAGGCTATCTATAGCGGTCATTTCGCTGAATGGCATAACTTGAAATACCAAACGATTGAAGGGCAGAAGCAGCGTAAAATGGCATCGCTCAATATGGCGAAAGTCATTACGCAAGAGATGTCTTCTCTTATCTTCAATGAGAAATGCTCTATTAATATCTCTGATGAACAGTTATTTAAAGAGATTAAGAATGTTTTAGATGATAATAACTTCAATAGAGAGTTCCAAAGATACTTGGAATACATGTTAGCTCTTGGCGGAATGGTAATCAAGGTGTACCACGATGGCGAGATAAAATTATCATTTGTTACTGCTGATTGTTTCGTGCCTGTATCATGGGATAACAATAAGGTAACAGAAGGTGTGTTTATTAATGAGTCTACAAAGGCAGGTAAATATTACACGCTTTTAGAATGGCATTTACTCGAACATGGCGAAGAAGGGCAGAAGCAGCACGTAATCAAAAATGAACTGTATGTAAGCCGTAATAAAGGTGAATTAGGCGTTAAAACTGGGTTGAAAGAACTGTATGAGAACTTAGAAGAAGAGGTTAGGATAGATAACTTATCTCGCCCTACGTTCGTCTACTTCAGACCAAATACAGCTAATAACCTGGATTTATATTCTCCGTTGGGCATCTCGATATATGGTAATTCTTTAGATGTATTGAGATCTCTTGATATTGCATTCGATAGTTTCCAAAGAGAATTCGTGTTAGGCAAGAAGCGTATTATTGTACCTGCTTCTGCTATCAAACATGTTGTCGATCCAATCACAGGTGCTCAACATCGTTACTTTGATTCCAGTGACGAAGTATATGAGGCTATGAAACTAGAAGACACTCAGCAAATCCAGGACATTTCAGTCGAGTTGAGAGTGGAAGAGCATACCGCTGCTATTAATGCCCTATTAAATTACTTGGCAATGCAAACTGGATTCTCTGCCGGAGCATTTAGTTTCGATGGTCAAGGGGTCAAAACAGCAACAGAGGTTGTTAGCGAGAATTCTAAGACATTCAAAACGAAACAATCTCACGAAACGATATTAGAAGATTGTATTAGGGACTTAGTAGACGTTATTGTTGATATCGCCGCTTTATATGGAACATTCAGCACTAATGAAGATTACGAAGTAACTGTAACGTTTGATGATTCTATCGCAGAAGATCAGACAGCTGAAATTAACAAACAGATTCTACTCGTAACTAATCAATTAACAAGCCGAGTGAAAGCTCTTATGAAGGTTCACGGCATTTCTGAAGAAGAGGCACAGCAACTTCTAAAACAGATAACAGAAGAAAACCGAATGGCTATGCCTGAGAACGTAGACTTCTTTAATTTAGAAGGGAATCCGCAACAGCAAAATAACGGAGGTGATTAATAAATGGCTTTACCTCCAGAAAAATCACAGCAGCTTTCTTTATTCGTAGTTGATATTTACAATGCAATAGAAGAAGAGCTGCTTTTAAATATGGCTAGATTGCTAAAAAGAGACATGGACTTATTGTTAACAGCTGAAAATGGCGACCAATATCAACACTGGCGCATGGTGCAACTGAATAAGTTAGGTACCTTAGATAAACAACAATTAGAGACTCTTGCGAAGCATAGCGGTAAAACAGTAAAGGAAGTAAGAGCAATGCTCAAAGCTGCTGGTTCTGCTGCTATTGCTGATCATGAAGATATCTACAATCAAGCTGTGAAGTTAGGTTTATTAGAAGTAGCGCCACCAATTACCACTAACGCTGCTTTAATCGGTATTCTGAATGCATACGTAAATCAAGCGCTCAGTACCTTAAACCTCGTCAATACGACGATGTTAAGTTTTGCTCAACAAATTTACAGAGATGCACTGAATCAAGTTGTTGGAAAGTTAATCACCGGTACCATAACGCAGCAGCAAGCAGTACGACAAGTTGTTACAAAATGGTCTGATAAAGGTATTCCTGCTTTCATTGATAAATCGGGACGCAAATGGAGTACAGAGGCTTATGTAAATATGGTATGCCGTTCAACTAGCAATAACGTAGCTAATGAAATGCAGGACGAAAGAATGAAGGATTACGGTGTTGATTTGGTTGAAACAAGTAGCCATATGGGAGCGCGTTAACATACGGGCGCGCTATAAATCGTGTGAACCAATTGATTATTGGGTGTGGTAATTAATATTACTGCTAACGGGGGACACCTCCCCAAAAAAGGTCAATCCCGTGCTAAGTGTGTTACCTTACAAGGTAAAATGTTATAATATTCCTATAGAGGTGATATTATGACGGAAACTATAGGTATTTATAAAATAACAAATAAGTTAAACGGAAAATGTTATATCGGTCAAAGTATTAATATCCCAAAACGTTGGGAAAATCACAGATGTATGAACGGAAATCATTCTTACCCTCTCTACTTAGCTTTTAAAAAATACGGAATAGATAACTTTTCTTTTGAGGTTTTAGAATATTGCTCTAAGGAAGAATTAGAGCATAAAGAGTACTTCTACATTTTGCTATATGACAGTACGAATCACGGTTACAATCAAACTCTAAACACAAGGAATCCTTTGTTAGATGATGAAATTATGAAAAAGGCAATCGAAAATATGACAATCAATCATAGGACAGAGGAACATAGAGAAAAACAGCGTCATATAACAAAAGAATTGTGGAAAAATAAAGATTACAAAGAAAAGTTAATGAAAATTTTCCAATCAGAAGAGTTCAAAGATAAAATATCTTCAGCCTCAAAGAAACTTTGGGAAGAAAAAAGAGAAGAACTTTTGGAGTCGTTAAGAAAATCTTGGGATGAACCGGATTTTCGAAAGAAACGTAGTGAAAATCAAAAGAAAAGGTTTCTAAACGAAGAATACAAGGAACAGAATAAAAAGGATTTAAAAAAAGCTAATGCTATTTACGTAGAAATGATGAAAAGTAATGAAAAATTCCGTGATGAGTGTGTAGAGAAGATGAGGAAGTCTAGTAAGCCAAGAATGAAATCTATCACTATGTTAGACAAACATACATTAAAGACGATAATGACATTTGAAAGTTTAGCAGACGCAGCTAGATGGATTAAAGGGAACACAAAATATATAAAAGCAGATTATGCAACCATCAGAAAAGCTGGAAAAAGCGAAACAAGAACTGCCTATGGTTACAGATGGAAGGTACATGAAAGTGTAGAGACTAGCCGAAAGGCGTAGGGCGGATTTAATCACCGTTCGAAGCGCACGACACTTTATTATTTAAAGTGATGATATAGTCCAGACTTATAAGATGGAAAATTATAAGAGAATCGCCGAAATGCGCACCTTATCAAGGGCGCATTTTTTCAATGAGTGGTAAAAGTAAAAAGTATCCTGCATGGTCCACAACCTCTTATGGAGACCCTGCCGGAATACTTGGCGTTAACTGTCGGCACATTAAATACCCGTATATTGAGGGGATGTCAACGAAAAGGAATGAACCTCAAGATTACGCTGAGAATGATCGCGTATATAAAGAAAGTCAGAGGCAGCGTTACCTTGAAAGGGATATCAAAAAGGCTAAACGTGAAGTCATGCTATTAGAAGAGCTTGGTGATAAAGAGGGCGTGAAGTTAGCGAAGCAAAAAGTAGCGCAGCGTCAAGCTAACATGAGGGACTTTATTAAAGCTACAGGTCGAACAAGACGTCCTGAAAGAGAGAAAATATATACAGTATAGGAGTGTTTTATATGAAAAATAAATATCGTTTACGTTTAACAAACATGCAGTATTTTAATGATTTAACACCACCTGCACCGGAAGGAGGTGAACCAAGTGTAACACCGCCAGTAAATCCAATTTCTCCACCTATTGAACCGCCAGTAGTTGAACCTCCTGCTCCTGCGACATTTACACAAGAACAGTTAGAGGCAGCAAAAGAAGAACAACAATCGGCGCTCTTAAAACAGTTAGGTGTAGAAAATGTTGAACAATTAACACAAACACTAACTGATTGGAAAGCACACCAAGAAACACTTAAAACTGATCAGGAGAAGCAGCAAGAGCAGCTTACTAACTATCAGAACCAAGTGAAAGAGCAAGAAGGCGCGTTGTTCAATCTTCAAGCTGAAAACGCAGCAATTAAAGCAGGCATTACAGAAGAGAAGAATTTAGACGCTGTTATCGCGCTTGCGAAGACGAAAGTAACCGGTGATGTAGATATCACGCAAGCTATTGCACAAGTTGTAGCTGATTTCCCGCACTTTAAAGATGTAGTGGAGCAGCCACCAATAGATTCAGGAAAGCCGAAACCTACATTTTCACAAGGTAATCACCAACAAACAACAATGTCAGAATCCGATAAATGGTTCGCGGCGTTTGGAGTCAAAAAGCAATAGTTTTTAATGAGTCATCTTTTATAGATGGCTTTTTGTTTTGCCAAAATACTAAAAATAAGGAGATGTTTTATACATGGCTACATTAAATTATGCAACACAATATCAAGAAGTATTAGTTCAAAAGTTTTCTCAAGGCTTATCTTTTGGTGCTTTATACAACACACCAAATAACTCTATTGTGAAATGGACTGGACCAAAAACGCTTCAAATCCCACGTATCAAAGTCGGCGGATACACTGATGTTAACCGTGATGTTGTTGGTAACACTACTCGTCGTGTTGATAATTCTTTCGAACCAAAAACTTTAGGGCATGACCGCGAATTCCGTACATTAGTAGATCCAGTTGATGTTGATGAAACAAACATGGCTCTAACAATCGCTAACATTACTCGTGTATTCAACGACGAAGAAGCTGTTCCAGAGCATGACAAATACATGGCTTCTAAATTATATGCTGAATTTACTGGAGCAGGTAAAACAGCTGACACAACTGTGCTTACTCCTGAAACTTTCTTGGAAGTATTCGATAAAATGATGTTAGAGCAGGATGAAGCAGAAGTGCCGCAAGATGGGCGTATTCTTTACATCACACCTGCTGTTAAAAAAATCGCAAAGGCAGCTAAAGATTTACAACGTCAATTTGATATTGGTGGAACTGCTGAGAAAGCTGTTAACCGTGGCGTGTACTCTCTAGATGATGTGACAATCGTTACTGTACCATCTACACGCATGAAAACGGCTTACAACTTCACGAACGGCGCTGTACCTGATGCAACTGCAAAACAAATCAACATGATCTTAATTCACCCACTAGCTATGGTTGCTCCACAGCAATATGAATTCGTTAGCTTAGACCAACCAAGCGCAACAACTGGTGGCAAATACCTTTACTACGAGCGCAAATACTGGGATGTATTCATCTTAGGAGCTAAAGTAGACGGCGTTAAATTCAACATTACTGCTGAGTAAGAGAGGCTTTTATAGCTTCTCTTTTTCTTATTATGAAAGGAATGGTGTAAATGAGTAACACGGTAAAAGTAAAACGTTTAAACAAAGTATTAAACATTGATAAAGACTTCTTACCTAGCTATCTGAATGACGGCTTCGATCAAATTAACGATGAGGGCAAAATCATTAAACGTGCTACTGGCGGTCGTAACATTTCGGTACAGGAGTATAACCAAGCCCTTGATAAAATCGAGGAGTTAGAGGCTAAATTAGCTGAATCAAAGGCGCTTAAAACAACTGCTAAGAAGTAGGTGATTACATGCCTTATATTGATGTAGATTACTATAGAAACGAATACGAAGGGACTCCTATCGCTGACGATGTGATGCTGAAACGGATGATTAAAAGAGCCTCTGATGTAATTGATCAAATAATCCATTACAAGTTGGAAGGTATCGATTTTGATCAGGTAGCTCCATTCATTAAGAAACAAGTAATGAAAGCAACTGCTGCTCAAACTGAATTCATCGCTTTATACGGGGAAACCTCAAGTAACGTTATGGTAGAGACGCCTGTTATGCAGGTAGGTAAGTTCCGTTATGGGTTATTAAGAGGTGGCAAGTCTGAAGGTGGGACAACTGTTGATCCTAGTTTCTCTCACGGAGCAATCAAATTTCTTGAACCTACAGGTTTACTTTACAGTGGGGTGGAGACGCGATGATTAATCTTATCCCTATCCCAATGCACTTGCTAATCCATACTGTTGAATATCATGAATACATTGGTGAGGATGACACTTGGGGAGGTGGTTCTGCTTCATATGCTGCGCCTATTGTTATTGAAAGAGTACGTCTGCAACCGAATGAGAAGGTGTACAACGCTACAACAGGCGATAGTGTGACATTCCAATCCATTCTATTCCATGACTCTCTCAACTCATCTCATCCTAATCAGATTTTCAAAGAGAAGTCTAAGATTGTATGGAACGGAAAGGAAATGTTCATTAAAGAGGTTGAACCACTTTATACAACAAATCCGAACAGACCGCACCATACGGAGTTGTACTTACGTTGATTAGGGTTAACGTACGAGTAAATACTTCTCAAGTCGAGTCTAACGTCATGGGGGCTGTTGAAAAAGCTCAGTTCGCATTAGACCAGCAGGTACTAAAGGACAGTAATTATTATGCTCCCGAAGATACCACAGAGCTAAAACGTTCTGGCGTCAGGTACAGTAGACCAGGCGAAGGACATGTTGGTTGGGATACGCCGTATGCAAGGCGCTTGTATTACAATCCGCAGTACAACTTCTCAAAAGACGTCAATCCTAATGCGCAGGGCTTATGGTTTGAAGCTGCTAAGTCTGCTCATATAGGAGACTGGCAAAGAATCGTCAAACAAACAATGGAAGACAACATATAGTAGGTGATCACATGAAATGGTTAATAGAAAGCGTGATCAAACATTTAACCATCGTTTTACCTCCGAGTACTATTTACGCACCAATCAAAGCCAATGTATTGGATGTAGGGACCAATAGCACACCAAGAAAGAGCATCGCTATACGGATAACCCCATCCGGTCCAGGTGAACAGTATTTCGAAGGCGAAACGATACGCAAACAATTTCAAATACTCGTTAAAAGCCCTAATGGATTAGAGGCTATGTCAAGCATCGATGCTATTGCGGACGAGCTTCATAACCTTCACAAACGTAATTTCCATAGCATTGATACTACTTACAAGCTCATTACGATGGAAAAGTATGTGGAGCCTAATTGGGTCGATAAAACAGAGGCTAACGAGCAAATATATACAGCTTTATTTACAACTGAACTACAAAAAGGAGGATAACCGAATGGCATTTTTATTAAACCATGGGTACAAATTTAAAATTAATACAGCAACTACAGGTACGAAAAAAATGGAACCTATCGCAAAAGGTATTACATCTGTAGATCCTGATAACAACGAAGAGTCAGAAGAAACGTATTACTACGACGGTGGCGGTGCTGCTGAACGTGATATTACTGGATTCATGCTAGCTTACTCATTTGGAGGTCACCGCTTCTACGGGGATGCGGCACAGGACTTTATCTTCAGTAAATTAAATAAAGTCGGCCCTGAACGTAAAGTTGACTTTGAAGTAACAGAGCCGAACGGTGACAAGTGGGAAGGTAGAGCAACCTTATCAGAAATTAAAGCTCCAGGCGGAGATGCAAACGCAAAAGGTGAAATTGAATTTACGATTTCATTCGATGGGATTCCAACATTCACTAAAGCTGGGGAAGTAACAACTCCCTAAGGTATGGATGAGTCGTGTTAAGCGACTCTCCACCTTTTAATAAACTGATTCATAAAAATATAAAAATGGAGTGTGGGTTATATGTCACAAGTATTTCAATTTAATTTTGAGAAAACATATAAAGAAGTAGATGTAGCAGGTAAGGTTTATCAAGTTGAATTTAATGATGATGCGTTAAATAAATATCAAAAAGCATTAAAACGTTTCGAGAAATCTACAAAAGAACTACAGAAAGTCATACCAGATTTCGAAAATGCTACAGATAAAGAAATTGATGCATTAACTGCTAAACAAAAAGAAATAACAAAGGACGTTGTTGATGTCTTCTTAGGTGAAGGTGCTTTCGAAGAGTTATATGATATCGCTGGTCGCTCTGTTGGTAATCTACTAAGTCTTGTTCATTACTTAAATGATTTATACGCAGAGGAAATGATAAAAAAATCAGATAAAGCGCAATCTAAATATCTTGCTAACCTTAAAAAGTAAGGTGATCAGTAATGTTCAAACTTACTGATAGAAATAGAGACATTTACGAATGGGCGGGAGAATCAATAGAGTTAAACCTGTCCTTCGATAATGTCTTAAAAATGATGGAGCTTTTTGATGATAATGACGTGCCAGACCGGATAAAACCTAACATTGCATTAAATATGATTATTGTCGATCATGCACTTTTAGCGCAATTAAATCCATCACAAAAGGAAAAACTTCTCGTCGATGTGTTTAAAGATAAATTGAATATTGATTTAATGTCAGGTAAGAAGACCAATGAGATGACGGAAGCGTTAGATAATCCGTTAACCGAAGAATGTTATCCAGAAATACCTATCGTTAATTTCACGTTAGACGCAGAAATGATATTTGCGTCTTTTTTGTATGACTACAATATCAATTTATTTGAACAACAAGGTATCCTGCAATGGGGAGAGTTTTTAGCTTTATTTAATAACCTGTCCGAAAAGACACCGATGCGTACAGCGATACACTATCGAACGTGCGAAATACCTAAGAAAGATAAGTATAACGCTGAAGAACGAAAACATATTAAGAAAATGAAAGAACGGTATGAACTTCCGGAAGCTAAAGCCATTAGAGAAGAAATGGAGTATAAGGCGTACCTAAAAAGATTAGAGGCGCAAAAGAGGCAGGTGACTTCAAATGGCTGACGGACGCGTTGATATAGAAACCAGGTTAGAATCAGGTAATATCAGACGAGATGTGCAACGAGTGAATAACGAATTAGGGCGAATTGGTTCCAATATGAACCGCACAGCTCGTGATATGCGTAATACGATGGGCCGAGAAATGAACGGGATGGTAGGAGACTCAGAGTATTACGCTAGTAAGTATCGCAGAGCATACGGTAATGAGATAGGCGGATTAATGCATGACATGGGCGGTTCGTTTAAATACATGTCTGCAGAGGCTCAGAACATGATGTTTGAAATGATGGAAGGTTTTCACGCTCAGAAAATGGCGATGATTCCATTCAAAGAGGATCAAATTAAGGCTACTTACGGATTCTATAAGATGGCTCAAGCCTCTAAAGAATTTCAAGGGACGAATCAAGATTTTATAAATCAAGCTAATGAAATAGGGAAGGCAATGAAGAAGTCCCAAGACGATCAAATAAACGCCAATCGTTTAGCGATGATGGGGATGCTTCAGACTATGGGTGTCATGAATGCAATGAGTTCTCTGGCATCTAAGACCACAAAAAACTTAGATCAAATGAAAAATCCATTGTACAATACCGCTAGACCTGCGCTTGCATTAGTTGACAGCCTTGATAAAGTTGCGCGTAGTGGATCAGCAGCGCAAATAGCGTTAGAGTTACACGGACCACAAGCAAGTATGAAAACACTAACAGATGAAACAATGAGGTTGAATTCAATCATGATGGGAATGCCTATCCTAGCGATGGGAGTCGGAATGTCTGCCTACTTCATGTACGGCGCTCTGCACAAGGCTAATATGGAGCTAGATCCTAAATATGCCAAAGCTTACAACGATATGATTGAGAAATTAACGAAAGCCCTAGAGCCGATGAGGCAGGCATTTACCGCTGTTATGGTGCCTGTCTTTAATTTTGTTACAAAGCTTGCAGAAATGACTATATCATTCAACGAGGCCCACCCTGCAATGGCACGGTTCATACAAGGGACCATCATGTTAGTTCCTGCATTGATGGCCCTTATGCTACCTCTAGGTCTTGGTGTTGGATACTTTAGAGGATTGAGAGCGATTCTATTCGCTTTACGGCCTATAATAATGCCTATTGTTACAGCATTTGCTACGATGTCAACACCTGTGTGGATACTTGCAGCTGCTATAGCGGGGTTAACAGTTGGATTCACACACTTTTATAAAACCAACGAGAAATTTAAGGGATTTGTAGACGGTACCATTAAGTCAATCAAAGACTTCAGTAAGAACCTTGCAAATAACGGAAAAGAGCTACTTAATAATGCCTATAAATCTGATATAGTACAAAACTCTATTAAAGCTATGCAGAAGGGGTTAAATGTAGCGGGTCAGAAGTCAAAAGAGTTTGGCCTTAATATGATCAATATGGGGAAATACTTATATGAGACCGCTAAGTCAGGGGACGCAATGAATGAATGGGTTGGACATTTGCCGGAGCCATTCCAAGCCACTGCAGAGAAAGTAGGTCAATCAGTAGCGAATATACGGACTTCTATACTATCATCAATACCTGTAATTCAATCGTTTGGGCAAAACATGGTAAGCATGGGGAAATATCTCTACTATACGGCCCTTGATGGCGATTATTTGAATGACTGGATAACTCATTTACCAGAGGGCTTTCAGGGGGCGGCACTTAAGGTTGGCCAAACAATGAGTAGCGTGAGGGAGAGCATCATAGGTACGTTCCCTGCCATTCAAGAATTTGGGCAGAACGTAATGAGTATGGGGAAATACTTAATGTATACCGCTATCGATGGCGATTATTTGAATGACTGGGTAACTCATCTGCCAGAGCCGTTCCAGAATACCGCCTTGCAAATTGGCATGAGCGTAGCTAATATTCGTCAAACAATAATTGACTGGGTATCTAGTACAGTCGCTGAAGGTGCACGAATGGGCGTTACCTTGAAAGACATGGGTATGTACTTCCTAGAGGTAGCGAGAACGGGTGACTTCGCTAATGAGTCGCTAATGAAACTGCCTGTAAATATGATAATGGGTGTCAAGCAGATGGGGATTGCTCTTGCTGAATTTAGAGCGAACTTTATCGCTACCTTCCCAGTAATAGGGGAATTCGGTCAGAATTTATTGAATTTGGGGCAATACATTTTACAAGTTGTACTTACAGGAGATATCATGAACGATTGGTTATCGTCAATGAGTGGTGGTTTCCAGAACGTTGCTATCTTAATCGGTACTGCTATCGAGCAAATTAAGACTAGTATTGGTTACTTTGTTGAAGCTATCAGGCTTGCTATGGGAGGGGATACTTCTCAACTAGGACAAATCTTCTCAACTATTATGCCTACACTTATTACACTCTTGGTAGGAGGCTTGCCAGGGTTACTTATAACCGCTATGCGCTTCTTGCCTACAATCGTAGAAGGTATTAATAATATGTTCCCTAATTTTCTAGAGACTGCAGGCTCCATCTTGTTAAAGTTTGCAGAAACGATAGTGGGAATGCTACCTACGATAATACAGATTGGTATTGATATCATTTCTAAGCTAGTAGACGGATTAGTTACAGCTTTGCCTATAATCGTACAAATGGCTATTGACGTTATCGTTAATACTACGAATGCTCTCATGACCGCTGTTATCGCAATGGCTCCTAGTCTTATAAATGCAGGGCTTGATATTATCATGAAAGTATGTGAAGGCATTGCTAACAACCTTCCTAAACTACTAGAAATGGCTTTACAGATCATCGAGAATCTTTTAACTGGTATCAATAACATGTTGCCTAAAATCCTAGAAGCAGGAATTAAAATTTTAACAGAATTAATTAACGGGATTGTTCAAAGGTTTCCGCAGTGGGTGCAAATGGGATACGACATGATGAATAAGTTTCTCGATTCGGTTATTAAGCACTTACCACAAATATTACAAGCGGGTATCGACATTCTTATGAAACTAATTGATGGGATTGTTAAAATGCTCCCTCAATTGCTAGACATGGCTATCAAACTTATAATCACGATAGCAAAAGGAATAGTAGACAACTTGCCTACAATCCTAGAAAAAGGTATTCAGATATTAGAAATGCTTATCCATGGTATCGCTCAATCAATACCGAAACTAGTAGTCATGGCTCTTAAACTTATCGTTGAATTTGCTAAGGTAATCGTACAGAACTTGCCTCAAATTATCGTTGTAGGCGTGCAACTGCTCCTAGCGTTAATTGAAGGTATTCTTAAGACGATTGGACGCCTTACCTCTACATTGGTCGTAGAAGTTTTAGGGGCAATTAAGAATAGCTTTAAGGACGCCGGAACATTTTTGTTAGGAGCCGGAAAAGATATCATGAACGGTTTAATCAATGGTATCAAATCAAAACTTCAAAATGCTAAAGAGGTTATGGGCGACGTAGCCTCTAGTATAAAAAAGACAATCACTAATTTCTTTGATATCCATTCTCCTTCCCGTGTTATGAAGGCACAAGGTGGATTTATAACAACAGGTTTAGGACTAGGTATTGGCGATAAAGCTAAATTTGCTATTAATAAAGCTAAGTCACTTGCAGAGGCGGTTATGGATGGTTTCCAAGCCATCACTGAAGATATACAAATGGGTGATCTTGTATCCGGTGATATCGATAGTGCTGCTTTACAATCTTCATTTGCTAGTTCTAAGCGATTCGTTAACGATATGATTAACGTTACCCCTACAGCTCAACAGGTTATATACAGAGTACCTAAACAAGAGCAACAAGTTAAAACAACATCTCCAGATAATAACCAAAGAGATCAAGGTAACACGTATATCGTATTGGATAAAAAGGTTGTTGGAGAAGCATTAGCGCAACCTGTAGAAACTACAAATAACAGACGAAAACAACGTCTGGCACAATTTAAACCAACTGTAACACCTTCCTTTTAACTAAGGGAGGTGTTTTTTATAGATGAAATATAGGAAGGAGGTAGTTAAATGCCATCAGGTAGTTTTTCTTTTAATGGGATACGTAAAGACTACATTTTTATCTTAATGGGATTTAACCGACCGGTATGGTCTCCTGTTGAGAGAGATATCTTAAAGGTTCCTTCTAAAGCAGGAGGGTATCTCCTACAAACAAATACAAATGTAAGAACAATAGAAGTTCCGGTCATTATTAAGGCGGGTAGCCAAAGCGAAATGCAAAAGAAGAAAGAAGACTTAGCGGATTGGCTTGTGACAGATCAACCTTGTGAATTAATTTTTGATGATGAACCAGATCGCACATACATGGCCGTAATTGATGGTGAAGCAGATATAGATGAATTAATTTTCAGAGGAAAAGGAAAGATTACATTTGTCTGCCCTATGCCATATAAATTAGGGGGTGTTCAAACTAAAGTTATGTCAGTACAGAATCAAGAATTAAAAGCTAATTTTGAAAATAAAGGAACAGTAGAAACGAATCCAGTTATTGATATTAAAGTAGCAAACCCTAGCCCATTCTTGGATGTATGGAATAATGATGAATATTTTAGGCTCGGTTATCCTACTGGAGTTAAAACTCGTGTGGTAAAGCAAGATGAGCGCCTGATATGGGACGAAATGACTAGTTTAACACCTTGGACAGCTGTAACTGGTCAAATAGG
Source organism: Bacillus sp. BC05(2025) (assembly GCF_056725905.1). Lineage (NCBI taxonomy): Bacteria > Bacillati > Bacillota > Bacilli > Caryophanales > Bacillaceae > Bacillus > Bacillus sp. BC05(2025). The sequence goes on along the minus strand of NZ_JBWYRA010000018.1, from coordinate 9,270 downwards.
GATTTATAAAAGTTCAGGAAATATGAAGGTATGGCAAGGATATGCTTTTACACCTGAATCATACGGAACAGGAACTGATACTGAGTGGCATGGTCCCTTTATGAAACGAACTATCCCTAATACGAGTGGTGTTATTCAAGACTTTAGACTTGATGTGCAAATGTATTTTCAGTCTGGTCATTGGAGCAGAATGGGGAAAACGGTGGTAATGCTTTTAGATGCTAATGATAATGTAATAGTTGAATTAGCGATGGCTGATGAATATATGAGTCATGAAATGACAACGGCACAATCGATTATTGATTCAGGAGGGTCTAGAAAGTGGATCACTGACGAAATGGGCATGTACTCTGATACATTTAATAATTTCAGGGGGCATGTTTCGGTAGCGCGTAGAGGTAAAGAGTGGAGTTTCTATTTTGCTAAGTATCGCAAAAATACCGAAATAGATGATGCTAGTTTTGTCCGCGCCTGGAGAGACGAATCCGATAGCAACCCCATGACTTCTAGACCAGTCACGAAGGTAGCTGTAGGTTGTATCGCTTATGGTCCACATCCACCTGCTGAAATAGCGTTTATTGAAGATGTGAAGTTTTGGAAGATTAATACATTAACGCTTGATGAAACCCCTTATATTTTTGATGTAGGGGATAAAGTTCAGATAGATACAGAGAGATCATTAGTAACAATAAACGGTACAAATGCAATAGGTTTGAAAGATATTTTCAGTCGATTCCCGATTGTGAAGCGAGGTGACAACAATATCATTGTACGTCCTAGCAATATAGGGACTGCTACATTAACTTACAGGGAGAGATATAAATAATGCAGAAAGTAAGCGGAGATTTACACATTGTAGACTTTAAAACAAAACAAATTATCGCTTCTATTCAGCCAGCAGATTATTTCGATGATCTAAGGCATTGGGAGATTAAAGATAATGTTGACATACTGGACTTCAAACTATTAGAAGATTCTCCGTTTCTAGATTATATCCAACAAAAGAATTTGATATTAAAAGAAACTAACCCAGGTGTTATTACTCCCTATGTAATCACTTCTATTGAAAAAGACTCTGAAGCTCACAATGTTACTGTCTATGCATCAGGTGAGTGGATTTTACTTGATAAAGAGAAGTATATAAAACCGCAGGAGATTAAAAGTTGGAGCGCTGAACAGTATTTAGCACTCGGTATCACAGGTACCGGGTGGGAAATCGGTCTTATCGAAGCGGAAGGTAAGCGTTCTTTTAAGATTGAAAAGTTCATAAGCCCTTTACAATTCGTTCAGCAAATCGCAACTCTCTTCGACAACATCGAGATCCAATACAGAATTGAAATTGGAACAGGAAAACCAAGAAGATTCATTGACCTTGTTAAGAAGCGTGGTAGAGAAACGAATAAAGAGGTTACTCTTGGTAAGGATTTAGTAGGTATCAAACGTATAGAGAACTCTGAGAACATTATTACGGCATTAGTTCCGTATTATATAGGACAAGATGCAGATGGAAATGACAAGTTAATCACTATTGAATCTGTGAATAACGGATCTCAATATATCGTCGATGACGCAGCATTTCAACGTTGGAATGTGAACGGAAAGCATCTATTCGGATTCTATACGCCGGAGTCTGAAAAAGACGAACTTACTCCGGCCCGATTGTTAACATTAGCAAAAACGGAACTGAAAAAGCGCGTATCTGCAATCGTTACTTACGAAGTGAATTCCATTGATATATCTAGCGTATTTGGATATGAACATGAGGATGTAAGTGAGGGCGACACAATACGCATTATCGATGAAGGAATGACGCCAACTCTATACCTGGAAGCAAGAGCTATTGCAGGAGACAATTCCTACAAGGATAAGCATCAAAATAAACATACATTCGGAAACTATGTGGAAATAGTTGACCAAGATGAAGCGTTGCGAAAACTGTATCAAAAGATGCTTTCAATGATTAACGATAAAGTATCGAAAGAATGGTTTGCTGCTTTAGAAGAAAAGGCAAATGATGCAGCAAATAAGGCGAATGAAGCTGTCGAAGAATCTCAAACTGCCAAAGATTTAGCAACTGCTACTCAAAAGTATATGGAGCAGAATATGGTTGATATTATCGAGCAACCTACAGCCCCTACTGAGAATTTACGTGATGGGAAAACTCTGTGGATAGATAGTTCTGATCCTGAAAATAAGGTGCAGAAACTTTGGAAAGATGGGCAATGGCAAAGGGTTACTCCGGATACAGGTCCATTGCAGCAAAGTATTAAAGATGTTCAAAAAGATATTGAAAATACTAAAACAGAATTGAATCAAAAGGTTCAAGATGCACAAAATCAGGCGACAGGACAATTCAATGAAGTGAATGAAAGCTTGCAGGGGGTTAGCCGTACAATTTCTGAAGTGCAAAACGAACAAGGTAATATTAATAAGAAAGTGACTCAAATAGAGCAAACTTCAGATGGATTTAAACAATCCATTGAAGCGTTAACTAAAAACGACACTGAAATTAGCAGTAAATTAAATACAGTCGAACAAACTGTAGAAGGCACAAAAGAGACGATTTCGGAAGTGCAGCAAACAACAAGCGAACTAAAGAAAACAACAACTGAAATTAAAGCGGAAGCAGGAAAAATCACTGAAAAACTTACAAGTTTAGAGACAAGAGAAGTTAATGTTCGAAACTATGTAATTAACTCGGATTTTTCAAATGATAAAAACGGATGGACTGGAATCACAAATGCAGTTACTACTAAAATTGTCGATGTTACATTACCAAATGTTCCAGAAATTAAGAAAGGTCTGCAATTAACAAGTAATAGCGCTTTTGTCACTCAGCTTTTACAGACAGAGCCTTTTATAAATAAAAAAGGGGTTGCTTCCTGCTATGTGGATGTAAAAACAGTAACCTCTACATCTGAGTATCCCCGTTTGTACATGCGGTTTACTTATGACCAAAATGGAAAAGAACAATACTATTATTCTATTTTTCCACAAAAAGAGGTAACAAATGGTTGGAAACGAATTTCAGTTAAATTTGATACGACTAAATATACAGGTACTTTGAAAGAGGTACGTGTAAATATAGCAACCGCTAATACAACTACTGTAGATGCAACGTTTACAGGAATAATGGTTACATTTGGCGACTTACTTGAAGCTTGGAATCTTGCTCCAGAAGACGGAGTAACACAAGGGACTTTTCAATCTAAAACTACGGAGATTGAGAAAAGTGTGGAGGGTGTTACGACTACTGTATCCAATGTAAAAAAAGATCAAGATACAATGCAATCTACATTGAATCAAGTTAAACAGACTGCAGATTCGAATTCTCAAACCATTACAACGATATCCCAGACACAAGGGAAACATGGGGAGATTATTCAGCAAAACACAACCGATATCTCACAGCTGAATAATCAAATCAAGTCTAAAGTGTCTGATACGCAAATGCAGGAATATGTTGGTGGATTAGGAAGCACAAACTTACTATTTAATACTGCCTTTGAAGATCGAGTAATAAACGCTTCTACAGGAGTAATCACATCTAGAACTCCTAGTGTCGCTAAATGGGGGATATGGGCGAACGGTACAAATTTTAAAGCTACGCCTGAGTCGGCTCGCAACCATGATGGATATAACTCAGTGAAATTAGAAACTACCGGATTAACAGCAAATGCACCTGCTAGTTTGTATCAAAATGCACCCAGTCAAGCTAATTCAGGGGACTATGTATTTTCATCCTGGTTCTATACAGATAATAAAGACTTGCTAGACGGTGGAGCTTATATACAAATAGCTTATTACAATGGTGGGACTTTGGTAACAAATAGCGCTGTACAACTAGTCCCTATATTAGCTAATAACTCATGGGTGTTTGTTTCTGCAACTTTACCTGCACCTGCTGCAGCTCATAATGCTGTTCGAGGTGTTGTAACTATTACCCGTAACGGTAGACTATGGATGTCTCAACCGCAACTCCAAAAAGGGAAGATTCCTAGTGCTTTCATGGAAAACCCAAAAGACTACGCTAACTATGACCAACTTGTTGGAGAGATAGCAAAGAAAGTGGCTACTTCTGAGTTCGACTCTAAAGTATCTACTCTTGAAACAAGTATCAATCAGCAATCTAATCGTATTGACTTAAAGGCAGAGAGTAATGATGTTTACAATAAAGTAGATTCCGATGGACGTTTTGGAAGTAAAGCTATAGTAGATTCGCATTCTTCTAAGTTATCTCTAATGAGTGATGAAATTAACTTACGAGTTAAAAATAACGAAATTTCTTCTACAATCAACCAAACAGCTCAATCTGTGTTGATTCAAGCGAGTAAGATTTATCTTGATGGTTACATTGAAGCAAAACACCTTAAAGCGCAGACTTTGCAAGGGGTAACAATTCAAACCGCTCCTGCAGGTTCAGGCGCCAATCAAATTCGTTTAAATGCACAGAATTTAACTGTATACGGTGGTGGACGTAGTAGAGGTTATTTAGGATTCATTGAGCGTACAGATGGGAATGTTCAGTCCGCTTTAATTCTTGGTAATGATTATGAGACTACAGGGACGTTAAATGGATCATTAGTAATTGACCAAACTACAATAAATTCAAACGTATTCACTAACTCAGTGGCTTCGATTGGGATTGCTACAGGTCGTAATGGAAATGACGTAATTAAATCTTCCTATATCAATTTCTACAGATATGATGGAGCAATGCAAATTAACTCTGTAGGGGATATGAGCGTAACTAACACTAATGGTAATATTTCTCTTACTGCTAGTTCCACAAGTAGTATTACAGGATTTGTAACCTTGAGCGCTTCTAAAGATATGGACTTTATCGCTAAACGTGGCTACTTTAAATTTTATACAAGTGATAATAGGTCAATCCCTGCAATGACAATTAAAGACTTAGCTCCAACTGCTCAAGGAGATGTAGATTTTACTTTTGCAAATCAGATTATGTTTAGAATGGCAAGGCATCCTGATTATGTTGGTGAAGGATTACAGATTAAAAGTGCGACAGGTGACGCTTTCCGAGACATTAAACTGAGAACACTGCGAGCTACGGAGAATATATCAGCACAAGGAAGAATGTATGCGCTAGAGTTCGTACCTACGTCTACACGTAAGATTAAAACTAATATAGAGGATTTACCTTTCTCAGCGCTTGAAAAAGTGAACAGTGTAAAAATTAAGCAATATAATTTAATTGCAGACGTTGAAAAATACAATGCGGGCGAGATTGACATTTTACCTGTAAACTACGGTATGATTGCCGAGGATAGCGATAGAGTATTTACCACCCCTGAGAAAGATGCAATCACATTATATAGTTCAGTTTCTATTACAATACAATCCGTACAAGAACTAGACTGGAAAATGGACAATATGCAGTTTGATATTGGTATGTTAAAGCAAGAACTTGAAGAGCAAAAGCTTAAGGAGGTGGATCAAGATAACCGAATCGCGGCACTAGAAGAATTGGTAAGGAAATTGATGAATGAAACACCAACAACAGAAAATACAAAGCAAACAGAGCAGTAAGCTGGTCTTTTTTTATATTTAAAAGGAGGTGAATAATTGGAGCGAGTGCATGATATTTTCAGAAGTCTTAATATAATTGACGTTTTCAACTCTACAACATTTAAGCTTGGTTCATTAGTTGGTGGAGGGTTAGGAACATTTTTAAGTATTGTATACGGAAAATCTAACTTAATATGGATTTGTATTCTGATGATGGTAGTAACTTTAGATTGGATTACTGGAAGTAAGGCATCTAAATTAGATGGATCATATTCATCAGCATATGGAGTAGAAGGCATCGCGCGTACCGTGGTGCTTTTTTTACTGCCATGTTTAGCTCACATGTTTGATATCGCATTCAAGTTACCCGATTTCTTCTTTTTTATGGTAACAGGCGGTTTAACATATCATATTTTCAATAGTTTCACAGCTAATTGCGTTCGTGTCGGTTGGGATAAATGGATTCCAACATGGTTACTGGAAAGTGTGGCAAGTGAAATTGAAGCAAAAATAAAACGTTCTGATACAAGGAAACGGAGGAAATAATGATGCAAGAGAAATTCAAGAATTATGGATTATGGGTAGCGTTGTTCGCACTGTTAGGGATGGTATTAATGGATACTGTCCCTCATTTTAATTTAGGAAGATATCAGGAATATGTAGATATGATTCTATACATTTTGATTGCTGCAGGTGTTGTATCTAACCCTACAGCAGGTAAATGGTTTGCCGATAAACAAAACAAAGGAGCGGATAAATAATGGGACACATTATAGATATTTCAAAATGGAATGGTAATATTAATTGGCCTGTAGCAAAACAACACATTGATTTTATTATAGCTCGTGTACAAGACGGTTCTAATTATGTGGATCCATTATATAAAGGATATGTACAAGCCATGAAGCAACACGGTATTCCTTTTGGGAATTATGCATTCTGTCGTTTCGTTTCTGAAAATGATGCACGTATAGAAGCTAGGGACTTTTGGAATCGCGGAGACAAGAGTGCCACAGTTTGGGTTGCTGATGTAGAAGTAAAAACAATGGATGATATGAGAGCGGGTACGCAAGCCTTTATTGATGAATTACGCCGATTAGGAGCCAAGAAAGTCGGTTTATATGTTGGCCATCATATGTATGCTCCGTTTGGCATGGCTAATGTAAAAGCTGACTTTGTATGGATTCCTCGTTATGGCGGTAACAAGCCAGCTTATCCATGTGATATTTGGCAATACACAGAGACAGGTAATGTACCTGGTATTGGTAAGTGTGATTTGAACCAATTGATTGGCAGTAAATCATTATCTTGGTTTACTGGAGAAAAACAACCAGAACAAGCTATTGCCAATGGCGGCTATCAATATGTTAAATCTGGCGGATTTGGTATTTCACTAGTCCAGGAAGTCGTAAATGCTATGAATGAGCGCGGAACTAAAGGTCAGGTTGTATCTGATCCACTAACTGGTTTAGCGTATTTACAAACTGAGATACTACCTAATGGCGAACTAGATAAAATTACAGCTTGGATGGATGAAAGGCAATGGTGGTACGAGTATATTAAAAAGTAAACAACGAAAGCCGTCCTGTTGGACGGCCTTTTTTCATTTTGCATCAATAATATCAATAAATTTCAACGTCATATTATTATAAAATGCATCCGTACAAATTATAGATTTATTTAACGGATCAATATCAATGACGGTCATATAGCTAGTAAGTAAAAAACCATCTTCATAATATGTAATCAATATTTCTTCTTCAGAAAGTAGCGAACATAAAAGCATATTCTCAATACGTTCTTGCTCTTCCTGGGTTAATGTAGGGCGTTCTACTTTTGCCTTGTCTTTAATAATCTCACGGATACCAGCGAATTGTTCTGGCATCGCTGCGAATGGAGTCCATTTAACCATTCCTCGTCCTTTTGGCATATTAGCGTTGTTCATGCTTTATGTCCCCCTAGCAATGTGTTTCTGTATCTTGCTGTTGCACTATTTGTATACGAAATCCCTCGTAATATGCTGTTCTTACCGAATTTAGTGCGTATTTCGTCCATTACTTTAGTTAGTTTCATTTCTTTTTCGCGTTGTATTACGTTATCGAATAGTGAGATTTGTTCTTCGCCTTCATTGATTAAGTTAGTTAAAGAAACATTGATAGTTCTAATGGGTTCCCCAGTATAAAACTCATGTAAAAAGTATGTACAAATCTTATATATATCCATTGTCAAATTGGTTGGTCGGTTCATAGTGTGAGTTTTTCTGAAACCGCCAGCGTAATTTTTACTGTAACCAATAGAAAAATGAATAGTTTGAGCTAGTTTGTTTTGCCTTCGCATTCGATAACAAACTTCCTCGATATGTTCCAGTAGAATAATTGGGAATTCCTCTATGGTGTAATCACGCATAAGTATTTGGCTTTTACCAATAGAAGTTGTTGCCGGAACGTATTTTTCTGATATTCGGCTAAAATCAATGCCGTTGCTATGTAAGTGTAGTTCTTCGCCAATGACCCCGAAGCTCTGTTTTAAATATTTGAGTGGATATTGCGCCAAGTCTCCGATTGAGTGAATGCCTTTTCGGTTTAACTTTGCTTCTGTCTTACCCGAAATCCCCCAAAACTTACTAAGCGGTCGTATTGGCCATAATTTTATGGGTACATCTTTGTATTTCCAGTATGCTATGCAATCTTTCGTTTTCTTCGCTTCTACATCTAAGGCAACCTTACTCATTAAAGGGTTTGGACCAATTCCTATCGTGCATTCAATTCGCGTCTTAGCATATATCTCTCGTTTGAATTTCAATGCAAATTCATATGGATCATTAGCAAATAAATGAATACTATCCGTAATGTCCATAAAGAACTCATCGATGGAATATTGGTGAAAATCCTCAATTGGCACGTATTGTAGAGCCAACTTAGTAATGAAATTAGAACATTTTATGTAAGTACTCATAATTGGATTTACCACAAGGATATCTTTACGACGTGGTATCTCATACAATCTCGCCATTTTCTTAACGCCTAATGCTTTTAATGGTGGAGTTGCAGCCAAAACAATTGAACCACTCCTATTCACATCACCAACTACAGCCAATTTAGTATGAAGTGGGTCTAATCCCATTTTGATGCACGATACACTGGCATAGAACGAACGAAGATCTACACATAAAACAATTCGATTTGGCAATATTGAATAGTCATACACCGTTATTCCCCCTAAATAACAGAACGTTAGTTCTTATTATATACGAATGTACGTTCTTTTATGAAGAGATTTTTATAAAAAAATAAAAATAGCCCCACCGGTTTTAGTGAAGCTACATCCAAAATTCATTTTCATTTATGTTTTTCCCTAACTTCTTTAATCCCCTTGTTATTTGGGATATAGTCGAAAATTTAGGTGTGTATTCTTTATCATTACACACTTTTGAAATAGTACCCCTACTCAACTTAGCAGCCTTCTCCAATTCCCCTTGTGTAATTCCTTGTTTGTCTAACCACTTACCAAATTTACTACGTTTTTTGCCTAATCCAAACACCTTTACCACCTCATGAATAGCTTGCCCTTTTCGTCATTTTTTTAAACGCGAGAAAAAAACTGACATAAAGGCCAAACAGTACCCAATACCCTTTACCATACCAAACAAATTACGATTCTCAGTTCCAGATTAATAGCCTTTTAAAAATTCGTTTCACCTATTCCAAATAGAGTTCGTTCACAGAATACTGCTATAGACAT
>NZ_JBWYRA010000017.1:0-58050 GCF_056725905.1 Bacillus sp. BC05(2025) | reverse complement strand
CTAAACACGAGTCAAATGACTCGTGTTTTTTCGTGTTTTCTTTTATAATCCATAGTAATAAAAAATGTGTTTAAATAATAATAATTTTGATTAAATACAGGGGAATGTGGCTAGGATAGTGAATAAGCAAAAGAGTTGCAAATTTTATTAATACGTATATAATTAAAGTCAAAGATAGTCAAAGTCAATAAAGGTGGCGGATAAATGAGAAATATATCTGATATCATTGAGCAATATCTAAAGCAAGTTATTGACTTAAGCAATAATAATGTGATTGAAATCAAAAGAAATGAGATTGCGGATCGATTCGAGTGCGTACCATCTCAAATCAATTATGTAATCAATACCCGTTTTACGTTAGAAAGAGGATTTGTAGTAGAAAGTAAACGTGGTGGAGGAGGTTACATTCGCATTATAAAAGTCAAACTGCATGATGATATAGACATTATTGATCAAATGCTTCATATGATTGATCATAGCGTTGCGCAAGGAAATGCAGAGAGTATGATTATACGCTTAATAGAAGAGGGAATCATAACAAATCGTGAAGCTAAACTCATGTTAAGTGTACTAGATCGTTCTGTACTATCAATGGATGTTCCTTCTCGAGATGAACTTAGGGCTCGAATATTATGCGCAATGTTAAGAACACTGAAATATAAATAAATACAGCTTTTGTAAAAGAATAATAATGAAGAAATAAGGCAGTTAAATATTGTAGAAGTTTTGAAAAAAGAACACGCACTTTTATTTAAACAAATAAAGGAAAGTGAACAATCTAGTAATGTATGAAAAGTACTATGAGATAGATCGTTCCTGTTGTAAAGGTGGGGATAGTGATGACTTGTCAAAACTGTAATATAAGACCAGCAACTTTACATTATACAAAAGTAATTAACGAAAAGAAGGCGGAAGTTCATCTTTGTGAGCAATGTGCAGAACAAAGTGGCTATACGTCTTTCTTTCAATCATCGCAGTCTAACTTTTCATTCCATGATTTATTTGCTGGGTTATTACACGGTGAATCAACAATGTTTGAAGAAGGAAAAAACGGATTTTCGAATACAAGTATATTAAGGTGTCCAGATTGTAAGATGACATATGAGCAATTTACAAAGGTAGGACGCTTTGGATGTGCTTCTTGTTACGATACATTTAAGGAACATTTAAAGCCCTTATTAAAACGTCTTCACGGCGGGCATACAGATCATTGTGGAAAAATTCCTAAACGTATAGAAGGAAATATTCACTTAAAGAAAGAATTAGATGAACTAAAACTCATTCTGAAACAATACGTACAGAAAGAGGAGTTTGAGAAAGCTGCTGAAATAAGGGATAAAATTCGAGGTCTTGAAAATCAGCTTAGTGAGCATAGAGAGGGGGAATAGTTCTATGTCACTGGACAAAATTATGAATGAAGCGATTAGTCCATGGATGAAGGGGGATGGCCCTGATTCTGATATTGTTTTAAGTAGCCGAATTCGTTTGGCCCGTAATTTTAAAAAGTATCAATTCTCTACTATGCAAAACGAAGAAGAAGCTGAACAGATTCATGAATTATTTAAAAAGGAATTTATAAATAAAGCGGTAGAACCTTTTGGAGAGTTTGAGCTATTAAAAATGAATGAGTTAACGCCTCTTCAAAGGAGAGTATTAGTTGAAAAGCATTTAATTAGTCCCAACCTTGCAGGAACAGAATATGGAGCATGTTTATTGTCAGAAAGCGAACATATTAGTGTCATGCTGAATGAAGAAGACCATATTCGGATTCAATGCTTATTTTCAGGATTGCAGTTATCAGAGGCTCTTCAAAGTGCCAATCAAATAGATAATTGGATAGAAAAAGAGGTTGAGTATGCTTTTGATGAATCACTTGGATATATTACGAGCTGTCCTACTAACGTTGGTACAGGATTAAGGGCTTCTGTAATGATTCATTTACCAGGACTCGTCTTAACGAAAAGAATTAGCCGTATCATACAAGTAATTCAAAAATTAGGGTTAGTAGTAAGAGGAATATACGGTGAAGGTAGCGAAGCGTTAGGTAATATATTTCAAGTGTCAAATCAAATGACACTAGGAAAATCTGAAGAAGATATTATTGCAGATTTAAAGAGTGTCATTCAACAAATTATACAGCAAGAAAAAATGGCGAGAGAATTAATTGTACAGAATTCAAGTATTGAGCTTGAAGACAAAGTTTATCGCTCTTATGGCATACTAGCAAACAGTCGGTTAATTCAATCTGCGGAAGCGGCCAATTGCTTATCAGATGTACGACTTGGTATTGATTTAGGATATATAAAAGGTGTGTCGAGAAATATTTTGACTGAACTAATGGTTCTTACACAACCAGGCATTTTACAACAATATGCAGGAGGGCCTTTAGGACCAGAAGAAAGAGATTATCGAAGATCAACCTTAATCCGTGAGCGATTACGTATTGAAAAAAACTAAGCGCAAGTAGGAGGCGATTTCTATGATGTTTGGAAGATTTACAGAAAGAGCACAGAAAGTATTAGCTTTATCTCAAGAGGAAGCAATTCGCATTGGGCATAATAATATTGGAACAGAACATATTTTACTTGGGCTTGTACGCGAAGGCGAAGGAATTGCAGCAAAAGCGTTAATTGCTCTTGGATTAAGCCCAGAGAAAGTTCAAAAAGAGGTAGAAGCGTTAATTGGGCGCGGAACAGAAGCTTCTCAAACTGTACATTATACACCACGTGCTAAAAAGGTTATTGAGTTGTCTATGGATGAAGCTCGCAAATTAGGTCATTCTTACGTTGGAACAGAACATATCTTACTTGGTTTAATCCGCGAGGGTGAAGGTGTAGCAGCACGTGTTTTAAATAATTTAGGTGTTAGTCTAAATAAGGCAAGACAACAAGTATTGCAACTTCTTGGAAGTAATGAAGCAAGTTCAGGTCACCAAGGTGGTTCTTCAACAAATGCAAATACACCAACACTTGATAGCTTAGCACGTGATTTAACAGTTGTTGCACGTGAAAATCGTTTAGACCCTGTTATCGGACGTGGTAAAGAAATTCAACGTGTAATTGAAGTTTTAAGCCGTAGAACAAAAAACAACCCTGTATTAATTGGGGAGCCTGGTGTAGGTAAAACAGCAATTGCAGAAGGGTTAGCGCAACAAATCGTAAATAATGAAGTTCCTGAAACTTTAAGAGATAAGCGTGTTATGACACTAGATATGGGTACAGTGGTAGCTGGAACGAAATATCGTGGTGAATTTGAAGATCGTTTGAAGAAAGTAATGGATGAAATCCGCCAAGCAGGAAATATCATTCTATTTATTGATGAACTTCATACATTAATTGGTGCAGGTGGAGCAGAAGGTGCCATTGACGCATCGAACATTTTAAAACCATCTTTAGCTCGCGGGGAGTTACAATGTATTGGGGCGACAACGTTAGATGAATATCGCAAATATATTGAAAAAGACGCGGCTTTAGAGAGACGTTTCCAACCAATTCACGTTGATGAACCAAGCTTAGATGAATCAACTCAAATCTTGAAAGGTTTACGTGATCGTTATGAGGCACATCACCGCGTATCTATTACAGATGATGCCATTGATGCAGCTGTAAAGCTTTCAGACCGTTATATTACAGATCGTTTCTTACCAGATAAAGCGATTGATTTAATTGATGAAGCTGCTTCAAAGGTTCGCTTACGCTCGTATACAACACCACCAAATTTAAAAGAGCTGGAAGTGAAGCTTGAGGAAATTAGAAAAGAAAAAGATGCAGCTGTACAAAGTCAAGAATTTGAAAAAGCTGCGTCGTTACGTGATATGGAACAACGCTTACGTGAGAAGTTAGAGGATACGAAGCGTCAATGGAAAGAGCAACAAGGAAAAGAAAACTCAGAAGTGACAGTAGAAGATATTGCAAATGTCGTTTCTACGTGGACTCGTATCCCGGTTTCTAAACTTGCACAAACAGAGACTGACAAATTATTAAACTTAGAATCCATTCTTCATGATCGTGTTATTGGTCAAGATGAAGCGGTAGTAGCTGTAGCGAAAGCTGTTCGTCGTGCTAGAGCAGGATTGAAAGATCCGAAACGTCCAATTGGTTCATTTATTTTCTTAGGACCAACAGGTGTAGGTAAAACGGAGTTAGCAAGAGCGTTAGCAGAATCTATGTTCGGTGATGAGGATGCAATGATCCGCATCGATATGTCGGAGTACATGGAGAAGCATTCTACTTCTCGTTTAGTTGGTTCTCCTCCAGGGTATGTTGGATATGAAGAAGGTGGACAGTTAACAGAGAAAGTTCGCCGTAAGCCATATTCAGTAGTCTTATTAGATGAAGTAGAGAAAGCTCATCCTGATGTGTTTAACATTCTACTACAAGTATTAGAAGATGGTCGCTTAACAGATTCTAAAGGGCGTACAGTTGATTTCCGTAATACAATTGTTATTATGACATCTAACGTTGGTGCAGAGGCGTTAAAACGTAATAAACATCTTGGTTTTAACGTCCAAGATGAGAGCCGTGATTATTCAGATATGAAAGGTAAAGTAATGGATGAATTGAAAAAGGCATTTCGTCCAGAATTCTTAAACCGTATTGATGAAATTATCGTGTTCCATATGCTTGAGAAAAAACATATTCAAGAGATTGTAACACTTATGGTAAATCAGTTAGTGAACCGCTTGAAAGAGCAAGAAATTGAATTGCATTTAACAGAAGGAGCGATTTCAGCTATTGCTGATAAAGGATTTGACCGAGAGTACGGTGCTCGCCCACTTCGTAGAGCAATTCAGAAACATGTAGAAGATAGACTATCGGAAGAACTTTTAAAAGGTGCTATTGAGAAAGGACAAAAAGTTATCTTTGATGTTGAAGGAGAATCATTTGTCATTCATAGTGCTGAAAAGGTAAAATAAGTATAGACAAACTAAGAGGGCTACGAGATAGCCCTCTTTCTTGTACGAGAAGGATAAACTGTTTATAGATGAAAGTGAAGTGAAATATAAAACGATATGGCTAAAAAGAAAACAAAATTCACATGTCAAGAGTGTGGGTATCAGTCACCGAAATATATGGGAAAATGTCCTGGATGTGGTCAATGGAATACGCTTGTTGAAGAGATGGAACCGGTTGTATCATCAAGGCGCCTTAATTATGCCAATGCAATTCAATCGGAAGTAACAAAACCAAGACGCCTAACAGAAGTAGAAACAAAGTCTGAGGCGCGTATTGAAACGAAATTTCAAGAATTTAATCGTGTACTTGGTGGCGGGATTGTAGATGGTTCCTTAGTACTTATTGGTGGAGACCCTGGGATTGGAAAATCAACGTTACTATTACAAATATCATCGCAATTAGCAGATTCTTCATATGATGTACTATATATATCGGGTGAAGAATCAGCAAAACAGATTAAACTGCGCGCGGATCGTTTACATGTAAATGGTAGTAATCTATTTGTTGTATCAGAGACGGATTTACAGCGAATTGCAGCACACATTGAAGAAGTGAATCCAGCCTTTGTTGTTATTGATTCCATCCAAACGATACATTTACCTGAGGTAACGTCAGCACCGGGAAGTGTGGCACAAGTACGTGAATGTACAGCGGAATTAATGAAACTTGCAAAAACGAAAGGGATCCCTATTTTTATCGTTGGGCATGTGACAAAAGAGGGCGCAATCGCAGGACCTCGTATGTTAGAACATATGGTCGATGCAGTTCTTTACTTTGAAGGAGACCGTCATCATACATATCGTATTTTGCGAGCTGTGAAGAATCGTTTTGGTTCTACAAATGAAATGGGTATTTTTGAAATGAAGGAACTTGGTCTTGCGGAAGTCTTAAACCCTTCTGAAATTTTCCTTGAGGAAAGACCAGTTGGGGTTGCAGGATCGACAGTGGTTGCCTCAATGGAAGGAACACGACCAGTTTTAGTAGAAATACAAGCATTAATCTCCCCTACTAGTTTTGGAAACCCTCGAAGAATGGCAACGGGAATTGACCATAACCGTGTATCGCTTATTATGGCAGTGTTAGAAAAAAGAACAGGTTTATTATTGCAAAATCAAGACGCATATTTAAAAGTAGCAGGCGGTTTGAAGTTAGATGAACCGGCAATTGATTTAGCTGTGGCTTTAAGTATAGCTTCAAGTTTTAGAGATAAATCTACGGCACCGACCGATGCAGTAATAGGAGAAGTAGGATTAACTGGAGAAATAAGAAGGGTATCAAGAATTGAACAACGTGTACAAGAAGCAGCTAAATTAGGATTTCAACGCGCTATTATTCCTAGGAAAAATTTAGGAGGATGGACAATTCCAGATGGGATTGAGGTAGTAGGTGTATCCAATTTAGGAGAAGCGCTTCGTTTGACATTAGGAGGCTAGGCTATGGAAGAAAACAAGCAACGTGTCAAAAGTATGATTAATATTTTACAACTTGTGGCCCCGGGAACACCACTGCGCGAAGGGATAGATAATGTACTTCGCGCACAAACAGGGGGATTAATTGTTCTTGGATATAATGAACAAATTAAAAGTATTGTTGATGGCGGGTTTCATATTAATTGTGCATTCTCTCCCGCTAGTTTATACGAATTAGCAAAAATGGATGGAGCACTTATTTTAAATGAAACTGGAAGTAAAATTTTGATTGCGAACGCACAGTTAGTTCCAGAGTCATCTATTGACTCTATTGAGACTGGTATGCGCCATCGAACGGCGGAGCGTGTAGCAAAGCAGACAGGTAGCCTCGTAGTGGCTATTTCACAAAGACGTAACGTAATTACGCTATATCAAGGGAATTTACGTTATACACTAAAAGATATAGGTGTTATTTTAACAAAGGCAAACCAAGCTATTCAAACGTTAGAAAAATATAAGGCTGTATGGAATGATGGGATTACGAATTTGGGTATTCTAGAATTTGAAGAGGTCGTTACAATGTCCGAAGTAGTTCATGTTTTACATAGTGTTGAAATGGTACTACGTATTAAAAATGAAATATTGAGCTATATTCATGAACTGGGGACAGAAGGTAGGTTAATTCGTTTACAACTTACGGAACTACTAGCCGATTTAGAAGCAGAGGCAGCACTATTAATTAAAGATTACTATCAAGAAAAAACGCAAGATCATCATCAAATATTGAAAAAGTTACAAGAACTTGCGAATGCACAACTTCTAGAGGATAGCGATTTAGTTAAATTGCTCGGATACCCAGGACAAACAAGTTTAGAAGAAAGTGTGACACCGAGAGGATATCGAATCACTAGCAAAATTTCACGTGTTCCACCACTTATCATTGAAAATTTAATTAATCGATTTAAAACCTTACAAGGTGTTTGTCGGGCGACTATTAATGAATTAGATGATGTAGAAGGAATTGGGGAAGTCAGGGCGAAGAAAATACGAGAAGGCCTAAAAAGAATTCAAGAGCATCTCTATATGAGTAGACACAATTAAGAATATTACATTGATTCCATAATATAACGACACTAGAACATTTTTGGTATATGATATGATATATTGGTAAATAAAACTATTTATAAAAAAACACGTCCGCTTTTGCATTCGGCGTTTTGATTAGCGAAACAATGGTTAATAATGAGTAGGAGGTGGTTGGATGTTAAAACGGATTGTACAGCTCTTCTTTTTAGTAATCGGGGGAGCGTTAGGGATTTACTTAATCCCAAAAGTTATTAATGTATTAGACATCGGTGCCGTTCCTTTATTGGAAGGATCGTATGTTCGTGCAATTATTGGTGCAATTATTTTATTTTTAACAACATTTTGGCTTGTAGATTATATTGTTCAACTTATTAAGCATATTGAAGAGGCTCTTGTAAAAGCGCCTGTAGCAGATGTTTTATTTGGTACATTAGGTTTAATCTCGGGGCTTATTGTTGCGTACTTAATTTTAATACCAATTCGTGAATTTACAATTCCAGTTATTAGTACGGTGTTGCAAGTGTTCTTTACTCTTTTACTAGGATATTTAGGATTCCAAGTAGGGTTTAAAAAGAGGAATGAATTGTTAGGATTATTTACATTACCACAACGTGGGAAGAAGAAAAATAATAATAGTGAGAATGAAGAACCAGAAAATGAGGCAGAAGAATCTTTAGCACATTGGAAAATTCTTGATACGAGTGTAATTATCGATGGACGTATTGCTGATATTTGCCAAACAAAGTTCTTAGAAGGAACAATTGTCATTCCACAATTCGTGTTAGAAGAACTTCAGCACATTGCCGATTCTTCCGATGCTTTAAAGCGTAATCGTGGTCGCAGAGGATTAGACATTTTAAATCGTATTCAAAAAGAGATGCCGATTCCGGTAGAGATTTATGAAGGCGATTTCGAGGATATTCAAGAAGTGGATAGCAAACTTGTAAAGTTGGCAAAAATCACTGGTGGAACGGTAGTGACGAATGATTTCAACTTAAACAAAGTTTCTGAATTACAAGGGGTAACGGTGTTAAACATTAACGATTTAGCTAATGCAATTAAACCTGTTGTACTCCCAGGTGAAGAACTAAGTGTTTATGTTGTAAAAGATGGAAAAGAACAAAATCAAGGTGTTGCATATTTAGATGACGGTACGATGATTGTAGTAGAAGACGGTAGAGAATATGTAGGCTCACAACTCGATGTACTCGTTACGAGTGTGTTACAAACATCGGCGGGTCGTATGATTTTCGCCAAACGTAAGTTATTAGAAAAAGCATTATAAGTAGAGGATTATTAATATGTATACATTAATTATTCCAGCAGCTGGTCAAGGAAAGCGGATGGGCGCTGGCAAAAATAAGTTATTTTTACTTATTAATGAAGTACCGATTATTGTGCATACGTTACGTGCTTTTGAAAAGGATCAGGCGTGTAAAAATATTATTATGGCAATTAATGAAGAAGAGCGCCCGTATTTTGAAGAGTTAATGCAGAAGTATCCGATTGAAAAGCCAGTACAATTTATTCAAGGTGGAGCTGAAAGACAAGATAGTGTGTATAACGCGATTCAGCATACGAGTGGTGTTGAGTATGTTCTTGTACATGATGGGGCACGCCCGTTCATAACGAATAAAGTGATTCAAGATGTATTAACTGCAGCAGAAAAATATGGAGCTTCCATTTGTGCGGTGCCAGTAAAAGATACCGTTAAGAAAGTAGAGCAGGGTGTCGTTGTCGAAACGGTAGAGAGATCTCAGCTTAAAGCTGTACAAACACCGCAAGGGTTCTCTGTTTCTCTTTTATTAGAAGCTCATAGAAGCGCGAAGCAGAGTTGTTTCCTTGGTACAGATGATGCAAGTCTCATAGAACGTATCGGGAAGCAAGTAGGTGTAGTAGAGGGGAGTTACTATAATATTAAAGTAACGACTCCAGAGGATTTACTAATTGCTGAAAGTTTTCTTCACGTTCAAAAGAAATGATAGCAATGATTATAGCAAAGAAAAGCTCGGCAACGGCCGGGCTTTTCTTTATAAGGATAGCGATATAATATAGAATCATAAAGCCCAGTAGTTTAGCTTGAGGAGGATGTAAAAAATGTTTCGAATTGGACAAGGTTTTGATGTGCATGAATTCGCGGAAGGTAGACCGTTAATTATTGGTGGAATTACAATTCCCCATGAGAAAGGATTAATCGGTCATTCGGATGCAGATGTATTGTTACATACAATTGCGGACGCATGCTTAGGTGCAATTGCAGCAGGAGATATCGGAAAACATTTCCCTGATACAGACCCTGCCTTTAAAGATGCTGATTCAGCTGTATTACTGCAAAAGGTTTGGGAATTTGTGCGTGAACAAGGTTATGAGTTAGAGAATTTAGATTGTACAATTATTGCTCAAAAGCCAAAAATGGCACCACATATTGAAAGTATGCGTAAACGCATTAGCGAGTTATTAGAAACGTCTATTGATAATATTAATGTAAAGGCAACAACAACGGAAAAATTAGGATTTACAGGTAGAGAAGAAGGAATTGCTTCTCAAGCAGTTGTTTTATTGCAGAAAAAATAATGGTTTTTAATTCGTAAGATGGATAATCACATTTTTTTGGTGTACAATTATAGAATGTGTTGACATTAAGAATGGAAGGTGTACCAATTATGGAAAAGCAAGTGAGAGTGCGCTATGCGCCAAGTCCAACAGGACACTTACATATCGGAAATGCGCGTACGGCATTATTTAATTATTTATTTGCTCGTCATCAAGATGGTAAGTTTATTATTCGTATTGAAGATACTGATGTAAAACGTAATGTTGCAGGTGGAGAAGAAAGCCAATTAAAATACTTGAAATGGCTCGGTATGGACTGGGATGAAGGTGTTGATGTTGGTGGTGAATTTGGACCATATCGTCAAACAGAGCGTTTAGATATTTATAAAAAGTTATATGAAGATTTATTAGAGCGTGGTCTAGCTTACAAATGTTATATGACAGAAGAAGAGTTAGAGGCAGAACGTGAAGGGCAAATCGCTCGTGGTGAAACACCTCGTTACGCAGGTAACCACCGTGATTTAACTGAAGCACAAGTGAAAGAATTTGAAGCTGAGGGACGTATTCCAAGTATTCGTTTCCGTGTACCAGCTGACCGTGATTACACATTTAAAGATATCGTAAAAGATGAAGTTGCATTCCATTCAAATGATTTCGGTGATTTCGTTATCGTGAAAAAAGATGGAATTCCAACTTATAACTTTGCGGTAGCAGTAGATGATCACTTAATGGAAATTACACACGTACTTCGTGGTGATGACCATATTTCAAACACACCAAAACAAATGATGATTTATGAAGCTTTCGGTTGGGATATCCCACAATTCGGTCACATGACTTTAATTGTAAATGAAAGCCGTAAAAAATTAAGTAAGCGTGATGAATCTATTATTCAATTTATTGAGCAATATAAAGAGCTTGGATATCTTCCAGAAGCAATCTTTAACTTTATTGCATTACTAGGTTGGTCGCCAGTGGGAGAAGAAGAAATCTTCTCTCAAGAAGAGTTTATCAAAATGTTCGATGCAGCTCGTTTATCAAAATCACCTGCATTATTTGATTCTCAAAAACTAAAATGGATGAACAACCAATATATGAAAAAGCAAGATTTAGATACGGTAGTAGAATTAAGCTTACCGCATCTAGTGAAAGCTGGACGTATAGGTGAAACTTTAAGTGAACAAGAACAAGCTTGGATTCGTGATGTAATTGCGTTATATCATGAACAAATGAGCTTTGGAGCTGAAATTGTAGAGCTTTCTGAAATGTTCTTCAAAGATCATGTTGATTATGAAGAAGAAGGACAAGAAGTATTAAAAGGTGAACAAGTACCAGAAGTACTTCGTGCATTTGCTGGTCAAGTAGAAGCACTAGAAGCGATGGAACCAGCAGCAATTAAGGCGGCTATTAAAGCAGTTCAAAAGGAAACAGGTCATAAAGGTAAAAACTTATTTATGCCAATCCGTGTTGCAACTACTGGTCAAACACATGGCCCAGAACTTCCGAATGCTATTGCACTTCTTGGAAAAGAAAAAGTTTTAAATCGTCTACAAAAAGTAATTGGTTAACATTTTCTAGGTTTAGAAATATAATAAGTATACTTAAAACCTAATAAGGAAAAGCGACGAGAAGGAGAAGTAGAAAATCAGGCTTTTTACAGAGAGAACCACCTTTAGGCTGGAAGTGGTTTATAAGCGGATTTTTGAAATGCCCCTTCGAGTCTTCTGCTGAACAGCAAATTGTTTTGTAAAGTAAGCAGAAGCGGTTTACACCGTTATCAAAGATGAGTTTGAGGCTTATTTAGCCTAAACAGAGTGGAACCGCGCTTATAAGGCGTCTCTGTCAATATGACAGAGGCGTCTTTTTTTATACCGTAAAACTGGGTGTGAGTATAAGTTTTATTCGCGTGTATAAAGATTTAGGGAGATAAGTAGGGAGTTAGTTCACTCGAAAAAGCAGCCCATAAAGGGGAGGGAACGTCGATGTTTAAGAGGCTTCGGGAAGATATTGAAGTCGTTTTTGAACAGGATCCAGCGGCAAGAAGTTACTTCGAAGTCATTTTGACTTACTCTGGATTACATGCAGTTTGGGCCCATCGAATTGCACATGCTTTTTATAAAAAGAATTTCTTCTTTATGGCACGTTGGATCTCACAAGTTAGTCGTTTCTTTACTGGCATTGAGATTCATCCAGGAGCAACAATTGGTCGTCGTTTTTTCATAGACCATGGAATGGGGGTTGTAATTGGAGAAACGTGTGAAATTGGTGATAATGTAACAATCTATCAAGGGGTTACATTAGGTGGTACGGGTAAAGAAAAGGGAAAGAGGCACCCTACAATTCAGGATAATGTATTAATTGCAACGGGTGCTAAAGTACTAGGATCCATTACAGTTGGAGAGAATTCTAAAATTGGAGCAGGTTCTGTCGTATTAAAAGAAGTCCCTGCACATTCTACAGTTGTAGGTATACCTGGCCGAGTCGTTATTCAAAATGGAGTAAAGATTGGTCAAGAATTAAATCATTCTGACCTTCCGGATCCAATTTTTGATAAATTAAAGGTTATGGAAGTAGAACTTGATAAATTAAAAAAACAACTTGAAGTAAAGGTAGAAAGGGAGGATAAAAATGACTATTCACATTTATAATACGTTAACACGTCAAAAGGAAGAGTTTACTCCATTAGAAGAAAATAAGGTAAAGATGTATGTATGCGGACCTACAGTTTATAACTACATTCATATTGGGAATGCAAGACCACCTATGGTATTTGATACGGTACGCCGTTATTTAGAATATAAAGGGTATGATGTGCAGTACGTATCTAACTTTACTGACGTAGATGATAAATTAATTAAAGCGGCAAATGAATTAGGTGAAGATGTGCCAACAATTGCTGACCGTTTCGTTGAAGCGTATTTTGAAGATGTAACGGCGCTAGGTTGCAAGCATGCAACAGTGCATCCACGTGTAACGGAAAATATGGATATCATTATTGAATTTATTCAAGAACTTGTGAATAAAGGATATGCATATGAATCAGAAGGAGATGTGTACTTTAGAACGAAGGAATTCGAAGGATATGGTAAATTATCTCATCAACCAATCGCAGACTTACGTCACGGTGCGCGCATTGAAGTAGGAGAGAAGAAACAAGATCCACTTGATTTCGCTTTATGGAAAGCCGCGAAAGAAGGAGAAATCTTCTGGGAGAGCCCTTGGGGGCAAGGTCGTCCAGGTTGGCATATCGAATGCTCGGCAATGGCGCGTAAATACTTAGGGGACACAATTGATATTCATGCTGGCGGTCAGGACTTGGCATTTCCTCATCATGAGAATGAAATCGCGCAATCTGAGGCGTTAACAGGAAAAACATTTGCACGTTATTGGATGCACAATGGATATATTAATATTAATAATGAGAAGATGTCTAAGTCACTTGGGAACTTCATTTTAGTTCACGATATCATTAAGCAATATGATCCACAGTTAATTAGATTCTTTATGCTATCAGTACATTACCGTCACCCAATTAATTTCAGTGAAGAGTTATTACAAAGCACAAATAACGGACTGGAAAGAATTAAAACGGCATACGGTAACTTAAAACACCGTATGGAAAGTAGTACAGATTTAACAGATCATAATGAGAAATGGTTAGCTGAACTGGAGAAATTCCAGGCTGCATTTGAAGAAGCGATGGATGATGACTTCAATACTGCTAATGCAATCACTGAATTATATAATGTAGCCAATCATGCAAATCAATATTTACTGGAAGAACATACGTCTACAGTGGTAATTGAAGCATACGTAAAACAACTTGAAATATTATTTGATATTTTAGGATTGGAATTAGCACAAGAAGAGTTACTTGATGAAGAAATTGAGGCACTTATTCAAAAACGTATTGAAGCTCGTAAAAATCGTGATTTTGCATTGTCAGATCAAATTCGCGATGATTTAAAAGAACGTAACATTATTTTAGAAGATACCGCTCAAGGTACAAGATGGAAAAGAGGATAAGAATGATTGATGCAAAGCAATTAAACAGCTTAGCGTTAGCATATATGGGTGATGCGGTATATGAACAATATATCCGCTATCACCTACTTCAAAAAGGGAAAGTTCGTCCTAATCAATTACATCGATTAGGGACAAGCTTTGTTTCGGCAAAGGCACAGGCGAAAGTTGTTTATCATTTATTAGAGACAGCATTTTTAACTGAGGAAGAAGAAGCGGTATTAAGAAGAGGACGCAATGCCAATTCGGGTACTGTTCCGAAAAATACGGATGTACAAACATATCGACATAGTACAGCCTTTGAAGCGCTTATTGGCTATCATCACTTATTAAATAATCGTGAAAGATTAGACGAAATTGTATATAAGGCAATTGCTGTTTTAGAAGAAAAGGAAGGGGGCACATCATCATGAGTAGTGAATATATTATCGGACGTAACCCTGTAATTGAAGCGTTACGCTCAGGAAGAGATATTAATAAAATTTGGATCGCAGAAGGTGCTGCCAAAGGACAAGTACAAATTGTACTAGCACTAGCGAAAGAAAATAAGATTATTTTACAACATGCACCAAAAAAGAAATTAGATCAATTAGTTGAGGGGAACCATCAAGGTGTAATTGCTCAAGTGGCTGCATATCAATATGCTGAGCTAGAAGACCTATTCAAAGTAGCAGAGAAGCGTAATGAAGATCCGTTCTTCTTAATTTTAGATGAAATTGAAGACCCACATAACCTAGGTTCTATTATGCGTACTGCGGATGCGACAGGAGCTCATGGCATTATTATTCCAAAAAGAAGAGCTGTAGGACTTACAGCATCAGTCGCGAAGGCATCTACTGGGGCAATTGAATATATTCCAGTTGCGCGCGTAACGAATTTATCTCGTACAATCGATGAATTAAAAGAACGTGGACTTTGGATTGCTGGTACAGATGCAAAAGGGAAAACGGATTACCGTAATTTAGATGGTAAAATGCCAATTGGATTAGTAATTGGAAGTGAAGGAAAAGGTATGAGTCGTATTATTGGTGAAAAATGTGATTTCTTAATTACTTTACCGATGGTTGGTAAAGTTACATCCTTAAATGCTTCAGTAGCCGCGAGTCTGTTAATGTATGAGGTATATCGTAAACGTAACGAAATTGGTAAATAAAAAATGAACGATATTTTAATCGTTGACGGTTACAACATTATTGGAGCTTGGGGAGACTTGAAGAAACTACGGGATGTAGATTTGCAATCATCAAGAGATGCGCTGATTGATAAGATGGCGGATTATCAAGGTTACACAGGTACAAGGGTAATGATAGTCTTTGATGCTTATACAGTCCACGGTATTGAAAAAAAGATGAAACAATCGCGTGTGGAAGTTATATTCACAAGGAAGAATCAAACTGCAGATGAAAAGATAGAGCAACTTGCGATTGAGCTTAGAAATATAAATACGCAAATATATGTTGCGACTTCTGATTATACGGAACAATGGGTTATATTTGCACAAGGTGCTCTTCGGAAATCTGCACGTGAATTAGAGTTGGAAGTACAAGCGATGGAGCAACAAGTAAGAAGGCGTACACAAGACACAAAAGAAAAACAACCCGCCATGCGAAAGATATTTAGTAAAGATATTACAGAAAAGTTAGAAAAATTAAGAAGAGGAGAGCGTTGAAGCATTGACGCTCTTTATCTTTTTACTGTATAATATTTCTAAATAAATAGCGGTCGGAGGGATCAAGGTGGAAGCAGGCTTCGTAAGTGTAGGCGACGTTACATTTCGTGATTTAGAAGATGAGGCAATCGTTGAGTTAGTTCGAAAAGGTAATACTGACGCTCTAGAATATTTGATTCACAAATATAAGAACTTTGTTCGCGCGAAATCGAGATCTTATTTCTTAGTGGGTGCCGATCGAGAAGATATTGTTCAAGAAGGTATGATTGGATTGTTTAAAGCGATTCGTGATTATAAAGAGGACAAGCTGTCTTCATTCAAAGCATTTGCTGAACTGTGTATCACTCGACAAATTATTACCGCTATTAAAACAGCAACCAGGCAAAAGCATATTCCGTTAAATTCATATGTGTCTTTAGATAAACCGATTTATGATGAGGAATCGGATCGGACATTATTAGATGTTATTTCGGAAGCGAAGGTAACTGATCCTGAAGAAATGATTATAAGTCAGGAAGAATATACAGACATAGAATCTAAAATATCTGAATTATTAAGCGATTTAGAAAGAAAAGTGCTTTCTTTATATCTGGATGGTCGTTCTTATCAGGAGATTTCGGAACAGTTAAATAGACATGTGAAATCTATTGATAACGCTTTACAGAGAGTGAAGCGAAAATTGGAACGATATATGGAAATGAGAGAGAGTACCACTTTAAATTCATAACAAGTACTACAGGTGTAAAAAATCACCTGTTTTCTTTTTGTAGAGAGTACAAAAGGCATGACATTGACATTGTCTTTTGTTGTATGATACATTTTTAGGGACATAATGTTACAAGGTTGGTGTAACTAATGAGGAAAAAAGTTGTACTCTCATGTGAAGAGTGTAAAAATCGAAACTACTCTACGATGAAAGATACGAGCTCAGTAGAGCGACTTGAAATAAAGAAATTCTGTAAAACATGCAATCAGCATACAGTTCACAAGGAAACAAAATAAATAATTGAAATAATACACTGGAGGTCCCGTAGATGCGTTTAACGAACTTTTTCGGCGATGTAGGTCGCGAAATGAAAAAAGTAAGTTGGCCTAAAAAAGATGAATTACTCCGTTCAACAGCGACTGTTATCGCTACAGTTGTCTTCTTTGCGATTTTCTTCGCAGTGGTTGATATGGGCATTTCTTCTTTAATTCGGTTAATTCTTGGTTAATTCTTGAATAAGAAGCACTTATCCATGATATAATGTTATTTATAAGAACTGTGTAAAAGCCCGGTGAACGGGTTTTTTCATTTGCGCAAAAAAATGTACGTCAGGGAGGGAAGGACGCTCGTCCTAAATGAATGGAAAAAAGTTGGTATGTTGTCCATACTTATTCTGGATATGAAAATAAAGTAAAAGCAAACCTAGAGAAACGTGTAGAATCAATGGGTATGCAAGATAAAATTTTCCGTGTTGTTGTCCCGGAAGAAGTAGAAGTAGAAATGAAAAACGGTAAAGAAAAATTAATGAAAAGAAAAGTGTTCCCAGGTTATGTATTAGTAGAATTAATCATGACTGATGACTCTTGGTATGTTGTACGTAACACGCCGGGTGTAACTGGGTTCGTTGGTTCTTCTGGTTCTGGATCTAAACCATCACCTCTATTAGAAGAGGAAGTTGTTACCATTATGAAACATATGGGAATGGACAACGAAGTGGTTGATTTCGACTTTGAACTTCATGAGACAGTACGTGTAAATGAGGGACCATTTGCAGATTATACAGGTGCTATCGAAGAAATTGATGTGGAGAAGAAAAAGGTTAGCGTGCTTGTGGACATGTTTGGTCGCGAGACTCCAGTTGAGCTTGACTTCCATCAAATTGAAAAATTATAAAATGAAACTTGAAATGAATTGTAAAAAGTGATAATATCTTTTAAGTCAGTACGTCTTCGTTATCGGAGACGTTTTTTGAAAGATTTTATCCTTACAGATAAAATATGACGTGGGAGGGCAAATCACTGTCCAATTGACCACATCACGGACTTAAGGAGGTGTGTCTCGTGGCTAAAAAGGTAATTAAAATGGTAAAACTTCAAATTCCTGCAGGTAAAGCTAACCCAGCTCCACCAGTTGGTCCAGCATTAGGACAAGCAGGTGTTAACATCATGGGCTTCTGTAAAGAGTTTAACGCTCGTACAGCAGATCAAGCTGGTCTTATCATCCCTGTTGAAATTACGGTATTTGAGGACCGTTCATTCACTTTCATTACTAAAACTCCTCCTGCTGCTGTTCTTCTTAAGAAAGTAGCTGGTATTGAGTCTGGTTCTGGTGAACCAAACCGTAATAAAGTGGCAACTGTTAAGCGTGATAAAGTACGCGAAATCGCTGAAACTAAAATGCCTGACCTTAACGCTGCTAGCGTAGAAGCTGCAATGCGTATGGTTGAAGGTACTGCACGCAGTATGGGCATCGTTATCGAAGACTAATTCGATTTGTTTTTTAAAAAAGGTTGCGGGTCTGGAATTCCAATTCGCAACCTTTATTATCGTAAATGATTATCGTTTTTAAATAAATGGATGGCGCGCATCCTCAGGTTATACCTGAAAATAAGCGTAAACGTGGGAGGTTATTCCGCTAAAACCACATTCGAGGAGGAAATAAAAATGGCTAAAAGAGGTAAAAAGTACGTAGAAGCTGCAAAGCTTGTTGATCGTGCAGCTGCTTACTCTGCAACAGAAGCAGTAGAATTAGTAAAGAAAACAAACACAGCTAAATTTGATGCAACTGTAGAAGCTGCATTCCGTTTAGGTGTTGACCCTAAGAAAGCTGACCAACAAATCCGTGGTGCAGTTGTTCTTCCACACGGTACTGGTAAAGTACAACGTGTATTAGTATTCGCTAAAGGTGAAAAAGCTAAAGAAGCTGAAGCTGCTGGAGCTGACTTCGTAGGCGATGCAGATTACATCGGTAAAATCCAACAAGGTTGGTTCGACTTCGATGTAGTAGTAGCAACTCCTGACATGATGGGTGAAGTTGGTAAACTTGGTCGCGTATTAGGACCTAAAGGTTTAATGCCAAACCCTAAAACTGGAACAGTTACTTTCGATGTAACTAAAGCTGTTAACGAAATCAAAGCAGGTAAAGTTGAATACCGCGTTGATAAAGCTGGTAACATCCACGTTCCAATCGGTAAAGTATCTTTCGAAGATGCTAAATTAGTAGAAAACTTCAGAACAATTGCTGACACTTTACAAAAAGTTAAGCCAGCTGCTGCAAAAGGTACTTACATGAAGAACGTAACAGTTGCTTCTACAATGGGACCTGGCGTACGTGTAGACGTTTCTACATTAGCGTAAATTTTGGAAGTTGACTTCATAAAGAAGTTTTTATATAATCATTTATGTTGTGAATTTAATTAGTGTACCGTAGACAGTAGGTGTCAATAGACTTAATTTCCTACCTAGGTGTTAATATACGAAGCGGAATTTTTTTCTGTGACTATATGCCTCCATGTCTACAAGTTGGGCATGGAGGTTTTTAGTGCACTTTCGGTACATCTTCTATATAATCTACAGGAGGTGTAATAACATGAGCAAAGTAATCGAAACTAAACAACAAGTTGTAACTGAAATCGCGGACAAACTTCGCGCTAGTAAATCTACAATCGTTGTTGACTACCGTGGTTTAACAGTTTCTGAGGCAACAGAATTACGTAAGCAATTACGTGAAGCTGGCGTTGAGTTCAAAGTTTACAAAAACTCTCTAACTCGTCGTGCTGCAGAGTCTGCTGAAATGGCTGAGTTAAATGAATTCTTAACAGGACCAAACGCAATCGCGTTCAGTAACGAGGATGTAGTTGCTCCTGCGAAAGTATTAAACGACTTCGCTAAAGATCATGAAGCTTTAGAAATTAAAGCGGGCGTAATCGAAGGTAAACTTGTAACACTTGATGAGGTTAAAGCAATCGCTACTCTTCCATCACGTGAAGGCTTACTTTCTATGCTTCTTAGCGTTCTTCAAGCTCCAATCCGTAACCTTGCACTTGCTACTAAAGCAGTTGCAGACCAAAAGGAAGAGCAAGGCGCTTAATTTTTTAAAAGATAATTACGTATTATCGATAAAACAATACAAACCTATTTAAGGGAGGATATTTACAATGACTAAAGAACAAATCATTGAAGCAGTTAAATCTATGACTGTATTAGAACTTAACGACTTAGTAAAAGCTATCGAGGAAGAATTCGGCGTAACTGCTGCTGCTCCTGTAGCTGTTGCTGGTGGCGCTGGAGAAGCTGCTGCTGAGAAAACTGAATTTGATGTGGAACTAACTAGCGCTGGTGCACAAAAAATCAAAGTTATCAAAGTTGTTCGTGAAATCACTGGTCTTGGCTTAAAAGAAGCTAAAGAATTAGTTGACAACACTCCAAAAGTAATCAAAGAAGCTGCTGCTAAAGAAGAAGCTGAAGAAATCAAAGCTAAACTTGAAGAAGTTGGCGCTGCTGTAGAAGTTAAGTAATTAACTTTTGATGCTTTAAAAAAAGCTCGCTCTCATGCGAGCTTTTTTTTTAACTGTAAAGAAAAGAGGTGGCCATATGGCAGACCATTATTTTTCTAACGACCCTTCTAGTAAAAGTGATCGTAAGCGATGGGAATTTACCCTTCGTGGATCTCAATTTACTTTCTTATCTGACCGTGGGGTGTTCTCGAAAAACGAAGTGGACTTTGGTTCTCGTCTTTTAATTGAAGCGTTTCAAGTGCCAGATATTAAAGGTGATATATTAGACGTAGGTTGTGGATATGGACCAATTGGTTTATCGTTGGCGAAAGAGTTTCAAGACCGTAAAGTTCACATGGTGGATGTGAATGAAAGGGCACTTGAGCTTGCGAAAGAAAATGCCGCTAACAACAGAATTGGAAATGTGCACATTTTTCAAAGTAGCGTCTATGAAAATGTAGATGGTATGTATGCTGCTATTCTATCTAATCCTCCGATTCGTGCAGGTAAAGATATCGTGCATGAGATTTTAGAAAAAGCTGTAGAGCATTTAGTTCCAGGTGGAGAGTTGTGGATTGTTATTCAAAAGAAGCAAGGCGCACCATCTGCGCTAAAAAAACTAGAAGAAGTATTTTCTGAAGTCGAAGTTGTAGAAAAGAAAAAAGGATATTATATCATAAAATCAAAAAAACGTTGACGGTTATTTTTGGCTATGTTAACATTATACAATGCCAATATATGATTTTCTGCGTTGAGAAAGATGTATATTTTTGTTTCTCTTGGAAAAGATAGTAAAATCAGCAGATTATGAAACAGAATGATGGTTTTCTTATAGAAGCCATTTTTCTTTTTTGAGCAGGTAGAAAGACTCAACGTATTTATCTTTAAGAGAAAAAAGACTACGCTAGATAGCAGTAGTTGTATTTATTTGTGATTTTGCACAAATTTTTTTGTGCATTTATAATACTCATGATTTGAGGGGTGAAGCAGTTGACAGGTCAACTAGTTCAATACGGACGCCACCGCCAACGAAGAAGTTATGCCCGTATTAGTGAAGTATTAGAGTTACCAAATCTTATCGAAATTCAAACCTCTTCTTATCAGTGGTTTCTTGATGAGGGTTTGCGAGAAATGTTCCAAGACATTTCTCCGATTGAAGACTTTACGGGAAATCTATCGCTTGAATTTATCGACTACAGCTTGGGTGAACCTAAATACTCTGTAGACGAATGCAAAGAGCGTGATGTGACGTATGCAGCACCACTTCGTGTAAAAGTGCGTCTAATCAACAAGGAAACTGGTGAAGTAAAAGAACAAGATGTGTTCATGGGAGATTTCCCACTCATGACAGAGACTGGAACATTCGTAATTAACGGTGCAGAACGTGTTATCGTTTCCCAGTTAGTTCGCTCTCCAAGCGTATACTATAGTGGCAAAGTGGATAAAAACGGAAAACGTGGTTTTACTGCTACTGTAATTCCAAACCGCGGAGCTTGGTTAGAGTATGAGACAGATGCTAAGGATGTTGTATATGTGCGTATTGACCGTACGCGTAAACTTCCTGTAACTGTTTTGTTACGCGCATTAGGGTTTGGCTCTGATCAAGAAATCACCGAGCTTTTAGGTGATAACGAATACTTAAGCAACACATTAGAAAAAGACAACACAGATAGCACAGAAAAAGCATTGCTTGAAATTTATGAGCGTCTACGTCCTGGTGAACCACCAACAGTAGAAAACGCTAAGAGCTTACTTGTGTCTCGTTTCTTCGATCCAAAGCGCTACGATTTAGCAAATGTAGGTCGCTACAAGATCAACAAGAAGTTACACATTAAAAACAGATTGTTTAATCAACGTTTAGCTGAAACATTAGTGGATCCAGAAACTGGTGAAATTTTAGCGGCAGAAGGAACAATCTTAGATCGTCGTACACTTGATCGCATTTTACCTTACTTAGAGAAAAACATTGGATTCAAAACAGCGAAACCAATGGGTGGAGTGGTAGAAGGCGATGTTGAGCTGCAATCTATTAAGATTTATGCTCCTGAGTCGGAAGGCGAACGCGTAATTAATGTAATTGGTAATGCAAATATTACTCGCGATGTAAAACACATCACACCAGGTGATATCCTTGCTTCTATCAGTTACTTCTTCAACCTACTATACAAAGTAGGGGATACAGATGATATCGACCATTTAGGAAACCGTCGTCTGCGTTCTGTTGGAGAACTATTACAAAATCAATTCCGTATCGGTCTTTCTCGTATGGAACGTGTTGTTCGTGAGAGAATGTCGATCCAAGATACAAATGCAATTACACCACAGGCGCTAATTAACATTCGTCCTGTTATTGCATCTATTAAAGAGTTCTTCGGAAGTTCTCAGTTATCTCAGTTCATGGACCAAACAAACCCATTAGCAGAGTTAACTCACAAACGAAGACTATCTGCATTAGGACCGGGTGGTTTAACGCGTGAGCGCGCAGGCTTTGAAGTGCGTGACGTTCACTACTCTCACTATGGTCGTATGTGTCCAATTGAAACACCAGAGGGACCAAACATCGGTTTGATTAACTCATTATCTTCGTTCGCGAAAGTAAATGAGTTTGGTTTCATTGAAACACCATACCGTCGTGTTGACCCAGAAACTGGTCTTGTAACAGGGCATGTTGATTATTTAACAGCAGATGAAGAAGATAATTATGTTGTAGCCCAAGCGAACATGAAGTTATCTGAAGAAGGAGAATTCCTTGATGAAGATATCGTAGCTCGTTTCCGTGGTGAAAACATTGTCACAAATAAAGAACGCATCGACTACATGGATGTATCACCAAAACAAGTAGTGTCGGCAGCGACAGCTTGTATTCCGTTCTTAGAAAACGATGACTCTAACCGCGCACTTATGGGAGCGAACATGCAACGTCAGGCGGTTCCGTTAATGAATCCGGAATCTCCGATTGTAGGTACAGGTATGGAGTACGTATCAGCAAAAGACTCAGGTGCTGCAGTAATCTGTAAACACCCTGGTATTGTTGAGCGCGTAGAAGCACGTGAAGTTTGGGTACGTCGCTATGTAGAAGTTGACGGTCAAACAGTAAAAGGCGATTTAGATCGCTACAAAATGCAAAAATTCATTCGTTCTAACCAAGGAACTTGTTACAACCAACGTCCAATCGTAAGTGTTGGAAATGAAGTTGTAAAAGGTGAAATCCTTGCGGATGGTCCTTCTATGGAATTAGGTGAACTAGCACTTGGACGTAACGTGCTTGTTGGCTTCATGACTTGGGACGGTTATAACTACGAGGATGCGATCATCATGAGTGAGCGCCTTGTAAAAGATGATGTGTACACTTCTATTCATATTGAAGAATATGAGTCAGAAGCTCGTGATACGAAGCTTGGACCAGAAGAAATTACACGTGACATTCCAAACGTTGGGGAAGATGCATTACGTAACCTTGACGAGCGCGGTATCATTCGCGTTGGTGCGGAAGTAAAAGATGGAGATTTACTTGTTGGTAAAGTAACACCTAAAGGTGTAACAGAATTAACAGCTGAAGAACGTCTATTACATGCAATCTTTGGAGAAAAAGCACGTGAAGTACGTGATACATCACTACGTGTACCACACGGTGGTGGCGGTATTATCTTAGACGTAAAAGTATTCAACCGCGAAGATGGCGATGAATTGCCACCAGGCGTGAATCAACTTGTACGTGCATATATCGTTCAAAAACGTAAAATTTCTGAAGGTGACAAGATGGCCGGACGTCACGGTAACAAAGGTGTTATCTCTCGTATTTTACCAGAAGAAGATATGCCTTACTTACCAGACGGTACGCCAATCGATATCATGTTAAACCCATTAGGGGTACCATCTCGTATGAATATCGGTCAGGTATTAGAGCTTCATCTTGGTATGGCAGCAAGATACCTTGGCATTCACATTGCAACACCAGTATTCGATGGTGCTCGTGAGGAAGATGTTTGGGGCACAATTGAAGAAGCTGGTATGGCAAATGACGCGAAAACAATCCTGTATGACGGACGTACTGGTGAACCATTCGATAACCGCGTATCTGTTGGTGTCATGTATATGATCAAACTTGCGCACATGGTTGACGATAAACTTCATGCTCGTTCTACTGGACCATACTCACTTGTAACGCAGCAGCCTCTTGGAGGTAAAGCTCAGTTCGGTGGACAGCGTTTCGGTGAGATGGAGGTTTGGGCACTTGAAGCTTACGGTGCTGCTTATACTCTTCAAGAAATCTTAACAGTGAAGTCTGATGATGTTGTTGGACGTGTTAAGACGTATGAAGCAATTGTTAAAGGCGAAAATGTTCCAGAACCAGGCGTTCCTGAATCATTCAAAGTATTGATTAAAGAGCTGCAAAGTTTAGGTATGGACGTTAAAATGATGTCTAGCGACGATACAGAAATTGAAATGCGTGATACGGAAGATGACGATGATCATCAATCAGCAGATAAATTGAATGTCGAAGTTGAGACAACTAAGGAATAATTGGGATAACCTGTAGACTAAAAGGGAGGTAGGCCCCTTGATAGATGTAAATAACTTTGAATATATGAAGATTGGACTTGCTTCACCTGACAAGATTCGTTCTTGGTCATACGGTGAAGTTAAGAAACCAGAAACAATTAACTATCGTACGTTAAAGCCTGAAAAAGATGGCTTGTTCTGTGAGCGTATTTTCGGACCACAAAAGGACTGGGAATGTCATTGCGGAAAATACAAACGTGTACGTTATAAAGGTGTAGTTTGTGATCGATGTGGCGTTGAAGTAACGCGTGCGAAAGTACGTCGTGAACGTATGGGTCATATCGAATTAGCTGCTCCTGTATCTCATATTTGGTATTTCAAAGGTATCCCGAGCCGCATGGGACTTGTCTTAGACATGTCCCCTCGCGCGCTTGAAGAAGTAATTTATTTCGCTTCTTATGTTGTAACAGAAAGTGGAGATACACCACTTGATAAGAAGCAATTACTTTCTGAAAAAGAATACCGTGCATATCGTGATCGATATGGTAGCACATTCCAAGCTGCTATGGGTGCAGAAGCGATTAAAAAGCTATTGCAAGACATCGATTTAGATAAAGAAGTAGACTTCTTAAAAGAAGAATTAAAAACAGCACAAGGACAACGCCGTACTCGTGCTATTAAACGTCTAGAAGTATTAGAAGCATTCCGTAACTCTGGAAATGAGCCATCTTGGATGATCTTAGATGTTCTACCAGTAATTCCACCAGAACTACGCCCAATGGTACAGTTAGATGGTGGACGTTTTGCTACTTCTGACTTAAACGACTTATACCGTCGTGTAATTAACCGTAATAACCGTTTAAAACGTCTATTGGACTTAGGTGCACCAAGCATTATCGTTCAAAACGAAAAACGTATGTTACAAGAAGCTGTAGACGCATTAATCGATAATGGTCGTCGTGGCCGTCCAGTTACTGGACCAGGTAACCGTCCATTAAAATCACTATCTCACATGCTTAAAGGTAAACAAGGACGTTTCCGTCAAAACTTATTAGGTAAACGTGTTGACTACTCTGGACGTTCTGTAATCGTTGTAGGACCGAACTTAAAGATGTATCAATGTGGATTACCGAAAGAGATGGCGCTTGAACTGTTCAAACCTTTCGTAATGAAAGAGTTAGTTGAAAAAGGATTAGCACACAACATTAAGAGTGCGAAACGTAAAATCGAGCGTGTACAACCTGAAGTTTGGGACGTTTTAGAATCTGTGATTAAAGAACATCCAGTACTTCTAAACCGCGCACCAACACTTCACCGTCTTGGTATTCAGGCGTTTGAACCTACATTAGTAGAAGGTCGCGCAATCCGTCTTCACCCACTTGTATGTACTGCATACAACGCGGACTTTGACGGTGACCAAATGGCCGTTCACGTACCTTTATCATCAGAAGCACAAGCAGAAGCTCGTCTTCTTATGTTAGCGGCACAAAACATCTTGAACCCGAAAGACGGTAAACCAGTTGTTACTCCATCTCAGGATATGGTATTAGGTAACTACTACTTAACACTTGAGCGTGAAGGCGCAATCGGTGAAGGTATGGTCTTCAAAGATGCGAACGAAGCATTACTTGCATACCAAAATGGATATGTACATCTTCATACACGTGTTGCAGTAGCTGCAAGTGCAGTAAACAACGCAACATTTACTGAAGAGCAAAAGAGTATGCTTCTATTAACAACAGTTGGTAAATTAATATTCAACGAAATCTTACCAGAGTCGTTCCCTTATATTAATGAACCAACAAATTCAAACCTTGAAAAAGAAACACCAGCGAAATATTTCGTTGAAAAAGGTGCGAACATTAAAGAAATTATTGCTAGTCGCGAAGAAGTGGCGCCATTTAGCAAGAAAATCCTTGGTAACATCATTGCGGAAGTGTTTAAACGTTTCAAAATTACAGAAACGTCTCGCATGCTTGACCGTATGAAAAACTTAGGATTCAAATACTCTACAAAAGCTGGTATTACAGTTGGGGTATCTGACATTCTTGTATTAGGCGAAAAAGATGAAATTCTCCACGAAGCACAAGCAAAAGTAGATAATGTAATTAAACAATTCCGTCGCGGTTTAATCACGGAAGAAGAACGTTACGATCGCGTTATCTCTATTTGGAGTAATGCAAAAGATGTTATCCAAGGAAAACTGATGAAGTCCTTGAATAAACGCAACCCAATCTTCATGATGAGTGATTCCGGTGCCCGTGGTAACGCATCGAACTTTACTCAGCTTGCAGGTATGCGTGGTCTGATGGCCAATCCATCTGGTCGTATCATCGAACTTCCGATCAAATCAAGTTTCCGTGAAGGTTTAACAGTACTTGAGTACTTCATCTCTACGCATGGTGCGCGTAAAGGTCTTGCCGATACAGCACTTAAAACTGCCGATTCTGGTTACTTAACACGTCGTCTTGTTGACGTTGCACAAGATGTAATCGTTCGTGAAGATGATTGTGGAACAGATCGTGGTTTATTAATTGGTGCGATTAAAGAGGGTAATGAAGTTATTGAGTCATTATATGATCGTCTTGTTGGACGTTTTGCAAGAAAAACTGTAAAACATCCTGAAACAGGTGAAGTATTAGTTGCTGAAAATCAATTAATTACTGAAGATATCGCTCATATCGTTGAGAATTCGGGTGTTGAAACTGTAAACATTCGTTCAGCGTTCACGTGTAACACTCGCCATGGTGTATGTAAGAAGTGTTACGGTCGTAACTTAGCAACTGGAACAGACGTAGAAGTAGGGGAAGCGGTAGGTATTATCGCAGCTCAATCTATCGGTGAGCCAGGTACACAGTTAACGATGCGTACGTTCCATACAGGTGGGGTTGCCGGAGACGATATCACTCAAGGTTTACCTCGTATCCAAGAGATCTTCGAAGCTCGTAATCCGAAAGGTCAGGCAGTTATCAGTGAAATCGACGGTGTTATCGCAGCGATCAACGATGTTAAAGATCGCCAAGAAGTAGTTGTACAGGGTGAAGTTGAAGCTCGTACGTATGCTATTCCTTATGGTGCTCGTCTGAAAGTAATTCCAGGACAGCAAATTAGCCACGGTAAAGAGTTAACAGAAGGTTCTATTGATCCGAAAGAATTACTAAAAGTAACGGACATTACGGCAGTTCAAGAATACTTATTACGTGAAGTTCAAAAAGTATACCGTATGCAAGGGGTAGAAATTGGTGACAAGCACGTAGAAGTAATGGTACGCCAAATGTTACGTAAAGTTCGCGTAAGTGATGCAGGTGAAACAGATGTATTACCAGGAACGTTACTAGATATCCATCAGTTTACTGATGCGAATGCGAAGGTGTTACTGCAAGGTAAACAACCAGCAACAGCTAGACCTGTTCTACTTGGTATTACAAAAGCTTCACTTGAAACAGATTCATTCCTATCTGCAGCATCGTTCCAAGAAACAACTCGTGTCTTAACTGATGCAGCGATTAAGGGTAAACGTGATGAGCTTCTAGGATTGAAAGAAAATGTTATTATCGGTAAACTTGTTCCTGCTGGAACAGGTATGAATCGTTATCGCAAAGTGGATCTTGTTAAAACAACACAAGATGACATGAATGTAGAAAACGATGAAGTTTATGTGGAACAGTAAAATTTTCCGTCGTAAATTTTGTATAAAAACAGTTAATCCTAGTTGACATTGTATGAGTCAAAATGTTACTATAAGCAAGGTTGCTCCTGAACGATGCTTTGGAGGATATTTATATGTCTTATCAAAAAGTGTCAAATGCTGAAAATGTGGTCGTTGGTCATAAACGCACATTGGAAGCAATCAAAAATGGTATAGTTAAAGAAGTTGTCATTGCAGAAGATGCTGATATGCGGTTAACCCATGTTATTATTCGTACTGCATTGCAACATAACATACCCATAACAAAAGTTGAATCAGTTCGTAAACTTGGAAAAGTTGCGGGGATTCAAGTAGGAGCTTCAGCAATAGGAATAATAAGTTAAAACTGTTTTTGTGAGGAGAGAGCATTTGCTCTCCCTTGCAAAAACTTTGTTTTCAACTAATAATGAACCACCTGGATATGTGGTCATACAAACATGCGAAGGGAGGATAATCAAATGCCTACTATTAACCAATTAGTGAGAAATGGTCGTACTGATAAAGTATGGAAATCTAAATCACCTGCGTTAAACAAAGGTTTTAACTCTTTAAAGAAAAAATCAACTGATATCTCTGCACCTCAAAAACGTGGTGTATGTACTCGTGTTGGTACAATGACTCCAAAGAAACCTAACTCAGCGTTACGTAAATATGCTCGTGTTCGTTTAACAAATGGTATTGAGGTAACAGCATACATCCCAGGTATCGGTCACAACTTACAAGAGCACAGCGTAGTATTAATTCGCGGTGGTCGTGTAAAAGACTTACCAGGGGTACGTTACCACATCGTTCGTGGTGCGCTTGATACAGCTGGTGTTGACAAGCGTATGCAAGGCCGTTCTAAATACGGTACTAAAAAGCCAAAAGCGGCTAAGAAATAATAACTTTTTAATGAAAGGAGGAACTCAATATGCCTCGTAAAGGACCTGTTGCAAAACGTGACGTGTTACCAGATCCAATGTACAATTCGAAACTAGTAACACGCCTTATCAACAAAATGATGGTTGACGGTAAAAAAGGTAAATCTCAAACAATTCTTTATAATGCGTTCGATATCGTAAGCGAACGTACTGGTAAAGAGCCAATGGAAGTATTCGAGCAAGCTCTTAAGAACATTATGCCTGTTCTTGAAGTACGCGCTCGTCGTGTTGGTGGTGCTAACTACCAAGTTCCAGTTGAGGTTCGTCCAGAACGCCGTACAACTTTAGGTCTTCGTTGGTTAGTAAACTACGCTCGTCTTCGTGGTGAAAAAACTATGGAAGAGCGTCTTGCTAACGAAATCTTAGATGCAGCTAACAACGCTGGTGCATCTGTTAAGAAACGTGAAGACACTCATAAAATGGCAGAAGCTAACAAAGCATTTGCTCATTACCGTTGGTAGGATTCAACGTAAAATAAATGTAAGCATAAACCGCTTTATTTGTCGCTTATGGAAGTGTGGAGAGGGAGAATGCCTCTCCCTTTCGTTGGGCGCTCGTTTTACATAATGAGGGTACTGGACATACTGACATGTGTAACAATATAAAGTGGCTTTTTTGCTACTTAAAATAAAAAATCCAATCCATATATGGAAGGAGCAAGACACCAAATGGCAAGAGAGTTCTCTTTAGAAAACACTCGTAATATTGGTATCATGGCTCACATCGATGCTGGTAAAACAACAGCTACTGAGCGTATTCTGTACTACACAGGACGTATTCACAAAATCGGTGAAACTCACGAAGGTGCATCTCAGATGGACTGGATGGAGCAAGAGCAAGAGCGTGGTATCACAATTACTTCTGCTGCAACTACAGCACAATGGAAAGGTCACCGTGTAAACATCATTGACACTCCAGGTCACGTAGATTTCACAGTAGAAGTAGAACGTTCTTTACGCGTACTTGATGGCGCAGTAGCAGTACTTGATGCACAATCTGGTGTAGAACCACAAACAGAAACTGTTTGGCGTCAGGCTACTACTTACGGCGTACCTCGTATCGTATTCGTTAACAAAATGGATAAAATCGGTGCAGATTTCTTATACTCTGTAGGAACAATCCACGATCGTTTACAAGCAAACGCACACCCAATTCAGTTACCAATCGGTGCTGAAGATGAGTTCAATGGTATCATTGACCTTGTTGAAGAATGTGCTTACATGTACGGTAACGATTTAGGAACAGACATTCAACGTGTTGAAATTCCTGAAGAGCACAAAGAACTAGCTGAAGAATACCGTGGAAAACTTATTGAAGCGGTAGCTGAGCTTGATGAAGAAATGATGATGAAGTACCTAGAAGGTGAAGAAATCACTGTAGAAGAGCTTAAAGCTGGTATCCGTAAGGCTACAACTTCTGTAGAATTCTTCCCAGTAATCTGTGGTTCTGCATTCAAAAACAAAGGTGTTCAAATTCTGTTAGACGCAGTTATCGACTACCTACCATCTCCATTAGATGTACCTGCAATCAAAGGTACTCTTCCGGATACAGATGAAGAAGTAGAACGTAAGTCTAGCGATGAAGAGCCTTTCGCAGCTCTAGCATTCAAAATCATGACTGACCCTTATGTTGGTAAGTTAACATTCTTCCGTGTGTACTCTGGTGTGTTAAACTCTGGATCATACGTGAAAAACTCAACTAAAGGTAAGCGTGAGCGTGTAGGTCGTATCCTACAAATGCACGCTAACAGCCGTGAAGAGATTTCAACAGTTTACGCTGGTGATATCGCTGCTGCTGTAGGTCTAAAAGATACTACTACTGGTGATACTCTTTGTGACGAGAAGAGCCTTGTTATCCTTGAGTCTATGGAATTCCCAGAGCCAGTTATCTCTGTAGCTATCGAACCAAAATCAAAAGCTGACCAAGATAAAATGGGTACAGCATTATCTAAGCTTTCTGAAGAAGATCCAACATTCCGTGCTCACACTGACCAAGAAACTGGCCAAACAATCATCGCTGGTATGGGTGAACTTCACCTTGATATCATCGTTGACCGTATGCGCCGTGAATTCAAAGTTGAAGCAAACGTTGGTGCTCCTCAGGTAGCATACCGTGAGACTTTCCGCGCTGCTGCGAAAGTTGAAGGTAAGTTCGCTCGTCAATCTGGTGGACGTGGACAATTCGGTCACGTTTGGATTGAGTTTGAACCTAACGAAGAAGGTAAAGGATTCGAATTCGAAAACAAGATCGTCGGTGGTGTTGTTCCACGTGAATACATCCCAGCTGTAGGCGCAGGTCTTGAAGATGCACTTAAAAATGGTGTACTTGCTGGATATCCAGTAGTAGACATTAAAGCTGCATTAGTTGACGGATCTTACCATGATGTCGATTCATCTGAGATGGCGTTCAAAATCGCTGCATCTATGGCACTTAAAGCTGCGGTTTCTAAATGTAACCCAGTAATTCTTGAGCCAATGATGAAAGTTGAAGTTGTAATTCCTGAAGAGTACATGGGTGACATTATGGGTGACGTAACA
The DNA here is from genome assembly GCF_056725905.1 of Bacillus sp. BC05(2025). Lineage (NCBI taxonomy): Bacteria > Bacillati > Bacillota > Bacilli > Caryophanales > Bacillaceae > Bacillus > Bacillus sp. BC05(2025). The sequence continues at coordinate 26,226 of NZ_JBWYRA010000017.1, read as the reverse complement.
TCTCGTCGTGGACGTGTAGAAGGTATGGAAGCTCGCGGTAACGCTCAAGTTGTTCGCGCTATGGTTCCACTTTCTGAAATGTTCGGTTATGCAACGTCATTACGTTCTAACACTCAAGGACGCGGAACATTCTCTATGGTGTTTGACCACTATGAAGAAGTACCAAAGTCTGTTTCTGAAGAAATTATCAAAAAAAATAAAGGTGAATAATTGATTTTTATCGATTCTTCACGTATAACTACTTATGTAAGCTTAGAAAGTGGGACGCAAGTTTCACTTTCTAGCCTAAATATAAAATAACCTATATAAACTAAGGAGGAATTTAGAATGGCTAAAGCTAAATTCGAACGTTCTAAACCCCATGTTAACATTGGTACAATCGGCCACGTTGACCATGGTAAAACTACATTAACTGCTGCGATCACTACAGTACTTGCAAAAGCTGGTGGTGCTGAAGCACGCGGATACGATCAAATCGATGCTGCTCCAGAAGAAAGAGAGCGCGGTATCACAATCTCAACTGCACACGTTGAGTACGAAACTGAAACTCGTCACTATGCACACGTTGACTGCCCAGGTCACGCTGACTATGTTAAAAACATGATCACTGGTGCTGCTCAAATGGACGGCGGTATCTTAGTAGTATCTGCTGCTGATGGCCCAATGCCTCAAACTCGTGAGCACATCCTTCTTTCTCGTCAAGTAGGTGTACCTTACATCGTTGTATTCTTAAACAAATGCGACATGGTAGACGACGAAGAATTATTAGAATTAGTAGAAATGGAAGTTCGCGACCTATTATCTGAATACGGATTCCCAGGCGACGACATTCCTGTAATCAAAGGTTCTGCTCTTAAAGCTCTTCAAGGAGAAGCTGATTGGGAAGCAAAAATCATTGAATTAATGGCTGAAGTTGATGCTTACATCCCAACTCCAGAACGTGAAACTGACAAACCATTCTTAATGCCTGTAGAGGACGTATTCTCTATCACAGGTCGTGGTACAGTTGCTACTGGTCGTGTTGAGCGCGGTATCGTTAAAGTTGGTGACGTAGTAGAAATCATCGGTCTTGCTGAAGAAAATGCTTCTACAACTGTAACTGGTGTAGAGATGTTCCGTAAGCTTCTTGACCAAGCTCAAGCTGGAGACAACATCGGTGCTTTACTTCGTGGGGTTGCTCGTGAAGACATCCAACGTGGACAAGTACTTGCAAAAAGCGGTTCTGTAAAAGCTCACGCTAAATTCAAAGCTGAAGTTTTCGTATTATCTAAAGAAGAAGGTGGACGTCACACTCCATTCTTCGCTAACTACCGTCCTCAGTTCTACTTCCGTACAACTGACGTAACTGGTATCATCCAATTACCAGAAGGTACTGAAATGGTAATGCCTGGTGACAACATCGAAATGACTATCGAACTTATCGCTCCAATCGCTATCGAAGAGGGAACTAAATTCTCTATTCGTGAAGGTGGACGTACAGTAGGTTACGGTGTAGTTGCTACTATCGTTGAGTAATCTTAACTGATATAAAAAAACCCCGAGGGATTTTCCCTTGGGGTTTTTGTTTGCGTTTCTATAATGAATGAAATCATATTTTTATGTTTTGACGAGTTTCTTCTATAGTATATATAAAGTAATAAGAAAAACCCAGAAACTGTAAAATGAATTCTGGTAGATGAAAACTTGAAATTCTTTAAAGTGCCATGTATAATAGCAAAAGTAGAGAAAAGCAGATGCAAACAAAAAGATGCTTGCATCTAGACGAATAACATTGTATAATAGACAATGTTGGTCTTTGACTGCGATGAAGTGGAAGGTTGCTGACACACCCGGCCGCTTTGCCATGGCATGGTGTGGGGAAATTTCCATGGAGAAGGTCTATTTTAGAAATAGGCGAACGAAGGAGGGAAAATAATGGCAAAAGAAAAAATTCGTATCCGTTTAAAAGCTTACGATCACCGTATTCTTGATCAGTCTGCTGAGAAAATTGTAGAAACAGCTAAGCGTTCTGGGGCAACAGTTTCTGGTCCGATCCCATTACCAACTGAAAAAACTGTTTACACAATTCTTCGTGCTGTTCATAAGTACAAAGATTCTCGTGAGCAATTCGAAATGCGCACGCACAAACGTCTAATCGACATCGTGAGTCCTACTCCACAAACAGTAGATTCATTAATGCGTTTAGACTTACCATCTGGTGTAGATATCGAAATCAAACTATAATTTATATAACTTAAAAATGTAGGAGGTGTAACTCATGACCAAAGGAATCTTAGGAAGAAAGATCGGTATGACTCAAGTATTTGCTGAGAATGGTGAGTTAATCCCAGTAACAGTTATCGCTGCTAATCCAAACGTTGTTCTTCAAAAGAAAACAACTGAAACTGATGGCTACAACGCAATCCAGTTAGGATTTGAAGATAAACGTGAAAAGTTAACTAACAAACCTGAACAAGGCCACACTGCTAAAGCATCTACAACTCCTAAGCGCTTCATTCGCGAAATCCGCGATGCAGACGTGGACGGATTAGAGGTTGGTCAAGAGGTAAAAGTTGACGTATTCGCTACAGGTGAAATCGTTGATGTAACAGGAATTTCTAAAGGTAAAGGTTTCCAAGGTGTTATCAAACGCCACGGACAATCTCGCGGACCTATGTCTCATGGTTCTCGCTATCACCGTCGTCCAGGTTCAATGGGCCCAGTTGCTCCGAACCGTGTATTCAAAGGCAAAAAACTTGCTGGACGTATGGGTGGAGACCAAGTTACTATCCAAAACTTAGAAATCGTTCAAGTTGACACTGAGCGCAACTTATTATTAGTAAAAGGTAACGTTCCAGGTGCTAAGAAATCTCTTGTAGTTGTTCAAGGCGCTGTGAAGGTTAGCAAATAATTCACAATAGGAAGGAGGAATTCCAATGCCAAAAGTTACTGTATATAACCAAACTGGTTCACAGGTTGGTGAAATCGAATTAGCTGAAGCTATTTTCGGTATCGAACCAAATGAAGCTGTACTTTTCGAAGCTGTAATGATGCAACGTGCATCTTTACGTCAAGGTACACACAAAGTAAAAACTCGCTCTGAAGTTCGCGGTGGTGGTCGTAAACCATGGCGTCAAAAAGGAACTGGACGTGCTCGTCAAGGGTCTATCCGCTCTCCTCAATGGCGTGGTGGTGGTACGGTATTCGGACCTACACCAAGAAGCTATGCGTACAAACTTCCTAAGAAAGTTCGTCGTTTAGCAATCAAATCTGCATTAGCTACTAAAGTAGTTGAGAACAACATTGTAGTTCTTGAAGACCTAGTGTTAAATGCACCAAAAACAAAAGACATGCTAGCAGTACTTAAAGGATTAACTGTTGAGAAGAAAGCTCTTATCGTAACTGCTGATGCAAACGAATCTGTAGAGTTATCTGCTCGCAATATCCCTGGAGTAACAGTAATCACTGCTGATGGCGTAAACGTTTTAGACGTGCTTCATCATGATAAGCTAATCATGACAAAAGCGGCAGTGGAAAAAGTAGAGGAGGTGCTTGCATAATGAGAGATCCTCGTGATATCATTAAGCGCCCAGTTATCACTGAACGTTCTATGGAAATGATGGCTGAAAAAAAATACACGTTCGATGTGGACGTTAAATCTAATAAAACAGAAGTTAAAGATGCTCTTGAAGCGATCTTTGGTGTTAAAGTAGAAAAAGTGAACATCATGAACTACAAGCCGAAAGCAAAACGCGTTGGTCGTCACGCTGGTTTTACTAGCCGTCGTCGTAAAGCAATCGTTAAGCTAACTGCTGACAGCAAAGAAATCGAAATCTTCCAAGGCGTTTAATTCTTACTAAAGAAGGAGGGAAATTGAGATGGGAATTAAAAAGTATAATCCAACTACTAACGGTCGTCGTAATATGACTACGAATGATTTCGCTGAAATCACGACTGACAGACCCGAAAAGTCATTACTTGCTCCTTTAAGCAAGAAGGCTGGTCGTAATAACCAAGGTAAAATTACTGTACGTCATCAAGGTGGCGGACATAAGCGTCAATACCGTATCATCGACTTTAAGCGTAACAAAGATGGAATTCCAGGACGCGTTGCTACGATCGAATACGATCCAAACCGCTCTGCGAATATCGCATTAATTAACTACGTTGACGGTGAAAAACGTTACATTCTTGCTCCTAAGAACTTAGAAGTAGGTATGGAAATTATGTCTGGCCCAGAAGCTGACATTAAAATCGGTAACGCATTACCATTAATCAACATTCCAGTAGGTACTGTTGTTCATAACATCGAGCTTAAGCCTGGTCGTGGCGGACAATTAGTTCGTTCTGCTGGTACATCTGCTCAAGTACTTGGTAAAGAAGGTAAATACGTACTTGTACGTTTAACTTCTGGTGAAGTACGTCTTGTATTATCTGCTTGTCGCGCTTCAATCGGTCAAGTAGGTAACGAACAACACGAACTTATCAAAATCGGTAAAGCAGGTCGCTCTCGCTGGTTAGGTAAACGCCCAACAGTTCGTGGTTCTGTAATGAACCCTGTTGATCACCCACACGGTGGTGGTGAAGGACGTTCTCCAATCGGACGTAAGTCTCCAATGTCTCCATGGGGTAAACCAACTCTTGGATTCAAGACTCGTAAGAAAAACAAAGCGTCTGACAAATTCATCGTTCGTCGTCGCAAAAAATAATGGGATTGTAGTACGGTTCATTTCTAGAACCGTACGCCAATCACGAAGGGAGGCACCAAAATGGCTCGTAGCTTAAAAAAAGGACCATTTGTCGATGATCATTTAATGAGCAAAATGGAAAAATTAGTTGCATCTGAGCAAAAACAAGTTGTTAAAACTTGGTCTCGCCGTTCAACAATCTTCCCTCAGTTCATCGGACACACAATCGCTGTATATGACGGTCGTAAACACGTACCTGTGTACATCACTGAGGACATGGTTGGCCACAAGTTAGGTGAATTCGCACCAACTCGTACGTATAAAGGTCATGATGCTGACGATAAGAAAACTAGAAGATAATGAGAGGAGGCACTTCAATGCAAGCTAAAGCAGTAGCGAGAACAGTTCGTATTGCTCCTCGTAAAGTTCGTTTAGTTGTAGACTTAATCCGAGGTAAGCAAGTGGGTGAAGCGATTGCTATCCTTAACCACACACCAAAAACTGCTTCTCCAGTTGTAGAAAAAGTTTTAAAATCTGCAATCGCAAATGCAGAGCACAATTATGAAATGGACATTAACAACCTAGTTGTTGAGAAAGTTTTCGTTGACGAAGGTCCTACGTTAAAACGTTTCCGTCCACGTGCAATGGGTCGTGCAAGCCAAATTAACAAACGCACAAGCCACATCACAGTTGTGGTATCAGAAAAGAAGGAGGGATAATCGATGGGTCAAAAGGTTAATCCAATTGGTCTTCGTGTCGGCGTTATCCGTGACTGGGAATCTCGTTGGTTCGCTGAGAAAGATTACGCTACATTATTACATGAAGACATCAAAATCCGTGAGTACATTAATGTACGCTTAAAAGATTCTGCTGTTGCTAAAGTAGAAATCGAACGTGCAGCAAATCGTGTAAATGTTACAATTCACACTGCAAAACCTGGTATGGTAATTGGTAAAGGTGGTACTGAAGTTGAAGCACTTCGTAAAGCTCTTAACCAATTAACAGGCAAGCGTGTACACATCAACATTTTAGAAGTTAAGAGAGCTGATCTTAACGCTAAATTAGTAGGCGAAAACATCGCTCGTCAATTAGAAAACCGTGTATCATTCCGTCGTGCACAAAAGCAAGTTATTCAACGTGCTATGCGTGCAGGTGCTAAAGGTATTAAAACACAGGTTTCTGGTCGTCTTGGCGGAGCTGATATCGCTCGTGCAGAATCTTACAGTGAAGGAACTGTTCCACTTCATACACTTCGCGCTGATATTGACTATGCAGCAGTTGAAGCTGATACAACATACGGTAAATTAGGCGTAAAAGTATGGATCTACCGTGGAGAAGTCCTTCCTACAAAAAAGAAAGCTTCTGAGGAAGGAGGAAAATAATATGTTAATGCCAAAACGCGTAAAATATCGTAGAGAGCATCGTGGTAAAATGCGTGGTCGTGCTAAAGGTGGAACTGAAGTTGCTTTCGGTGAATTCGGTTTACAAGCACAAGCTGCTTCATGGATTACAAACCGTCAAATCGAAGCTGCTCGTCGTGCAATGACTCGTTACATGAAACGTGGCGGTAAAGTATGGATTAAAATTTTCCCTTCTAAACCTTACACTGCAAAACCTCTAGAAGTACGTATGGGTTCCGGTAAAGGGGCACCAGAAGGCTGGGTAGCAGTAGTAAAACCTGGGAAAATTATGTTCGAAATCGCGGGTGTATCTGAAGAGGTAGCACGCGAAGCATTACGTCTTGCAGCTCACAAGTTACCTGTGAAATGTAAATTCGTAAAACGTGAAGAAAATGGTGGTGAATCTAATGAAAACTAATGATATTCGTGAATTAACCACTGCCGAAATCGAAACAAAAGTTAAAGCTTTAAAGGAAGAGTTGTTTAATCTTCGCTTCCAACTTGCTACAGGACAATTAGAGAATCCAACTCGCATTCGTGAAGTGCGTAAAGCAATTGCTCGTATGAAAACTGTAGTTCGTGAAAGAGAGATCGGAATTAATCGATAAATTGAGGGGAGGTTTGCATAGTGAGCGAACGTAACCAACGCAAAGTTTATACTGGTCGTGTTGTGTCTGACAAAATGGACAAAACGATTACAGTTTTAGTTGAAACTTACAAAACTCATTCCTTGTACGGAAAACGTGTTAAGTATTCTAAGAAGTACAAAGCCCATGATGAGCAAAACCAAGCGAAACTTGGCGATATCGTTAAAATCATGGAAACTCGCCCGCTTTCTGCTACTAAGCGTTTCCGTTTAGTTGAAATCGTTGAAGAAGCGGTTATTATCTAAATAGACGAATCGGAATTTTTAGTCCGAAGGGAGGTTTCATAACATGATCCAACAAGAATCTCGTTTGAAAGTTGCTGACAACTCTGGTGCACGTGAACTTTTAACAATTAAAGTATTAGGCGGCTCTGGTCGTAAATATGCTAACATTGGTGACATTATCGTTGCTACGGTAAAACAAGCAACACCAGGTGGCGTTGTTAAAAAAGGTGACGTTGTTAAAGCAGTAGTAGTACGTACGAAGAGCGGAGCTCGTCGTCCGGACGGTTCTTACATCAAATTTGATGAAAACGCAGCGGTTATCATTAAAGACGATAAGAGCCCACGTGGTACTCGTATCTTCGGACCAGTAGCTCGTGAATTACGTGATAGCAACTTCATGAAGATCGTTTCTTTAGCTCCAGAAGTTCTATAATTTAAGGTATTGCCTTGCTAAGGAGGTGCAGAATTAAGATGCATGTAAAAAAAGGTGATAAAGTACAGGTAATCACTGGTAAAGACAAAGGAAAACAAGGCGTTATCCTTGTGGCTTTCCCAAAGCAAAACCGTGTTATCGTTGAGGGTGTCAATATCGTTAAGAAGCACTCTAAGCCATCTCAATTAAATCCACAAGGTGGAATTATTACTAAAGAAGCACCTATTCACGTTTCTAACGTTATGATTTTAGATCCGAAAACAGGTGAACCTACTCGTGTAGGCTTCAAAGTAGAAGATGGTAAAAAAGTTCGTATTGCAAAAAAATCTGGTGAATTATTAGATAAATAATTTTCTTAAGAAAGGAGGTCACTTCATTGAATCGCCTTAAAGAGAAGTTCCAAAAGGAAATTACTCCTGCTCTAATGAGCAAGTTTAACTATAAATCTGTAATGCAGGTACCAAAAATCGAAAAGATCGTAATCAACACTGGTGTTGGTGACGCGGTATCTAACTCAAAAGCTTTAGACAACGCAGTAGAAGAATTAACACAAATCGCAGGTCAAAAACCTGTTGTAACTCGTGCTAAAAAATCAATCGCTGGTTTCCGTCTTCGTGAAGGTATGCCAATCGGTGCGAAAGTAACTTTACGCGGCGAGCAAATGTATGAGTTCTTCGACAAATTAGTATCAGTTTCTTTACCACGTGTACGTGATTTCCGTGGTGTTTCTAAGAAATCATTCGATGGTCGTGGAAACTACACATTAGGTGTTAAAGAGCAACTTATTTTCCCTGAGATTGATTATGATAAAGTAAGCAAAGTCCGCGGTATGGACATCGTAATCGTTACTACAGCGAAAACTGATGAAGAAGCTCGTGAACTGTTAACACAATTCGGTATGCCATTCCAAAAATAATGGAAGCCAACGCTAAGTAGAGGAGGCGAAAACGTGGCTAAAAAATCTATGATAGCGAAACAAAAGCGTACTCCTAAGTTTAAAGTACAAGAGTATACACGTTGCGAACGCTGCGGTCGTCCGCATTCTGTATACCGCAAATTTAAACTTTGCCGTATTTGTTTCCGTGAACTTGCATATAAAGGTCAAATTCCTGGTGTTAAAAAAGCTAGTTGGTAAAACCCACAAATGGGAAGGAGGTAAAACACATGGTGATGACAGATCCAATTGCAGACATGCTTACTCGCATCCGTAATGCGAACATGGTACGTCATGAGAAATTAGAGGTTCCTGCTTCTAAAATCAAAAAAGAGATCGCTGAACTTTTAAAACGTGAAGGTTTCATTCGTGATGTAGAATACATCGAGGATAACAAACAAGGTATCCTTCGTATTTTCCTGAAATATGGTGCAAACAATGAACGTGTAATCACTGGATTAAAACGTATCAGTAAACCTGGCTTACGCGTTTACGCTAAAGCTGACGAAGTACCACGTGTACTTAACGGATTAGGTATCGCTCTTGTTTCTACATCTAAGGGAGTAATGACAGACAAAGACGCTCGTCAATTACAAACTGGTGGAGAAGTAGTAGCATACGTTTGGTAATATATATTTAAAACGAACGGAGGTGTGACCACATGTCTCGTATTGGTAAAAAGATTCTTGAAATCCCTGCAGGTGTTACTATTACAGTTGCAGAAGACAATACTGTAACAGTAAAAGGCCCTAAAGGTGAATTAACTCGTACTTTCAATGCTGATATGCTTATCAAAATTGAAGAGAATACATTAACAGTTGAGCGTCCATCTGAACAGAAGGAACACCGTGCATTACACGGTACAACTCGTGCTTTAATCGGAAACATGGTTGAAGGTGTAACTGAAGGTTTCGCACGCGGACTTGAATTAGTCGGTGTTGGTTACCGTGCTCAAAAACAAGGTGATAAACTTGTATTAAGCGTAGGTTATTCTCATCCAGTAGAAATGACTCCGGAAGCAGGTCTTGAAGTTGAAGTACCTGCACCAACAAAGATCGTAATCAAAGGTATCGACAAGCAACGTGTTGGCGAATTCGCTGCTAACATCCGCGCTGTACGTGCTCCTGAGCCTTACAAAGGTAAAGGTATTCGTTACGAAGGCGAAGTTGTTCGTCGTAAAGAAGGTAAAACTGCTAAGTAAACCCGTTAGGTGAGAGAAAGGAGTGACAAGAATGATCACTAAAGCTGATAAAAATGCGACTCGTAAGAAAAGACATGCGCGTGTACGTGCTAAACTTACTGGTACTGCAGAACGTCCACGTTTAAACGTGTTCCGTTCTAACCAACATATTTACGCTCAAGTTATTGATGATGTAAATGGTGTAACGTTAGTAAGTGCATCTACTCTTGATAAAGACCTTGCTCTTAACGGTACTAGCAATATTGAAGCTGCTACGAAAGTTGGAGAATCAGTTGCTAAGCGTGCTGTAGAGAAAGGCGTTAAAGAAGTAGTATTTGATCGCGGTGGTTACTTATACCATGGCCGTGTTAAAGCTCTAGCTGAAGCTGCTCGTGAGGCTGGATTACAATTTTAATGGTCAAAGGAGGGAAAATTGATGCATCGCATTGACCCAAGTAAATTAGAACTTGAAGAACGTGTAGTTACGATAAATCGTGTCGCGAAAGTTGTTAAGGGTGGTCGTCGTTTCCGCTTTGCTGCACTAGTTGTAGTTGGCGATAAAAACGGTCATGTTGGATTCGGTACTGGTAAAGCACAAGAGGTACCAGACGCAATCCGCAAAGCTATCGAAGACGCTAAGAAAAACTTAATCGCTGTACCATTAGTTGGTACAACAATTCCACACACTATCAACGGTCATTTTGGCGCTGGTGAAGTATTCTTAAAGCCTGCTGCTGAGGGTACTGGTGTTATTGCAGGTGGACCTGTTCGTGCGGTCCTTGAATTAGCTGGTGTACAAGATATTCTTTCGAAATCTCTTGGTTCTAACACACCAATCAACATGATTCGCGCTACTGTGAACGGATTAAGCGAACTTAAGCGCGCTGAAGATGTTGCAAAATTACGCGGTAAATCTGTAGAAGAGCTACTAGGTTAAGGAGGGAAAACAAATGGCGAAAAAGTTAGAAATTACCCTCACTCGTAGTGTAATTGGTCGTCCACAAGATCAACGTGCGACGGTAGAAGCTTTAGGTCTTAAAAAGTTGAATTCAACTGTAGTTAAGGAAGAAACTCCTGCTATTCTTGGTATGATCAACAAAGTTTCTCACCTTGTAACTGTAAAAGAAGCTTAAGGATAACTCATTAATATAAGGAGGTGCCTGGGAATGAAACTTCATGAATTAAAACCTGCAGAAGGTTCTCGTAAAGTACGTAACCGTGTCGGTCGTGGTATCGGTTCTGGTAACGGTAAAACTGCTGGTAAAGGTCATAAAGGACAAAACGCACGTTCTGGCGGCGGTGTTCGTCTTGGCTTCGAAGGTGGTCAAACTCCATTATTCCGTCGTTTACCAAAACGCGGCTTCACAAACATTAACCGTAAAGAGTTTGCTATTGTAAACTTATCAACGTTAAATCGTTTTGAAGATGGTACAGAAGTAACACCTGAATTATTGCTGGAAACTGGCGTTATCAGCAAGTTAAACGACGGTGTTAAAATTCTTGCAAGCGGCGCAGTAGAGAAAAAACTAACTGTTAAAGCGCACAAGTTCTCTTCAAGTGCTAAAGAAGCAATTGAAGCAGCTGGCGGATCAGTTGAGGTGATCTAATGTTTCGTACAATCTCCAACTTTATGCGCGTTGCTGAGATAAGACGTAAAATATTATTCACTTTAGCGATGTTAATCGTATTCAGGATTGGCACGTTTATCCCCGTGCCATTTACAAATGGAGACGTACTGAAGGCACAAGATCAATTAAATGCTTTAGGTATTCTAAATACATTTGGCGGTGGAGCTTTGAAAAACTTCTCCATCTTTGCGATGGGAATCATGCCGTATATTACAGCATCCATCATCGTGCAATTATTGCAGATGGATGTTGTTCCTAAATTTTCGGAATGGTCGAAGCAAGGTGAAATGGGCCGTCGTAAATTAACGCAATTCACGCGTTATTTTACAATTGTTCTTGCGTTTATTCAGGGGTTTGGTATGTCAATCGGTTTTAACGGTATGGTAGGTGGACAATTAATTTTGAATCCTGGTTGGAGCACTTATTTATACATTGCTACGGTACTGACTGCTGGTACTGCATTTTTAATGTGGTTAGGCGAACAGATTACAGCTAAAGGTGTAGGTAATGGTATTTCCATCCTTATCTTTGGTGGTATTGCCGCAGCGATCCCAAGTGTTATATCTCAAGTGTATCAGCAACAGTTTCAAAATATCGGAGATCAATTGTTCATGAGTATCGTTAAAGTTGCATTGATCTTACTAGCTGTGCTAGCAGTTATTGTGGGTGTTATTTTCATTCAACAGGCTGTTAGAAAGATCCCAATTCAATATGCGAAGCGTGTAACAGGAGGAAATGGTGGTTATGCTGGAGCACAAAACACACATTTACCGCTTAAGGTAAATAGTGCTGGTGTTATTCCAGTAATTTTTGCTGTTTCATTCTTAATTACGCCTCCGACTATTGCACAGTTCTTCCCGAAACATGATGTATCGCAGTGGATTATTGCTAACTTTAACTATTCTCACCCAGTGGGAATGATCATATATGTTGCGCTCATTGTAGCCTTCACATATTTCTATGCGTTTGTTCAGGTTAATCCAGAACAAATGTCAGAGAATCTAAACAAGCAAGGTGGATATGTTCCAGGTATTCGTCCGGGTAAGAATACGGAACAATATCTAACAAAAATCTTGTATCGTTTGACCTTTGTAGGATCAATTTTCCTAGCAGCGATTGCAATCTTACCAGTTATCTTTACGAAGCTGGGAAATCTTCCTCCATCTGCACAGATCGGTGGAACGAGTATGTTAATCGTTGTCGGCGTTGCTTTAGAAACAATGAAGCAGCTAGAAAGCCAACTGGTAAAACGCCATTACAAAGGGTTTATCAAGCAGTGAGTAAGTGGGAAGTATTGTCTTCCCTACATGCTCATGTACTCTGAGGGGGAACAAGGATGAACTTAATTTTAATGGGGCTTCCTGGTGCTGGTAAAGGTACACAAGCCGAACAGATTGTTGCCAAGTATAACATCCCTCACATCTCAACAGGAGATATGTTCCGTGCAGCTATGAAGGCTGAAACTGAAATGGGTTTACAAGCAAAATCTTTTATTGATAAAGGTGCACTTGTTCCAGATGAAGTTACAATCGGAATTGTTCGTGAACGTTTAAGTCAAGAAGACTGCGTAAAAGGCTTCTTACTAGATGGTTTCCCACGAACTGTTGCACAAGCATCAGCTCTTGAAGAGATTATGAAAGATCTTGGCAAAAAAATCGACTATGTTTTAAACATTAATGTGGATTCAGGGTTGTTATTAAAACGTCTTACAGGCCGTCGCATTTGTAAAGAGTGCGGTGCGACTTACCACTTAGAATTCAATGCGCCAGCAAAAGTTGACGTGTGTGATAAATGTGGTGGCGAATTATATCAACGCTCTGATGACAATGAAGAAACTGTAGCAAATCGCTTAGATGTAAATATTAAGCAAACAAAACCTTTGCTTGATTTCTACGAGGAGCTTGGTTACTTACAAAGCATTAATGGTGAGCAAGATATCAATAAAGTATTTGCTGATATCGATGTTCTCATCGGAGGCTTAGCGTAATGATAATCTGCAAAACTCCTCGCGAGATAGAAATCATGCGAGAAGCTGGCAGGATCGTTGCTTTAACTCATCAGGAGTTAAAACAGCACATTACTCCAGGAATTACAACGAAAGAGCTCGATCAAATAGCGGAAAAGACGATTCAAAAATATGGTGCTACGCCATCTTTTAAAGGATACAACGGATTTCCGGGGAGCATATGTGCTTCTGTAAATGAAGAGCTTGTACACGGAATTCCAGGGAAGCGCAAGCTCAAAGAGGGCGATATCATCAGTATCGATATTGGTGCGAAATACAATGGGTACCATGGAGATTCTGCATGGACGTATCCAGTTGGAAACATTTCTGAATCTGTTCAAAAGCTACTTGATGTCACAGAAAAATCGTTGTATCTTGGTCTAGAACAAGTAAAACCAGGCGAGAGATTATCAAATATCTCACATGCGGTTCAAACCCATGCTGAAGAGAATGGATTCTCGATCGTTAGGGAGTATGTTGGTCACGGAATCGGGCAAGACTTACATGAGGACCCTCAAATCCCGCACTATGGTCCACCAAATAGAGGCCCTAGATTAAAGCCGGGAATGGTCATCTGTGTTGAGCCGATGGTGAATCAAGGAAGACGATATGTAAAAACACTATCTGATGACTGGACAGTGGTAACGGTAGATGGTAAATGGTGTGCCCATTTTGAGCACACGATTGCTCTTACAGAAGCAGGATACGAAATCCTTACCACTTTATAAGTAGCTGGCTCTCCGGGATTTCAGAGCAGTGTAAAATGTTACTGATTTGAAGAAGGGAGAACTATTGAATGGCTAAAGATGATGTAATTGAAGTCGAAGGTACCGTTCTTGAAACGTTGCCAAATGCTATGTTCAAAGTAGAATTAGAGAATGGGCATGTCGTATTGGCTCACGTTTCTGGTAAAATCCGTATGAACTTCATTCGTATTTTACCAGGAGACAAAGTTACGGTAGAATTATCTCCGTACGATTTAAATCGTGGTCGTATTACGTACCGTTTTAAATAATATAGCACTCCGTAATCTTTAAGGAGGTTCGAGACATGAAAGTAAGACCGTCAGTTAAACCAATCTGCGAAAAATGTAAAGTTATTCGTAGACGTGGAAAAGTAATGGTTATTTGTGAAAACCCTAAACATAAACAAAAACAAGGTTAATCAGAAGGAGGTGCATTCGTAATGGCACGTATCGCAGGTGTAGATATTCCTCGAGACAAACGCGTTGTTATTTCTTTAACTTACGTATTCGGCATTGGTCGCACAACTGCTGAAAAAATTCTTGCTGAAGCAGGTATTTCTGAAGAAACACGAGTTCGTGATTTAACGGAAGACGAATTAGGACGTATCCGTGATATCATCGATCGTATTAAAGTTGAGGGAGACCTTCGTCGTGAAGTATCTCTTAACATTAAACGTCTAATGGAGATCGGTTCTTACCGTGGTCTTCGTCACCGTCGTGGTTTACCAGTTCGTGGTCAAAACTCTAAAAACAATGCTCGTACACGTAAAGGTCCACGTCGTACAGTAGCAAATAAAAAGAAATAATAAGTAAAGGAGGTTGAACTAACAATGGCACGTAAAACAAACACTCGTAAAAAACGTGTGAAAAAGAATATTGAAGCTGGTATAGCTCATATTCGTTCTACTTTCAACAACACAATCGTAACTCTTACAGATACTCACGGTAACGCACTTTCTTGGTCTAGTGCTGGTGCACTTGGTTTCCGTGGATCTCGTAAATCTACTCCATTCGCTGCGCAAATGGCTGCTGAAACTGCTGCTAAAGCTGCAATGGAGCACGGTTTAAAAACTTTAGAGGTTACTGTTAAAGGTCCTGGTGCTGGTCGTGAAGCTGCAATTCGTGCTCTTCAAGCTGCAGGTCTAGAAGTAACAGCAATTAGAGATGTTACTCCAGTTCCTCATAATGGATGTCGTCCACCAAAACGTCGTCGTGTGTAATTTTTCTGTATAGAATTTTCCCTTTTGTCTATAATGGATATGATGCATTATCGAGAAATTTCGTACAGAAACATCGCTTGTTGTGCACAATCGGGAACTGCCTAAGGGGGACTTTCGGTTAGACAGGGGTTATACCTTTGTTTAACCGGGGTTTCGACGTTTTGAAGGAGGGTTTAGTTAATGATTGAAATCGAAAAGCCGAAAATCGAAACGGTTGAACTTAACGAAGATGCTAAATATGGTAAATTCGTAATTGAACCGCTTGAGCGTGGATATGGTACTACTTTGGGTAACTCCTTACGTCGTATTCTTTTATCCTCACTCCCTGGTGCCGCTGTTACTGCTATCCAAATCGATGGCGTATTACATGAATTTTCAACAGTTGAGGGCGTAGTAGAAGACGTTACGACGATCATCTTAAACTTGAAAAAGTTAGCTCTTAAAATCTACTCTGAAGAAGAGAAGACGTTGGAAATTGATGTGCAGGGCGAAGGTATTGTCACAGCTGCTGATATTACTCACGATAGTGATGTAGAAATCTTAAATCCAGATTTACACATTGCAACGTTAGCAAAAGATGCGCATTTCCGCGTGCGTTTAACTGCAAAGCGTGGCCGTGGGTATACGCCAGCTGATGCAAATAAAAGCGAAGATCAACCAATAGGAGTAATTCCTATTGATTCTATTTATACTCCAGTATCACGTGTGACTTACCAAGTGGAAAAGACACGTGTCGGACAAGTGGCTAATTATGATAAGCTTACGCTTGATGTATGGACGGATGGAAGCATCGGGCCAAAAGAAGCTATCTCTTTAGGTGCCAAAATCTTAACTGAGCATTTAAATATCTTTGTTGGTTTAACTGATGAAGCACAAAATGCTGAGATTATGGTCGAGAAGGAAGAAGATCAAAAAGAGAAAGTTCTTGAGATGACTATCGAAGAACTAGACCTTTCTGTTCGTTCTTATAATTGCCTAAAACGTGCAGGAATTAATACTGTACAAGAGCTTGCGAACAAAACAGAAGAAGATATGATGAAAGTTCGTAACTTAGGACGTAAATCCTTAGAAGAAGTTAAACATAAACTTGAGGAATTAGGTTTAGGTTTACGTAAAGACGACTGAGGATTTAAACCCATCAACAAAGGAGGGAACTACGAATGGCATACAGAAAATTAGGCCGTACAAGTGCGCAACGTAAAGCTATGTTACGTGACTTAGCTACTGATTTAATTATCAACGAGCGCATCCAAACGACAGAAACTCGTGCAAAAGAACTTCGTTCTGTAGTGGAAAAAATGATCACTTTAGGTAAACGCGGAGATCTTCATGCTCGTCGTCAAGCAGCAGCTTTCATTCGCAATGAAGTAGCTAACGCTGAGACTGGTCAAGATGCACTTCAAAAATTATTCGCTGATGTAGCTCCACGCTATGCTGAGCGCCAAGGCGGATACACTCGTATTGCAAAAATTGGTCCACGTCGCGGAGACGCAGCACCAATGGTAATTATCGAGTTAGTATAATGATAATTAAAAGGGCAGGACAGTTCTTTTCAAGAAACTGGTCATGGCCCTTTTTTTTAAATATAAAAATAGGCTTACTTGACGAAGGAAAGGGTGCCTTGTATTGAAAAAAGAGAAACTTCGGACAGAAAATATATCATTTCAATATCCTGGGGCAGCCACTTATGCGTTAAAAGATGTTTCGTTTTCCTTATATGAAGGAGAATGGGTATCTGTTATTGGACAAAACGGTTCAGGGAAGTCTACACTTGCAAAATTATTGAATGGTTTGTTTTTGCCAGAAGCAGGAACTATTACAGTAAATGATACAATGGTTTTATCAGAGGAAACGGTATGGGATGTTCGAAAACAAATTGGGATGGTATTTCAAAATCCAGATAATCAATTTGTTGGAACGACAGTGCAAGATGACGTTGTCTTTGGCTTAGAGAATATCGGAATGCCAAGAGAGAAAATGGTAGAAAGATTAGATCAGGCCTTGCGACTCGTCCGTATGGAAGAGTTTCTTAATGATGAGCCTCATTCGTTATCTGGTGGGCAAAAGCAGCGAGTGGCAATAGCAGGCGTTTTGGCACTTCAGCCATCTATTTTAATATTAGATGAAGCAACGTCAATGCTAGATCCCCAAGGGAGACGTGAAGTAGTAGAAACGGTTAGGCAACTCGTTAATCAAAAAGGTATTACTGTTTTATCAATTACGCACGATTTAGAAGAAGCGGCACAATCAGACCGTGTCATTATTTTAAATAAGGGAGAGATATTAGAGGAAGGAACTCCAGAACAAATTTTCAAGTCCTCTCATATGCTCCAAGAAATTGGATTAGATGTACCATTCTCAGTGAAAATAGCAGAATTATTAAAAAGAAATGAAATTCTCTTGCAAAATACGCATCTTACAATGGAAAGCTTGGTGAACGAACTTTGGAGATTACATTCCAAAAAGTAGAACATCGTTATCAATATAAAACTCCATTTGAAAGACGCGCACTTTATGATGTAGACGTGTCGTTTCCAAGTGGGGGCTATTATGCCATTATCGGTCATACTGGTTCAGGTAAGTCGACGATGATTCAACATTTAAATGGTTTATTGCAGCCGACAAATGGCACAGTTCAAATTGGTGAACATTTCATTTCGGCAGGAAAGAAAGAAAAAAAGCTAAAGCCACTACGTAAAAAGGTAGGGGTTGTCTTTCAGTTCCCAGAACATCAGTTGTTTGAAGAGACTGTAGAGAAAGATATTTGTTTCGGTCCTACTAATTTCGGAGTATCTGTAGAAGAAGCGAAGCAAAAGGCAAGAGAGGCAATTGAACTTGTAGGGTTAGAACCAGAACTGTTAGCACGTTCACCATTTGAGTTAAGTGGTGGACAAATGAGGCGTGTTGCGATAGCAGGCGTATTAGCTATGGAACCCGAAGTGCTTGTATTAGATGAACCTACAGCAGGACTAGATCCAAAAGGGCAGAATGAACTTATGGAGATGTTTTATAAGCTACATAAGGAGAAAGGTCTTACAGTTATCCTTGTAACGCATAATATGGAGGATGCTGCTAAATATGCCGAACAGATTGTAGTCATGCATAAAGGAACGGTCTTTTTGCAAGGAAGTGCAGAGGAAGTATTTTCACATGCTGATGAATTAGAGAAAATTGGCGTGGACCTTCCTATGTCTTTAAAGTATAAACGTGCAATTGAAGAGAAGTTTGGCATTTCAATCCCAAAGGCTACCTTATCTTTAGAGGATCTTACTCATGAAGTTGTGCAGGTGTTACGAAAAGGTGGTCATGAATCATGCAGCAGTTGATTATTGGAAGGTATATTCCAGGGAATTCTCTTATTCATCAACTTGATCCACGTACGAAGCTGCTGATTGTCTTTTTATATGTATTTGTTGTTTTCTTAGCAAATAATGCGATTTCATATGGATTTTTATTTTTATATGCACTCATTGCTTTATTTTTTGCAAAAGTGCCGATTCGTTATGTACTTTCGGGCTTAAAACCAATTCTATGGATTTTTCTTTTTACATTTTTCCTGCATATTTTTACAAATAAAGAAGGGGAAGTACTATTCCAGCTTGGTTGGTTTTCGATACATGAAAAAGGATTAGAGCAAGGGATATACATTTCTATACGATTCTTCGTTATTATTTTAATGACGACATTATTAACGTTAACGACGACACCTATTGAGATTACAGATGGTTTGGAGACGTTATTAAAGCCTTTGAAGCGTATAAAAGTTCCTGTTCATGAAATCGCATTAATGATGTCAATTTCTCTTCGTTTTATCCCGACATTGATGGATGAAACGAGTAAAATAATGAAGGCACAAGCGTCACGTGGTATTGATTTTGCTGGGGGACCGATAAAAGATAGGATGAAAGCTATTATTTCACTACTCGTCCCTCTATTTATCAGTGCTTTTAAGCGCGCAGAGGACTTAGCAATTGCTATGGAAGCTCGTGGGTATCAAAGTGGCGAAGGACGTACTAAATTTAGGCAACTACGCTGGAAAACAAGTGATACAGTAACGATAATAAGCTTACTTTGTTTAGCTTGTATTTTGGCATGGGTGCGATCGTAATGGGGAATAGAGAAATGGATAGAATAAAATGTACGGTTGCATATGATGGCATGCATTTTTGTGGTTATCAAATTCAGCCGCAACATCGTACTGTTCAACAAGAAATAGAGAAAGCTTTACAGAAATTGCATAAAGGAGAACTTGTTCGTGTGCAAGCATCTGGCAGAACGGATTCTACTGTTCATGCTAAAGGACAAGTGATACACTTTGATACACCGTTGTCTCTTGAAGAGTGGCAATGGAGTAATGCATTAAACACAATGCTACCAGATGATATTGTTATTAGACAGGTAGAGAAAAAAACAGAAGAATTTCATGCGCGTTACGGTGTCGAGAGAAAAGAATATCGTTATCGTGTATTATTATCAAAGACTGCGGATGTATTCCGTAGAAATTACGTATATCAATATCCATATCCGCTTGAAATAAATGCTATAAGAAAAGCGATCCCTTATTTTATTGGAACGCATGATTTCACTTCTTTTTGTTCGGCAAAAACTGACAAAAAAGATAAAGTGAGAACAATTTATGAAATTGAGCTAATTGAGCAAGACGATGAATTAATTTTTCGTTTTGTAGGTAATGGATTTTTATATAATATGGTCAGAATTATTGTTGGTACGTTACTGAGCGTAGGGCAAGGAAAGCTTGATCCAGACAGCATTCCAGAGATTCTAGCGAAACAAAATCGTCAGTTTGCTGGAAAGATGGCTCCTGGTCATGGGCTTTACTTATGGCAGGTAAACTATAACAACTAATCCTGGTGTAACATTTGCTTGACATTAGAAACTCAAAAGTATATCATAACATATGGTATTGTTTCTAAAACCACGATTAGCCCCGGAAGGAAATCGTGTTTAAGATAAACAATAGATTTTTTCTATGGAAAAGATAACGAGGAGGGAAACACATGCGTACGACTTTTATGGCAAAAGCTAACGAAGTTGAGCGTAAATGGTATGTGGTTGATGCTGAAGGTCAAACTTTAGGTCGCCTTGCTAGTGAAGTAGCATCCATTTTACGTGGTAAAAACAAACCTACATTTACACCACACGTTGACACGGGTGATCATGTAATTATTATTAACGCTGAGAAAATTCATTTAACAGGTAATAAATTAAACGATAAAATTTACTACCGTCACACTAACCACCCAGGTGGACTTAAACAAAGAACAGCTCTTGAAATGCGTACAAACTACCCTGTACAAATGTTAGAGCTTGCAATTAAAGGCATGCTTCCAAAAGGACGCTTAGGCCGTCAAGTTTCTAAGAAACTAAACGTGTATGCTGGAGCAGAGCATCCACACCAAGCACAAAAACCAGAAGTTTACGAACTTCGCGGATAATCAATTAAAGGAGGGCTTACTTTGGCACAGGTTCAATACTATGGCACTGGACGTCGTAAGAGTTCAGTAGCGCGCGTACGCCTAGTTCCAGGCGAAGGACGCGTTATCATTAACGGTCGTGATTTTGAAAACTATATCCCATTTGCTGCATTACGTGAAGTAGTGAAACAACCTCTAGTTGCAACAGAAACTTTAGGTAACTACGATGTACTTGTAAACGTAAATGGTGGTGGATACACTGGTCAAGCTGGTGCTATTCGTCACGGTATTTCTCGCGCTTTATTAAAAGCTGATCCAGAATACCGTCTAACACTAAAACGTGCAGGTCTATTAACTCGTGACGCACGTATGAAAGAGCGTAAAAAATACGGTCTTAAAGGCGCACGTCGTGCACCTCAGTTCTCAAAACGTTAATTTTTGCGAACTACAAACCCCAACCATTTTGGTTGGGGTTTTTTTATGTTTCATTCCTCTTTTGGAATTTTTGTAGTTTGGAATATTTTAGTGCTATCTTCTCGCGTATGCTTCTTCTTTAGAAGTTTAGACTAATACGTATTAGGGAGGTTTATAAGTACTATGAATGTCATTGTCAGCTTACAAGAAAAACAAAAAGAAAAGCAGTTGAAATATGAACGGAAGATGCTACGGGAATTATCATTAAAAACATTACGTTCAAATATTAGAGATGCCTTTCAAATGCAGGAACTCCATCGACAGTATGAAGATTACTGTATTGAATTAGGAATAGAATCGTATTTATTAGGAGCGAGATATAGTAAGTTTGGTTATTACGGTGAATCATTTTTTGATGTGAAATATAGAGCCTTAGAAGAAGAGCAACAATTAACGGAAACACTATTTCAATTTTTGGCTAGCATGACTATGCGGGAAATTAAGTTACAAGATGAGGAATTGCTTTTTCAATCTTGCCAGCAGTTTATCGGTTTATGGTGGCAGGAAGGGTATGAAAAAGGTGAAAGAAGATATCGATTAAAGCTTCATTAAGACAAGCATAAACTTTCCTCTTGTCCCATATAAGTAATTAGAGGGACTAGCTGGAGGAGGAAAGGTATGAAGAGAATTCGAATTATCTCTTTTGCACTCGCTGCGGTTGTTTTGTTTTTTTTAGTTAAACAAGAGTTTCAAATTACAAAATCGTGGCGAGCTTGGAATTTACCCTTATCAGGGAAAGTAATTGTATTAGATGCTGGGCATGGTGGACCAGATGGAGGGGCTGTTGGTGGAAAGGATATTGTAGAAAAGGATATTACGCTTGAGATTACAAAGAAGGTACAAGATTATTTACAAGAGCAAGGTGCGCTAGTTATTTTAACGCGTGATGGAGATTATGATTTAGCTCAGAAAGATACAAAATCATATAGTAGACGTAAAGCAGAGGATTTAAAAAAGCGTGTAGAGATTATTAATAAACCTGATGTAGACTTTTTTGCGAGTATTCATTTAAACGCTTTAACTAGTAGTGGATCGAAAGGCGCACAAACGTTCTATTACCGTTCTTCGATTGAAAATGAACGTGCTGCGAAATTTATACAAGCAGAATTGAGAACGAGTTTAGAGAATACGAATCGTTCTGCTAAAACAATTTCTCATGTGTATTTATTGAAGTATGCGAAAACACCAGGCGCTTTAATTGAAGCTGGCTTTTTATCGAATGTGAATGAAAGGTATATGTTAAATTCGGAGAAATATCAGCAAAAGGTAGCGGCTGCAGTATATCGTGGTATATTACGTTATTTCACGGAAAAAGGAAATCCTCCAGAATAAGGAGGATTTTTTTGCGTTTCTCTCGTTAACGAAGTTTTCCGAAAATATGTTATACTGGAAATGTAAACGCATTTATTTTGAAAATAAAGAGAGATACATTAAATTAACATTACGTTATTTTTCATACAGGGGGCTGGGCTAATTATGGTAACGAAAGAGCAAGTAGTGGAAGCGTTAGAAGGGATTGTAGATCCATTTTTACATAAAACGTTAAAAGAAACAGGGGCAATTAAAGAGGTAACGGTTAAGCCTGAAAAGGAACATGTAAGTGTGAAAATTGCAATCGTAAAAACCGGTACAGCGGAACAAATGCAATTGCAATCTGGAATTGTAAAGTTAGTAAAAGAACTAGGAGCAACAACAGTAGGGCTTCGCTTTACAGAATTTACAGAAGCGGAATTAGCTCAGTTTGCACCAGAACAGGAAGATGAGCAAACTGAATCTTTATTGTCACCAAATTCAAAAACGACATTTTTAGCAGTGGCGAGTGGAAAAGGTGGAGTTGGGAAATCGACAGTTTCTGTTAACCTTGCTATTGCTTTAGCTCGTCTAGGGAAAAAGGTTGGTATCATTGATGCCGATATTTATGGTTTTAGCGTACCGGATATGATGGGGATAGAAAAACGTCCTGTTGTAAGAGGAGATAGAATCATTCCAGTGGAACGTCTAGGTGTAAAGGTAATCTCAATGGGGTTCTTTGTAGAAGATAATGCACCAGTTATTTGGAGAGGGCCTATGCTTGGGAAAATGTTAAATCATTTCTTCACAGAAGTAGAGTGGGGAGATTTAGACTATTTAGTTTTAGATTTACCACCGGGTACAGGTGATGTTGCACTAGATTTACATTCAATGTTGCCGGCTTGTAAAGAAATTATTGTCACAACGCCGCATCCAACAGCGGCATTTGTAGCAGCGCGTGCTGGAGCTATGGCTTTACGCACAGAACATAGTATTCTTGGCGTTGTTGAAAATATGGCGTATTTTGAAAGTAAAACAACTGGTGAAAAAGAATATGTGTTTGGTAGAGGTGGAGGAGATAAATTAGCTGCAGAACTTCAAACGGAAGTACTTGGCCGAATTCCACTTCAACAACCTGATTGGAATAAAGAAGACTTTGCACCGTCGGTATATGAAGATACACATACGACAGGTCTTATTTATCGCACGATAGCTGAGACAGTGATTGATAAAACAGCTGTTGCGCAAAAATAAAATAATAATGAGTGGACGATACGCATATTGTTCACTCATTATTATCGTTATTATTTTTATTGCTGTTCCTTTTTATCGCCTTGAGAACCACCTTCACCGCCTGCTTCTTTTTTATCAGAACCACTTTTTTCAGCCTTTTGTACACCTTTACTAATAATATCAATCATCTTAGCTTGGAAGAGTGGGCTTTCGGCAGTTTCTGTTAGTACTTGTTGTAAATATTGGCGGTATTCTTTGCTCTTCATCGTTTGTAGCATCATTTTTTCTACTTCAGGGTTTTTCATAATTTCTATAACGCCTGCTTGGTATTCAGGGTCTTTTAGTAAAGTTTTCATTAAGGCTGTTTGTTCTTTTCCCATACTTTTAGCGAATTTCGATGAGAACTCAGGGTCTTTAAAGAGCTTTTCCCAGAATTGTTGCCCTTTGTCGGATACCATTGCATCTTCAATCGTTTTCTTTACTACTGTTTCATCTAGTATGAGTGCTTGTTTCATTTTTTCATCAGTTAACACATCTTGAATGGCTTTCTTACCTTGATCAGTTTTTAAAATATCAACAATCATTTTCTTTGTTTGATCATAATCAAGTTCAGACTTTGCTTCTTTTTCTTGTGCACATGCTACAAGTACAAAGAATAAAAAAGAAGAAGTCAAAACGAGCAGCATCCGTTTCATAAGTTGGAACTCCTTTCAACACAGTTCTCTCTTTTTAATATAAATATCTTTAAGGAATTTATACATGAACATGGCTAGCTTTTTGAAATTGTCATTGATACAATTTGATTAGAAATATAAGGATAATGGGGGATGTGTTGTGAATAGCCGCAAGTGGGTACGACTATTTTTTACGACGTTGTTTCTTGGTGGGATTAGTACGGTCATTATTGGATTTGTTTTAGAGTGGGACAAGTACGCTAAAATTTTTCAAAATTTCGACGGTAAGGAGATTTTAGCAGTTTCCTTTTGGTTGATGGGCGTAGGGTTTATTTTTAGTGTTATAAGTCAAATGGGGTTCTTTGCCTATTTAACAATCCATCGTTTTGGATTAGGGATGTTCAGGTCACCTTCTTTATGGAATATAGTCCAGCTCTTCTTCATTGCATTCGTTTTATTTGATTTCGTGTATTTAAGATCTGTGTTGATTGCAAATGGGGAAGTTTCATTAGGAAATAACATACTTGTTGCTGGTGTGTTATTTGTGTTTGGTGCCATTGTTGCTTATATAAAAAGTAAAGAAACGAACAAAAAGGCATTCGTGCCCGCTTTGTTCTTTATGGTGGTTGTAACAATTCTTGAGTGGGTACCAGCTCTTCGAATTAATGATACAGATTGGTTATATTTAATGGTGATACCACTTTTATTATGTAATGCATATCAGTTACTTATATTACATCGTTTAATTGGAAAGACGAGTAAGTCGGCCTAATTAAGAGAGCTTTTACGTAGAGTAGTTGTACAAATGGAAAGAGCTCTATTACCTGAATGAAAGGTAGTAGAGCTTTTTATGTTTGAAGAATTATTGCACATCTTCACTTTTCGTACTTGTGTTGGAAATAAGTTGTGATACGGATATTTGCTCATATCCGTCACTCTTTAATTTTTGCAGAAGCAGTGGTAAAGCTTTATTTGTTTGGAGGGCAGAATCGGATGCGTGTAATAAGACGATATCTCCACCTTTTAAATTATTAGAGACCGTGGAAACGATATTGTTTACACCAGGGTTTTTCCAGTCGTTTGAGTTATTACTCCAATGAACGACGGTGTATCCGAGCGATTCTGCTATTTTAAGTGTTGCTTTGTTAAAATCTCCACTAGGTGGACGCAATAATTTGATTTGTTTCACACCGAGTTTTGTAAACACATCTTGTGCTCGTAAAAGATCTCTTCGTATTTCGTTTGTCTCTAGAGAAGTGTAGGACGTGTAATTATAACCCATACTACCGATTTCATGTCCATCTTTTATGATACGCTCGACAACATCAGGATGTCTTTCTGCCCATGCAGCAGAAAGGAAGAAAGTTGCATTCTTAATATCTCTTTCTTTAAGTGTATCAAGGATTGGAATTGCTTTTTTGTCTCCCCAACTAATATCAAACGTAAATGCAACTTGTTTTTTAGAGGTATCGCCTTTGTAAATGACTTTAGGTCCTGTAGCGGTTGAAAAAGCAGACTCGTGTGAATATGTTTTCAAAAAGAGTAGCCATGCTGTAAATAAGGAAAGTATCACTATTAAGCTAATGTGTTTAAAGTTTCTTTTACTCGTAATAAAAAAGAAAAACATAATATTACGCCCCTTTGTCCAATCCTTTTCAGTTACATATATGCTGTAAATATAAAAAAGAGAACAAGGGATTAATATCGTAAGTAGTGGATATAATGGATGATAGGAAAAATGAGCGGAACATTTATTGCTCTTTAAGAAATGATTGAGGTGATGATTTGCTTGGGTTTATGTTAACAAAAGAAGAGAAAAAAGAAATGGAATACATATTGAAAAGAGAGTTAGAAGAACTTTTATTTGATTTTGAAGATGAACGTATTCATGATGTTGTAAAAAAGGCGATGGAAGAAAGGTATAAAATCATTTTTTGTTTGTTTCGAAGAGTCGCTAATGCAGAGGAATGTATTCGTTATGTAAGAAAAAGAACTTTTTATTAAAAAGTGTTGACGTCCATAGATATTATATGATAA
>NZ_JBWYRA010000016.1:0-88480 GCF_056725905.1 Bacillus sp. BC05(2025) | reverse complement strand
CATTTTCGCGGAAGTAGTTCAGTGGTAGAATACAACCTTGCCAAGGTTGGGGTCGCGGGTTCGAATCCCGTCTTCCGCTTAATTACTAAGGGGCCTTAGCTCAGCTGGGAGAGCGCCTGCCTTGCACGCAGGAGGTCAGCGGTTCGATCCCGCTAGGCTCCATCTAATAGAAAAGCTTACATCATATGATGTAAGCTTTTTTTGTGTTTGAAAAGACAACCTTCATACTTGTCGTTTAAAATGAAGAAAACATAAGAGTAAAGGGTGGGGGATAATTGTGAAAGTTGTTATTGCATCTGATTCATATAAAGAAAGCTTAAAAGCTATAGAAGTATGTGAAGCTATAGAAAGAGGTTTTGGGGCAATTTTCCCTAATGCAGAATATGTAAAGATACCGATTGGAGATGGAGGGGAAGGAACGGTTGATTCCCTTGTTGATGCTACAGGAGGGGGAATTATATCACTTCATGTGACAGGGCCGCTTAGAGAGTGTGTACAAGCCTTTTATGGTATGTCTAAAGATAAAAAGACAGCGTTTATTGAAATGGCAGCAGCATCAGGATTACAACATGTTCCGGTAGAAAAACGAAACCCACTTATTACAACGACGAAAGGAACAGGAGAACTTATACTACATGCGCTAGACGAAGGAGCTGAGCACATTATTTTAGGACTTGGAGGAAGTGCTACAAATGATGGTGGAGCGGGTATGTTGTCGGCTTTAGGAGTCAGATTTATAGATGGAGAAGGGGAAGTCATAGATCCATCTGGAGGGACGTTACAGTCGATTGTCTCTATTGATTTTTCCCAAATGGATTCCCGTTTAGCGCATATAAAGATAGAAGCAGCATGTGATGTAGATAATCCGTTAGTTGGAATAAGAGGAGCATCTTTCGTATTTGGACGGCAAAAGGGTGCGGATGCAGAGATGATGAAAGAGCTGGATGAGAATTTAAAGCATTATGCGCATATTCTTAAACAGTTCTTATCTTGTGACGTATCTCAAATGTCTGGTGCAGGAGCTGCAGGAGGAATGGGAGCAGCTGTTATTGCAGTGTTAAGGGGAAACTTGCGGAGAGGAATTGAAATTGTATTAGATTATACAAATTTTGATAAGCATATAGAAGGAGCAGATTTAATTATAACTGGTGAAGGTAGAATAGATGAACAAACAGCATATGGAAAGGCCCCTGTAGGTGTTGCGGAGCGTGCAAAGCGTTTTTATATTCCTGTTATTGCTATTGGAGGATCTGTATCTCCGAATTATCCGGCTGTTCATGAAAAAGGAATTGATGCAGTATTTAGTATTACAGCGAGTCCGATGACATTAGAAGAGGCATATAAAGTAGCAGAAGAGAATGTTGAAATGACAGCGAAGAATATTGCATCAGTGTGGAAAATAGCATCGGAGAAACACTTCTAAATGTAGGAGTGTTTTTTATTATTATCTAATAATAATGATGGTAGTTGTTTCATCAAGTTAACTTTATACATAGAATAGTCTTAACATTTGGATCTTAAAGCAAATATAAGTGAATAATTTGTATATCCATACAGAAAAATGTCGAGTTGAGTCAGACTATATAAAAGATTTAAAATATTTAGTGAAGGCACAAAAGGGGGATACTATCTATGAAAAAAGAAATCTCAGTTATTGGAGTTCCAATGGACTTAGGACAAATGCGTCGTGGAGTTGATATGGGGCCGAGCGCAATCCGTTATGCAGGTGTAATTGAAAGAATTGAAGGAATTGGATATGATGTTAAAGATATGGGAGATATATGTATAGAGAGAGAAAAAGAAGTAGATGTAAATACAAGCTTAAGAAACCTTACACAAGTTGCAACTGTATGTAACGAATTAGCAAGTAAGGTGGATCATATTATAGAAGAAGGACGTTTTCCACTTGTATTAGGTGGCGATCATAGTATCGCTATTGGTACATTAGCTGGTGTTGCAAAACATTATAAAAACTTAGGTGTTATTTGGTATGATGCACATGGTGATTTAAATACAGAGGAAACTTCACCATCTGGAAATATTCACGGTATGTCACTTGCTGCAAGTTTAGGGTATGGACATCCCGCGCTTGTAGATTTATACGGGGCATATCCAAAGGTGAAAAAAGAAAACGTTGTAATTATCGGTGCACGTGCACTAGATGAGGGAGAAAAAGACTTTATTCGTAATGAAGGCATTAAAGTATTCTCAATGCACGAGATTGATCGTATGGGTATGACGGCTGTTATGGAAGAAACAATTGCTTATTTATCTCATACTGATGGTGTACATTTATCATTAGATTTAGATGGCCTTGATCCTCACGATGCACCAGGAGTTGGAACACCTGTAATTGGTGGTTTATCTTATCGTGAAAGCCACTTAGCAATGGAAATGTTAGCGGAAGCTGATATTGTTACATCTGCTGAGTTTGTTGAGGTAAATACGATTTTAGATGAGCGAAATAGAACAGCAACAACAGCGGTTGCTTTAATGGGTTCTTTATTCGGTGAAAAACTAAAATAAATGTAAGAAAAGCAACTGAGAAGTTGCTTTTTTTATTTGAAAATAGGCGTATAATAATGATTTATATTATACTGTACTGTACGATAAGAATGTTTGACATCTTACCAATTTAGATTAAAGGAGGTTGTTTGTAATTGTTGTTTGTTTCATGTATGGTATAATTAACTAGTTGTTGGAAATACATACAGATAGAGCATAAAACAATATTTCAATATATGGATAGAATTGCTCGTAAGTAGGAGGAAGGGTTAGCATGCCTTTTGAAGATACGACCATTTTGAAATATCTTAGTACGGCATTAGATATTGCCGTTGTATGGTTTATTATATATAAGCTAATTCTCATAATCCGAGGGACGAAAGCTGTTCAACTTTTAAAAGGGATTACAGTTATTATTGTCGTTCGGATGATCAGTATTTTCCTTGAATTGCGAACGTTATATTGGCTGACTGAGCAAGTATTAACGTGGGGATTTTTAGCCGTTATTATTATTTTTCAGCCAGAATTGCGAAGAGCACTTGAGCAGCTAGGACGTGGGAGTTTATTTTCGCGCACTGGAACTCATGAGGATGATGAACCTGAAATCGTTGCAACAGCGATAGCAAAAGCGACGGAATATATGGGAAAACGTAGAATTGGTGCATTAATTACTTTGTCAAAAGAGACTGGTATGGGTGATTATGTGGAAACGGGTATTCCGCTAAATGCAAACGTATCATCGGAATTACTCATTAATATTTTCATTCCAAACACACCTCTTCACGATGGAGCAGTAATTATGCAAGGAAGCACTATTAAAGCAGCAGCTTGTTATCTTCCATTATCGGAGAGTCCATTTATCTCTAAGGAGTTAGGAACTAGGCATCGCGCTGCAATGGGAGTTAGTGAAGTTACTGATAGTATTACAGTAGTTGTGTCGGAAGAAACAGGCCAAATTTCCCTAACGAAAAATGGTAAGTTACATCGTGATTTGAAGCCAGAACAACTGAAAGATATGTTGTTAACTGAATTTAGTTCGAACGAAAAAACGACTTCTTCGTCTTTATGGAATTGGAGGAGAAAGCGTCATGGATAAGTTAATGGAGAATCATTGGTTTCTAAAGGGGATCTCACTACTATTGGCGTGTATGCTTTTTATGTCAGCGACTTTAACTGAAAAAAATACGACATCAGGGATACTACCTTTTGCAAATGATGCGAAAGAAACATTAACTAATTATGCTATTAACCTTAAGTATGATGAAGAGAAATATATTGTAAGTGGTATTCCGGCAGAGGGCGTCAAAGTAAAGTTAGAAGGCCCAAAAGCAGCAGTTGCTACAGCAAAGGCGAAGAAACAATTTGATATACCAGTTGATTTGAGAGATAGCGAAAAAGGAACATATGAAGTTTCTTTGAAAACGAACGGGCTTCCAGATGATGTGAAAGGAACAGTTCAGCCGTCAACAATTAAAATTACTCTTCATGAAAAAGCGAGAAAATATGTTCATGTAGATTTAAAATTATCAAATGAGGATCAAATGCCAGCGGGTGCTACTCTTGAAAAATCAAATATTAAACCTGATACGGTTGAGGTAGTTGGAACGAAAGAAGAAATTGAAAGTATTTCATCTGCTAAGGCGTATATTGATTTAAAAGGTGTTAATAAAACTGTTACCAAAACAGCTGAAGTTACACTATACAATAAAGAAGGAAAACGTTTAAATGTAAGAACGAGTCCATCCAAAATTAGTGTAACGTTAAATGTGGCGACGCAAGCTACGGCCAATAATACGGAAAAAACTGTTCCTGTAACGTATACGAAAAAGGGAAGTTTGCCAGAAGGATTGGCCGTTACAAATATTAGCGTTGAGCCGCGAGAAGTAACGATAGCAGGTCCAAAAGATGTATTGGATAATATACAATCGATAGAGGGGGTCGAAGTAGATCTTAGTCAATTGACAGAGTCTACAACATTCGATACCTCTGTTTTATTGCCAAAAGGTGTAACAAGTGCGAAACCGAATCAAGTGAAGGTTTCAGTAGGCGTGCAAAAAACAAAACAAACGAAAACAAGAACAATTGATGGTATATCAATTCAAAAAAATGGACTTTCTAAAGATGTTACTGCTCAGCTACTTTCGCCACAAGATGGGAAGATAAGCGTTGAAATTTCAGGAGAAACAAGTATAGTAGATAAAATAACAGCTGCTCAAATAACAGCAGCGATTAATCTGCAAAATGTATCTCCGGGGACAAAAGATGTTTCTATTCAAGTGAGCGGCCCTGGTAATATTTCAATAGAGCCGAAACAAAAAAGTGCTAGAGTCACAATTGTGAAGAAAGAAAACCCAGATAAAGAAGTACAAGGTAATGTTGAAAAACCAGGTTCAAATAATAACCAAGATAATCAAACTGAAAAACCAAAAAATCCTGAGCCTGAACCTAAGCCTGACCAAGAAAAGGAACAGGAACAAAATAAAGAACACGAAAAAGAAACTAATCAAGAGCCAACAGTAGATAATCAAAAAGAGCCAGAAAAAGGAGCGAATCATAATGGGTAAATATTTTGGTACAGATGGAGTACGCGGGGTTGCGAATAAGGAGTTAACACCTGAATTAGCGTTCAAAATTGGACGTTTTGGTGGTTATGTATTAACAAAAGATACAGATCGTCCAAAAGTAATTATCGGCCGTGACACACGTATATCAGGACATATGTTAGAAGGCGCTTTAGTAGCAGGTCTATTATCAACTGGAGCAGAAGTAATGCGTCTTGGTGTTATTTCTACACCAGGTGTTGCTTATTTAACAAAAGCATTGGATGCGCAAGCAGGTGTTATGATTTCTGCATCTCATAATCCAGTACAAGATAACGGAATTAAATTCTTCGGTTCAGACGGTTTTAAATTAACAGATGAGCAAGAAGCAGAGATCGAAGCTTTATTAGACAAAGAAGTTGATGAATTACCACGTCCAACAGGTACTAACCTTGGACAAGTGAGTGATTATTTTGAAGGTGGACAAAAGTATTTACAATATATTAAACAAACGGTAGAGGAAGATTTCTCTGGTTTACATATCGCTTTAGATTGTGCGCATGGTGCTACGTCTTCTTTAGCCCCGTACTTATTTGCTGATTTAGAAGCTGATATTTCAACAATGGGAACTTCACCAAACGGTATGAACATTAACGATGGAGTAGGTTCTACACATCCAGAAGTATTAGCTAAATTAGTAAAAGAAAAAGGTGCTGATATCGGTCTTGCTTTTGATGGTGATGGTGACCGTTTAATCGCTGTAGATGAAAAAGGAAACATCGTTGATGGCGATCAAATTATGTTTATTTGTGCAAAGTACATGAAAGAAACTGGTCAACTAAAGCACAATACAGTTGTTTCAACAGTTATGAGTAACTTAGGTTTCTATAAAGCACTTGAAGCTAACGGTATTACAAGTGATAAAACAGCAGTTGGTGATCGCTACGTAATGGAAGAGATGAAGCGTGGTGGATATAACCTGGGCGGAGAACAATCAGGTCACATTATCTTACTTGATTACATTACAACTGGTGATGGAATGTTAAGTGCACTTCAACTTGTAAACATCATGAAAATGACGAAAAAACCATTATCTGAGCTTGCAGGGGAAATGACAAAATTCCCACAATTACTAGTAAACGTTCGTGTAACGGATAAAAAACTAGCATTAGAAAATGAAAAAATTAAAGAAATTATTCGTGTTGTAGAGGAAGAAATGAACGGTGATGGCCGCATTCTTGTCCGTCCATCTGGAACAGAGCCACTTATTCGTGTAATGGCAGAAGCACCAACACAAGAAGTTTGTGACGCATATGTACATCGCATTGTAGAAGTTGTAAAAGCTGAAGTTGGCGCTGAATAATTCGATAAATGTATTGAAAAGGAGCACAAGAAGTGCTCCTTTTTCATATGTTTTATAGACAATGAAAAAATTTTCATTGACGGTTTATCCAAGTTTGTTATAAGATGGTCTTGTTCTTTTTCTCAAAGGAAATATTGTAAATTATAAAAGCGCCAGAACTACAAGCAGTGTAGTTGACGAGGTGGGGTTTATCGAGATTTCGGCGGATGACTCCCGGTTGTTCATCACAACCGCAAGCTTTTACTTAAATCATTAAGGTGACTTAGTGGACAAAGGTGAAAGTGTGATGAGAGAAAAGGAACGGATACAAACTAGCTGTATAAGTATATACGGACTTAAACCCAATCGAGAGGAAGGTGAAAGCCGTTACAAGCTTACAGGGCTAGCAATATGTAATCCGTTTTTTAGTATAAATAAAAATGGTATCGGACTATGTCGTTACATGTTCGCAGAGCAGTGTAAGCATTTGTAACGGCGACTAAACATGTGTGGAATCGTAGGATTTATTGGAGAGCAAGATGCAAAGGAAATTTTATTAAAAGGTTTAGAAAAGCTAGAATATCGTGGATATGATTCAGCAGGTATTGCAGTGCAAGCAGAGAACGGTGTTGTTGTATACAAAGAAAAAGGTCGTATTGCAAAACTTCGCGAAATCGTAGATGAGAACGTAGCAGCAAGCGTGGGAATCGGTCACACACGCTGGGCTACACATGGTGTTCCAAGCAAAGGAAACGCGCATCCGCATCAAAGTACATCAAAACGCTTTACATTAGTTCATAACGGTGTAATTGAAAACTATGAATTAGTGAAAAAGGAATATTTACAAGATGTAACGTTCGTAAGTGAAACAGATACAGAGGTTATCGTACAGCTTATGGAACAACAAGTGAGCACAGGATTAAGTGTAGAAGAAGCGTTCCGTAATATGCTATCTCTTTTACATGGTTCTTATGCAATCGGATTACTTGATGCTGAAAATCCAAACATGATTTATGTTGCTAAAAACAAAAGCCCGCTATTAGTAGGTGTTGGTGACAACTTTAATGTTGTGGCGAGCGACGCTATGGCGATGTTACAAGTTACAGATCAATTTATTGAATTAATGGATAAAGAAATTGTAATTGTAACGAAAGAAAGTATTACAATTAAAAACTTACAGGGTGAAACGATTGAACGTGCACCGTTTACAGCGGAATTAGACGCAAGTGATATTGAAAAAGGAACATACCCTCATTTCATGCTTAAAGAAATCGATGAGCAACCACTTGTAATCCGTAATATAATTCAAAAGTATCAAGATGAAAATGGCGAGATTGAATTAGATCAAGACATTCGCAATGCAATTTTAGATAGCGATCGTATTTACATCATTGCATGTGGAACAAGTTATCATGCAGGTCTTGTTGGAAAACAATTTATCGAGAAATTTGCAAAAATGCCAGTTGAAGTGCATGTAGCAAGTGAATTCTCTTATAACATGCCATTATTAACAGAAAGACCATTCTTCATTTACATTTCACAAAGTGGTGAAACAGCTGATAGCCGTGCAGTACTTGTACAAACAAATGAAATGGGTCATAAAGCATTAACAATTACAAACGTACCTGGTTCTACGCTTTCTCGTGAAGCTGATTATACACTTCCGTTATACGCAGGGCCGGAAATCGCAGTTGCATCAACGAAAGCTTACACAGCACAGCTTGCAGTACTTTCAATTTTAGCAGCGGATATTGCTAAAGCGAAAGGTGAAGTTCTTGATTTCGATTTAACACACGAATTAGGACTTGTAGCAAATGCAATGGTACAACTTTGTGATCAAAAAGAAGAAATGGACGCATTAGCAAAACAATTTTTAGCAACAACGCGCAACTGTTTCTTCATCGGACGTAGCGTAGACTTCTACGTAGGATTAGAAGGAGCGTTAAAGCTAAAAGAAATCTCTTACATCCAAGCAGAAGGATTTGCTGGAGGAGAATTAAAACACGGTACAATCGCTTTAATCGAAAATGGTACACCAGTTATCGCACTTGCTACACAAGAGCACGTAAACCTTGGAATTCGTGGTAACGTGAAAGAAGTAGTAGCACGCGGAGCTAACCCATGTATCATCTCAATGAAAGGTTTAGAAATGGAAGGTGACAGCTTCGTATTACCAGCTGTACACGAAGCGCTAGCACCGCTAGTAGCAGTTATTCCATTACAACTTATCTCATACTACGCAGCACTTCACCGCGAGTGTGATGTTGATAAGCCACGTAACTTAGCTAAGTCTGTTACGGTTGAGTAGGAGATTAGTAGGTTAATAAAAAAGCTTTAAAATAAATTTATAAATTCGTACCCCTTTAGATATGTTATCTAAAGGGGTATTTTTGTGCCGAAAAAGAATACCTAAAACTGATAGGTAGACAGAATCCTATTAATTAAAGTTTGCTTTTATTTATCTGAATTTTCCACTATCATTTTAAGTATGTGTGAACAATTTTCTTTATTACGAAGAGAAGATAAGATAGATTCATGGTCATTACAAGGGGGCTTATTAATGAAAATGAAGGCAAAAACATATTTAAGTATAGAAGAGATTATTTCATTACCGACCTTATCAAGTACAAACATAAGTGATGATGGCAAAAACGTAGCATTTGTAAAGAAGTCAGCTGATTGGAAAGATAATACATATAGAAATCATGTATGGATATATGAAAAGGATAAAGAGCAGAGTTACCCACTAACAACTGGAGGTATAGATAGTACGCATCCATTATGGTCTCCAGATTCTAAGACAATTGCATACCTTAGTCCAGGCGGTAAAGGAGCTAATACAAATCAGATCTTTGTTAAATCAATAGATGGTTGTAGTGAGGTTCAAATGACTGATGAGGAAGAAGGAATTAGTACATTCAAATGGGATCCTACTGGCAAAGGTTTTTATTATGTTGCACAGTCGAAAGAATGTGCGGAAATAAAGAAACGTAAGGAACGATATGGAGATTTCCACCATGTAGGTAAGGAACATCGGAATAATTGTTTATACTACATTGAGATAGAAAAAGTGATACAAAATGATAAAGAGGAACGCGAGATTAACGGTGTTTATCAACTAACGGACGGTAAGGATTTTTATATACATAACTTTGATATTTCAAATGATGGGAAAAAGGTTGTATGTATGGCTACACCAAGCCTAAACGATCATATGAATGGTGATCTATACATATTAGATGTTGAAGCTAGGGAACTGCAAAAGATGAGTATAGATAAGTTGTTAGGCGTGAGTGTTTGCTTTTCTCCTGAGGGCAGCAAAATATGTTATTCAGCAAGCATAAAGGAGAAAGATTATTATAAGAAACATATAGAAGATAGAACATTAGAGATATATGATCTGAATACTGGAGAACGAATTGTACCTTTAACAGATTTTGATAGTACGGTTATGCCATTACAGTGGACGGCTAAAGGGATTTTAATGAGATGGCAGGATAAAACGAATTACCGTATTGGCTTGCTATGTGAGGATGGTACTGTGGAACTGTTAAGCGAACCAGTAGATGGGTTTATAATGGATGGCTCTATAACAAGGGATGGAAATCATATAACTTATAATAAGGCTATAACAAATGAAACCTTTGAAATTTATTTGGATGATAAAAAAATAACGAATGAAAATAGCTTTTTCGAAGGCAGGCTTAAAAGTAACAGAGAAATCATCTCATGGAGAAGTAGTGATGGTCTTGAAATAGAAGGTGTTTTATCAACCCCAGTAGAGTTTGAGGCAAATAAAAAATATCCCTTATTAGTAGTAATGCATGGTGGTCCGAATTGGGCTTCCTTTCCGATATTTTCAGACTGCTTCAATGAGAAATATCCGATTGAACAGTTTGTTGAAAAAGGCTTTATCGTTTTAGAGCCAAACTATAGAGGAAGTTCTGGTTATGGTAATGAATTTTTAAAAGCAAACTATAGAAAACAAGGATTTGCTGATTATGATGATGTTATATCTGGAGTGGATGAACTAGTTGAAAAAGGGATTGTAGATAAAGATAGAGTAGGAGTTATGGGATGGAGTAACGGAGGATATATATCAGCTTTCTGTTCAACATTTAGTAGTAGATTTAAAGCCATTTCAGTAGGAGGTGGAATTACGAACTGGAGTACCCATTATGTCCATACAGATATCCCTTACTTTATTAGCATGTATTTAGGAAATACTCCATGGAATGATCCAGATATATATAAGAAGACATCACCAATGACATATATTAAATCAGCTTGTACGCCTACGTTAATTCAACATGGAGAAAAGGATGTAAGAATTCCAATTACAAATGCATATGAGCTATATGAAGGATTAAGAGACATGGAAGTTGAT
This sequence comes from Bacillus sp. BC05(2025), assembly GCF_056725905.1. Classification (NCBI taxonomy): domain Bacteria; kingdom Bacillati; phylum Bacillota; class Bacilli; order Caryophanales; family Bacillaceae; genus Bacillus; species Bacillus sp. BC05(2025). The sequence goes on along the minus strand of NZ_JBWYRA010000016.1, from coordinate 77,706 downwards.
ACAGAATTAATTATATTTAAAGGAATGGCATATAGTTCGAATCAGCCAGGAATGAGAGTAGCTATTATGAAGCAGAACTTGATGTGGTTTTCACACTATATTCTTGGAGAAAGCATGAGAGATTTTAGTACTATATAATGGATATACGCATAGGGGTTTTTCAGTGTACAATTGGGTCAAATTGTTGTAAACTGCATGCAAACCATTATGATTATAAGGAAACATAATTCGGAGGACTAATATGACAGCGAATAAAAATGAGTTATCTGTAGAACAAAGTGAAGAACTATTAAAGGTATTACAAGCTCGTTTTGAGAAAAATATGAACCGCCATGAAGGTCTTGAATGGGCTAAAGTTGAAGCAAAGCTAGCTGCTAATAATGAAAAATTATGGTCAATTCATGAAATGGAAGTAACTGGCGGCGAGCCGGATGTTGTTGGTTATGATGAAGAGAAGGATGAGTATACTTTCTATGATTGTTCAAAGGAGAGTCCTAAAGGCCGCAGAAGTCTTTGCTATGATCTTGCAGCATTAGAGGCAAGAAAAAAACATAAACCAGAAAATAACGTTATGGATGTAGCAACTGCCATGGGCATTGAATTATTAACGGAAGAACAATATCGAGAGTTGCAACAACTTGGGGAGTTCGATATGAAATCATCAAGCTGGGTACAAACGCCTTCAGATATTCGAGAACTCGGTGGTGCTCTATTTTGCGATTATCGCTTTGGACACGTTTTTGTGTACCACAATGGAGCAGATTCATATTATGCTGCTAGAGGATTTCGCGGTTCGTTAAGAGTTTAAATTTGGAGTAAATAAAAAAGAGCCTAATATGTAGGCTCTTTTTCTTATTTATAGTTTAAAAGTAAACCGCTACTACGCAGTTTTACTTAATTTATATGTTCCGTGGTTGTTTTTACGGAAAAGTTTTGGGAAAACATAACCATCTAATCCAATACGTCCAGCGTTCTGTCCTGCAACTAAAATGAACATAGTCAAAATAAGTAGGTTTGGGTTTACACTAACAGTTCCGCTTAATAAAAATGAAAGATTCATTATGATTCCGAAAAATGCAGCTGTTTTTGTTAATCCGCCTAAAATCAAACCTAGACCTACTAAAATTTCTCCCCATTGAACTAAAAAGCTAAATAGGTCTGCGTTTGGAAGAACAAAATGTTGAAGGAAATCTGCCCACCAACTTTGTACTGCAGGGTGGTCACCTGACGCCTGAGCGATAGCGCCCTTTAGAAAACCACTTGCGTCAAAGGATTGTCCGAAGACTTTGCCTATCCCAGCAGCGAGCCATGTATATCCTATGTAAAGTCGTAAAAATAATAATATGAAAGCAGTACGTTTATCAGTTCTTAAAAAATTGATAACCATTGAAATCCCTCCAATATTGTATTTACAAGTTTATTATATATCCATTGTGAAAAAATTCACAATGGATAAAGTGTGAACAAAAATGGTGTTTTTATACAAATAAAAAAGGCATATAACAATCCTATGTTATATGCCTTTTCTATTATATATTTAGTAATCTATTTCGGTAATGCAAATTTAGCTTTTTTACCTTGTGAAATATCTTTTGCTTCTTTATTTCTCATAGGTCCTAACTCAATTTCAAAGCTTTTGTCTTTCCAAATCTTTTCATACTGCTCTTGATCTAATATATAGACTTGTAGTAACTCTCCAGATGTTCCAGTTTTAACAGCAGCATTATAGTCGTAATTTAATAGCATACCTTCATTAATTGTATATTGTGTACCATCATTCACTCTCAATGTAGAGCTTATAGGAGATAATGAAACGTCTTGAGCATCTTTGTTATCAAGCTTGAATTTCACTGTTAATAGAACAATACCATTTTTGAAATTTGCAAAGCGTGGAGCTTCGACGGAATTTGGTGTGAATTGAGTAAATTGGTATCCGTCTAATGTAACGTTAACAGCGCCTAATTCTTGGCTGTTATTAATACTTGATTTCTCTTTTAACATTTTTTTATCGCCCATGTTATTAGCTGTAGCTTTATCTTGGTAGAAAGTTTTATCTGTTGCAACCTTTTCAGCACCTTGTTTGTTTAAACTTAATGAAAAGCTTCCAGGGCTTCCGATTGGAGCATCAAATTTTCCTTTATTTGCTTGTGCAGTTGGGACTGTGACTGAGACTGTTGAGAGACTTGAAATTTTCGCTAAATCATCTTTTCCGAATGGATATGCGATATAACCAGAAATAGTTTCGCCTGCTTTTACTAAGTAATCATTTGTTGGGGCAAGCTTAGTTGGTAACTGATCTTCTTTTGGGATTAAATCTTTATAATTACTATATACTTTCTGTGCACCAGTAAATGACATGTCCAATGCTGGCATATAATAAATATCTTTAGCTGAACTATTTTTTATGCTGTAGTTCGCAAGAATAACTCCGCCCTCTGTTTGACGGTTAAACGGAATGTTAAAGTCCGTATGGAATCCATTCAACTCAACTAATGTATAACTATTCATTGATACTGAAACATCTTCAGCTTTATACACTTGTGGTTCCTTATTTTCAAAAAGAACTTTTGTTTTACCACCGGTTTCTTTTTCCATATAGGAAATCAGCTTAGAGTAATCGCTTGAGGTAGTAGCTGTATTTTCAGGCTTTTTATCTTCAGCTTTTTTACCTTCGGATTTTTTATCCTCCGTTTTACTTTCTTTCGTTGTATCCGTTTTTTCTGTTTTGCTTTCTTTTGTTGCATTTTCTTTTTGTTCTTTATTTGTCGTATCGCTTTGACCACAGCCAGTTATTACAAGAGCTGCTACGATTACTGTAGAAAATAAAGAAAGTAATTTTTTTGACATGTTTCTTCCCCCTATTTGTGTAAAACTAAACTCTCACATTAGCCCCACGTTTTATTATAAGAAAGTAAGCCAGTATTTACCAGTGTTTTTCTGAGTATTTTAATTATTTAGTTATTGCAATATATTAAAGTTAGTAGAGTGTCGGCATGGAATATCGACTTTTTTTTATCATTTGCAATATTACATCATATTGGTATGATAGAAATAGAGATATATGGAAAGGGGACAAGGACTTAATATGTGGATGAGCTTGTAATGATTAGAAACTAGATACATAAATTTTTCTCTCATAAGTGAGAGTTTATTTAGCTATCTATAAATCATTCAAGGACTGCATATTTGGCTTGTACATCCCTTTTGTAAGGATAATGTGTAGGGAATTTTATATCTCTTATATAAAATATGCGTCCTTTAAAATTGGGAGAGTATATAATGAATCAATTAAAAAATAAAGTAGCAGTTGTGACAGGTGTAAGTCGCCTAGATGGTATAGGCGCAGCGATTTGTAAAGAATTAGCTGGAGCAGGATACGATATATTTTTTACGTATTGGACAGCGTACGATAAAGAGATGCCTTGGGGCGTTGATCAAAGTGAACAAACACAATTAAAAGAAGAGTTACTAAAAAACGGTGTTAAAGTATCGAGTATGGAGTTAGATTTAACTCAGAATGATGCACCGAAAGAGCTTATAAATAAAGTTACTGAACAACTAGGCTACCCTCATATATTAATTAATAATGCAGCGTATTCTACAAATAATGACTTCTCTAATTTGACTGCTGAAGAATTAGATAAGCACTACATGGTAAATGTTCGTGCGACTACATTGTTAAGTAGTCAATTTGCAAGAGGATTTGATAAGAAATCTGGTGGTAGAATTGTGAATATGACTTCGGGGCAATTTCAAGGGCCTATGGTTGGGGAACTGGCGTATGCAACAACGAAGGGAGCTATTGATGCCCTTACGAGTTCGTTGTCAGCCGAGGTAGCTCATTTAGGAATAACAGTGAATGCAATTAACCCAGGTCCAACCGATACAGGCTGGATGACTGAAGAGATAAAGCAAGGATTAAAGCCAATGTTTCCTTTTGGTAGAATTGGTGAGCCGAGGGATGCAGCAAGACTCATTACGTTTTTAGTAAGTGAAGAGGCAGAATGGATTACGGGACAAGTTATTCATTCTGAAGGTGGATTTAAAAGGTAAAAAGAAGGTATCTCAACCTGGTGAGATACCTTCTTTTTTAATCCTTTTTCAATCTTCTTGCAACACCGTTACCTAAAGACTGTAGCCCTTGAACGAGGATAATTAAAATAAAGACGGTTGCATACATTACTTCCGGTTCGTAGCGTAAATGTCCGAATCGATATGCTAAATCACCAAGACCACCAGCACCTACAAGCCCAGCCATTGCTGTTGCGCCAATTAAGCCAATTGTTGCGATTGTTAACCCAAGTACAAGGGAGGGACGAGCTTCTTTCACCATAACGTGCCAAATGATTTTTATAGTAGAAACGCCCATTGCTTGGTAAGCTTCAATAACACCACGATCGACTTCTAATAATGCTGTCTCCATCAATCTTGCGATATAGGGAGCAGTGAAGACGACAAGCGGTACGATGACACCTTGAACACCAATGGACGTTCCCATTAGAAACTTTGTAAAAGGTAAAATAAAGAATAGTAGAATGATGAATGGAAGAGAGCGAATGATATTAATAATTGTATTAAGGATTGGATAAATAATTTTATTTTCGTGTTGCCCACCAGGTCTTGTTAAAACAAGTGTGACGCCAAGTGGTAGTGCAATAAGGATAGAGATGAATAGTGAAATAGATGTCATTTGAAATGTTTGAATAGTTGCTTCCCATATGACTTTACCCCATTCATCCAAAAAGGACTTGTTTTCCATAATCCGTTCTACCTCCTTCTACGATGATTCCTTGTTCTTGTAAAAATGATAAAGCACGGTTGATTTCATTTTGTTCCCCTTGCATATGAATGACAAGTTTCCCGTAAGCTTCATGTTTTAATTGAGTAATATTGCCGGATAAAATATTCGGATATACTTGGAATCGTTTTGTAGCGACAGCTAATGCTGGTTCTCCTGAAGAATTTCCTATAAAAGAAAGAGTTACAATTTCACCAGTAGTTTGAAGTTCTTTTTGTACTTCTTCTGGAATCTTCGCTGCAAATGCACTATTCACAAATTTTTTCGTTGTTGCATGTTGTGGGTTTGTGAATATGTCCTTCACAGTCCCGCTTTCCACTACTGCTCCATGTTCCATAACAGCAACTTGGTCACATATACGCTGGATGACATTCATTTCATGTGTAATTAATAAAATTGTGATCCCGATTTCTTCATTAATCTTTAATAATAGGTCAAGAATAGAATCCGTTGTTTCTGGATCTAAAGCGCTCGTTGCTTCGTCGCTTAATAACACTTCTGGTTCATGTGATAGTGCACGTGCAATGGCAACACGTTGTTTCTGGCCACCAGAAAGTTCACTCGGATAGGCATCTTTTCGGTTGAAAAGATCGACAATACGTAAATACTTTTCTACTCTTTTTTCAATTTCTACTTTTGGAATGCCAGCAAGACGTAACGGTAATGCGATATTTTCATAAACAGTCACTGTTTTAAGTAAATTGAATCCTTGAAAAATCATCCCGATTTTTTGTCGCGCTTTTGCTAGTTCTTTTGTTGATAAAGTTGTTAAGTCTTGGTCGTTTACAATGATATTTCCTGTCGTTGGTTTTTCTAATAAATTGACACATCGAATTAATGTACTTTTACCAGCGCCACTATAGCCAATGATTCCAAATACTTCCCCCTTTTTTACTTGAAGGGAAGTAGACTTAAGAGCTTCCACATTCCCTTTTTTTGTTGTAAATACTTTGGATACATTTTTTAATTCAATCATTATCGTCAGCTCCTACCAAGATGGTAAAGCAGAACCATCAAATTTTTTCTCGATAAATTCTTTTACTTCTTTAGATTGATAAGCTTTCTTTAATTTATTTACAACAGCATCATCTTTATTTTCAGTACGAACAACGACCCAGTTCACATATGGTGAATCTTTTCCTTCGCAGAAGATAGAATCTTTCGCAGGGTTTAATTTTGCACCTAATGCAAAGTTTGTATTAATTGCAGCTGCTTTTACTTCACTTAGCTGAGTCGGTAATTGAGATGCTTCTAATTCAACAATCTTTAAATTTTTTGGATTTTCAATTACATCTTTTGCAGTCGCTTTTTCTGTAGCCTTTGGATCAACTTTTAAAACTCCAGCTTTTTCAAATAATTTTAAAGCTCGAAGTTCATTCGTTGGATCATTTGGTACAGCGATCGCATCGCCATCTTTTAAGTCTTTTACATCTTTTATGCCTTTAGAATATATGCCCATAGGGAATGTTACTGTTGAGAATACTTCTGTTAATTTCATATTACGTTCAGATTTAAATGTGTCTAAATATGATTTCGTTTGATAGCTATTTACATCAAGGCTTTTTTCATCTAAAGACACGTTCGGTGCTACATAATCATTAAATACTTTTACATCAATTTCGAGTCCGTCTTTTGCTGCCACTTCTTTTACCTTTTCAAAAATTTGTTCATGTGGCCCCCCAGTTACACCGACAGTAATCTTTTTCTCATCTAACGCCTTCGCCTCTTTATCTGAACCTGCGCTGCATGCGCCTAATAATAGTACTGCCCCGCTTACAATGCTTAATAATACTTTCTTCATCTATAATTCCCCCTTCATATACGTTCCAAAATAAAAAGCACCTCTCAAAAATAAGAGAGGTGCCGAATAGACAAAATAGGTTCCCCTCTTATCTTCCAAAACGAAAACTCGTTTTGCAGGAATTAGCACCTTAGCTTATACGTTATAAGCTCGGTTGCCGGGCATCATCGGGCCAGTCCCTCCGCCACTCTTGATAAGAGTATGTGTATGTAGTTTTTTAATATGGTACTAATAGTAAATCTTACAAAAAGAATTGTCAATGTTATTTTCTGAATATATTTTATTTTAAGGTAATCGAAACGTTCCCCTTTTTATGTCCCATTTCCACATACATATGAGCTTCAGCAATTTCTTCTAATCGGTAGGTTCTATCAATAACAGGTTTTAAATGTTCTGTTTCAGTTAGTTTTTTTAGTAGAATCATATCCTCTTTACTTACTTTTGCCATCATTCCATTAACAGATACATATTTTCCATTGGGTGTTAATGTATTTGTACAAAGGGATTTTTTATACTTCCCAACTGCATCAAAGATAATATCGTAGTGCTCGCGCCGCTTAGTAAAATCTTCTTCTGTATAATCAATTACTTTATCAGCTCCTAAAGATTGAACGAGTTCAAAATTTGAATTACTACAAACAGCCGTAACAGTCGCACCGAAATATTTAGCAAGTTGTACAGCAGCTGTTCCTACTGATCCAGAGGCACCATATATGAGAACTTGTTGCCCTTTTTTAATCCGGCCCTTTCTCAGAAAATGTAACGCTGAAGTTCCACCAAAAGGAATAACTGCTGCTTCTTCATACGTCACATTGGTAGGCTTTAATGTTATTAATCCACTTTCATGCACGCATGTGTATTCGGCATAACCACCAAGATTTAGTTCTGTTAATGAAAAAACTTGATCCCCTTTTTTAAATTGAGTTACATCTAATCCAATTTCCTCAATTTCTCCAGATAATTCTACACCAAGTATAGGGTTTCTCGGTTTTCTGAAACCTAATATAATCCGCATAGGAATCCAAAATAAGGGGGGACTATTAAAACCGCGTATTCTACAATCTCCAGTTGATACACTGGTTGCGTGAATTTTAATTAATACTTCGTTCTTTTTAGGAGTAGGTTTCTCTATATTTTGAAGTTGAAGAACGTTAGGTGGTCCATACTTTGTGCAAATGATCGCCTTCATAATGACCTCCTGAAATGAATTGTTGTTATTTACATCATATTTAAAGTCTTCATTAAACATGTCGCTATATAGCAAATATAGATTGAAAATTATATAGATTTCATAGGAAAAGAGGTGATATTATTTTGGGAAAGGGGGCGACATTATGAAAAAAATTATTTTTGTTTCAAGTTTAGTACTTGCAATCAGTCTAGGGGTAGGGTGTAGTAATGAGAAAACAGCAAAGACGGATGAACCGAAAAAAGAAGCCGTGCAAAAAGAAAAGGAATTAGCAGCGAAGGATGTTTTCAAGAAAACGAACGAAGCTTTTAAAAATGAAGAACATGTAACGATGACATATGATGTAGGGATAAAAGCTGAAGGAACAGAGATGGATATATTAAAGGCTAAGATGCAATTAGAGCCAAAGACAAAGAATTCTCGTTCTGAAATGAATATTTCTGGTACAGATGTTGTAGTGTATACTGTGGATGGTAAAGTTGCTGGTGAGGTGAAAAACCCTAATACAGGAGAAGTTATAACCGTGCCAGAGGAGCAATTAAACGCTGGTGGAATGAAGGCGACTCAAGATATTATAGATAAGTTAGAAGTACCAGAAGTAGTTTTAGATAAAATGAAGATGGAGAAAAGCGGAGATAAATATAAACTGAAATTTACATTAAAAGGGCAAGAAACAGAAAGTATGTTAACTAGCATGGATGAAACGCAGAAGAAAATGTTACAAGCACAAAATGCGAAGATAGAAGAAGTGGATGCAGAATATATCATTACAAAAGATTTTAAATATGAATCAGCAAAGATAGATATGATTATGAGTAGTAATGGCAAGGATAAAGCACACATTATTACGAATGCAAAATATACGTCGTACGAAAAGTTTGATCCAATACAATTGCCGGCAGCAAAGTAACAGTTTTGATAAGGGGGAACCTAAAATAAGGTACCCTCTTTTTTGTATACTTTCTTCATAGGAAAATAGGTACAATATGAAGAGGAAAAGATGTAGAAGAGGAGAGTGTCATTTGAAAAAAAGAAAGATAGCAGTGGTTATTATGGCTTATACAGTGTTGCTTGCGACATCTGTAAATACATATAAAGAACAACTAAATCATCCGATTATGAGTGATGTAGGAAAGTTGCTTCCAACGAAAATTAAACGTGTTGAAAATGCTGAGGATGAAAGTTCATTAAAACAGGTTGTGCGAGATGCAAATGTTTCTGGGGAGAAAATTTCTATTGCTGGTATGCAACATAGCCAAGGCGGACAGACATATTATCCGAACGGTACGATGCTTGATATGAAAGGGTACAATGAAATATTAGAGTTTAATCCGGCGGAGAAGAGGATTAGAGTGCAAAGTGGTGTTACATGGAATGACATTCAAAAGAAAATTAATCCGTATGGTCTTGCGGTTCAAGTGATGCAGTCTCAAAATATTTTTACTGTTGGTGGTTCATTAAGTGTAAATGTACATGGACGTGATATTCGTCATGAAGCATTGATTGATACAGTAGAGTCATTTAGATTGTTAATGGCAGATGGTACGGTGCGTAATGTAAGTAGAGAAGAAAATGCTGATTTGTTTCCGTATGTAATTGGGGGATACGGATTGTTTGGCGTGATTTTAGATGTAACACTAAAGTTAACAAACGATGAATTGTACGAAACGCATACGAAGGTACTAGATTATAAGGAATACTCTTCATATTTTAAGAATAAAGTGCGAAGGGATGAGGATATACGTATGCATTTAGCGCGTATTTCTGTTGCCCCACATTCATTTTTAAAAGAAATGTATGTGACAGATTATGTATTAGCAAAAGATCAGCAGAAGTTGAGAGAGTACAGTAAATTAAAAGAAGAAAATATTATAGCTGCGCCAAAATTTTTACTCGGTTTATCACGCTATAGTGATTGGGGAAAAGATACGTTTTGGGATATACAAAGAAGTTATTTTGAACGTACAAATGGTAAGTACGAAACGCGAAATAATGTAATGAGATCGGATAGTGCCTTTATGGAATACGATAACCCAAACTTGACTGAGGTTTTACAGGAGTATTTCGTACCGATAGACAGTTTTGCAGCGTATATAGATGACTTGCGAAATGTTTTGAATGAAGAGGAATTAAACCTTCTTAACATTACCATTCGTTATGTAGAAAAGAATGAAAATGCGGTACTATCTTATGCGAAAGATGATATGTTTGCACTGGTTCTTTTAATTAATCAAGGACGCTCAGAGGATGAGGTAAAGAAAACAAAAGTGGTCATTCAGAAGATGATTGATGTTACGTTAAAGCATAACGGTAGTTATTATTTACCGTATTATTCTTATCCAACGAAAGAGCAGTTAAAGAGAGCATATCCTCGTATAGAAGAATTTCTTCAGAAGAAAAAAGAAACGGATCCAAAAGAGAGATTTGTGAATTTATTTTATAGGGAGTATACGAAATGACATATAAAAGGTTTGTGGCGTCACAAAGTATCATTATGATGGCGGGAAGTATGGTATTTCCTTTTTACATTCTATTGCTTCGGAATGTTGGAAATAGCTTCTCGCAGTTTGGCTGGGCGTATGGCTTATTTGCCTTAACTTCAGCTCTAGTATATCCGTTAGTTGGAAGAATCTCTGATAGAGTTGGTGACAGAAAGTTATTAATTATATACGCCTGGTCTATGGCTGTGTTAATGCTTTGTTTCCCCATTGCAACAGAAGTATGGCATGTATATATTCTTCAAATTTTAATGGGTATTTTAGGAGCTGTGCAACGTAATACAGAGAAGACATCGTTAGCGCGGAAGGTTGTGCAAGAAAATGCTGGTTATGAGATTGGAAAATATCATGTTTGGACATCAATTGGAGGAGCAGTAGCAATTATTGCAACGGGATATTTAGTAGATTTCTTTACGATTGGTACGATTTTTTATATTGCATCTATCTTATATGTAGTAAGCGGAGTTGTATTAAGTAGTAAAAAAATATAACCATTCCCATTTTTACCTGAATACCCTTTATTTGTTATACTAAAAGGGAAGACAAAAGAAAAGGGGACATTGCCTTTGATGAAATTTTTAATTTTAGCTATTCTCACTTTGTTTTTGATTCCATGGACGAGAAGAAGCGGTAGTAAGCTTCGAGCAGTGGATAAGAAAGGAGATGAGAAGGTTGTAAAGGGTAAGAAATCATCCATTTTAGTTATTCCAGTTTTATTTTGGATAGGTATTGCAATCTATGAATATTTTTGGCTAATTGATGATCGAGCAGATTCAATTCTTACTCATTATTCTGTCGCAGTAGCAATTTTAATTGGGCTTGTTTTATTTTCACAAAATCAAATAGGGAAATTAGAAGGTACGTTAAAAGGGCTTCTAATGTTTGTTTTACTCGCAAGTTACGGCTATTTTGGTTATTTGCACGATATAGTAATCTCGCAAACGAAATATGACTCTGTTGTAAAGGTAGAGAAAGATATTTCAGAGCCATTTACTGAAAATGATCATCCGTTTACAGTGCCGCCAAAGACAGCGGAAAATAAGATGAAAAAAGTATTTGGAGATATTCCGAAAGTAGCTTATTTTGAGCTAGGAGAATTAACGCCACAAATGGTAAATGGCGAGGCTTTATATGTAGCACCAATTGAAGTTTCAGGCTTTTTTAAAGCACGTAAAGCAGAGACCATTCCAGGATACGTAACGATGTCAGGTACGAACCCGGATGCGGAAGCGAAACTGCACCTTGGTTATAAAATGAAATATGTGCCAAGTATGTTCTTTGGGAATCATTTAGAGCGTGTTGTAAGGAAAGCAGAACCAAATCTAATCTTTAAAGGGAAACCTAAATTTGAAGTGGATGATAAAGGGAAACCTTATTATACAATGACGTATGGTGAATTTATTTCAGGAAGATCTGGATTTGAAGTAGAGGGCGTTGTAGTAGTAGACGCACAAACAGGTGAAGTGAAAAGATACGATAAAGGAAAGGCACCTAAGTTTGTCGATGGCGTATTAAATCACGAGACCGCATCTACATTAAATACGTATTTCGGTAAATATATTCACGGATTTTGGAATACAAAATTCTCACAAACTGATATGAAGATCCCGACTGAGTGGGGAACGAAAGAAGGAGTTACACCAATCTTCGGTAAGGATGGAACGTTATATTACTTTACTGATTTCACCTCTCCGAAAGAAGGAGTAGATTCTGCGTTAGGTTACTCGCTTATCGATGCGCGTACAGGTAAATTATATTACTATAACGGAAAAGAAGTGAAGGGAATTATGGATGGTTCAGCTGCTTCGGAAGTAGTGAATAATTCCTTTAAGAGAGAGAAATGGCATGGAACGATGCCGGTTATTTATAACGTGTACGGTAAACCTTCTTGGATTGTACCTGTTATTGATGACGGAGGATTAGTACGTGCTCATACAGTTATCTATGCTTCTAATGCAAAAATATTTGCAACAGGTTCGACGCAAAAAGAAGCGCTTGAGAATTATAAAAATGCGCTGAGCGGAAGTGGAGATTCATTTAGACCAACTTCAAATGGTAAAGAGGCACAAAAAGAAGGCGTTGTACAACGTGTATATAAAGAAAAATCAGGTGAAAATACAATTGTGTACGTACTGTTAGAAAATGAACAAAAAGTATTTATGATACCTGTAAAAAAATTCCCATATGCTATGTTTACAGAAGTGGGAGATCCAATTCAAATCACATATTTAGATACAGGAGAGGCGATGTCTTCCGTATCTAAATTTGCAAATAGCAATTTGAAAAAGTAAAGCGATAGAAATTTTATCGCTTTTTTTTTACAGTATAAAACAGGAAAATGCGCTATACTTGACGTATGTTTATGTTGTAACTATAATTGTTACGATTTAGTATGTATAGGAAAGGGTGAACAGAAAAAGTGAATGGAGTTAATCAAGAAATATATAAACCTGTAAAGACAAATAGGTTATGGATGATTCTTGTACTAGGGACACTTACGGCGATTGGGCCATTATCTATTGATATGTATTTGCCTTCTTTACCGAAATTAACGGATGATTTACAGACAGGTGCATCCCTTGCACAGCTTACCTTAACAGCTTGTTTACTTGGACTTTCAGTAGGGCAATTATTTGTCGGTTCAATTAGTGATATTTATGGAAGGCGCAAACCTCTTATTATTGCTCTTATTATTTATGTTGCTTCTTCTTTACTTTGTGCTATTGCGCCATCTATTTGGACTTTAGTGTTATTACGCTTCTTACAAGGAGCTTCAGGATCGGCTGGGATTGTTATATCACGTGCAATGGTACGTGACATGTATTCAGGTTCTGAAATGACGAAGTTTTTCTCGCTGCTCATGTTAGTAAACGGAGCGGCGCCTATTTTGGCACCGATTATTGGAGGACAATTGCTACAGTTTACAACATGGCGCGGTGTCTTCATCGTTCTTGGAGGAATTAGTGTATTCATGTTAATATCAGCTACTTTCGTATTACGTGAAACATTACCTCCTGAAGAGAGAGAAACAGGTGGGCTGTCAGGGACGTTGGCGACGTACGGAAAACTATTAAAGGATCGTCTGTTTATGGGATATGCATTGTCTCAAGGGCTAGTAACGGCGGCAATGTTTGCATACATTTCGGGCTCACCATTTGTGCTGCAGAACATATACGGAGCATCACCACAGCAATTTAGTTTGTTTTTTGCAATCAACGGTATCGGTATTATTATTGCTAGTCAGGTAACAGGTCGTTTAGCGGGGAAAGTGAATGAGAAGACATTATTTGTTGCTGGTATTATTATTGCAGCTGTTGGTGGTTTATCTTTACTACTGACAATCGTACTAGGAATAGGTTTAATTGGTGTTTTATGTTCGTTATTCCTTGTCGTATCAAGTGTCGGGGTTGTATCAACAACTGGATTCTCGTTAGCGATGAGAAATCAGAAACAAGCTGCAGGAACAGCATCGGCTCTATTAGGTTTATTACAATTTATTTCAGGAGCACTTGTTGCACCGTTAGTAGGTATTGGCGGAAGCAACACCGCATTACCGATGGGGATTGTAATAGCTCTTTGTGAAATTGGTGCGGTGTTATGTTATTTGTTTATGGCCAGAAGAAGTGAGAAGCAGTTTGAACTGCAACAAAGACAAAATTTAGAGGCTTAACAAAAAAGAACTGATTCAAAGGGAATATTTGAATCAGTTCTTTTTTTCATTTCTTTGAAATACCTCATACATATTATTCATGATCGTATCATATAAAACAGCAAGTTTATCCCACACCCAGCGATTACTATCGACTTCTTTTTCCCCGCAGTCGATAATATCGGTATGGTCGGTAATTTTATACGCTTTTTTAACGATAATAGGAGCAATTTTCGGTATACGTGGGATTTCTTTTAAGATATCTGCGAAGTTTCCAATGTAGACATGACCAATGATTTCGATTGTTAATGATTTATCTGATATATTTAGCATGGTATGAAATTGATTTGTATGTTGTTGTTTTAAATATTGGGCTAACTTAAATGGAGCGTGTTTCTTTTTTAATACGCGGCGAAGGCTCTTTGTATTTTCGATATGAAGTGATTTTTCGCGAATAAGGACACGAATATCTTCTCCCATAAAAGGCATTGTGTTGTACATAGATGATTCTCCTTAAAAACTTACATATGTTTGCGTTATGCATATGTAAGTCTAGCATGGTTTGTTCTTTATGTGTGCTTACGGTTTTGTAAGGTGATGTAGTAAAGCAGTGCAAAAGTTATTTGTATAAAGTGACGATACTGTGACAAACATGTTGGTATATATGTTACGATGTCGTCTTAAGTGTAAAAAGTAGGATGTTCTCGGTATAATAACAAGTGGAGATAAAAGAAACTATAATGAGTAGTAGTTGTAGATAAAAGGAGAAGAAGAGATGAAGAAGGTTTTGGGTATTGCTGTAATGGGAAGTATGCTCCTTCTAGCAGGGTGTAATGGAAATAAAGATACGAAAGAACCGAAAGAAAAGGTAGAGCAATCTACAGAACAAACCGAAGAGATGAAAGAATACCGTGCAGTACATGAAAAATATGATATGAAAATGAATAAGGAAATTAATAACGCGTTACAGCTATTTGAAGTGGCAAAGGAAAAAGGCGGTAAGGAAATAACGAAGGCTACATATAAAGAAGATGTGCAAAAGGTAACAACGAGCATGTTAGAAGATATTGATCATATACGAAAAGAAATTCGTGTTCCGAAGTCGAAAGAGCAAGAACATGAGGTATATGTTGGTTTCTTGAATGAATCGGAACAAGCGATGAAAAAATTACAGAAGTTAGCTAAAGAAGAAGATTCATCGTTGATTCGTGATATAGAAATTAACTTTGCAACAGCATCGACATACTATAAACGTTTTCAAGCAGAAACGAAAAAATAACCTTGCCTGTGCAAGGTTATTTTTTCTTCTTGCCATCTCCGTCCTCATCCTCGGATACTAATATCTTCTGTTCTTCGTGAAATTCGGAAATAGTTTGCCCAGTAATATTATCGAAAGGGGTATAAAAAGAGGTGATACTTTTCTTTTTGATGAAGAGTTTGTAGAAGCCGATGATGACAAGTATAATTATTGTTAAGGGTAATCCTATAGTAGCTAGAAGTAAGGGGGCCATCTTATAACTCCTTTCATATCTTTTTTTATTATAAGCGAAATACGACATAGATAAATGAAAGTATTAAAAACTGATTTTTCTAAATATATCCAATTTGATTGACTTTTCATTTTTTCAGAATTATAATTCGAAATATACAATTTGAACCAAATAATAATATAGCAATTTACTTATCCAGAGAGGTAGAGGGACTGGCCCTATGACACCTCAGCAGCGGGTTCTGTAGTAGGAACACCGTGCTAATTCCAGCAAGCAAGTCTTGAAAGATAAGTGATGGGCCTTTGTTTATTAAGCCTTGATCTTATTTTTTAAGATCAAGGCTTTTTGTATTCTAAAAAGAGAAAAGGGAGTAATGGAAAAATTACGTTCATAAAACTAAGTAAATATATGTGTTTAGGGGGTTATTGCAGTGTATGTAATTAAAAAATTATCAGTTATGGTGTTCACGCTATGGGTTATTACGACAGTGACATTTCTAATTATGCATATTATTCCGGGGGACCCATTTTCATCAGATGCAAAGATCTTTCCGGCAGAAGTTGTGCAGAATATGAGAGCGAAATATCACCTTGATGAACCGTTATGGAATCAATATGTTGCTTATTTAGACGGTGTAGTTCATTTTGATTTTGGTGAATCCGTTCAATCGACGGGGCAAGGCGTATCAGAAATTATAACGACAGGATTTGGTCCATCAGCGATTATTGGTTTACAAGCACTTATTATTTCATTAGTAGTCGGAATTGCCGCAGGTACATTTGCAGCTCTATATCATGGGAAAGTAATTGACTATAGTGTGAGTTTACTTGCGATTCTCGGTATTTCTATTCCAAGTTTTATTTTAGCACCACTATTTATACAAGTATTTGCTATTCAATTTGAACTTTTACCAGTAGCGTCTTGGGGCACATTCGAACATACGGTATTGCCATCCTTCGCATTAGCGTTAGGACCAATTGCAGTAATTACAAGATTTGTTCGCTCTAATATGATCGAAGTACTGCAGAGTGATTATATTAAGCTAGCGAGAGCGAAAGGGATACCAATTAAGAAGATTATTATAAGGCATGCCCTTCGAAATGCGATTGTTCCAGTGCTTACATTTATAGGGCCGTTAATGGCTGGGCTTTTAACAGGGACGTTCATTATTGAAAAGATTTTTGCAATTCCTGGTCTCGGAAAATATTTTGTAGATAGCATTTTTAACCGGGATTATCCGGTCATTATGGGAACGACAATTTTCTATAGTGCATTATTAATTTTTTGTATTTTCGTTACAGATATTATTCATCGTATTGTTGATCCGCGTATTCGTTCTATTACATAAGGAGGGGGGATATTTAAATGGGAGCTTATGAAATTAATAAACAGTTATTAACGAATGAAGAGAAAAAAGAATTAACAATAAATAAAGAGCAGCAAACGATTAGCCGAAAGAAGGAAGTATTTCGCAAGTTTATATCAAACCCTATAGCAATTCTAGGGGCAGTGACGTTATTACTCATTATTATTTTCTCGTTAATTGGCGAAAGTTTAACATCATTTACTGCGAGTGAACAAGTAAAAGAAGCAACTAATTTACCTCCTAATAGCGAGCATTGGTTTGGAACCGATGATTTAGGAAGAGACATATGGGCGCGTACTTGGGCTGGTGGGAAAATTTCATTAGTAGTTGGATTAGTAGCGGCCGTTCTTGATATAGGGCTTGGTGTACTGATCGGAGGTTTTAGTGGATATGTGAGAGGGCGTAATCGCCTTGGAACGTTAATGGATGAGTGGATCGTACGAGGGATTGAAGTATTATACGGTATTCCATATTTATTAATTGTTATTTTACTACTGATCATTATGAAGCCGGGGCTTTTTACAATCATAATCGCTCTCGCATTAACTGGTTGGATTGGTATGGCACGCCTTGTTAGGGCGCAAGTCTTATCTTTAAAACAAAGAGAATTTGTTATTGCAGCGGAGCGATTAGGTACATCGCATATGAAGATTATATACGGACATATCATTCCGAATTTAACAGGGATTATTATCGTAAATTTATCATTTACAATTCCAGCAGCTATTTTCTCAGAATCATTTTTGAGCTTTATCGGACTTGGTGTTCAATCACCAGCAGCAAGCTGGGGGACAATGACAAATGATGCGCTTGGGACATTATTAAGCGGGGAATGGTGGCAACTATTCTTTCCATCGCTGATGATTGCACTCATCATGTTCGCATTTAATGCAATTGGTGATGGTTTGCAAGATGCAATTGATCCGAAGATTGTAAAACGGAATCGAAAGGAGAAAAAACATGGGACAGCTTTTATCTTTAGAAAACGTAACGTTAGCCGTTGAAAAAGAGAATAGTAAGCAAGCAATTGTGAAACATGTTTCCTTTTCTATTAACGAAGGTGAAATTGTTGCACTTGTAGGAGAAAGTGGTTCAGGGAAAAGTGTTACAGCACAATCTATTATCGGACTAAATCAAGAATCTATTCATATCGACGATGGAAGTATCTTGTTCCAATCTCAAGGATTAACGAATTTACAAGAATCAGAGTGGAACCAAATTCGTGGAAAAGATATTTCGTTTATTTTCCAAGACCCTCTGTCCTCTTTAAATCCGACGATGAAGGTGGGAAGACAAATTACAGAAGTAATTTTGCACCACGAAAAGAAATCGAAAAAAGAGGCAAAAGAAATTGCAATTAACTTATTAAATGATTTAGGAATACATGAAGCAGAGAAACGCTTTGAACAGTACCCACATCAATTAAGTGGAGGAATGAGGCAGCGTATTTGTTTAGCGATTGCATTTGCTTGTCATCCAAAGCTAGTTATTGCAGATGAGCCTACAACTGCATTAGATGTAACGATTCAAAAGCAAATTATGGGATTGCTCAAAGCGAGAAAAGAAAAACAAAACACGAGTATTTTATTAATTACACATGATTTGGCACTTGTACGTGAAGTAGCAGATCGAGTAGTTGTGATGTACGGGGGACGTGTTGTTGAAAAAGGAACGATAGAGGAAGTGATAGGTTCCCCTAAACATCCATACACAAAAAGCTTATTACAAGCAATTCCCAATATGGATGATTCCGAAAAAGTATTACGTGCAATAGAAGGAACGACACCTTCCATTGAGACGTTAAATAGCTTTGGTTGTCCTTTTGTAAATCGTTGTCCAGTAGCGATAAAAGAATGTATTCATCGTTTCCCAGAGAGAACAACATATTCCAAGGAGCATAGTTCAAATTGCTGGCAACATGTTCTGGAGCATAATAAGGCGAAATCAAAAGAGAAGGTGAATGCCTCATGACGACAGATTTAATTACTGTAAAGCAAGTAACGAAAACGTATGGAAGTAAAAAGAAAGAAATTGCAGCGCTAAAAGAAATATCACTTTCTATCTCGAAAGGAACAACGCTTGGCATTATTGGAGAAAGTGGTTCAGGAAAAACAACACTTGGTAAGCTCATAGCTGGGATTGAGAGCCCAACATTTGGTGAAATTGATTATAACGGTCAAGTCGTTCACAAGTTGAAGGCAGCTCATAAACGTGATTTCTTACAGAAAGTACAGTTTATTTTTCAAGATTCCACAGCAGCATTAAATCCGCGCTGGAAAGTACGCGATAGCGTAACGGAAGGTTATATTTCATTCGGTTTAGGTGATAAAGGATTGAAGGATAAAATTGCAGGTGATGCGTTAGAACGTGTTGGGTTAGATAGACGATATATTAATCGATATCCACACGAGTTTAGCGGAGGACAACGTCAACGTATCGCTATTGCAAGGGCGTTATTATGTGAGCCGGAAGTATTAATCCTTGATGAACCAATTTCAGCATTAGATGTTTCACTTCAAATCCAAATTGTGCACTTACTGCAACAGATTCAAACGGAACAAGGCTATACATATTTATTTATCGCGCACGATTTACCGATGGTTCACTATTTATGTGAAAAAGTGGCTGTCTTATATAAAGGAGAACTTGTTGAATTTGGAAATACGGACGAAGTGTTCCGTAATCCACAACAATCTTATACAAAAACATTATTAGCATCAACACCAAAAATTTCAGGTTAAAGGGGAATGTAGGATGAAGAAGTTTTTATTATTTGTCATTATGACTGTATTAGCAATTACTTCTGTCGCTTGTGGTAAGAAAGACACTTCAAAAGCAAGTGCTAGTAAAGGAGACCGTTTTGTAACGAATCTTGGTAGTGATCCTTACACGTTAGATTCAGCAATTTCAACAGATAATAACTCTAATTATGTAATTGAGCACTTATTTGCAACCTTGTATAGACAGACAAGTGATGGGAAGTTTGAAAAGGATTTAGTAGAGAAAGAAGAAGCTGGGGCAGATGGAAAAGAGTATACATTCTATTTGAAAAAAGGGTTGAAATGGTCTGATGGTTCTCCTTTAACAGCAAAAGATTTTGAATTTGCTTGGAAGAGAATATTAAATCCTAAAACGGGTTCTATGAATGCAACAGAACTATATTTCATTAAAGGTGGAGAAGCATTTAATACAGGGAAAGGTGCAGAAGATGCAGTAGGAATTCAAGCAGTAGATGATGTAACGCTAAAGCTACAATTTGAACATCCAGTAACATCTATTAAACGAACGTTATCTCAGTCGTTATATATTCCACTCAATAAAAAATCTATTGATGAAAAAGGCAAACTAAAAGTAAATCCAAAAGAATTAATTACAAATGGTCCTTTCACATTGAAAGAATGGAAGCATAATCAAGCGATTATTCTAGAAAAAAATAAAGAGTTTCATGATAAAAAAGTAGCATCAAAGGAAATTGAATTCCGTATTATTCCTGAAGGTAAAACAGCGTATCAATTATATAAATCTGGAGAATTAGATTTGTTATCTAACATACCAACAGATTTAGTTGAAAAAGAACAAAACAATAAAGAGTTTAAAAAGATGCAAGACTACTCAACTCACATTTACTCATTTAATTCAGAAAAGCCACCATTTACAAATGCGAAAATTCGTAAAGCCTTTGCATTAGCTGTAGATCGTAAGTTTATCGTAGAGAAAATATTAAAGAATAATGCAAAAGAAGCATATGGCTTTGTACCAGAAGGAGCAAAAACAGAAAGTGGTCGCGACTTCCGTAAAGAGAAAGGTGACTATTTTAAATATGATCCTGCAGTAGCTAAGACGTTATTAGAAGAAGGGATGAAGGAAGAAGGATGGGCTACACTTCCAGAAGTAACAGTAAAATATTCAGACAAGAAGAAAATAGCTGAAACACTTCAAGAAATGTTTAAGAAAAACCTTGGTGTAGATGTGAAAATAGAAGGTAAGGAGTGGAAAAGCTATATTGATATGTACAAACAAAGTGACTTCCAAATTGCATATATGGGATGGGGAGGATCTACATTAGATCCAGCTGCACAATTAGAAATTTATGCAGGTGATGGACCAAATAACTATGCAAAATGGTTTAATAAAGACTTCGATAATTTAATTAATCAAGCAAAATTAGAACAAGATGAAAATAAACGCTTTGATTTATTACATCAAGCAGAGGATATTATGTTTACAGAATATCCTTTAATCCCACTTGTATTCCCAACAGATTCTTATTTACAAAAATCATCTGTATCTGGATTAGAATACTACGTAGGATCTCAACCGAGTTTACGATACGCTAAAAAATAAAATAAAGAAGTAGGCAACCGCCTACTTCTTTATTTTATTTCTCTTTTATATTCTTTTTTCGTTCCATCAGAGAAGACAACTTCTAAATCAAACTTCTGGTAGTCTTTATCAAGTTTGAACACATTTACTACTTGATCGATTACTTCTTGGTCAGGCGTATCTTTATCAAATTTTAATTCTTGTAGAAGTGGGCTTAATTTTGTAATAGCCTCGTCTCCTGTTAATTTTACATCTGCTTTATGATCTTCGAGTTTTGCTTCCATTTTCTTATCAGCTGCTACATTTTTATAATCAGCCTCGTAGTCTTTCTTTGTATCTTGGTAGTCTGCCTTTAAATCAAATTCATTAAAGTTTAGTTTTAAATCAGCAGGAGCTTCATTCTTTGCCTCTTCTGTAGTCTTCTTATTAGAAGTCGTGTCTTCTTTTGCAGGAGCTTTACATCCTGTTAATACAGGTACTAGCATAAGCGCTAATAAAGCTGATAATAAAATTCTCATTATAATTTCCTCCTTATGTAAATTCATTCTATACAAGTTTTTCCCAAAATCATGTAATTATGTATGTGTTGCAAATAAATTATTAACTTGTAGCCACAAAGTTTAATCCGCAATTTAAATCAAAACTGATCGGTATGTATATGGTAAATTAAGGTTGTGAGGAGGTACTAAAATGCATGAAGAATATAAAGAGATGATAAAAAAAGCAATTGAATATATAGAGAATTACTTACATGAGGAGCTTACAACAGAAAGCGTGGCATCTCAAAGTGCGGTATCGATGTATCATTTTCATCGTATTTTTCAAAGGTATATTGGGATGAGTGTAACGGATTATATTCGAAAGAGAAGATTAACTCATGCTGCGCAAGCTTTAGTGTCAACGGAGAGGGCTGTCATTGATATTGCAATGCAATACGGCTTTTCCTCACAAGAGGCATTTACGAGAGCGTTTAAAAGAATGTTTCAATTGCCACCGAAAAAATATCGAAAGTACTTCCAGTCATTTTATATAGAAAGAGAGGGTGTTTCAATGCAAAAAGGTATACCGAAAGGATGGATTTTAAGTGGAAGTCATCCTGCTGAATATGAGATGGGTTTAGATTATGAAGTTGCCCATCAAGGAAAAGTATCTGCATACATAAAGGCAAAAGAGAATGTTACGCACGGCGGATTTTCAACATTAATGCAAATGTTTCGAGCGGATAAATATGTAGGTAAAAGATTACGTTTAACAGCATTTGTTAAGAGTGAAAACGTAAGAGATTGGGCAGGATTGTGGATGCGAGTAGACGGAAAAGATATAGAACCACTCGCTATGGATAATATGCAAAATCGCCCAATTAAAAATACGAATAACTGGCAATCGTACTCGGTTGTATTGGATATAAAAGAAGGGGCGCTTGGTATTGCATTTGGTATTTTATTATCAGGAGAAGGTTGTGTGTGGCTAGATAGTATTCGATTTGATGAAGTGGATGAAAAAGTTCCTTCAACAGATTTGGCTGAAAATTTTTATGAAACACTACTAGAAGAGCCAGTAAATCTGCAATTTGAAGAGATAGGGAAGTAAGGAGAAAAGATATGCTCAAATATGCAAAACTAATAAGTATTAGTTTAGTAGTATCGTCTTGTATTATGGGAATTAATTATTTCATTAGCTATCTGTGGTCAGGACATATACCTTCTTTGACGTGGAGAACATATTTGATGTTTGTGTTTATATTTATGATGAGTTTTGGTTCCGTACAAAAAGGGGGAGAAGAGGATTATTGACAATAGTCTTCTTCTCCTTCCTTTCATTAATACAAATGTTCATAACTGTTGTCGGAAATGCAGGTATGATTCTTAATATAATTTCACTATCGCTACAACTTGTAAGTTCGGGTGTCATTGTACCACATGAGATGCTCTCTAAAACATATCAAACAATCGGAGAATTATTTCCCGCAACCTATGCAGCAAATGGTTATTATACAATAATATTTGGAGGAGTTAGTTTGGAGAAAAATATTATTTCATTATTAGTCATTATATTAGTTACACAATTGGTAGCAGTCATTACTGTATCTATAAAAGGAATAGTAAAGAGAAGAAGTCATTTAGTTAAAGAAGTATAAAATAAAAAAGGTATCCTTAATTGGATACCTTTTTATCAGCACTTATTATTTTGCAACTTCTGTCCACTTGTAGTTAAATTCACCACCGAAGTCAGTTGTTACAAGTCCTTTAATGAAAGAGCGTTGTAAGTAAGAACGACCTTGTTGGTATAAAGGAGCGACAGCACCATCTTGTAATAAGATTTTTTCAGCTTGCTTCATTGCTTCAAATCGTGCCTTTTCATCTCCAGCTAAATCTGTTTTCACTTTATGGATTAGCTCATCATACTCTTTGTTAGAGTATTTATCGAAGTTATAAGCACTATCTGTTGTAAATAAATCTAAGAATGTAATTGGGTCAGCGAAGTCAGGGCCCCAGCCATCAATTCCGATTTCATAGTCACCACTTAATAGTAGTTTTAATTGTTGTTTACGTGGTTGTGGTTTTAAATTCACTGTTAATCCATCTAGGTTCTTTTCTAGTTCACCTTTTAAATATTCACCAGTCTTTTTAGCTAAAGCATTATCACTTGTTAATAGTTCGATTGTTACTTTGTCAGTACCAAGTTCTTGTTTCGCTTTTTTCCAGTTTTCTTTCGCTGTCTTCACATCATCTTTGACTAGGTTTCCGTTTTCTTTACGGAAGTCGTTACCTTCTGGACTCTTTGCAAATTTCGCAGGAATCATTCCTTCAGCTGGAACAGCACCGTTATTTAAAATTGTTTCTACGTATGCTTTTTTATTCATTGCTCCGTTAATAGCGAGGCGTGCATGCTGGTTTTTTAATGTTTCATTTTTTTGATTGAGTCGTAAAAATTGAATGCCAACTTCAGCGCGGTCTTTGAAATTTGGATCGCTCTTATATTTATCAACAAACTCCGCATTTAAAGTAACGCGATCAATTTGTCCTGAATCATATAAGTTAACTTCTGTAGACTTATCTTTAATGACATTGAAGTTGATTTCTTCTAATTTTACGGTTTTAGCATCCCAATAGTTAGGGTTCTTCTTCAATTGGAAGCCTTGCTCGTGCTTCCAGTTATCCAATGTGAAAGCGCCGTTGTAAATTAAATGATTTGTTTCTAAACCATATTTATCACCTTGAGATTTTAAGTAATCTTCGTTAATTGGTAAGAACGTTGAGAACGTCGTTAAACTTAAGAAGTAGGGAACAGGACGGTCTAGTTGTACTTCTAACGTTTTATCATCAAGAGCTTTGACTCCTAGTTGATCAATTGGCAATTGTTTTTGGTTTATTTGTTTCGCATTCTGTATATCAAAGAATAAGAATGCGTATTCAGCTGCTGTATCCGGATTTACGGCACGTTGCCAAGCGAAGACGAAGTCTTTTGCTGTAACAGGAGTGCCGTTTGACCATTTTGAATCACGCAGGTGGAATGTATATTTTGTCTTATCGGGACTAACGTCAACTGACTCAGCAACACCAGGAATCGGTTTATTATCTTCTCCCATCGCATATAAACCTTCAAAAACATTTCGCATTACGTTCATGGATTCCCCATCTGTTGCTTTTGCAACATCCATTGTTGGAATTTCTGAAGCGAATGATAAGTTAATTGCCTGTTTATCAGGTGCTTTATCATTTGCTTTCGCTCCGTTTGCGTTATCTTTATTTCCTCCGCAAGCAGTTAGTAATAGACTTGCCCCTAAAACAGATGCAACAACAGGTACAACTTTTTTCTTCATTGTTCGTTCCTCCCTAAATGTGTTGTTCGTAACGTCATAATATCCATGTCTTGAAGCGTAGCTATAGAAGAAGAGAAAACCTATTATATGTATGTGCATATAGGTAATCGGGTGTTCTATATGTATATACATGTAGAACTATAATCTATCGTTATATATTCCAACGTAAAAGACATTATATTTTGATGGTTAAATATTTCGTTTCTTTGATTATTTAGAATATTAACACTGGAAAGAACTATATGTCAATAATAAAAATAGATTGTTAATTTCTTAGAATAATATATTAAAAAAGCAGATTTCCTCATGTTGAGGAATCTGCTTTTCATATGTTTTGCTAAAAAAACAATTGGTGTGGACTCATAATCAGTGGGGATGAAGAAAGCCTCACTAATTAAAGCTTGAACTTATTTTTCAATTTTTGCCCACTTGAAGTTTAATTGACCTGCAAAGTCTACTTGTACAATTCCTTTCACATAAGAACGTTCTAAATAAGATTCACCCTTTTGGTAAAGAGGGGCAATGACAGAGTCTTTAAATAATATTTTCTCGGATGCTAGTAATGCTTCCCAGCGAGCTTTTTCATCACCGGCTAAAGTTGTTTTCACTTTTGCTATTGTTTCATCGAACTCCTTATTAGAGTAATGATCTAAGTTATAAGGGTTATCGGTTGTAAATAGCTCAAGGAATGTAATTGGATCCGCAAAGTCAGGGCTCCAGCCGTCAATTCCAATTTCGTAGTCACCTTTTAATAAAAGTGAAACTTGTTGTTTACGTGGTTGGGGTTTTATCGTCACTGTTAAGCCATCTAAATTCTTTTCTAGTTGTCCTTTTAAGAATTCACCAGTTTTCTTCTCAAGGTCACCGTCACTTGTTAATAGTTCTAACGTTATTTTTTCAGATCCAAGCTCTTGTTTAGCTTTTTTCCATAATTCTTGTGCAGACTTTGTATCAACCTTTGTTAAATCTCCATTTGCAGCACGGAAGTCTGTTCCGTCAGGTCCTTTTGCAAAGTTTTTCGGCACGAGACTAGAGGTTGGTGTAGAGCCATCGTTTAATAACGTATTTACAAAGGATTTTCGATCAATTGTTTGATCGATTGCTTGGCGTGCAGAAACGTTTTGAAGTATTTTGTTTTGTTGATTCATACGTAAAAACTGTACCCCTACGTTTGGACGTTCTTTAAAGTTAGCATCCTTTTTATATTTATCAACGAAGTCAGATGTTAGTTTTATACGGTCTAATTGTTTCGACTCGAATAAATTTACTTCTGTAGACTTTTCTTTTACGATGTTAAAGTTGATTTCTTCTAGTTTGACAGTATCTTTATCCCAATAGGTAGGATTTTTCTTGAATTTAAAGCTTTGTTCGTGCTTCCAATCGCTTAGTGTAAAAGCTCCGTTGTACAAGATTGTATTGTCTTCTAAGGCATACTTATCACCTTGTGCTTTAAAGAATTCCTCGTTAATTGGTAGAAATGTTGGGAACGCTGTTAAGCTAATAAAGTAAGGAACAGGGCGTTCTAATTCTACCTCAAACGTATGGTCATCAATTGCTTTTACACCAAGTTGATCGGCTGGAAGTTCTTTGTTGTTAATTTTTGTTGCATTTTTAATATCAAAGAATAGAAATGCATATTCAGAGGCTGTTGCTGGATCGACAGCTCTTTGCCAAGCGAAGACAAAATCTTTCGCTGTAACAGGAGTGCCATTTGACCATTTTGAATCTCGCAGGTGGAATGTGTATTTTGTTTTATCACCACTTACTTCATGAGATTTTGCAACACCAGGGACAGGTTTGTTACCTTCACCAAGATTATACAAACCTTCAAATACGTTTCTCATTACTTGACCAGAATCAGTATCTGTAGCACGAGCTGTATCCATTGTTCGTATTTCAGTAGGTGAAGATAAGTTTAAAACCTGTTTACTAGGCGCCTCGTCTTTTGCATTTGCTCCACTTGCTTCGTTTTTATAACTACCGCAACCAGTTAATAAAATACTTACTCCTACAACTGATGCAATACCGGGTACAAACTTCTTTTTCATTTGATTTTCCTCCTAAATAATTAAGTTCGGATGATGATGAGGGAAATGAAAAATAAAAAATCCCTCTTTTCATATTGAGAAAGAGGGATTTTTACGTACAAGTTATGCACCCGTATATAAACGAAGTCCCTCATTCTATCTTTCAAGCATAAAGCTTGCAGGAAGTGGCACAGTATTCAAAATGAACCTGTTGCCGAGGTTTCAAAGGGCCAGTCCCTCCACCTCTCTTGATACAATGAGTAAACGAATAAACTTTATTAATTTTTGTGTTTCTTTGATAATTCAAAATCTTACACCTTTGATAATAAAGTGTCAACCGGATGGAATATAGTTTAAATTTTCAGTTTTATTGAACGGAAAAACCACTGCATATGGCAGTGGTTTTTCTATTAGAAGTTAAAGTTATCTGGATCTGGACCAACGCGACGATCTTCATTTAGAGCTTGAATTGCTTTCATGTCATCAGCACTTAATTCAAAATCAAATATATTTGCATTTTCAATAATGCGATGTTCTTTAATAGATTTAGGGATTGTTACAACTTCATTTTGTAAATCCCAGCGTAAAATAATTTGTGCAGTTGATTTATTATGTTTTGTTGCAATGTCTTGTAATGTTGGGTTGTCTAGCAGTTGGCCTTGCATTAATGGTGACCAAGCTTCAAGTTGGATGTTATGTTCTTTACAGAAAGCATGCAGCTCTTCTTGTGCTAAACGTGGATGATATTCCACTTGGTTGACCATTGGCTTAATTTCAGCAATTTCAAATACGTCTTGTAAGTGGTGAATATGGAAATTACTCACACCGATAGCGCGAACACGGCCAT
Source organism: Bacillus sp. BC05(2025) (assembly GCF_056725905.1). Lineage (NCBI taxonomy): Bacteria > Bacillati > Bacillota > Bacilli > Caryophanales > Bacillaceae > Bacillus > Bacillus sp. BC05(2025). Next base: position 49,895 of record NZ_JBWYRA010000016.1, on the reverse strand, counting down.
CTTTATAAAGTTTTTCTAATGCTTTCCATGATTCGGTATATTTCCCTTTTACAGGCCAATGTACTAAATATAAATCTAAATATTCTAGACCTAATTTCTCTAATGTAGTTTCAAATGCTTGAAGTGTTGTTTCATATCCTTGATCGCTATTCCATACTTTTGATGTAATAAATAATTCTTCACGTGAAACACCTGATTCACGGATCGCTTGTCCAACGCCTTCTTCGTTTTGATAAATTGCTGCAGTATCAATGCTGCGGTAGCCATTTTTAATTGCTGCTTTTACAGATTCAATTACTTCTGAACCATCTTCTACTTTAAAAACACCTAAACCGAACCAAGGCATTTTTACACCGTTATGTAATGTTGTATAGTCTTTTAAACTTGTTAAACTCATATTAGTTCCCCCTAGCTTTTTTGTTTGTTGCTTCTACTGCTTTTTGAATTGCCTCTGAAAAATTATATTCATATAAAGCTTTGAGACCTTCAGCTGTGGAACCACCTGGTGTTGTTACTTGTTCGCGGAGATTAGCTGGGTCTTGTGTTTGTTCAAGCATAGAAGCAGAGCCAGAAATCATTTGAATGACAAGGTGTTTGGCAGTGGCTTCATCGACTCCATAACTTTTTGTTGCTTCAATTAGGCTTTCAGCAAAGTAATAAAGGAAAGCTGGTGCACTTCCAGTAACAGCAGTAAGCTGATGAACTTCTTCCTCAGTGCAAAGTTGTGAAGTACCAATGCCTCTTAAAAGCAGTTGCAAGGTTTCCTGATGCATCTCGGTTACTGATTGTCCCGTTGTATATAAGGAGATAGACTTTCCAATTTCAGCAGCTGTATTTGGCATAATCCAAGCAACTGGTGTCCCCCCGGGAAGTCTCTCTTCTAAATAAGATGGACCAATACCAGCAGCTACCGTTACGACAAGTTGATTGGATAGTAACGGAGATAATTCTGCTAATAATTCTTCATGTGCAGAAGGCGGCATTGCTAAAACAATCGTATCAACAGATGTAACATGCTGCTTCCAATCTGTTGTAGTAGACACATTATATTGCCCTTGTAATTGCTTTAGCTTTTCTACGTTGCTTCGGTTAGAAATAATAATTTCTTCGATGTATTCTTTGCTTGTTTTAAGTAATCCGGAAAATATAGCTTCTGCCATACGACCAGCACCAATAAATAAAATTCGATGTTTAGTTAGCATATCCTCTATTCCTTTCTAGTGGAGATATGTTATAAAAAACGATACCATTTTTAAGAGAATTTTGTAAAAAGAAAAGACTTCCCGTAGGTGGAATGGATAACAAAAATCAGGGAAATCATGGTAAGTGTAAGGGCTATTCCTTATACTGGTGATAGGGAATTTATTATACATCTGGGGAGAGATGATCATGATTAGAAGTCCGCTTTTTTTAGTTGTTTCTAGTATCATTTGCGTATTGGTTGGATTTTATATTCAATCGAGTTATATTGAAATTTTTGCATCGGTTATGGGGATTATTAATGTTTGGTTATTAGCGAGGGAAAAGGTATCTAATTTTTTGTTTGGCATGATTACGGTTGCGGTATTTCTATATATTTTCATTACACAAGGTTTATATGCAATGGCAGTATTAGCAGCCTTTCAATTTATATTTAATGTATATGGTTGGTATCATTGGATTGCATGTAGTGGGGAGGAAGAGGTAAAAGCAACAGTTCGTTTAAATATAAAAGGGTGGACGATTTATATACTCTTCATGTTAGTTGCTTGGATTGGTTGGGGCTATTATCAAATCCGTTATTTAGAATCAACAAGCCCATATTTAGACGCTTTAAATGCTGTACTAGGATTAGTAGCTCAATTTATGTTAAGTCGAAAAATTTTAGAGAACTGGTATTTATGGATTTTGTATAACGTGATTAGTATTGTGATTTATATTTCCACAGGTTTATACGTCATGCTAATATTAGCTGTTATTAATCTCTTTATATGTATAGCTGGTTTACTAGAATGGAAGAGCAATTATAAAAGATAAGGACATGTAAATAATTATATTTAGAAAATAATTAAAATAGAAAACCCCTGAAGCACATATGCTTCAGGGGTTTATTAATAGAATATAAGTTTATGCTTTTGTCATACCTAGTAATACAGCACCGCCGATAATTAAAACACTACCTAGTGCAATAAAGATCAATTGACGTTTTGTTTTCTTTTCACCTAAGAAGACAATCGCACCGAATGTTGAGATAACGATTCCAGTTTGAGATAATGGGAAGCTTGTTGCTACTCCGACACGGGGTAATGAAAGAAGTAAGAATAAGTTTCCAGTTCCCCATAGTAAACCAGATAGAGCATTACGGATTGCATATTTGTTAAATGGTTTATGTTTAGATGTCAGTACAACCGCACCGACAAACATACCAACTGCTTGTGGTAAAATAGCAGACCAACCATCGATATTATACCAACGAATAATAATTACATATACAAGGTAGCCGAAAGTAGAAACAATTAAAGTAAGAAGTCCTTTTTTCAATTGTCCTGGTGGCTGAGCATTTTCTTTATCATCTAATGATGTGAATACAACACCAACTACGATTAATAGGATTGCAATCGTTCCCAGAATGATTGTTGTAGTAGTAGTCCACTCACGGAAAGCGATAACTCCAAAGATAGAAGTTGCAACAAGTTGCATACCAGTAGAAATCGTTACAGTAGTAGAAACACCTAACTTTTCAACTGTTTTTAATTGGTTTACTTGACCTAAAGCCCAGAATAAACCTGAAATAAAACCAACAATCAAGATTGTCATTGTTAGAGCTGGTTGAGTAAATACATACATAATTGTTGCGAAGAATAGAGCACCGATTGTCATACCTACCGTTTGGCTATATGCACCACCGCCCATTTTTACGCTTACTAATAAAATGTTTCCCCATGCAATTGCAGGAAGAAGCGCTAATAAAATGTCCATTACAAGACTCCCTTCGATTTGTTATACCAATATAATTACATATCGTTCTAACGATCGGTAATGCTCCACTGATAGAGTAGAAGATTACCGATCGCTAAAACGGGATGAAGAATTCACGATATAAATGCGTTTTCATTTCTTCATTTTTTCAAACACCTACATATAATAACAGGAAATTGCCTATTTTAGAAAGTAAATTCAAATAGAATGTATATTTAAATAAAAAGTAAAATTCAGTTATTTCCCGATAGTATATTTTATTTCCTGAGAAATAAAGAAGCAGCTTCGAAAAAAAGCTGCTTTAAGAGTTAGTTAGTAATTCTTTTGTTAATAAGCTGAATACATAGTAGAAATAGGAGTGACATACTAATAGTGATAACGACAAGTGTCCAGGCCAGCTGCATATTACTTGCATCAATCGCCATGTAAATTGCAGTTGGGATAGTCTGTGTTTTACCAGGAATGTTCCCCGCAAACATGAGTGTAGCACCGAATTCACCGAGCGCGCGAACAAAACTCAAAATCATTCCGTTTAGTAAAGCAGGAAATGCAAGTGGAAGTGTGACGTGTAGAAAAACTTGATATTCACTTGCGCCAAGGTCACGAGCGCTTTCTTCAATTTGTACATTCGCGATAGAAAACCCTGTTTTTGCTGATTGGTACATGAGCGGAAATGCAACAACTGTAGAAGCGATAATCGCAGCAGTAGATGTGAACATAATAGACTGCTGAAATATTGATTCTATCCACGTTCCAATGGGACTATTATTTCCAAAAATGATAATGAGAAAAAAGCCGATTACAGTTGGCGGAAGTACCATTGGTAATAAGAAAATCGTTTCTAGTATTACTTTATATCTCCATGAGGATCGTGCCAGCGCTCGTCCGATTATCGTTCCTAAAATGGTAACGATAATGGTGGCACATGTGGCTACTCGTAAAGATAGAAAGATTGGTGATAAAATAGTATCAAAGCTCATGGCAATTATGATAGGACTGTAAATCCATATTTCTTAAAGATAGATTGTGCGTCTTTTGACTGCAAATACTCATAAAATGAAGTCGCCTCTTTCTTATGCTTAGATTCTTTTATAACACCTAAAGGATAGTGAATTGGCTCATGAGAAGTAGCAGCTGCTGTCTCACCAATCTTTACTTTGTCTGAAATAAGAGCATCTGTTTTGTATACAATACCAGCATCTACATTACCTGTTTCTACATATGTTAACACTTGCCGAACATCTTTTGTAAATACGATTTTATTTTGAATGTCATTCCATAGATTTTCATTTGTAAGAGAAGCCTTTGCATATTTTCCTGCAGGTACTGATTCAGGTGTACCAAGTGCGATTTTCTTAATTTTTTCATCTTTTAAATCTTGAATTTTTGTAAGAGAACTATCTTTTGGGACGACTAAAACGAGTTCATTTCCAAGAAGATTCTTCCCTTCCTTTTCATTAATGAATCCTTTTTTTACAAGAGTTTGGAATTTATCTTCGGCTGCTGAGAAGAATAAATCAGCAGGTGCGCCCTGTTCGATTTGTTGTTGAAGTGCACCAGAAGCACCGAAATTAAAAGAAAGTTTAATATTAGGTTCTTGTTCTTTATATTTTGTTTCAATTTCTTTTAATGCATCTTGTAAGCTTGCGGCTGCGGATATAGTAAGTTCAACTGTTTTTCCTTCTTTAGCAGCTGATTTCTCTTTCTTATCTCCGTTTGTACATGCAACGCTAAATATAAGAAGAAAAGAAAGTATAAGCGCCCCTATGGATCGTAATATAAACTTGTTCATAAGAAAATCCCCTTTCGTTTTGACATATTCAATTATAACTAATTATAACTAAATATAACTAGTTATAATTGAATATAATTTGAACGATGTAGTTGCTCTTAAAATATAGGAGAAATATTCTTTTCTTTGTTACAATGAAGGAAGAAAGTGAGGAATCGTCTATGGATCATCATTCCTACACAACGGAAGAAGTAGCGAAGCGATTAAAAGTATCAAAATTAACAGTATACGATTTAATTAAAAAAGGAGAACTGCCTTCCTATAGAATTGGTAGACAGATGCGCATCGATGCAACGGATTTAGAACAATATATAAAACAAATGAAAACAGGGAAAATACAAGGTACTTCTGTAAAGAGCGAAGATAGTAGAGGCTTGGATACATGTATTATTAGTGGACAAGAACTAACGTTAGATATGTTGGCAAAACGTATAGAAAATCGCCTGCCAAGTTCAAATATATTAAGAGCATATCAAGGTAGTTTAACGAGCTTAGTAAAAATGTATCAAGGAGAAGGAAGTATCGTTAGCTTGCATTTGTTTGATGGCGAAACGGGTACATATAATGTTCCTTACGTAAAACGTATTTTAGTTGGACAACCATGTACGATGATTAATTTATTAGCAAGGAACGTTGGGTTTTATGTGCAAAAGGGAAATCCAAAAAACATAAAAACATGGGCTGATTTATCTCAGTCATCTATACGATTTGTAAATCGAGAAAAGGGCTCTGGTATTAGGGTGTTAGTCGATGAACAATTGCGCATTCAAAAGTTAAATAAAGAACGTATAAGTGGATATGAATGGGAAGAATCAAACCATCTTGGTGTTGCCACGCAGGTCGCAAATGGAAAAGCTGATGTGGGGGTAGGATCAGAAAAGTTTTCGCAAATTGTAAATGTAGACTTTATTCCAATCATGAAAGAACAGTATGATTTAGTGATTTTGAAGAATAAAGAAAATGAAGAGTTGATTGAAGCCGTGAAAGACATTCTGCAATCGGAAGAATTTCATAATGAATTAACGGCAATTGGCGGATACGATATGACGAAAACAGGTCAAATTATATATGAAATAAAGTGAAACTTTAATCAGTGGGGGTTTTCTTCATCCCCCACTGATTATTAGTTGAACCAATCGGACTTTAATGGGCAGTTGATCCCCCACCAAACTTCTTTGCTTTCGCTGAATTTTGAGGTGGGGGTCTTACTGCCCATTAAAGCGGGATAAACTAAAAAGCTGCTTGTCTATAAGACGAGCAGCTTTTTCTATATATAAAGGGGTTTGGGGAAACAAAGTGTTAAACAAGACCTTGAGCAAGTGTGTAAATGAAAGCTGTAAGAAGAGTCGCTCCACTTGCAAGTCCGAAGAAATCTGATTTGTTAAATGTAATGTTGTTCATTATAATCTCTCCTTATTTGTTTAATGTAGTTGCAACAGCTTTTGCATCGACAAGTGCGGATAGCACCATGCCCATTGTATTTAAAAATTTGTTTGATTTCATTTTGTTCATCATGCGTATCCGCTCCTTTTCGAATTGTTGTTGCCCTGCTTTATATCTTAATTATAGGAAATATGATCGCCTGCAACTATCGAATTAGCTTACGAAAGACTTACACTTTTGTAAGAAAAAAAGACATCCGTGTAAGAATGTCTTTTAAAGCATGTTGATGTGATGATGCTCTTCGATTGTTTTTAAAAAGCTACGCATTGAATTCGTCATATAGCTATCTTTACGGCGTATGAAAACTGTTGAAATACTGCCGTATTTTTCAGGGATTGCATGACAATGTACTTTCCCGGCTTTAGAAAGATGGTGGACAGCAGACTGTGGTACGAGTGTAATTCCAAGGCCAAGTGCCACACTATTTAATATTGTCTCTAATATATTAAACTCCATAATTCTTTTTGGCAGCAAACCCTCGTCTTTCAGCCATCGTTCTAGTTTAGAACGGTATCCACATCCTTGGTTAAAAACGAGTAGAGGCGTTGTTGTAAATTCTTCTATATGAAAAGCTTTATTTTGTGTTACAAGCATTAACTTTTCTGTACTAACATCGTATTGTTCAATTAGTGGATGTTTAATAGGTCCTGATATAAAAGCACCATCTAATTGGTGATCCAGTACTTCTCTAATTAATTCTTCTGTTAGGCCTGCTTGTAATGATAAATCGACATTCGGATAGCTTTTATAGTAAGAAGATAAAATGGTAGGTAATGTACTTACTGTTTCGACAGTACCGATTTTTAATATGCCAGAGGGTGTTTCACTATCTAAAAAAACTTGCTTTAGCTCATCGACATCTTGCAAAATTTTATTAACATAAACAAGCATTTTTCTTCCTTCAGCTGTTAGAGTCATGCCTCGTTTATGACGGTAAAAGAGGGGCGTTTTTAGCTCATTTTCTAGTTGTTTAATGCGTGCTGTTACATTTGATTGTACGTAATTTAATTCCTTTGCTGCGCCGCTTACACTGCCTTGATCGGCAACGCTTTGGAAGATTTGTAAGTCTCTTAATTCCATTTTATGCTCCTCCTTGATGTTAACTATCATTATAAATGATAGTTAACATCATTTTGAATCATTTTACGTGATATATTTTTTCTTTTACAATTCTCTTTGTGCAAATAGAAAGAAGTGGGGGATTGTGGTGAGAAGAGGTCAAATAATCATAGGTGCTTTCGCATGTTTAATAGCAAGTATGTCATGGGGAGCAATGTTTCCAGTTGCTGATCATGCGTTAGAATACATAGATCCATTTTATTTTTCGTTTATTCGCTATGGAGCGGTGGCGATCGTACTGATTGTATTATTGTTAATGAAAGAAGGAAAACAGGCATTTCGTTTAGAGGGAAGAGGAAAGTTACTCGTCTTTTTCGGAACGATGGCGTTTACTGTATATAATGTACTTGTATTTTTAGGTCAAATGTTAATGGGAAAATCAGGCGTCATGGTAGCCTCTATTATGGAAGCACTTATGCCGATGATTTCTATTTGTATTTTATGGGGATATAAGCATGTAAAACCGAAAAAATATATGATAACGAGCATGATTATCGCTTTTGTAGGGGCTGTATTTGTTATTACAAAGGGCGACATGAGTTTCTTTTTAACATTGAAAGATAACATGTTTTCACTAGCATGTATATTTGTTGGAGTTGTAGGTTGGGTTATTTATACGATGGGTGGTCAAACGTGTAGCGATTGGTCGACATTACGTTACTCTACATTGACGTGTGTATTCGGTACGACGGTTACAGGAATTATAACGGTACTTATTACGTCGCTTGGATATGTTTCAGTTCCGAGTATGGGAACGATTTCTGTCGTGAAATATGATTTGTTATTTATGATGACATTACCGGGAATTGTAGCATTACTTGCTTGGAATTACGGTGTGAAGATTTTATCATCTATTAATGGGATTTTGTTTATTAACTTTGTGCCTATTACGACTTTAATAATTATGATGATGCGAGGATACCAAATAACGACGTTTGATATTATAGGAACTTTACTTGTTATTGCAGCACTTATTCGCAATAACGTTTGTCAGAGAAAAGAAGAAAATATAAATAAGGAAATGTTACAAGAAGAGCAATTACGTCAAGCTGTTTAATAGGCAATTGGAGGATTTCACATGTTAGAAAGTTTATTGTTTTTCTTTGCCGTTGGAGTTGCTTGTGAGCTTGCAGCAATTAATCGAAATGGTCGTAAGAAGATAAAACAACAAGCTGAAATGATACAGCTTTTAAAAGAGTTAAAAGAAAGAAACATTTAAAAAGACGACCGGGCATAGACGGTCGTCTTCTTCTATATAAAGGGGAAAGGGGACACAAAGTTATACAAGCGTAGCAGCGTAAATAAAAGCAGTAAGAAGAAGAGAGCCGCTAGCTAATCCTAAAAAATCTAATTTGTTAAAAGTGATGTTATTCATGATGCATTCTCCTTACTTGTTTAATGTAGAAGCAACAGCTTTTGCATCGATAAGAGCGGAAAATACCATGCCCATTGTATTTAAAAGATTGTTCGTTTTCATCTTGTTCATCATATTGATCCGCTCCTTTTCGAATAGTTGTTGTTTCTTTCTGACTTAATTGTATGAAATATCGCAAGAAGTAACTATCGAATTAGCTTACAAGAAAATTACACTTTTGTAAGAATTGAAATTTAACAATTAATACTTATTTTTATTACCAACTCCTAAAACTTAGTGTTATAATTGTGGTAAGAAAATGACTATACTTCGGATGTTTAGAAAGGAACGAAACAAATGTATAAACCAATTACATTTTTGTTGAAATATATATTTAAAACAGCTGGGAAAGTAGAAGTGCAAGGAAGAGAAAAATTACCAGAAGGCGGTCCGTATGTTGTTGCGTGCACACATACAAGCTTTATGGATGTGTTAATGTTAGCGACAGGGATGTATCCGACCGAAATTCATTACATGGCCAAAAAAGAATTATTTGAAGGGAAATTCAAAAATTGGTTCTTTAAAAATGTAAATGCATTCCCTGTAGATCGTGCAAATCCAGGACCGAGTACACTTAAAATTCCATCACGCTTATTAAAAGAAGGAAAAGTCGTAGGGATTTTCCCAAGTGGAACAAGATCAACAGAAGACGTTTCATTAAAAGCTGGTGCTGTGACAATTGCGATGCGTTCTAACGTTCCATTAATACCGGCAGCTTATATTGGCCCATCAAGTGTAAAAGAATTAATAAAAGGGAAAAAGGCGCAATTGATTTTTGGAGACCCAATTCAAATTGATGCTGAAGAACAAATAGATCGAAAAACAGCTATGAAAATGATGACAGATCAATTAAATGAGAAGTTTGAGGAGCTAAAGGAAGCTTTGCAATCAAATCAAAAGTAAGAAAAGACGACCGGGCATAGACGGTCGTCTTTTCTATTACTATTTATAATAAAGGGGAAAGGGGACACAAAAGTTATACAAGCGTAGCGGCGTAAATAAAAGCAGTAAGAAGAACTGATCCGCTAGCTAGTCCTAAAAAATCTAATTTGTTGAAAGTAATGTTATTCATCAGACATTCTCCTTACTTGTTTAATGTAGAAGCAACAGCTTTTGCATCGATAAGAGCGGAAAATACCATGCCCATTGTATGTAAAAAATTGTTTGATTTCATTTTGTTCATCATATAAATCCGCTCCTTTTCGAATAATTGTTGCCCTGTTTCTGACTTAATTGTATGAAAAAAAGCAGAGAGTAACTATCGAATTAGCTTACAGGAAAATTACACTTTTGTAAGAAAAACGAATGGAGGTGTAATGATGAGAAGGTTTGACATACGTTTATAGAATTTATTAATTTAAAAGTAGAGGTGAGTGTATGGCTAATATTAAAGATATTGCAAAGATGGCGGGAGTTTCAGTTACGACTGTTTCGAGAGTATTGAATGATCATCCGTATGTAAGTGAAGAAAAAAGGAAAGCGGTTATGGAGATAGTTGAGAAGTTGAATTACTCACAAAACGCAAATGCTGTTCATTTATCAAAAGGAAAGACGAATATTGTTGGTGTGATTCTCCCTTACATTAATCACCCGAGCTTCGATGCAATGGTAGGGGGAATGATGGAGGGAGCGTTAACTCATAACTACAGGGTACTGCTTTGCCAAACGAATTATAATAAAAAAGAAGAAATGAAAAGTTTACATATGTTAAAAACGAAACAATTGGATGGTCTTATTATTTGTTCACGTGCGAATGATTGGGAAATGATAGAACCGTATGCTTCTTATGGCACAATCATTGCTTGTGAAGATAATGATATTTCAAATATATCAAGTGTATATACAAATCATTCGGCAGCTTTCCAGCTAGGAATGAACCACCTTATTGAAAAAGGTTATAAAAAAATTGGTTATTGTACGGGGAGAAAGCTAGGACCGAGTAGTCAAAAGCGTTTTGATGTGTATAAACATCAATTGCAATCTATAGATGAAGAAGTGAATGAAGAATGGATTTTCACAGAATGTTTTACATTAGAAGATGGTGTGAGAGTGGCTCATAAATTAAAGGAGATGCAGCATCTTCCTGAAGCATTAATAGTAGCAGGAGATGAAGTTGCGATTGGGGTTATGACGGAAGTTGGGAAATTGGGTATTCAAGTTCCTGAGGATTTAGCGATTATTGGTTTAGATAACCAACCTATTTCGCAAGTGTTGCAACTTACAACCATTGATCAAAATTTGAAGGGGATAGGTAAAGCGGCTTTTGAAATGTTTTACCGGCAAATAAGTGACGAGAGTTCTAAACAAGAAAAGGTGGAAATTTCATATGAACTTGTGGAGCGATCTACAGTGTAATTTTAATCCGTTATGTGTATAAGTGCATAACGGATTATTTTTTTGAAATACCTTTGACAGGAAACGCGTTTCATACTTTATAAAGGAGTTAAACCGGTTTGTAACAATCCATGGATTCTTTTCAAAAATAGTATTTGGAGGGATATGCATGAATGAACTTTTATTAAGTATAAAAAAGTATTTGGGGAAAGACGAAAATATTTTAGCCTTTGTGGTGGGGATCTTTGAGAAGGATAATTTCACGTTATGTTATCAACATGGGATTTTTGTTATCACTACTAGACGTCTCCTGTTTTACGGGGAATTTCCTTACTATCCTTCAACGTTTAAAGAGTACTCATATTTGCATATAGATAGCATAGATTTCCGTCCGTATTTTGAATTTACTTGTAATCATGAAACGGTTAGAGCTAAGTATATTCAGCAAGGGAATGTGGAGCGATTTGTCCATACAGTGAGAACAAATATGAATAATTAATCACCCCTTCGTTTAAACATAATATCTCAATTTTCAAGAGGTGAAATGCGCAATAAAAACAACTTCTAAACCTCTAGGAGATAGTGATACAATGTCAAATGGGGGGAGGGTATGAACTATGGTTAATCAACGTATAAAGGAAATAACACTAATTACAATTGGTTCATTATTATTCGCAATTGGTATTAATTACTTTGCAATTCCAAACCGTCTATCAGAGGGTGGAATTATTGGTTTAACGGTTGTTACGTACTATTTATTTGATTGGTCGCCTGGGATTGTGAACTTTGCTATAAATGCAATTTTACTAGCTGTTGGTTATAAATTTTTTGATAAGAAAACGATGGTTTATACAATTTTAGGGATTGTAGAAACATCCTTGTTTTTATATGTTACAGAACATATTGAGTATCATGTAAATAGTGATACGTTATTAGCGGCACTATTTGCTGGTGTATTTGTCGGTATCGGATTAGGCTGTATGTTCAAAGCTGGAGGTACATCAGGGGGATCGGCAATTTTAGCACGGTTAGCAAATCAATATTTAGGTTGGAGCGTCGGTAAAGGTGTACTTATTATTGATATCGTTGTAATTGCTGGTTCCGTATTTATAATAGGGCAGGAAAAAGCGATGTACACACTTGTTGCGGTATTTATCGGAGCGAAAGTGATTGATTTCATTGTAGAAGGAATGGATACAAAAACGGCTGTTACAATTATTTCAAATCAACCAGAGTTAATACGTGAGGCTATTACAAAAAACATGACACGGGGTGTCACTGTATTAGAAGGGCGCGGCGGATATACTGGTAAGAATAAAGAAGTTTTATATGTTGTTATTAATAAACAAGAGCTTGTTAAGTTAAAGCAAGTTATTAGTCGAGTGGATGAAGATGCTTTCGTTGTTATCCATGATGTACGTGATGTACTTGGTGGAGGCTTTAAAGCGAGTTAAAAGGTGAACGAGTAAATTCGTTCACCTTTTTTTAATTCTTACAAAAGTGTAAGTGTAATGTAATGAGATTCAATAGTAGATTGTATTCCTTCTTTTTAAAATGGATGTATATATATCCTGCAGAGGAGGAATGTTTATTATGAAGAAAAAAATGATCACTACTATAATAGCGATGATAGTCATAGTAATAATGTTACTACCTACGAAACTTGGACCGGTTATCGATAAATATAATCCGCTTTATAAGACGAAAGAATACTATACGGTTGTGAATACAATTGGTCAGCATATTGGTGATGAGTGGTATGAATATGAATTTATTGCATTTGACGAACGTGGGAGAGAACAAAAAATAAAGAAGACTGTTAAGCATATGTTAAAGAGAGATGAAACATTAAAGGTGTATGCAAAAGGACGTTACGGCGAGGCAATTGAAGAAATTGAAGCGATAAATATTCCTATTAATGCAAAGAGTAAACTTTTAGCGATGAGATAGCGCAATATACCCCTACCTATTTTTTGTCGAAAATAAAAATACTAGGTAGGGGTATATTGTAGGTTCGTAAAAAAGCCTTAGTCCCTAAGGACTAAGGCTTTTTTATTATATAAAGGGGAAGGGGGTACATTGTAGTAGCATGAGTGAAAAGTATAAGAAGGGTAGCTACTAACAATGTAATTTGGTTATTTAAGTGTTCTTCTTATTTGGCTTACTTGTTAACTTTATTGTACGAGATGTAAGTAAGAGAAACTATCGAATTACATTACACATAGCTTACAAACATGTAAGTCTTCTGTAATGTAATTCGATGGTTAAAAGATAGCGAATTTTATATAGTGTAATTAGAAAGGCTCACTGTATTACTTTCTGTTTATAATGTTAATGAAGAATGAAAAACCAACTACTTTTTAATAAGCCTCATCTGTTATGTAGATGGGGCTGTTCTTTTAAACCTTACAACATTGTAAGGTTTACGTAAGTTAATTCGATAGTAAATTTGTCATATTTTTTGCATAATAGATACAAATAGATAAAAATAATTAGGGATATAGTAAGAAGGGAGAAGAATGGGATGCGTAAAGAAGAAGTAGTGAAGTTTCCAATTAAAGATTTCTGTAGCTACTTTACTGTTGCCGTAGTATGTATTGGATTATTTGATATCATAACAAACTTAATTGTTAAATAATATAGATGAAAAAACAAGAAGGGAGATCCTTTCTTGTTTTTTTTATGGGGGAATAAAAATGAAGTGGATTGATAGTCATATACATGTTGACCAATATAAGGATGAAGAGAAAAGTAAATTACTTAAAGATGTGGAAAATAGTAAAGAGATAGAGGGGCTTATTGCAGTATCTATGAATTATCAATCATGTAAAGAAACTTTATATTTAGCAAAGCGATATCCCTTTGTTCATCCAGCAATAGGTTTTCACCCAGAGCAACTGATTCATAAAGAAGAATGTGAGCAAATTTATAAATTAATTGAAGATCATGTAGAGGACATAGTTGCGATTGGTGAGGTAGGTTTGCCGTATTATGTAAGAAAAGAAGATGAGCGCATTGCTATCAATTCATATATTTCGGTGTTACAACGGTTTGTTGAACTAGCTAGTAAATATGATTTACCAATTATATTGCATGCAGTGTATGAAGACGCTGATATTGTATGTGATTTACTGGAGAAATATAAAGTTTCACGTGCACACTTTCATTGGTTTAAAGGAAGTGAAACAACAATGAAACGGATGATGAGGAATGGTTATTACATTTCTATCACGCCAGATGTTTTACATAAGGAGAAAATTAGAAAAATCGTTTCGTATTATCCACTTGAATATATGATGGTAGAAACGGATGGACCGTGGGAATTTCAAGACGATGTTATGACGCATCCGAGAATGATTAGAGAGGTACTAAAGGAAATTAGTGTTATAAAAAACAAGTCTGTTGATAAGGTTACGAAAACGATATATGAAAATACGATTCAATGTTATCCCGCTATTCGCCGGGCGGTAAGACTCCCACCTCAAAATTCAGTGTAAGTAGAGAAGTTAGGTGAGGATTGATAATCAAATGGTATATTCATAATATGCCACATTTTAATTTAAATTACAAAACCACCAAGCATTCTGCTTGGTGGTTTTGTATTAGGATTCTAATTTTTTCCCGCGTCTTAATAAGAAAAGAAAGACAATGACAAAGAGGCCAAGTATAAGGAAGAATCCATATTGTTTTATATAATCCATTATGTCGTTTGCGCTTGTTGGTTTTTCAACGTGAATGCCGTCTTTATTAGTAGTAATATGAATATCTTTCATTTTCACTTCATTTGTTTCTTTTTGTAAATCAATCCATTCTATATTTGGAATGCTCTCTAGTTCCTTTAATACTTCTTTTAATGGTTTCACACCTAAGTAAGGATGATAGAATGCACCAATAACTCCATCGGATAATTTAGCAACAGATACAGCACGTTCCTTCATCTTTGCAATAGTATGTGGCTTATCTTCTTCAATAAAGCCGACTGTTTCAGGAATTAATTTCATCCCGTGTAAAAATGATGGAGTACTTGTATAAAATGGTGAGTGCATAGATTTCCAAGTTGTGTCACTTAACTGTAGTTGTCCTACATAAGTTGAAAAGTACCTTGATAATATTGCATATCCTTTTTGAGACATCGTGTAATGAGGTGCTTCAAATGCGACAGGATATAGTTTTGCATCTACAAGTTCTTGAATACCTTTTTCAATATAATCAGTCGTATATTTTTCTTCAAATTCTTCCCCTTTTTTTACATATGCATTATATGCTTCTATATTAGGGAAATCATCTTTTGTTTTTGGTTTTTCATGATTTGGTTGACGAATTGGTTGGTCTGTTTTGACATCCCAAAATTCAAAACCTTCACCAGTTTCACTATCATAAAATTGGTGCGTATAACCATGCATAATAATTGCTGCACCATCATTTTGCATAGAGCGTAAAAGATCGACTAGTTCGGGTTTCTCTTTTAAATGTATTGTTTTTCCTGTGTCTGGATCTTTATATACCGGTATGACCGTAATCATGTAAGAAATTTTTTTCTCTTTTAGTAATGTAGCAATTTCTTTTAATTGATTTATATCTGCGGCTGGATGGACGTCCTCAAGACGTAAATAAGCCTCTACTTTATTTGTCGTTGGCTTTTGTCCGAAATAAGAAAATAACATTTCACCTATATAATGGGATATCCAGTCGAAGAGATTTGACGTTGCAACGTAATAAGATGTTTCATGCTGAACGATTAGTGGGTTCTTACTATTTGAGCTTAAAGCGTTAGCAAGAACAGTTCCATTTGTATCAAAAGATTGAATCAATCGTTCTTCTTCTAACGTGTTCTTTAGTTTATTACTTGGATATTCGATTTCATTCACTCGTACATCATTATCCTTTAGAGTAATGAAAGAAAAGCGATTAGATAGTTGTTCAACATTTTGCCCTAGCACTAATACTGGGCCTGAGAAATTTTCTATAAGTTGTTTTGCTTCAGTAGGAAACTCTTCTTTTTGTTCACCGATATAAACAATATGTGTATAAGAAGATGAATTAGTAATTTCATTAGCTTTTTTTAAACTTTTTGTAGTTATATCGTTTGTAAAATGTCCTAATTGAGTATTAAGGATTTGAATATTATTTGTAATTTTATCGTCTTTTGTACTATATAAAACAAGTACTTTTGGTTTTGATGACGTTTGTGCAGAGGTGTGGATAGGGATAAGAAGTAAAATACTGAACAAGAGTATTATGCACTTTTTCATTTGGTCTGCTCCTATTCTATATGTAGAGTTCAATTTACAATTATATACAAGAAATACGTTGTAGTCTATGAAAGTTACATTTTTGCACGTATTTACCAGCTGTTTTTTCACGAAATCGGTCTAAAGCATGATGATAATATGTATAGTTATTTGCTATGATAAAAGGGTAAGAGAATGATAGAATGTGGGTAATTGTAAAGGGAAGAAGGCTGAAAGGGGACAAATTTCAGCGGAGAAAGAGGTAGAGGTAGTGAAGAAATTCTTTGTAGGATTTTTAGTTGTTCTTGGGGTGTACTTATATTTCCAAGGAAAGTCTGAAGGAATGGGCAAATTAGTAAATGAGACAAGCTATGTTGATTCAGAAGAAGCAAAACAGATGAAACAAATTATTATAGAGGAAGCAAAGAAAGTCAATCTTCCAGAATGGATACCTCTTACAATTGCCGAACATGAAAGTCGGTTAAATCCAAGAAGTGTTGGAGATAACGGAACTTCATTCGGATTGTTTCAATTGCATCGCGGTGGTGGACTTGCACCGGATCATTTAACTGATGATGAGCTGAAAGATCCACGTAAAAATGCGCAAATTGCAATGCCGCATTTAATGAAAGGATATAAGCGCGGGGTGCAAAAAGGTTTGACTGATTTTGCATTACTAAAATATATAGCAAATACATCTGGATGGCCAGGTAATTTAGGGCCGGAGTGGACGGATAATAATATGAAGTATAATGTCGGGTTAGAGGATGTGTACTATCGAAATAAAGGTGTAATTAAAGAGTAGGTTTTTGAGACCTACTCTATTTTTTGTGGATAATCGCGTCGTTTTGTGAAATACTCTGCTAGTTGTATTTTCACCTCTTCTAGCTTTGTGGAAACTTGCGGTATTTTATATCCTACATATAACGGTGAAACGACAAACCTGGGAACAACTTTACAAATGATTTTTTCGTTTACGTGATAGAAGAATAAGTTATAACTACTACATCCTTTATGGAAATCTGTCAGTATGTAACGTACAGTTTGCTGAATGTAATTTGCCAGTTCATCGATGAATTCAACATCTTCAATGATGATATTAAATTCGGTAAAACCGATAATAGGGCGATCTGAAATATTGAGTTCAATGCGTGCGTTTTTTTGTACAATGACTCCTTGGAAGTTGTCCTGTTCAATGTTATCAAGATAGTCTACATATTTCATTCCGATAATCTGCATGTGTGCATGATGTAAACTTCCGCCGGAGAATGGACCATGATTTTTGTATAAAATCACAGATGTGAATTCTTCATTCTTCTGCAAATCTAACCAATGTTTAATGGAAAAATAAATTAGCGATTTCATATGTTCTTCTGTGTATGTCGCAATATGGTCTTCACAATTATCTGTTTCGATTAGCACCGTTTGAAATGTATCTTTTAATGTAGGAAATTTGTTTTTTAGCCAAATAATTGATCCTTCAGTTGCTAAAATATCCGTTAAATTTTCTCTGTCACAAAAAGGACATGCCGCGCTTCTATTCCGGATGCTTTCTGGTTTTTGTTTACCGATATCGTTTAAAAAGTATAGTTGTTGTGTATCCATTTGTATATATGCCCCTTTAAAATATATGTAAAAATCCCGCTTAATACATTCGGGAAAAGGAGAAGAAAATCCTTTAAAGGGAATCGGAAAAATAAAAGACAAGATATCCTCATTGAGATAGGGTACCTTGTCTTTTATTTTTTCTTTAATAATGTGTATGGATAATATAAATCGTTTGTATTGTACTTCTTTTTTCTATTTTTTATTGTGTATAAGGCAATTGCTGTACTTGCGATTACAATAATGGCTTTCTTCATATTCGTTTACCCCTTTTTTATTGTTGGTTTAATTCTTGGCTAACTGCTTTTGCATCAACTAGAGCGTGTAAAATCATTTTTACCATGTTCATCATATTCTCTCACTCCTTTTTATAGTTCGTTTAGTTCTTTTACAACTGCTTGTCCGTTCACTAATACCTCAAAGATTGCTTTTACGATTTCTTTCATCATGGTTGTTTCCTCCTTTTGTTGTCTCTCTTGTTTACATCTTTATTGTATAGGGAGGCATCTTTTTGTACTATCGCTTTCCATTACGTGAACATAACAGTTTTGTAAGATTTGATGTCACTTATTGAAATGTTTAGTCTATCTTCATTATTTTCAGAAAAATGACTATTCAAACATGAAATGGGAAAGTATAATAAAGAAGTAAGTATTAAATTCCGTACGAAAGAGGTGAATGAGATGAAACGTTCTTTAGCTGCACGTGCCAAATTTTTAGATTTTATCTATTTTTGTCGTGCGATTTTTCATGATGTAGTTGTTAACGGGATACGTCTGTCCTTTTTTAACAATTGCATAGTAGCTATTGAACGATAGAAATCTCTTCACCCATTTTTAATAAACGTGTGAAAAGGGAGCTATTTGGCTTCCTTTTTCTATGTCGAAAACCATGGGGAATGTTTCTTTCCTATGGTTTTTTATATTGAAAGGAGTACGGAAAATGACAATTTGTAGTGTAAATAATGTAACGAAATCTTTTGGTGGAAACATCATATTTGAAAATATATCGCTTGAAATAAAGAACGGTGAACGTGTTGGATTAGTTGGTCGAAACGGTAGTGGGAAGACTACAATCTTTCAACTTCTAACTGGAATGGAAAGTTTGGATGCAGGAGCCATTCATATGAAGAAAGGTACACGTATTGGTCATGTAGCGCAAATTCCGAAATTTGATGAAGGTATGACTGTATATGATGTATTGAGTTCTGCTTTTAAAATAGAAAAGGAATTAGAAAGGGAAATGCGTGCTTTAGAAAAACATATGACGGAAGAACAGGAACCGTCTGCTTTACAAAGATTAATGGAGAGGTACGGAGTAATCCAAGAAAAGTTTGCATTCCTTGGTGGTTATGAAATAGAAGCGAATATTATGAAGGTAGCAAATGGTCTACAGGTGACAGAACTATTTCCTCGATCATTTCTGGAGTTAAGTGGCGGGGAGCAAACAAAAGTCAGCCTTGCATACATGCTGTTGCAGAAACCAGATTTACTTTTATTAGATGAGCCAACCAATCATTTAGATTTATTTGCGGTAGAATGGTTAGAGCAATTTTTGAAAGAATACAATGGAACGGTTATGGTCATTTCACATGATCGTTATTTCCTTGATGAAGTTGTAAAGAAGATTTTTGATTTAGAAGATGGAGAGATTCACGTGTATCATACAAACTATTCTCAGTTTGTTGAGGAAAAGGAAGAACGATTGCTTCAGGAGTTTCAAGCTTATCAAGAACAGCAAAAGAAAATAAAGAAAATGAAAGAAGCAATTAAGCGACTACGTGAATGGGCAAATCAGGCGAATCCTCCGAATGAAGGATTGCATAAGAGAGCGAGAAGTATGGAACGTGCACTCGAACGTATGGAAAAACTAAAGAAACCTATTTTAGAGCGAAAACAAATGGGACTTCAGTTTGAAGGGCAAGAGAGAAGTGGGAAAGATGTTGTTGTAATGAAAGAAGTGAGTAAAGGATTTGCTGACTACTCCCTATTTAACGAAGTGAATTTACATGTTCGTTTTCAAGAGCGTGCGGCCATCGTTGGTCGTAATGGTACAGGAAAGACAACGCTACTAAAATTATTATTAGAAGAAATAGAACCAGACGCGGGAGAAATTCGAATTGGTAGTAGTGTGAAAATCGGTTATTTATCACAGCATGCGTACGGAAATATGAAGAGTAATGTATTAGAGGCTTTTAGAGAATATGTAGCTGTAACAGAGGGAGAAGCGAGACATATATTAGCTAAGTTTTTATTTTATGGTCCAGCGGTGTTTAAGAAAGTAACGCAACTGAGCGGTGGGGAAAGAATGAGGTTAAGACTTGCGCAACTTATGTATCAAGATATCAATTTTTTGATTTTAGATGAGCCGACAAACCATCTCGACATTGAATCAAGGGAAGTTTTAGAGGAAGCTCTTGAACAATATAATGGAACAATTTTAGCTGTTTCACATGATCGTTATTTTTTAAATAAGTTATTTGAAAAGACGTATTGGATTGATGAGCGTAAATTATTTGAGTTTGCAGGGAACTATGCATGGGCTCGTCAAAAGTGGGAAGAAAGAATTGAGAAACAAATAGTGAAACAGAAGCAGCGAGGAAGCAAAGAGTTAGAAGTGATACCTATAAAAAAGCAGGAATCTAGAAATTTAGAGGACGTTGAAAACGAGCTAATGCATATAGAAGAAGATATATATGCCCTTGAATGTAAAATGGAAAATGCAGTTGATGTTGAAATGCTTGAACAATTGTATGAAGAAAAAATGAAAAAAGAGTTGTTACGCGCAGGTTTATATAATGAGTTAGAGAATATTGTGGAGTGAAAAGTAGAAAGCGAATTCCTTTCAATTGTGCTGAAGGAATTCGCTTTTTTATATCAATATTTTACTGTAAGAGAAAAAGAAAATATGTGTTTCACGTGAAACAGTACATTTTATAAATCTTTGTTCCGCAATTTGTATAAATTTAAAAACATAAATGGTATTAGGAGATTTTTGCATCGATTAATTATTTCCCGAGACATAAGTATGTGAAACAGAGACTCATAATTGGAAATAAAAAAACAGAGTTACAGCTTCACACGCTGAACTCTGTTTTCTTTTTGTGTGGTATCTTCCCTTGTTGAAATGATAATAGCGATCCCGAGCATAATAAAAAAAGCTAAAAAGAGGACGAACTTTGGGAAGAATGGGAATAGTAACAGCGCCCCGACTATCATAATTGTTAATAATACGTAGTGCAGGACGTATTGGAATAGGTTGTCCATGTTTTCGCCCCCTTTTTGGTAATTGGTTATTAGTATTCTATGTTTCATGCTGAACGAATAGAAGTGAATTTTTAATTTTTTAATACGAAATAAAAGAGAATGATTGAAGAGTTTGTTTCAGTAAGTAAACGAAATTATGATGGATACTATAATCAAAAAGTAGATGAATTAGCTAAGCAAGCATTAGAAACGTTGGATATTGAAAAGCGAAAGGAAATCTATACAAAGTTATATCAAGAGTGAAGTGAAGACCCGCCTGTAATCTTCTTAAATAATAGCAAAGTTGTGTCTGCACATAATGCGTGCATTCAAGGATTGCAAGAAGATAACTATAATGGCATTTTATTAAGTTTACCTAAATTAAAGATAGAACAATAATTTTAGAAAAATTCTCAAAATATTTATTTAGAAAGAATTGACAAAATATAACGGACGATATAAGCTAATAACCATAAAGTCTACCGGAAAGGTCGGAATAGGATTGTTACCCCTCAAAAACATCTATTTTTTTATGATTAAAACCGACTTTTCCGATTGGCTATAAAATGTTGCTGTGGGAGGCATACATAAGGCAAGCAGTTCATAAGGTTTAATTATTAAAAAAAGAAAAGTTAGGGTGGGGACAATGAAGAAAAAGACAAAAAAATGGGCTGGTGTATTTTCGGTATTACTGAGTAGTTCGCTTGTGTTATCTGCTTGTGGGGGACAGGAAGATACGGCTTCTACAGAACCGGTTAAACAGCAGGATTTAAAAAATATAAAAATTGAAAAGATCGCTGCGACAGATAAAACGAAAGTGCCAGATAAAGCGAAGAATAGAAAAGATACCTTAGTAGTTGGGATTAACAAACCAGGAGGCGTATTTTTACCATATTTCCAACAAAATGGTTGGGACGGAAACGTAACTTCAGTTATTTTTGCATCTCTCATATCAACCGATAAACAAGGGAAACCAATTCCAGAATTAGCTGAGAAGTGGGACGTTTCTTCTGATCAGTTAACATATACATTCCATTTACGTAAAGATTTGAAATTTAGCGATGGCTCGCCATTAACAGCGGATGATGTAGCGTTCACATTGACGCTTTTACACGATAAGGCATATGAAGGCGAAGTGGACATCTCTCAATATGCAGTTAAAGGTGGTAAAGAATATAAAGAAGGAAAAGCAACTTCAATTGAAGGTATTCAAGTTGTCGATCCACAAACAATAAAAATTACGACTGAAAAGGTTAATTCACAAGCTATATTTGTTTTTGGTAACGCAGTACTATCAAAAGCTTATTACGGAAAAGATTACAAACAAAATACAAGTTTAGATTACTTAAAAGATTTATATGGCAAACCACTAGCTGCGGGTCCATATAAATTTGAAAAGTATATTCCAGGTCAAGAAGTTCGTTTTGTAGCAAATGAAAATTACTATGCGGGTAAACCAAAAATTCAAAACTTCATTTATAAAATTACTTCTGGCGATACGAAGCTTCAGTTATTTCAAACAGGTGAGGTTGACCACACTGGCTTAGGTACTGGTGACGAGGTTCTTGAACAGGCTAAGGCTTTAGAATTCGCAAATATCCAAATCGAAACAGCACCATCATTTAGTTATGTTTATATGAATCATAATAAGCCGTATTTAAAGGATAAAAAGGTTCGCCAAGCGCTTATTTACGGATTAGATCGTAAAAAATATGTTGATACAGCATACAAAGGATACGGTACGGTAGCGAATGTACCAATTCATCCGACTTCTTGGGCTTACACAGAAGAAGGCGTTAATAAATATGAGTATGACAAAGAAAAAGCGAAAAAGTTACTAGATGAAGCAGGGTGGAAAGTTGGTTCGGATGGAATCCGGGAAAAAGATGGTCAAAAATTAAAACTTTCGTATTTCGGTCCAAGTTCAGCTAAAGATAGTGATTTATTAATTCCAATTGCTAAAGAGAATTATAAAGAGATAGGTGTAGAATTTAACCCTGAATTCATGGACTTTAATACAATGCTTTCAAAAGTTAATAAAGGTGATTATGACTTAGCTTCTGTTTCAACACCGATTACAAGTGACCCAAGTGAAACAGCTGGTGAATATTTATCTAGTGCGAATGAGAAGAGTCTTGGTTATAAAAATGCAAAAGTAGATGAGTTAATTCAAAAAGGTATAGAAACGGTAGATATTGAAAAACGTAAACCAATCTATAAAGAACTTTATAAAGAATTAAGTGATGATCCACCAGTAATTCTCTTAAACTATCGCAGAACAATTACTGGTTATAACGGGAATATAAAAGGAATTGATCCTGAAAAATACAATAGTATTAGTGCAAACTTACCAGTATTATCATTTGAAAAATAACGAGAAGAATGTATAAGTAGAAGACATTTTTTCATTCGGTTAGAAATGTGCCGATTTGAAAAAATGTTCTTCTATTTTAAGCATTAGATTGGAGAGAAAAAGGGTGAAAACATATATCGTTCGTAGGTTGCTACAAATGATTCCTACACTGTTTGGAACATCAATTATTATCTTCTTCCTGTTCGCACTTCTTCCGGGTGATTATATTGATTCAAATCCAAAGATTACACCGGAAAGAGCAGCTGAGCTTAGGGAATTGTATGGATTGAACAAACCAATTGTCGAGCGCTATTTTCATTGGTTAGGTAATGCATTGCAAGGAGACTTTGGTTTTTCGCTTCAATATCAAGAACCTGTAACATCACTATTAAATAAGTTTATTTGGAACTCGTTTAGTGTAGCGGTTATTGCATTGTTTTTTATTTGGCTAATTGCACTTATTATCGGTGTATTCTCGGCAACGAAGCAACATTCTTTATTCGATAAACTTGTAACAATTGGTGTCTTTGCAGCGATGTCATTTCCTTCTTTCTTTATCGGTTTGTTTTTAATTAAAGTGTTCGCGGTTGATTTTAAGTTATTACCGATAGGTGGAATGATTGATGTTGGCAGTAATTCTACTGGGTTTGCTTATGTGATAGAAGTTGCCAAACATATGGTTTTACCGGTATTTATTTTGACACTTCTTGGAGTGGGTTCATTAACTCGTTATTTTAGAACAAGTATGTTAGAGGTTGTAAGACAAGATTACATACGAACAGCACGTGCGAAAGGTTTAAAGGAGAAGACGGTTATTTATAAACATGCATTAAAAAATGCTATTTTACCGGCGATTACTTTATTGGCATTTGAATTACCAGGTTTATTTTCAGGAGCGATTATTATTGAGCAAATTTTTAACTGGCCAGGTATCGGTAATATTCAATTAGAGGCACTTAATTTCCGTGATTATACAGTATTAATGGCATTTACGATGTTTCTTTCTTGTTTAACAATCGTTTCAAACTTTTTCGCAGACATTGTATATGCAGTTGTTGATCCACGTATTCGGTTGAAGTAAAGGGGGGGAAACGAGATGGAAACTGTTACAGCAATTACAGAGAAAAAAGAAAAAAAGAGAAGGAGAAATGAATCATCACCATGGCGACAAGCTCTTAAAAAGATAAAGAAAAATAAGATGGCGCTCGTAGGATTGTATGCATTAATTTTTATGTTTTTATTTTGTTTTATCGGTCCATTCTTTTCACCATATGCATCAGGGAAAATACAAGTTGCGTTAATTAACAAACCACCTAGTTTTTCTCATTGGCTCGGTACAGATCAATTAGGAAGAGATATTTTAACAAGACTGATGCAAGCGGGTCGAATTTCATTAACAATTGGTTTAGCTTCGATGGTTTTATCCGTAATATTAGGAGCTGTATTAGGGGCTATTGCAGGATTTTATCGTGGCATTGTTGATAATATTATTATGCGTCTTGCTGATATTTTAATGTCGATGCCAGGCCTACCATTACTTATTATAATGGGGGCAATTTTATCAGAGTGGAAAGTACCATCTGATTATCGTTTGTATGTCATTATGATTATTTTAAGTTTAGTAGGTTGGCCAGGGCTTGCACGCCTTGTAAGGGGGCAAATTTTATCACTTAGAGAGCAGGCATTTATGCAAGCTGCTGATGTGCTAGGGATAAAAGATTACCGAAAAATTATATATCACTTAATTCCTAATGTTTTACCAATATTAATTGTTGTATCGACATTAGGCGTTGCAGGTTCTATTTTAGGAGAGTCCGCGCTAAGCTACTTAGGTCTCGGCGTCGTCCCGCCTACACCATCATGGGGGAATATGATTAGCGCAGCTAACTCATTAATTGATTTCCAAAAGAGTCCGTGGTTATGGATTCCTCCTGGTTTCGCAATCTTTATAACAGTTGTATCCATTAATTTACTTGGTGATGCACTTCGTGATGCGTTAGATCCAAAGATGAGACGGTAGGTGAGGGAATATGAGTAAAGCGGTAGTAGAGCTGAAAGACTTACAAACACACTTTCAAACGGAGGAAGGAACAGTAAAGGCTGTAAATCATGTTAGTTTTGCTGTTCGAGAAGGTGAAACGGTTTGTGTTGTAGGTGAATCAGGTTGTGGGAAAAGTGTAACAGCTTTATCTATTATGGGGCTTATTGCTGAATCAGGCAGTGTAGTAGGTGGAGATATTCTATATGAGGGAAAAAGTCTTTTAGGAATGAAAGAGAAGGAGCTTCGTAGTTTACGAGGGAATGAGATTGCGATGATTTTCCAAGAACCGATGACATCGCTGAATCCGGTCTTCACTGTAGGGGAACAAATTGTAGAGACGTTAAGGGAGCATGAACTGCTTAGTAAAAATGAAGCATATAAGAAGGCTATTGAATTAATTCGTAAAGTTGGTATAGCTCGTGCGGATGAAATCGTCCATTCTTATCCACATGAACTGAGTGGTGGTATGTTACAACGTATTATGATTGCTGTTGCGCTTAGTTGTAATCCTAAGCTATTAATTGCTGATGAACCGACAACGGCTCTTGATGTTACGATTCAAGCTCAAATATTAGACTTATTAAGACAAGTAAAAGAGGAATTTAAAACATCCATTTTATTAATTACACATGATTTAGGCGTTGTAGCAGAAATGGCTGATTACGTTGTCGTTATGTATGGTGGGAAAGTTATTGAAGAAGCACCAGTACTAGAAATATTCCAAAATCCGAAACACCCGTATACGAAAGGTTTGTTGAAATCAAAACCAGTGATGGGAAAACGAATAGATAAACTGTACTCTATTCCAGGGCAAGTTCCTAATTTAGTTGGTTTGGATGAGTTTTGCTACTTTAGTGGTCGTTGTGAGCATTGTATGGAAATATGTAAAGAAGAAGCGCCAAATCTGAATGTACATGATGAGAATCATAAAGTAGCTTGCTGGTTATATGAGGAGCGTGCGGGACAATGAGTGAACCATTATTAGAAGTAAAAAATTTAAAAACATATTTTCCAATTAAAGGCGGCATATTTAGTAGAACGGTTGGACATGTAAAAGCAGTTGATGGAGTAAGTTTTACTATTAATAAAGGTGAAGTGTTCGGCCTTGTTGGTGAATCGGGAAGTGGAAAGACGACGATAGGAAAAACAATTTTACGTCTCGTCCAAAAAACGGAAGGGGAAGTGAAGTTTAAAGGGCAGGATGTTCACTCTTTATCTAAGGAAGAATTGAGAAAACATCGTCCTAATATGCAACTCGTGTTTCAAGATCCATTTAGTTCATTAAATCCGAGAATGAGAATTGGAGAGGCACTTGGTGAGCCGATGTTGGCTCACGGATTAGCTACGAAAGAAAATGTTCGTGAAAAAGTGACGGAAGTATTAGAGTTATGTGGCTTAGCCCCATATCATATTGACCGGTACCCTCATGAATTTTCTGGTGGACAACGTCAACGTATCGTTATCGCAAGAGCTATGGTATTAAACCCAGAATTTATTGTAGCTGACGAACCTGTGGCAGCACTAGATGTATCTATTCAAGCACAGATCATTAATTTATTTAGTGAGTTACAGGAGAAAAAGGGACTATCTTATTTGTTCATTTCACACGATTTAAGTGTAGTCGAACATTTATGTACGAAAATTGGGATTATGTATTTAGGAACGATCGTGGAGACAGCATCGCGTGATGAATTATTTACGAATCCGCTTCATCCATATACAAAAGCATTGTTATCTGCAGTGCCAATACCGGATCCAACAGTGAAGCGAGAGAGAATCATACTAGAGGGTGACATTCCAAGTCCAGCAAATCCACCTTCAGGCTGTCGCTTTCATACACGTTGCCCGTTTGCGACGGATATTTGTAAACAAGCCGTACCGGAATTCCGTAATGTTGGTGGGGAGCATTTTGTTGCTTGTCATCATGTATAAAAAAGGACTCTTTCGAATAGAAAGAGTCCTTTTCTTTTATTTACTAGATGAAGTTTGTTTCAATACAAATTTTTCGATTGCGTGAGCAACACCATGTTCATTGTTTGTTAATGTTACAACATCACATAGCTTTTTTACATCTTCTTCAGCGTTGCCCATTGCAACAGATAAGCCAGCTACTTGTAACATTGGCACATCATTAAAGTTGTCCCCGATTGCAATAGTATCTTCAATTGGTATATTGAAATAAGCAGCCATCTCTTGTAGGCCGTTCCCTTTATGACCATGCTTATCCATAATTTCTACATTAGTAGGAGCTGATGCTGTAACGGAAATATCAGTATCTTCTTTTAACATACTTAATAGCTGTGCACGATGTGCTGCATTAAACGTCAAAATGAAGAATTTAGATATTTCTAATTCTGGATTATTTACAACATCTTCGATTTTTTGGAAATCAGTAATTAAGTTTGATTTCTTTTGTTTTTCTGTAATTCTTTCAAGTTCCTCAAGTGTAACATCTAATGCATGCTTGTTCTCTTCGAACGCTTGCATGACTTGATCTTGCCATGTATATGGAGAATAAACTCCTTTATTCGTATATAGCTTATAAGGAAAACCTTCAGATTCTAGTAATTTTGCAAGCTTGTATACTTTATCGTTTTGTAAACAACGCGAGTTAATTACTTTTCCATCCACATAAACAATTGCCCCATTGCTCGCTCCAACTGGAAGAGATAGTTTATATTCTTCCAATAATTTTAAAGCATCCTCTTTTGCACGACCAGAGCAAATCATAACTTTATGACCAGCCTCTTTTGCAGCTTGGATAGCTTGTAAGTTCTCTTTGGAGATTTCAAGATTAGATGATAGTAGTGTACCATCCATATCTAATGCGATTAATTTCAAAATGACCACCTCTTTGCTTTTATTATACATAGTTATATAGAGGAAACATATAAACTTATCTTGGAAAAATTGTATTTTATCCCGCTTTAATGGGCAGTAAGACCCCCACCTCAAAATTCAGCGAAAGCAAAGAATTTAGGTGGGGGTCGGGCTATCCATAAAAGTCCGACTGGTGAGGGCTAATAAACAGTGGGGACGAAGAAACCCCCACTGATTAAAGTTTCCCTTTATCTCGCATGAATCGTTAGTAAAAATTTGATAGATTCCAACGTATTCATTTGAATATGCACTTTAATTTGTAACAAAAGTAGAGGTGAGTACGGAAATGTTTCGTTATATGACTGTAATATTACAATAGTATTACAAACATAAATTTAGTAGAAAGTGCATTAAAATAGTCTTTTTAAAGATTTTTATAAAAAAACGTAAAAAAAGTGTAATAAATTTTACGTAATTATATTGCAACGTAACAATAGTTATGTTACATTAATGTTACAAACGTTACGTTATTGAATTTAATGTAACGATAACATAAAAACTGTGAAATAAACATTTCTTAGAAATTACATATAGATAACTTATTAAAAAGGAGGATACATAAAATGAGAGAGCAAGTATTACAAGTAACAAAAGGTGACTTCGTAGGATCAGCAAGTGGAGCAGTAGTATTAACAGCGTTAATCGTATTTCTATCAAGTGTATTAGTATAATAGAAGTTTTGTAACAAAGGAAAAAGAGAGGAGAATGAAAAATGAAAGAGCAAGTATTACAAGTAACAAAAGGTGACTTCGTAGGATCAGCAAGTGGAGCAGTAGTATTAACGGCATTAATCGTATTTCTATCAAGCGTATTAGTATAATAGAAGTTTTGTAACAAAAGAAAAAGAGAGGAGAATGAAAAATGAAAGAGCAAGTATTACAAGTAACAAAAGGTGACTTCGTAGGATCAGCAAGTGGAGCAGTAGTATTAACAGCGTTAATCGTATTTCTATCAAGCGTATTAGTATAATAAAAATTTTAAATCATACAAAATGAAAGGAGAATGAGGAATATGAACAGTGAACAAGTGTTACAAGTAACAAAAACAGATTTAGTAGGATCATTAGGTGGAGCGGTAGTATTAACATCATTTATTCTATTCCTTGCAAATGTATTAGTATGAGACATATAAATACAATCATTCAAAAAAAATAAAGACTCTAGCATATTAGTAAGTAGTTAATATGTTGGGGTCTTTTTTGTTTTCTTCTATATATCCCTCCAAGTATGAATAGCCTCCCTTTATTTTAAAGAGAAAAAAGTCGAATTTTATATGTAAGAAAAAAAGAGGAATTTGACAGAAAAGATAGAAAATTTTAAAGGTCAGAATTTGTTAGCTTGCTAACTAATTTCTATTAATTGATGTTGGAAGCGTTTTCGGTTGGTTTTAAGTATGGACCATTTAATCTATTTACAGGGGGATGAGGATTTTATGAAACAAAAATCTATGGATACGCTAGCTGCACAAATGGAGGACTTTTTTCCAGTACGTGATGTAGATCATTTGGAATTTTACGTAGGAAATGCAAAACAATCAAGTTATTACCTTGCGAGAGCATTTGGGTTCAAAATTGTGGCTTACTCTGGATTGGAAACTGGTAACCGTGAAAAGGTATCTTATGTTCTTGTGCAAAAAAATATGCGTTTCGTTGTGTCTGGAGCTTTAAGTAGCGACAATCGTATTGCAGAGTTTGTAAAGACTCATGGTGATGGTGTGAAAGATGTAGCATTACTTGTTGACGATGTTGATAAAGCATACTCAGAAGCTGTGAAACGTGGTGCCGTCGCAATTGCTCCACCTGTAGAGTTAACAGACGAGAACGGTACATTGAAAAAAGCAGTTATTGGTACGTATGGTGATACAATTCATACGCTTGTAGAGCGTAAAAATTATAAAGGAACATTTATGCCAGGATTCCAAAAGGTCGAGTTTAATATTCCATTTGAAGAGTCAGGTTTAATTGCTGTAGACCATGTAGTTGGTAATGTTGAAAAGATGGAAGAGTGGGTTAGTTATTACGAGAACGTTATGGGCTTTAAACAAATGATCCATTTCGATGATGATGATATTAGTACAGAGTATTCAGCATTAATGTCAAAAGTAATGACGAATGGAAGTCGTATTAAGTTCCCTATTAATGAGCCAGCAGATGGAAAGAGAAAATCACAAATTCAAGAATATCTAGAGTTCTATAATGGAGCAGGTGTACAACATCTTGCTTTATTAACGAATGACATTGTTAAAACAGTAGAAGCGCTGCGTGAAAATGGCGTGGAGTTTTTAGATACACCAGATACTTATTATGATGAATTAACTGCGCGAGTTGGGAAAATTGATGAAGAAATTGATAGGTTAAAAGAATTAAAGATTTTAGTAGATCGCGATGATGAAGGTTATTTACTACAAATCTTTACGAAACCAATTGTAGATCGTCCAACTCTATTTATTGAAATCATTCAACGTAAAGGTTCTCGCGGATTTGGAGAAGGAAACTTTAAAGCGTTATTCGAATCGATTGAAAGAGAACAAGAGCGTCGCGGAAATTTATAAAGTTTATATCCACCAGCAAAAACTCCTTTGTTGGTGGAAATTTCATTTTCATAGGGAGGAATCAGGATGAAATTCGTTACATTTCGTCTTCCTTCGAAAGAAATGCGAGCTGGATGGCTTGAAGGTGGCAAGGTAATTGATATGAATCTTGCTAGTGGTGGGAAATTACCTTCTTCTATGTTCGCCTTTTTAGAGAAAGCGGATGAGTATGTAGAGATATTGCGTAATATTAAGAATCCGGAAAAGGGCATATATTCCTTAGAAGAAGTACAATTAGCAGCGGCAATTCCTAATCCGAGTAGTATTCGGGATTTTTACGCGTTTGAACAGCATGTAAAAACAGCTCGCGGCCGAAGAGGGCTAGATGTTGTACCTGAATGGTACGATATCCCGGTTTTTTATTTTACAAACCATCGTGCTGTAATTGGTCCAAATGATTTCGTAATTGGTCCGAAGAAATCTAAAAAACTTGATTATGAGTTAGAGATTGCTTGCGTAATTGGGAAAGAAGGAAGAAATATTTCTCGTGAGCAGGCAGAGGAATACATTTTTGGTTATTGTATTATGAATGACTGGAGTGCAAGGGACTTACAAGCAACAGAAATGAAGGTAGGACTAGGTCCAGCGAAAGGAAAAGATTTTGCAACTTCATTAGGAGCGCACCTTGTTACGAAAGAGGAATTAGATGTTTATCGTAATGGTGACCGTTATGAGTTAGAGATGACCGCTCATGTAAATGGAAAGTTATTATCAAAGGGGAACTTCCAAGATATTTACTATACATTTGCTGAAATGATCGAACGTGCTTCGGAAGACGTTACGTTATATCCAGGCGATGTGATTGGTTCTGGGACAGTAGGAACAGGTTGTATTTTAGAACTGGGTACGGAAGAGTGGCTACAAGATGGAGATGTTGTAGAACTTACGATTACTGGTTTAGGTACATTACGTAATACGGTCAAAAAAGAAATGGAAGCAGGTGATGGGCATGTTTTATCGTCACATGGGGGAGCTACCTCATAAACGACATGTACAATTCCGTAAAAAAGATGGATCGCTTTATCGCGAACAGGTAATGGGAACGAAAGGTTTTTCTGGTACGCAATCTATTTTGTATCATCATTATATGCCAACGGAAGTATCGCATTCGGCGTTATCACATTCTTGTCAGTTGCAGTATGAAGAAGATGTAGCGCTTGCTCATCGCCACTTCCGCACGAAAGAAAATAAAAAAAGTGGTGATGCAATAAGTGGAAGAAACTTCATACTTGGGAATGAAGATTTGTTAATTGGAGTAGTGAGTCCAACAGAAAAAATGGATTATTTCTACCGTAATGGTGATGGAGATGAAATGTTGTTTGTTCATTACGGAACAGGAAAAATTGAAACGATGTTTGGGACGATTCACTATAGAAAAGGTGATTATGTAACGATTCCAATTGGAACGATCTATCGTGTTATTCCAGATGAAGGAGAGACTAAGTTTCTTGTTGTAGAGGCAAATAGCCAAATTACAACGCCGCGTCGCTATCGTAATGAATACGGACAGTTGTTAGAGCATAGTCCGTTTTGTGAGAGAGATATTCGTGGACCCGAGAAATTAGAGACATATGACGACAAAGGTGAGTTTGTTGTAATGACAAAGTCGAGAGGATATATGCATAAGCATGTTTTAGGGCATCATCCGTTAGATGTTGTTGGATGGGATGGTTATTTATATCCATGGGTCTTTAATATAGAGGATTTTGAACCAATCACAGGCCGTATTCATCAGCCACCTCCAGTACATCAAACGTTCGAGGGTCACAATTTCGTTATTTGCTCTTTCGTACCACGTTTATACGATTATCATCCAGAATCTATTCCGGCACCATATTATCATAGTAACGTGAATAGTGATGAAGTACTGTACTATGTAGAAGGCAACTTTATGAGCCGGAAAGGTGTGGAAGAAGGTTCGATTACACTTCATCCGAGTGGAATTCCGCATGGGCCGCATCCTGGGAAAACAGAGGGAAGTATAGGGAAGAAAGAAACGCTTGAACTAGCTGTTATGATAGACACATTCCGTCCACTTCGTATTGTAAAACAAGCACATGAAACAGAAGATGAAAAATATATGTATAGCTGGATTGAAGAAGGTTCATATACTGTGAAATAGGAAAAAGAGGCATGCTCAATAAGGGAGCATGCCTCTTTTATGGAATCGACATGTATAATAATACCAAAAAAAGTTTTAGAAAGATATATGGAAAGAATGATAAGGATATTGCAAATTCATAAGAATTTCTACTTATTTCGACAAAAGTATTGACTGAGAAAAGTACTATGAGTAAAATGAAAAAGCAAATTAAAAATTTTCAGAAAATTTAAAACTTGGAGGAGCATGCTATGAAGCAAATTTTTCAAAAGAAGCCTCTTGCAAAGTTAATGCAAGAGAGTAAACAAAAGACGTTAGCAAGAACATTGGGCGCATTGGATTTAACGATGCTTGGAATCGGGGCGATTGTTGGAACTGGTATTTTTGTTCTAACGGGCGTGGTAGCAGCAAAACATTCTGGACCAGCTATTATATTATCATTTGCGATAGCCGCGTTAGCTTGTGCCTTTGCTGCATTTTGTTATGCTGAATTTGCTTCTTCAGTTCCTGTCTCAGGCAGTGTGTATACGTACACATATGCGACGATGGGAGAAGTATTCGCGTTTTTAATTGGATGGGACTTAATGCTTGAATATTTACTTGCTACATCTGCTGTGGCAAATGGTTGGTCCGCGTATTTCCAATCTTTATTAAAGGGATTTGGAATTCATATCCCTACCATTCTCTCCTCAGCCCCTGGTACAGGAAAGGGTGGAATAATTGATTTACCTGCCGTTCTAATTATTTTAGTGATGACAGTTCTTTTATCTAGAGGTGTTCGTGAAAGTGCACGTGTAAATAATATTATGGTATTTATTAAGTTAGCGGTTGTTCTTATTTTTATCTTTGCTGGTTTTAATTATGTGAAACCTGAAAATTGGACGCCTTTTATGCCATTTGGTTTAGATGGTGTCATGGCTGGAGCTGCTACAGTGTTCTTTGCATTCATAGGGTTTGATGCAGTTTCAACGGCAGCAGAAGAAGTGAAACGTCCACAACGTGATTTACCAATTGGCATTATTGCCTCTTTATTAATTTGTACAGCTCTTTATATTGTTGTTTCGCTTATTTTGACAGGAATTGTTCCATACGGACAGTTAAATATATCAGATCCAGTCGCTTTTGCACTTCAATTTATTGGACAAGATAGTTTAGCAGGAGTCATTTCGGTAGGGGCAATTACAGGGATTACAACAGTAATGTTAGTTATGATGTATGGGCAAGTACGTGTTTCGTATGCAATGAGTAGAGATGGGTTATTGCCGAAGCGTCTTGCTAAAGTTCACCCTAAATTTAAAACACCGTTTTTAAATACATGGACAACGGGAATTATTGCAGCACTTATTTCAGGATTAATAGATTTAAATGTATTAGCGCATCTTGTAAATATGGGGACTTTATCAGCCTTTGCGCTTGTAGCTGTTGCTGTTATTGTAATGAGAAGAACTCATCCTGATTTACCAAGAGCATTTAAGGCGCCGCTTGTACCATTTTTACCAGCGTTAACGGTAATTTTTTGTTTATACTTAATGCTTCAATTATCCGGAACAGCTTGGATTAGTTTTGGTATATGGATGGTTATCGGTATTGCGGTTTACTTCTTATATAGCCGAAAACATAGTGCGTTAAATAATAGTAAAGACGAAGACGATGTAGCAAATTTATAAGTAGAAAAATCCATCCTAATTCTGTTAGGGTGGATTTTTAGTTCTGAAAATTTACATTTTTCTGAATGTGTTATAAGATAATTGGTGGTGAACAAAGGGGTGGAATGATGCAAAATACGTGGCGTGAGTTAAGAGAGATGGACCGTAACGTATGGATACGGTTTATTGGTGAGACGTTAAATGGAATTGCAATGATGATGTTGATGCCTTTTTTTGCATTATATTTAAAAGATAAGGTAGATTCATTATTACAGGTTGGAGTTATTATGGCGCTTTCTCCAATTGCTGCAAGCTTTGGATCAATTATAGGGGGAAGAATTGCTGATATATATGGAAGAAAGCCGATTATGATATTTTCGATGACGAGTAATGCGGTATTCATGCTCGGTTTTTTATTTATAGAAGGATTTATTCCTTATGCGATTTTATCTGTTTTTTTAGGATTAAGTAATTCGTTATTTCATCCAGCTGCATCAGCGATGGTTGCGGATGTAACAGCGCCAGAAAAAAGAACAGAAGCATATGGGTTACTACGAATGGGGCACAATATAGGTGCTGCAATTGGCCCGATAATGGGCGCTTCGGTAGTTATGTTGTCGAAGAACCTCGTGTTTATTATTGCAGCGTCTACGATGTTATTTTATGCATTACTTGTATTCATCCTTATTCAAGAGACAATGCCGAAGGGTATGAATAAAGAAGAGGAGAAAGAAAAGGAATCAGGAGCAGTGTGGAAAATTGTATTGCGAGATAAGGTATTAATGATTTACTTATTAGCAGGTATCATTATTTCGATGGGATTTTCCCAAACAGAAGGCATGTTGCCACTGCACTTTGATAATGAAATGAAGGATATTTTTGAAACTAACAATCCATACCCATATTTAATGGCGCTAAACGGATTATTAGTTGTGTTGTTCCAATTTCAAATTTCAAAATGGGCCACAGATAAACCTGTCGGAAAGACGATGTTATATGGTGCATGTTTGTTTGGGATTGGATTATTTTTTATAGGGTGGTTACCGAAGTGGTTTGGGGAATTTGATGCGAATGTTACAGTTATTTTAATAACACTCATGCTTGTGTATGCCATATATACGTTAGGTGAGATGATTATGTCGCCTGTACAGATGACATTTGTAGCAAATTTGGCTCCTGAGCATTTGAGAGGGACTTATATGGGAGCTGCGAGTTTGCAGTGGATTACAGGAAGCGCATTCGGTCCACTTCTTGGAGGTTTTTTATTAGATCAATTACTTGGCCACTTGCTATTTACAATTTTAGCTGTAGGATGTGTAGTTGCAGGTATTGTATATGTTTCTTTAGATCGTCTTGTTGAACAAAGGCAAAAGAGCACACTGACCAAACAATCTTCTTAATAAGTAGATGACATACACAAAAAGAAGAATTCTACATATTTTAGGTACATAACTAGATTGGGTTGCAATTTTATGAAGAAAGTTAAGTGGAAAAGTGTAGAAAACCAATAAGTGGTGTCATTTAATTATTTGTGGAAGTTACATTTTATTTCAAATAGGAACTACCTATTTTTATAAAAAGTGCTAAAATAGAAAAATGAAAACAATTGGTTAGGGTGATTTCAGTGACGAAAATTAAATTAGGCTTATTATATGGTGGAAAATCAGCTGAGCATCAAGTTTCGCTACAAACGGCTCTTGCTGCTATTAAAGCATTAAATCAAGATAAATTCGAGATTCATCCAATTTATATTACAGAACAAGGTCAATGGGTTCGTGGTGAGCGTATTGAAGGTGAAGTAACAGATGTTGAGGTTCTAAAAATGAGCGGTGCAGAAAATGCGATTTCTCCGTTATCATTAAGTACAGAAATCATTCCATCTGCAGGTTCTGAGGGAAATGCCATCGACGTTATTTTCCCATTACTACATGGACCAAATGGTGAAGATGGAACAGTTCAAGGATTATTAGAATTAATGAACATTCCTTATGTAGGAAATGGTGTTCTAGCATCTGCAGCTGGTATGGATAAAGTTGTTATGAAAAACATCTTTGCAGAAGCTGGATTGAAACAAGCGAAATATGCATCATTCATTCGTAGCGCATGGGAAAAAGATCGTGACACAGCATATGAAAAGGTAGAAGAAGTATTAGGATACCCTTGCTTCGTAAAACCAGCAAACCTTGGTTCAAGTGTTGGTATTAATAAGTGTAAAAATCGTGAAGAACTTGAGAATGCATTTGAAGAGGCATTCCAATTTGACCGTAAAATTATTGTAGAAGAAAATATCGTTGGACGTGAAGTAGAAGTTGGGGTACTAGGTAATGATGAGCCGAAATGTTCAGTTGTAGGTGAAATTGTACCGAAAAAAGACTTTTATGATTATAAGTCGAAATACATCGATGGTGATACAGCGTTAATTATTCCAGCTGAAATGACAGAAGAAGAGTCTAATGTTATTAAGCGAGATGCGATTGTTGCATTCCAATCGTTAGATGGCGCTGGCTTAACAAGAGCTGATTTCTTTTTAACGAAAGATGGAGAAGTATATATTAATGAAGTGAATACGATGCCAGGATTTACGCCGTTTAGTATGTTCCCTCTACTATGGCAACATACTGGATTACCGTATCCGGAATTAATTGAAGAGTTAATTCGTTTAGCAATTGATCGTCACGAAGAAAAACAAAAAATTAAATATACAATCTAACAAAAAAAGGAGGAGGCACTATTCACAGGAATAGTGCTTCCTCTATGTAAGGAGTGTTTTCATGATAAATCGAACGTTAAAACAAGTAGAACAGATGGTAAATGGTATGGGATTAGCAGAGCGATATGAGGGAATTACTATACAGGGAGTGTCTATTGATACAAGAAAAATCGAAAAAGGAAATCTATATGTTCCGATTCAAGGTGAACGTTTCGATGGACATGCTTTTGTAGATAAAGCTGTTGAAAATGGAGCTGTAGCGACATTATGGATGAAAGATGTAGCGAATCCACCTGAGAATCTTCCAGTTATTTTTGTAGAAGACACACTATCAGCACTACAAATGTTAGCGAAAAATTATCGCGATCAATTGGATGTTAAAGTTATTGGTGTAACAGGTAGTAACGGTAAAACATCTACAAAAGATATTGTAACAAGTCTTCTTGCGACTAAATTTAAAGTTCAAAAAACAGAAGGAAACTTCAATAACCATATCGGGCTTCCTCTTACTATTTTAAACTTAGAAGAAAATACAGAAGTAGCTGTATTAGAAATGGGAATGTCAAGCCGTGGGGAAATTGAATTCCTATCTAAGTTAGCTCGTCCAAATGCAGCTATCATTACGAACATTGGTGAGGCGCATTTAATGGATTTAGGATCTCGTGAGGCAATTGCTGAAGCGAAATTAGAAATTGTGACAGGATTACAAGAAGGTGGAGTATTCGTATATAACGGAGATGAACCATTATTAACGAATCGTGTTCCTGAAATGAATTTAATAGCTGAAACAGTTACGTTTGGTGATGCTAGAGCAAATGATTACTATCCAACGACTGTAACGTTACAAGCAACTGGGACACACTTTAAAATGAATAGAGAAGAAAATATTTCATTCTATCTACCGGTATTAGGAAAACACAATGTGTATAATACGCTTGCTTCCATGGCAATTGCGAAACATTTTGGTGTAACGTGGGAAGAGATGAAAGAAGGTTTAGTAACGCTTCAAATGACAGGCATGCGTATGGAAATTGTGAAAACAAATAGCGGATTAACAATTATCAACGACGCTTATAATGCAAGTCCGACAGCTATGGAGGCGGCATTCCACTTAATGAATGGTTTAGATGGATTTGCTAAAAAAATAGTTGTGCTTGGTGATATGTTAGAGCTTGGAGATCAAGAAGTACAATTTCATTATGAAGTAGGTAAATTAATCGATCCAGCAAAAATCGCATATGTGTTCACATATGGTAAATTAGGGGCTCAAATTGCTGAAGGAGCGAAAATTAATTTCCCTAATGAACGTGTAAAGGCGTATGATAATAAAGAAGAGTTAGTAAAAGAGTTGCAAGCAGTAGTTGATGCGAAAGATGTTGTATTAATAAAAGCATCTCGCGGTATGAAGTTAGAAGAAGTAATTACGATGTTGAAATAATTGGTGTATATAAATAGGGATGATAGTTACGAAAATAGAAGAAACTTATAATAAGCGCTTACAGTAAATATAAAAAAATAAAAGTGAAGAAAAAAACTCTGAATATGAAAATAAGGTAACAGTTGGGTTTGCTTTTTACACATACAAAACTTATAATTGATAAAGTGTAATAACGTTTAGAAGTATTTTCGCGAAGAATATACGCCCGTTTATATACGTGAGCATTCAGGAAAAGGGCTTTTCCGCCAATTCGGAAAATGCCTTTTTTTAAATGATAAGTATAGGATAGAAAAGGAGAAGTAACATTGACAACATTTCGAGAATTAGGATTAAGTGATTCTTTACTGCAATCTGTTGAAAGTATGGGCTTTGAGGAAGCTACGCCGATTCAAGCTGAAACAATTCCTCATGCATTGCAAGGTAAAGATATTATTGGGCAAGCACAAACAGGTACAGGGAAAACAGCAGCATTTGGATTACCGCTATTAGATAAAGTAGATACTCGTAAAGAAACAGTTCAAGGTATTGTTATCGCGCCAACGCGTGAATTAGCAATCCAAGTTGGAGAAGAACTATACAAAATTGGTAAACATAAACGCGTTCGTATTTTACCAATTTATGGTGGTCAAGATATTAACCGCCAAATTCGTGCTCTAAAAAAACACCCACACATTATTGTTGGTACGCCGGGTCGTATTTTAGATCATATTAACCGTAAAACACTTCGCCTGCAAAACGTAGAGACAGTTGTTCTTGACGAAGCGGATGAAATGTTAAACATGGGCTTCATCGAAGACATTGAAGCGATTTTAACAGATGTGCCAGAAACACATCAAACATTATTATTCTCAGCGACAATGCCGGACCCAATCCGTCGTATTGCTGAGCGTTTCATGACTGAGCCTCAACACATTAAAGTAAAAGCAAAAGAAGTAACAATGCCAAACATTCAGCAGTTCTATTTAGAAGTGCAAGAAAAGAAAAAGTTTGACGTGTTAACACGCTTACTAGATATTCAATCTCCAGAGCTTGCGATTGTATTCGGTCGTACAAAGCGTCGTGTTGATGAATTATCAGAAGCATTAAACTTACGTGGTTATGCTGCAGAAGGTATCCATGGTGATTTAACTCAGGCGAAACGTATGTCTGTATTACGTAAATTTAAAGAAGGTTCTATTGAAGTTCTTGTTGCAACAGACGTTGCAGCACGTGGTCTTGATATTTCAGGCGTAACACACGTATATAACTTCGATATTCCACAAGATCCAGAATCATACGTTCACCGTATTGGACGTACTGGTCGTGCGGGTAAAAAAGGTATTGCAATGCTATTTGTAACACCACGTGAATCAGGACAATTAAAAAATATCGAGCGTACAACAAAACGTAAAATGGACCGTATGGATGCACCGACACTTGACGAGGCACTAGAAGGTCAACAACGTTTAATCGCTGAAAAACTTCAAAGTACAATTGAAAATGAAAACTTAGCATACTACAAGCGTATTGCAGAAGAAATGTTAGAAGAGAACGACTCTGTAACAGTAGTAGCTGCTGCTTTAAAAATGATGACAAAAGAGCCGGATACAACTCCAATCGCTTTAACATCAGAACCACCAGTTGTTGCAAGAGGTGGCGGTTCTAAAAAACGCGGTGGTAACGGAGGCGGATACCGTGATGGTAACCGTAATCGTAGTCGTGATGGACGCGGTGGCGATGGTCGTAACCGTGATCGTAACCGTGATCGTAATCGTGAAGGTAGCCGTGATGGCAACCGTGGTCGTCGTGGAGAAGGTCAAGGTCGCCCAGGATCTTCAAACGGACGCGGCGAAAGAAAACATCATAGCCGTAAGCCACAAGCTTAATAATAAAAAAAGAGAATGCCCTTTGCCGGCATTCTCTTTTTTTATTTCTGTAATTGTACATACTACATAATAACTTGTGTAGAAATGAGGTGCTACATGCTTGTAAGACTTGGGTATGTTGCAATGAGTGTACATTTGAAAAACGCATCTCCATCTCAAACGATGACGTATGCGCAGTTTCAAAAAATAGATGATCGAGAAGCGGCGATTCGCAAACTTGAAAGAATTGCTAATTCGAATTTGGAAAACTGTTTGCGACTATTAAAACATAATAGAGGACATGATATATCATTCTTTCGTCTTAGTTCCAAACTCATCCCCCTTGCAAATCATGAGGAGTTGTTAGATTGGAACTATATTCGTCCTTTAAAAGAAAAACTGAAAGAGTTAGGTGAATATGCAATTCGTATGAATATGCGTATCGATTTCCATCCAGATCATTTTGTTGTACTCAATTCACCTGAGGAGAGTATTTTTAAACAATCTGTAAAGACATTACAAATGCATAAAAAGTTGTTAAAAGGCATGGGGATTGAACATAAGCAACGATGTGTAATGCACGTTGGTGGCGGATATAAAGATAAAGAGCTCGCATTAGAGCGTTTTATAGAGAATTGGTCTAATGTCCCAAGAAGTATTCAGGAAATGATTATGTTAGAAAATGACGATACAACTTTTACGCTGGAGGAAACATTATATTTAGGAGAAAAACTGGACATTCCCGTTGTATTTGATTTGCATCACCATATGATGAATCATAATCGAGAAGATTGGCATGAAGATTGGGCGCGTGTTGTACATACGTGGGAATCGTCTTTGTTACCAGTGAAAATGCATATTTCTAGTCCTAGAGAGGGGAAAGACCCGAGGGCGCATGCAGATTTTATTGATGTAGATACTTTTTTATCTTTTTTAAAAAAGATAAAGGGAAGTGTTCCGCAAATTGATTGTATGATTGAAGCGAAGAAGAAGGATGAGTCTTTATTTCAACTCATGAGAGATTTAAGTGAACAAACAGATGTGGAAATTGTCGATGGTGCAAGCTTTTATATTAAATAAGCTCTGCACCATCGAGTTTTTTTATCAATAAAGGGGTGCAAATACCACCAATGATCAATCCTATTAAATGGCTGATAGGATTGGCAGAGGGATTGAAGAAAGTGAATAGTAATAGTATACATATCATAATTGAAAAAATAGCGATGTCTTTTGGGTTGGAAGAACGATATCGACTATACAATAGAAACAACTGTGCACCTAGCAATCCGAAAATACCGCCAGATGCCCCGGCATGAATATATTCAAGAGGCATAATAAGATAAGAAAAAATATTTCCAAAGATGCCAGAAAGGAAAAAAATAATAATGAAAGAAAAATGCCCTAGTTGTTTTTCAATAGCAGAGCCAAACACGAATAAACAAATACTATTAGAAAGAAAATGTTGTAAATCTACATGTACAAGCAGAGAAGTTATGAGACGCCACCATTCTCCTTTAGCGATATATTCATTATAAGCTGCCATAGGAAAGAGAAAAAAGTCGCCTAACATAATCATGAATAATTGTATGAGAAGTAAAGCAATGACAATTGGTTGTAAGGAAATGCGGGCGGATGGTATTAGCATGTTGTGAGTATCACTCCTTTTGCATCAGAAAGATTCTCTGTTATTCTTACAATATGAAAAAAGAAAGCTAAATAGAAGAAGGGGATTTTGAAATGATTGTAGGGATTGGAATCGATATTATTGAATTGAATCGAATTGAAAAAATGCTAGATGGAAAGCTTAAATTTATGGAACGTATTTTAACTAAAAGTGAACGTAATGTTGCTAAGGAGCTGAAGGGAAGCCGTCTTACAGAGTTTGTAGCTGGAAGGTTTGCAGCAAAAGAGGCGTATTCAAAGGCGGTAGGCACTGGTATCGGGGAAGAAGTAAGTTTTTTAGATATTGAAGTAAGAAATGATGATAGAGGGAAGCCAATTCTTCTTACAAATACAGAGTATATTGTTCATTTATCAATTAGTCATAGTAAGGAATTTGCTGTTGCTCAAGTGGTTTTAGAAAGCTCGTCAAGCTAGTCTGCATATTTTATATCTTTGTCTCATATATTTGTGGTAGCGATAAGGAAGGCACATCTTCCACTCATTTATAGGGGCAAAGGGGCTGAAGTGATGAAAAGGCGTCTGTTTTTAGTTCTTGTCGGTTTATTAACCGTTTTTGTGTTGGCCGGTTGTATGGAAAAGAAACAAGATGATGTTGTGAGAGATTTAGAGTCAAAAGTAAAAGGGATGAAAAGTTATCAAGCTGAAGCAAAATTATCTATTAAAACAGGGAATGAGCCTCAGGAGTATAAGGTGGAAATATGGCATAAAGAACCTTCTTTTTATCGTGTGAATTTGCAAAATGCGAAAAAAGATCAAAGCCAAATTATTTTAAGAAATGAAGAAGGTGTATTTGTATTAACGCCAGCGCTTAATAAGAGTTTCCGTTTTCAAAGTGATTGGCCGCAAAATAGTAGCCAGGCTTACTTATATGAATCCCTTGTGAGAGATATTTTGCAGGATAAGAAAAACCTTACTTTTGAAAAAACAGATAAATATTATATTTTTAAAACAAAAACAAACTATCAACATCAAAACATGTTGCCGAAACAAGAGATTACATTGAAGAAAAGTGATCTAACACCAGTTTCGGTGAAATTAATGGATAATGATCAAAATGTTCTTGTGAAAGTAGATTTCTCA
Organism: Bacillus sp. BC05(2025); assembly: GCF_056725905.1. Taxonomy (NCBI): domain Bacteria; kingdom Bacillati; phylum Bacillota; class Bacilli; order Caryophanales; family Bacillaceae; genus Bacillus; species Bacillus sp. BC05(2025). The sequence continues at coordinate 6,389 of NZ_JBWYRA010000016.1, read as the reverse complement.
AAAGTGAAATTTGATGCGAAATTTGATAAAGGTGCATTTGATACGAAACAAAACATGTCTAGAGCGCAAGTAGATGTTCAAACGACAGCGAAAGAAGACAAACCATTTGCTATTTTGTATCCGCGTGATACACCGCAAGGTATGGTTTTGAAAGACGAAAAAGAGTTGAAGACAGACAGTGGCAAGCGTGCGATACTCACATACACTGGAAGTAAGAAATCCTTTACTTTAATACAAGAAAAGGCAAAAGTTGCAGAGGCTTCGTCAGCAATAAGTGTGAGCGGAGAATTGGTTGACCTTGGCTTTACAATTGGAGCATTGACGAAAGACTCTTTAACGTGGTCGCATAATGGAGTAGAATATATGCTCGTGTCTAAAGGTTTAGAGCCGAAGGAGCTATTAATGGTTGCTCGTTCAGTTACAGAGAAGCAAGTGAAGTAAACTTCTTAGACGTGGTGATATATGTGCACCACGTCTTTTCTTAGTTTGAAGGATGGATTTCATAAAAGAAGCATATAAAAGAATAAGCTTCGCATATCGTGTATAAGGAAGTGTATTTATGGAAGAAGCACCGTTTTACCGTGACACTTGGGTGGAAGTCGATTTAGATGCAATCTATAACAATATTACACATATTAAAAATTTCATTCCAAGTGATGTAGAGATTTTTGCTGTAGTTAAAGCCAATGCATATGGACACGATTATGTACCGGTAGCCAAAACGGCATTAGAAGCAGGGGCGACAAGGTTAGCGGTTGCCTTTTTAGATGAAGCTTTAGTGCTTCGGAGGGCTGGTATTACTGTGCCGATTTTAGTGTTAGGTCCTTCCCCGCCCCGTGACGTCAATGTAGCTGCTGAAAATGATGTGGCGTTAACCGTTTTTCAAAAAGAATGGGTGGACGAAGCAATCAAACTTTGGGATGGTTCGTCTACAATGAAGTACCATATTAATTTTGATAGTGGCATGGGGAGAATTGGAATACGCGAACGTAAAGAATTAAAAGGGTTTTTAAAGAGTTTAGAAGGTGCACCATTTTTGCAATTAGAAGGAGTTTATACACATTTTGCAACAGCGGATGAGGTGGAGACTTCTTACTTCGATAAGCAATATAACACATTTTTGGAGCAGTTAAGTTGGTTGAAAGAATTCGGAGTGGATCCTAAGTTTGTTCATACAGCTAATAGTGCTGCAACGCTACGTTTTCAAGGGATTACATTTAATGCAGTACGAATTGGCATAGCGATGTATGGGTTATCCCCGTCTGTAGAAATACGCCCTTTTTTACCGTTTCAATTAGAACCAGCGCTATCACTGCATACGAAGGTTGCTCATATTAAACAGGTGATTAAAGGGGATGGAATTAGTTATAACGTCACTTATCGAACAAAAACGGAAGAATGGATTGCAACCGTTGCAATTGGATATGCAGATGGATGGCTTAGAAGATTACAAGGGTTTGAAGTGCTTGTAAATGGTAAAAGGGTACCGATTGTAGGGCGAGTAACGATGGATCAATTCATGATACACCTTCCTCGTAAAGTGCCTCTTGGTACGAAAGTTACACTCATCGGAAGACAAGGCGATGAGTATATTAGTGCTACTGAGGTTGCTGAATATTCAGGGACTATTAATTATGAAATTATTTCAACGATAAGCTTCCGGGTACCGAGAATATTTATACGGAATGGCAAGGTTGTAGAAGTAATTAATTATTTAAACAATATATAGAAGGTAGTATGATTTGCTTCTTGTCATTTGAGAGGACTGTTCATCGGCTGAGAATAAGTTCATTTTTTGGCGAGAAGCTTTTTACTTATCAGTACTTTTAACATAAGTTACTGCAGAAATTCTTCTGTTTCTTGTTGTAATGAGATAAAAAATAAAAGAATATGAATGTTTTGTTTGTGAATTGGAAAACATAAGCAAGGAATAAGGAAGTCTTTGCAACAGGCTCCATACAATGGTATTATTACAATAGGTGTCATATATATATTTGGGTGTGTAGTTGACGGTGGAGGTGTATTTTTGTGTCCGAATCAAGTGTAACTACTGAAATCGTGGTTCGGTTGCCAAAGCAAATGGTAACGGAATTGGACGGAATTGGAAAACAAGAGAATAAGAATCGCCATGAACTAATTTGCCAGGCAACACAACTGTTATTGCGTCAACATAAGACGAAGAAACGCTACCAACATGAATCAATGCGACGTGGGTACATTGAAATGGGAAAAATTAATCTTGGTATTGCATCTGAAGCTTTCTTAGCAGAGTATGAAGCAGCTCATACAGTAGAACGCTTAGTTAGCGGGGGGTAATATTTTGATTGTAAAACGCGGCGACGTGTATTTTGCAGACCTTTCCCCAGTTGTTGGTTCTGAGCAAGGAGGCGTTCGTCCGGTTCTTGTCATTCAAAATGACATCGGAAATCGTTTTAGTCCAACGGTGATTGTAGCGGCTATTACTGCACAGATTCAAAAAGCGAAATTACCCACTCATGTGGAAATTGATGCGAAAAAGTACGGTTTTGAGAGAGATTCTGTTATTTTACTTGAGCAGATTCGAACAATCGATAAGCAGCGCTTAACGGACAAAATCACTCACTTAGATGAAGTGATGATGATTCGTGTAGATGAAGCGCTACAAATTAGTTTAGGACTAATAGATTTTTAAATCGGCAGTTTAAGTTGCTCTCTTTGCAGGGCAACTTTTTTTATTATAGAGGGGGTTACGGTTGTATATGGAAATGGTAGATAATCGACAAGCGTTAATGAAAATGTTAGTGAAGGAATTAGGCTTTACCGAAAAGCAAGTTCGTCATGTTATTCAATTAACAGAAGAAGGTAACACAGTTCCATTTATTGCTCGTTACCGAAAAGAATGGACAGGCTCTTTAGATGAAGTGCAAATTCGTACGATTTTAGAGAGATGGCAATATATGATGCAACTTGAAGATAGGAAAGAAGAGGTTCTTCGTCTTATTGATGAGAAGGGGAAACTGACAGGAGAATTACGTCAGCAAATTGTGAAAGCTACCAAGTTGCAAGAAGTAGAAGATTTATATCGTCCATATAAAGAGAAAAGAAGAACGAAAGCAACGATTGCAAAAGAAAAAGGGTTAGAGCCATTAGCTGAATGGTTATTGTTATATACGAAAGAAGATCCAAGTCAGAAGGCAATGGAGTTTGTGAATGCTGAGAAAGAAGTGCAATCTGCAGAAGAAGCATTACAAGGTGCTCAAGATATTATTGCAGAAATTGTTTCAGATGAAGCGTCGTATCGTAGTTGGATTCGGAATGTTACTTTTAGAAAAGGTGTTATGTCTTCGGCTGTAAAAGATGAAGAGAAAGATGAAAAGAATATATATGAAATGTATTATAGCTATGAAGAACCTTTGCAGAAAGTGGTGCCGCATCGTGTATTAGCGATGAATCGCGGTGAGAAAGAAGATATATTGAGAGTCTCTGTCGTTCCGCCAGTAGATGAAATAGTAGCTTTCTTATATAAGAAAGTAATTCGTGATAACGATTCAAAAAGTGCACAGTATGTAAAGTTGGCAATTGAGGATGGTTATAAACGTTTAATTCAATCCTCTATTGAAAGAGAGATTCGAAAAGAATTAACAGAAACAGCCGAAGAACAAGCGATACATATTTTCTCTGAGAACTTACGTAATTTGTTATTACAACCTCCAATGAAAGGAAAGGTTGTGTTAGCTGTAGATCCTGCATATAGAACGGGTTGTAAATTAGCTATTGTAGACGATACGGGGAAAGTTCTATATATTGATGTTATTTATCCGCATCCACCAGTACGTAAATATGAAGATGCAAAAACGAAAGTTCTTTCTATTATAAATAAATATCAAGTTGAAATGATTGCGATTGGGAATGGTACAGCTTCTAGAGAATCGGAAGAATTTATAGTTGATGTATTACAAAATGTGAAACGAGAAGTCTTCTATATTATTGTGAACGAGGCTGGTGCGAGTGTGTATTCGGCTTCTGATTTAGCCCGGGAGGAATTCCCGGATTTACAGGTTGAAGAAAGAAGTGCTGTTTCTATCGGAAGACGTCTGCAAGATCCGCTTGCTGAACTTGTAAAGATTGATCCTAAATCAGTTGGGGTTGGACAATACCAACATGATGTATCTCAAAAGAGGTTGAATGAATCATTAACGTTTGTAGTAGAGACGGCAGTTAACCAAGTCGGTGTGAATGTAAATACAGCTTCAGTTGCGTTATTACAATATGTTTCGGGTTTATCAAAAACTGTTGCGAAAAATATTGTAGCAAAGCGTGAAGAAGAAGGGAAATTTACAAAACGAACAGACTTAAAGAAAATACCACGTCTAGGTGCGAAGACATATGAACAATGTATAGGTTTCTTACGTATATTAGAAGGGATAAATCCGTTAGACCGAACGGGTATTCATCCAGAACAATATAAAAATGTTGAATTGTTATTAAAGAATCTAGGGTTATCCAAAGATGATGTAGGACAACCGCAATTACAAAAGAGCTTAGAAGGAGTGGAGATTGCTAAGTTGTCACAAGAAACGGGAGTTGGAGAGCCAACATTAGTTGATATTATAGATGCACTCATTAGTCCAGAGCGAGATATGAGGGATGAGTTACCTAAACCACTTCTGAAAAAAGGAATTTTGAAATTAGAAGATTTAAAACGTGGGATGGAACTAGAAGGAACAGTTCGTAACGTTGTCGATTTTGGTGCTTTTGTTGATGTAGGTGTAAAACAAGATGGTCTAGTACATATTTCTAAACTAAGCAAACAATACGTGAAACATCCGTTAGATATCGTATCTGTGGGACAAATCGTCAAAGTATGGGTAGATGATATTGATACGAAAAAGGGTCGCGTTGCACTATCAATGCTGCCGATTGAATAATAAGAGAAGAGAGCAGATGGAAACTGCTCTTTTTTTATGGGATAAAATGTGTAATGAATTATGAGCTTTGATGTATTTTGCTATAATAAAACCAGCATTCATTTAACAATTTAATTTGATACCGGTTTTTTTCAAAATATGCGCGTTGCATTTGTTTTTTGAGCCATGTAGGCATAGGAATCCCTCCTTGTTTAATCCTACTCTCAAAAATGTAAGGTACTATTGATGAGAGGTTGGTGAGTGGATTTCTACTTCTGCTATGTTTTTAGAAACCACGCTTCTTGAATGAGGATGGGTATATGTACTATTTAATATATGTATAAGAGAGGAGAAAAGTGTAAAAATATTTTTTTGTTTAGGAGGAATGAAAGTGGATAAGCAAGAAATACAGCGGCTAGTGGAAGAAGTATCGCTACAATATTTCGGAATGCCGTTTTTACATAAGGCGATGTTTAATAGTAGATTGCGTACAACTGGTGGACGTTATCTATTGAATACACACAATATTGAACTGAATCATCGATATTACGAAATGTATGGGAAAGAAGAATTAGTTGGAATCGTTAAACATGAACTTTGCCATTATCACTTACATATTACAGGAAGAGGGTATAAGCATAGGGATAAGGATTTTCGTGAACTATTAAAGGCAGTTGGTGCACCACGCTTTTGTAAACGAATGATAAATGAAGAGAAAGAAAAAAAGGTTTATATGTATGAATGTATGGAGTGTTTACTTCAATATGTAAGAAGACGCCAAATAAATACAAAAAAATATGTCTGCGGAAAGTGTAAAGGGAAACTAATTCTCATAAAGAAAACATCTTGACAGTGAAAACGCAATCCAGTATATTATAAACATGTCACGTTTGTACAAGATGTTGTAAAAAACTTCTTGACTTACGATGAGAAATTTTATAAGATACAAATTGTCTTCATTATTCCGCAGTAGCTCAGTGGTAGAGCTATCGGCTGTTAACCGATCGGTCGTAGGTTCGAGTCCTACCTGCGGAGCCATACAGAGAAGTACCCAAGTGGCTCAAGGGGCTCCCCTGCTAAGGGAGTAGATCGCGAACGCGGTGCGAGGGTTCGAATCCCTTCTTCTCTGCCATTCATATTGGCCCGTTGGTCAAGTGGTTAAGACACCGCCCTTTCACGGCGGTAACACGGGTTCGAATCCCGTACGGGTCACCACTTCGGAGGATTAGCTCAGCTGGGAGAGCACCTGCCTTACAAGCAGGGGGTCGGCGGTTCGATCCCGTCATCCTCCACCATAATATTATAATGAAAATTAAAATGACATTAATTTAAAGATTAAATGGTCCCGTGGTGTAGTGGTTAACATGCCTGCCTGTCACGCAGGAGATCGCCGGTTCGACCCCGGTCGGGACCGCCATTTTAACTTCTGCTAATTGGCAGTTGTTTTTTATTGGTCATTATGGTACAATAACATTTGTCTTTGAAAAGAAGATAAGTATTTCG
>NZ_JBWYRA010000015.1:0-92429 GCF_056725905.1 Bacillus sp. BC05(2025) | reverse complement strand
GTGGACAAGACTTTAACGTTTTCTTCAATGTTATAAAAAGTTAATACGACTTAATAATTTTAATAATATGTTATAGAGCTTTTCTTTGATATAAGTATAAGTAACCGATCAGGTAAAAGGCTATTCATTATTTAATGAGGAGCTGTAATCTGATGGTTACTTTTTTCTATTTCTGAAAAATTAGAGATAAGTAGGTAAGAGAAGAAAAAGAGAGGAAGTTGTTTCATTAGACTTATTGTTTTAGGAGAATCAATAATTTCTATGTTTATTAAGTGGGGATTTCTTGAAAAACAGTTAGTAATTATGTGATTTTTATATAGTTATTTAGTGGATTATTTTATAGGTATAAAAATGTGTTAGAAGTTTATTGTTATTATAAAAAAATCATATTATATATGTGTTTATAAGCTAAAGGATAAAAGTATGAAATCAATAAAATAGAACCATGGCGCTCATTGAAAGAAGAAATGAATGTTTTGGGTTTTTAGGGCAGTGATATTGTTCAAATTCAAATGATATGGTACGATCCAAATAAAGATAATAAGAAGCAATAAGGGTAAAATAGAAAATGAATTGTCTATTTTACTATTTATTTTTTAGGTGTAAATAGGGACTTGTATTTTTAAAATCGTATTGATATAATATAAAGGTAATAAGATTTTATAATAAAATAAAAAATTAATCAGTTCGCATATAAGAGAAGACCTCAATATGCGCCATGTCCTTAGGGGACGTGTGCGTGTATTGGGGTCTTTTTGCGTTTTGCGAGCAAAAACACCCGGAGGTGCAAGAATTATGTTAAATTGGTTGTCTGCAAAACTTATGACAACATCGGTAGGAGATTTTCTACTAGCAAAAAAAAGTTTTGAGAAGGGCCTTACTGGGCACACCACTGGTGCGAGTGCTGACACTGTACAAAAAAGCATGAATACCCTTGTAACAACACTAATTGGTTTTGGGGGAATTTGGGTAGCGGCTTGCGTTGTATTTGCAGCTATTAAGCTATCTGGTGCACAAGGGAAAAACCCTGAAAACCGTACACAAGCCATGATTGGTTTAGCTTGTGCGGCAATTGGAGGCTTTGTCATGATCAAAGCATACGACATCGCTGCTTGGGTTACAAAAATTTAACATAAGAGTTTGTAAAAGCTCTCCTCTATTTGGGGAGAGCTTCTCTTATACAAGGGAGGAAACAAAATGAGAAAGGTAACCGTTCCAGTTGATATGACTTCGGAACAAAAAACGCTGTTAGGTGTGCTGAGCAAACGCCAATTGATTTATCTATTAGGTGGAGGAGCATCCCTTTATTTGTATGTGCCATTCTTATGGCGGCTATTTGCACCTTTTAATGCGGCAGTAGCATTTTTTATTTGCTTAATTTTAGCAATACCTACGGTAGTAGGTGTAATAACGTTTGCTTTTATCTATAAAGAAAAACAACACATGTATTTAGATAAATATTTACTTATCAAAATGCGTAGCCGTTCTGAAAAAGGCAAGTGGAGAAAAGGATACGAGCCGATTAAATGGGTAAAGGAGAATTTATAGATGTTAGAAATGATATATTTTGCGGTGGTAGCCATTGTAGGTTTTTTCTTTTATCGAAAAATGAATGGAAAACCGCTGTTTGGTTCTAAGAAAAAAGGAAAAAGTCAGGGCGGAGTAGAGAAGCGTACTGCTGAAAAAAATGGAAAGAAAAATAAAAAGAATACGCCTGCTATAGAGGAAATTGATGAGGATAATGTGGATTTCTTTAGTGCTTTTGTAGAAGACATTAAGGAAGTTGAAAATCATATGATTCGTTATCATGATGATACGTTTGTCCTAATCGCGGAGGCACACCCAGTGAACTATTATCTACTTTCCAATGCGGAACAAGAAGCAATTGATATCAAAATTGAATCATGGTTAACCACATTAGAGTTTAATACGAAGGTATATATCCAAAGTAAGTTTGTAGATTTAACAGATCCTGTACGAAAAATGACAGAAACAATGAAAGGTGCGAAGGATCTTACACCAGAGACAGTACTATATGGGCAAGAAGTTATCGACAACTTAGAGTACTGGCAACGTTCACAACCTCGATATGAACAAAAACGATATTTAATTTATCCATACAAGGTGGATATTAGTACAATTACTGCTGATACAGAGGACGAGTTAGAAGAAAAGATTGTAGATAAGGCATTTAACGAATTATATCGTCGTTATAATGCTTCTCGAAACCTACTATCAAAAGCAAAAATTAGTGTAGAAATGTTAACGAAAGATAAATTAATAGAGCTCTTATATGTAGCGTTTAATCGCCGTAAGGCAGTGAAAGCAAGATTCCAAGATTTAATTGAAAATGAGAACTTCTCTTTATATTCAACAGGTGAAACAAATGAGAGAAAACTAGAGTTAATGAAGAAAGTACTAGCGGAAGAAAAGGCAGAAAAATCAAATAATTGAGTGGTGTAATTATGAAGTTATTCGGAAAAAAGAAAAAAATAGAAGCAGAAGAAAAAGAAAAAGATAAATTGGAACTAGAGGATGAAGAGTTGGAAGGTGAAGAAATACCAACGCAATTAGACAATAAAACAACTGTGTTTGATGTCATTGCTCCAGAAGGAATAAAAATTGACGCAGAAGATTATGGGGTTATTAAACAATCTTTAGGGAGTAATACGTTCTTCCGTCCGTTTTATATTCCGCGCGATGGGTACCCACGTATGATGCAAACCAATTGGTTGAATATGCTAACTTCAGCTGGGGAAGTGGATGTCATGATCGATATTCATAAAGAGCCGAAAGCTAAAGCAATGCGATCATTAGATATGCAGCTTACTATGTTACGTTCGAATCTTTCTTTTCAACGTACACGAGGAAACATTGACCAAGAAAAAGACCTAGATGCAAAAATTCAAGATACAAACAACTTAATGGATGAAATCCAGTTCAATGAAAACGACTCCTATATGGTGAGTACAATGGGTGTTGCGTATGCCGAATCAAAGAAAGAATTAGACGTTTTATGTGAGTATATTGAAGATGAAATGCAAGCATCTCACTTTAAGATAGCAAGTACTTGGAATCGTGTGAAGAGTGGTTTGAAAGCGGTTATGCCACTAGGTGCACCAAATACGTTACAAGATACATATCGAAATATCGATAGACGTGCTCTATGTACATTTGCACCCTTTGTCTCAGGATCCGGAAGATTTAACGGTGGTATACCAATAGGAAAGAACAAAATTACTGGACAAGTAGAATTTTTAAATTCATTCGGTAACGCAGATTATCGTCCACCAAACTATAACATTGGTGTGACAGGGATTTCAGGTTCCGGGAAAAGTTTACTTTTAAAAATGAAGCTAGCTCGTGAAACATCACTTGCAGATACACATGCGATGATCATAGATCCAGAGGGAGAATTCGTAAAAATCACCAAACGACTAGGTGGTATTAACTTAAATATTTCACCTGAAAGTAATATCATTATTAACCCTTGTGCAATTGCAGTAACAGAACTTCAAATTACCGATAAAGATGAAGAGCTAGAAGCGCTTGAACAATACGATAAGAAAGAACTCATAGAGCGTGATGGCGTGAAGTATGTAAGATTTGTACCTATTTTAGAGAAAATCAATGAAATACTAGGATTCTTTGACATTATTATTCGCGGACAAGATTTTGATCAACCAGGATTAAATGTATTCCAGCGTACAATGTTAGAAGATGCGATTCGTGAAGTATTTAATAAACATGGTATTACTTCTCACCCTTTATCGTTATATACAGATGAAGTGAAGAAGGTGGATGGACAATTAATTCAGTCTCAAGTGAGAAAACCAGAGCCAGAGTTAAAAGAAATTTATGACGTAATAGTGGAACATCATGGAGACGATGTAAAAGCAGAAGAGCTAATTGCCGCGATTCGTCCGTTTTTACGTGATGGTTCAAAGCCATTATTTGATGGACAAAGTAACTTTGGACGAGGTGTAGAAACACAGTTAAATGAATCACGTGTTGTTAACTTTAATATTAGTCATTTGGAAGAGGGATTCTTAAAGCCAATCGCCTTCCACGTTATCCTGAATTATATTTGGGAGCATTGGATTAAGAGTCCAGAACATGCTATCAAACGAAAAGTACTGTATGTGGATGAGATGTGGCAATTTATCGATTATGAACAAACGGTTAACTTCTTAGAAAAAGTAGCACGTCGTTCACGTAAAAGAAATGCAGGTATGTGTTGGGCCAGTCAGGACTTTGTTCGTATTTTAGAAAATGTAAAAGCGCGCGGTATCTTACAATCTACTTTCTCGTATTTCTTCTTAGAGCAAAATAAGATTGATAAGAAAAAGATCCAAGAGAACTTTAACTTAACTGCTGGGGAGTTAGATATTATTTTAAACAACCCAGGAAAAGGGGAAGGAATCTTCCGTGTAGGGGATAGTTCGGTTTGGATTCAAACAGATCCATCAGATAAAGAAATGATGTTCATTGAATCGAATGAAGCCGTACTACAAGAGCTTTTAAATAATATGAAGAAAGTACAAGGGTACACAGGATAATAGCGTACCTTTGAAAAGGAAGGTGAAAATATGCTTGAGAAAATAATAGATTGGGTCGGTGGCCTTATTATCCATATGGTAAAGACCCTCCTAGCGCCTATTTATGGATTTATGGATACTATTCCAGTTCTAGTCTTTGGTGGAGATAATGCTAATCTAGATTTTTTATATGAAAAGAACGCGGTTACAAATGTATTAGATACCGGTATGCCTGTCATGTTTAAATTTGTTGCTTTTTGTGTCCTCGTTAGTGTAGTCTTTACAGCAGCAAAATACTCAGCAACGGCTATAAATCCAAATAATCGGACGGCATTAATTGAATATGCAAAAGACTTAATGATTATCTCGATTTGCCTCTGGCATTTGGATTTCTTTTATAATTTTGTATTTGATCTAAATAATTGGATTACATTGGAATTTAAAGAGGCGATAAATGGAGTAAATAACGGGAATTTCAACCCGGATCAACAAATACCTTTGTTAAAGTCGGGGCTGTCTGACTATAAGACAATTACAGAGCTCTCAATGAAAGGTCATGAAAACGATTATATGTTTATCATATTCGGACTATTTATTGAAGCTGGATTAATGATATGGGCAAACTTTTATTATTTAATGCGTGCGGTGACACTGTATGTATTAATGTTACTAGGCCCTGTAATGGTAGGAATGTGGTTGTTCCCACAAAAGAAACAACAGACGTTATATTGGATTCGTGAGTTTATGGGGGCAGTATTAATCCAAGCGATTCACGCAATTACCTTATGGTTAGTCATTACACTTATTGGGGACGCAAAAAATCCTATTATAAAATTAGTATTGCTTGCCATGTTTATCCCAGTTGGTGAGATTGTAAAAAGCTTTATCGGCCTTAGCACCAATGCATCTGCTGGTATTCATAGAGCAGGTACGATGATGGGTATGGGTGCTTTAGCAAGTGTGGCTGGTTTAGTTAAAGGTGTTCGTGATGATTATCGTAATTCAAAAATAAAACCTGATGATAAAGGGGATAAAGAAAAGACAAAAGAAGATGCAGATAACCCAAAAGATGCATTAGGTGCGAATTTAGGGACAGATGTTGGTACAACATCCCGTGCAGCTCGTATGTTAAAAGCAGGTCAAGTTGGAAGCTCACTTGGTAAAGCAACGACAGGACTTGCAGGTATGGCAGCAGGTGCAGGTCTTGGACCAGGAGCGATGGTAGCAGGATCGCAAGTTGGCAGTGTATTAGGTGCTGCTCCTGGAGCAGTAGCTGGTAGAAGTGTTGCTGCAGTCGGCGAAGGGGCTGCAGCCTTAGGAAAACATATTGGTTCGAGTATAAAGAAGGGTGCGGACACGTATTCAAATCTAAATGGCGAATCGTATCCGGAATTAACCGATGAAGATATCACACAGGATTTAGCTACAAAAGATTTTGAAAATTGGAAAGCGGATAATCCGGATTCCGCAGTTGCGAGTCGCTTAAAACAAGCATTCCCTGGTGCGTCCGAAGCAGAGATTGCTAAAAAAGTAGCGAAAACAAATAGTGATCAAATGTCTCGTTTCTCAAATCAGCGGAAACAAGATTTACAAAATATGAAGAAAACCGCTACACCATATGGAAATGCTAGAGATTTAGTAAACGCTGCAACGAATGCATTCCAAAAGGGATATGAGGGGGACCATAAAGATACGTTTATGAGTCAGTTACCAGAAAATATGTCAGCGGAAGAGAAAGAGAAACACTGGAACGACCATCTGAACACAAAAGTACAAGGATTTAGAAACCACGCAGAACAAGCGGCAACAAAAGCAGGAGCCATGCCAGTTGATGCGAAGGACAAACAAGGAAACAATCTGTTTGATAAGTCCTATGTGAATAAAGATGCATTTGCTTCTCGACTTGCATTGGGAAAAGTCGGAAAAGCAGTCGAGGGAGTAAAAGGAGAAACGTTAGAAAGTGGCCATCAAAATATGGGACAAGTAGGTGCTCTTGTCGGTGCTTCTACTGCTGCATTTAAGAAAGCGTATAGCGCAGACCATAAGGCTGGATTTATGAAACAATTCCCTGCAGATATGCCGCAACATGAAAAAGAAGCAGCATGGAATAAGCATTTAGATCAAAAAGTACAGGGATTTAAAAATTATGCACAACAAGCGGCGGAATCAGCTGGTATTGTAAAGCAAAAAGACGGTACAAGCTATGCGAATAAAAAAGCTTTCGCTTCTCATTTATCACAACAGTTACAAAAAAATCCTGACTTAAATGCGATAGGTGTATCTAGCGCAGCAGGCATTCAGAAGGCAGTAAACGGTGTAAAAACACACGGTTTGACAAGTGGAACAGGAAGCCAGAAAGCGAAACAAGTAAGTAATGTTGGGAACCTTGTACAAGCTTCTACAGAATCCTTTAAACAGGGCTATGCAGCAGAAAAACAGGCAAGCTTTATGAAAAACTTGTCTCCAACTATGTCTCAACCACAAAAAGAGCAAGCTTGGCAGTCGCACTTGAATGAAAAAGGAAATGAATTTAAAGCAGTGGCACAACAAGCGGCAGTACAAGCGGGAGCGATGCCCGTACAGGCGAAAGATACGAGTGGTAAGAGTCTACATAATCAATCGTATATTAATAAAGATGCCTTTGCTTCGCAATTAACGAAAGGTTTACAAAGCCATGCAAGTCTTGGAACGGTGAGTCAACAAGTAGGTTCTGGAATTACTAGTGCAATTCAAGGTGTTCGTTCACATGGCGTTGCAACAGGTGGTGCAATCAATAAAGCTGTATATGCTGCGACACAAACGCAAGCGAGTATCGCACGTGCAGGAGATCTTTCTGTTGCGGAAATTGAACGATCTTATGCAGATGCATCAACAAGTGTAGCAAATATTGTACAAAGTGCTGGTAAAATGTCTATCCCAACATCTGCAGTGGGACGTATGACACAGCAAAGTAAGATGGTAGGTATAAGTATGATGGAAGGTGCCAAACACCTTGCGCATATACAGGGATTAGAAAACGTATCAAATGCATACTTTAGTGCCGCGAGCGCTGTACAACAATCCGGAGGGAATGCAGTACAAAGAGTGATAAGTGGGACTAATGCTGCTGTTAATACATCATTAGGTGGGAATGCAGCAGAACGCCATTACAATGTAACAAAAGGGTTAAGTTATGCAGCTGGTGTAATTGGTGGTGCAGGTGCTTATCAAGCGACTGCACGTATGGTAAGTAAACATAACCCGTATAACAAAGCTGTTCAAACAGAAGCAAAAGAAATTCAAGAGATTCAGAGAATGGTACCAACAACCACAGACCATACAGGAACGCAATCTGTTGCTAAAGGGGCTGTACGTTTAGTTACGACGAATAACAAATCATGGATTGAAGCAAAAGATTCCAGTGGGATGACACAAGTTGTATCTCGTTATGGTAGTGGAGATAGTAGCATTCGTTCCGGCCAAATGGTATACCAAGATTTAAATATTGCAGATGGGCAGTTGACACAGTACCGAAATGGTATGAAAGCTTCACCAGCGTATATCCAAGATTCAAGTGGTGGAAAAATCAGCATTAATCGTTCCATTAATGTAAATCCAAATCAATTGGTAGGAAATCAAAATCCAAGACCGTTACAACAAAAACCAGTGTTTAATGAACCACCACTTACGGTAAATCACAAAGTAGACAATGGTCACTTCTATATCTCTGATTTAGACCAAGGTGGCTATAAGAATGTACAAATGGTCGTAGAAAGAGATCGTAGTTACATGGTTGCGACAACTACAGACGGTACAGTGTCACGTATTTCGCCATTCGGAAAAGGAGATACGCGCTTACAAGCAAACCAAAGGATTGAAAGAGCTTGTGAAGTGAAAGACAGTAGTATTAAGCCAAGAGAAGAAATCCTAGTAACACATACACAGAACGAAGTTGTTCGTACAGAGACGCACCTGAATTTATCAGAACATGACCCACAAAATCTGATTCCATTTGCGCCAAACCCTCGTTTGGCACAGCGAAGAGGAAGAAATTCTCAAAATGGAAAATATGGTGTGATAAGTCTATGAGTCAAAATCCTAACAATCCAAATGAACAGAAAAAAAGTAACCCTTTAAAAGATGTAGCATCCCACTTTATTAAGAAAAAAGGGATGCAAGCGCGCGGAAAGATGGCAAAATTGGCAGGGAAAGCAGGAAAGGCGGCAGCGAAAGCTGCTGCCAAAATGCTAAAAGCAGGTATATTAAAAATTGTGGGTGCTATTGTAGCAGCAATTGGAGTACCTGCTGCTTTAATTATGGGAGTAATTATTGCTGTGTGTGTGATTTTAGTCTCTTTTATACCCTTTACCGATGATGAAGCTAAAACTGAAGAACAAGTCAAAAAATATATGGAAGTTTCAATGGCTCTGAATGTGGATTGGAAAGAAGTTGTCGCTTTTGATATGGCGAGATATGATAATGATTTGACTGGCAAAGATCCGCATGATGCTATATCATATTTCTTGGATATCCAATATGAAGAATATACGGAAAAAGAGGTATGTGAGGCTGGACCGAATGGTCCTTGTGAAAAAAAGAAAAAGGAGATGCAAAAAACCAAATCTGAAAGTTACTCCGGACCAGATGTAAAAAAGATATTAGGAGATACAGATTTTAAGGAAAAAATAGATGAGATTAATGCGAGTGGAAGTAAAAAAGTGACAACATCTTCTCATGGGCTAGAGAAAGCGATGGAACTCGCAAAGTTTAGTAAGAGTCAAAAAGAGCGTGCACGTGAGATATTGGAAGCGGGGTTGTTAGAGGCAACGTATGGACATCTGGCACCTTCTAGTAATTTTGTTGGTGGTATGTGTGTAGGATCTGTTAGTCCTGGCGGGGAGCCTGTTAATCTTAATGCAAAAGTTACAGGATACCTTCCTAAAATTAAAGAAATGGCAGAAAAACATGGTGTTGCTGAATATGTTGGTATTTTGGCTGCCCAAATGATGCAGGAATCACAAGGAGAGGGAAATGATCCAATGCAGGCTTCAGAAGGGCATTATGGAGATCTAAGTTCATCTTGTATAGGCATAAAAGGAAATGCGCGTATGGGTTGCATTAAAGATCCGAATATTTCTATTGAAGCAGGTGTATTAGAATTTAAAGATGTTTTAGGACAGTCGAATGGAGATATAACCCTTGCCTTACAGTCCTATAATTTTGGATCAGGCTTCATTAGCTATGCATTAGCTAAGGGTGGCTATTCAGAGGAAACAGCCATTGAGTTCTCAAGAAGTAAGAATCATTTAAACCCAGCTGGTTGCTCCGATCCGAATAACTTCCGAACCAAGGTAAATGCGTGCTATGGGGACTACACGTACGTTTCTAAAGTTTTGAAATACTACAAAGATTTAGGTTGTGTGGCAGCTGGAGATGGAGAATGGATTTCTGATAAAGGATGGAAATGGCCAACAAAATCAGGGCGTATTACAGATACATTTGATGCAGTTCGTGATGGAAAGCAACATAATGCTGTAGATATTGGTGCTATGACCGCCGGAAAACCAGGAGATCCTGTATGGTCAATGGAAGCAGGAGTTGTTACGGCTCAGACAGGATATGTAAACTATGGTGGTTTAGGTGTTTATGTTGATCATGGAAATGGCATTGTATCCCGTTACTTACATTTGAGTGAAATTTCAGTTACACCAGGAACTATGGTAACAAAAGGACAAATTATCGGGGAAATGGGTGGTTCCAACTATGTTGGTGGTGTTCTGAATATGTTTGGATACGCTGTCCATTTAGATTTCCAAATTCGTGTAAACGACCAACCGACAGATCCAATGAAGTTTTTTAAGAAAAATGATGATCCAGGGTTATCATCTGGTGGTTCTCCTACAATGACAAATGCTAAACGACAAAAGGTATTGGAAGAAGCGAAAAAATGGCTAGGGCAAGGAAAAGTGAGATATGTACTAGGGGATCGTAATCCACCAGGTGGCACGTCAGATTGTTCAGGATTTACACAGTATGTCTTTAGAACAAGTATAGGTGTGCAACTTGGAGATTGGACAGGTGCTCAAGTTGGGCAAGGTAAACAAGTACCTGACATTAATCATGCACAACCAGGGGATCTTATCTTTTATGAAAATCCAGGGCACGTTGCAATTTACATGGGGAATCAAAAAATGATTCATATTGGTGATAACAAAGGTGTACAAATAACAGGTCTAAACTATACAGCAAGAGGTCAACATATGACGCAAATTCGTAATGTTATAGACTGATAAGGGATGAGAGTAGATGAAGAAAATAATCAATATTTTATCCAATATGCCTCGTAAGTACTTGGTCATATTAGGGATTATCGTACTAGTGGCAGGTGTTGCTACTTATAATACTATTCATCGTTATATGATGAAATCACAAGTGCAAGAGGAAGAACAAGTAAACCAAGATGAAATAGAAATGCTCGGAGATAAGCCAAAGGGATTTGATACAAAAGAGGAGGAATATATCGCGAAAACAAAAACAGTAGAGGACTTACTACGAAAAATTTCTAATAGTAGTTATGATGTCCCGTATTTGTTTACAAAGGCTGGATTTGGTATTGAACCAATGAAAATGACAAGTAATGAGCGTATGCTGGCTACAGAAGCTGTACAACGATATTTCCTAAATGGGGATAAGTTTTACAATGCGCGAATTACCAAAATCGACCGTGGAAAAAAAGTAGATACGTTTCATATTGAAGTTTTAATTCAACAGGTAAACTTTTTAGAACCACGACAATTTAAAGTGCAGGTAAACCAATATGCACAAATTGTAACACCAATTGTACAAATTCCACATGGACAAGAAGAAGTACCTGTGGATTAAGAAGAAAATGAGGGTTGTGGAGAAAAACACAACCCTTTTTTTAAAAAAATAATTGAATATTCGTAATTTTACAATGAATCAAAACCATGGTTAAAAGAAATTTATATATATCGCTAAGGTAAGATGTATATGGAGGGATACAAATGAGGATGTTAATTACACAAATGAGTTGTTACAAAACTAAAAAAATCCTTATTTGAATAGAGAAGCCCTAGAGTTAGGGGGTCTAGGGCTTCAAGTCTGGGTATATCTCACACGGCATTATAAAGAGAAAAGAACATATCGAAGATAACATATGAATGTTTCATAAATGTATCAAAAAAGTGAACAAATTTTTTATTTTATTAATTTGTAGGTTGATACAGTTCCCCAAACGAAAAGAACCAAATAGAAAAGTCTTTGTAGTAGACCTGCAGGTAAGGGGAAAAGAAAAACAAGTGAGATAAGTATTGTTATTACTATTAAACTTAGTAAACAGAAATATGTCCATTTTCCAGCTTTTTTAAGATTCTTAGCAAAAATAATTAGTCCTGGAAATACTGTAAGCATACCTATCCAAACTAGAATAGAATGTCCAATTAGGTTTACATCTGCAGGAATTAATCCTGAAACTATAGTGGAGATTCCTATTATAAGTATAAAAAATGTTGCTATTCTGTTAATTCTTGTTTTTTCTAGATGTTGTGAAATATATAGTACTCCAATACAAAATGTTATTCCATTAATAATAAAGAGTAAATTCATCCAAAAATGATTAGGGGAGCATATTTCATAAGGAGCTATTTCGTAGGTGAATTCTCCACAGGTTGTTACACCTAGATCACTCATTGCGTGGTGCAAATAGTTATAAGGTGCTGTAGAAGTGAAAATAAAGAAAGGTTCAATTAAAAAGTATAGGCAAGTTGCAATCCAGCTAATTAAGCCAACCCTGTTTGATATATACATTAGATTCCTCCTTTGGAACAAGTATATTTCCAGTATAGGTGGTTACATCATCAAAAATAAAAAATTTTAAGTTGAGAGTCGATAACACTGTTCAACAATATGAGGTTTTCTGGACAAATGTGTTTAGCGGAAAGACGTAGAAAAAATGGATGGAGCAAAAGTAAACCAAAATCGTTAATTAAATAAAAAAAGAGAAGGGTAAATACATAAACATGAATAATAGTAATTTACATAAATCAGGTTATATCATACTTATATATTTTATAATGACTCAATTTGTTGGGATTTTAGGTGTCCAATTGCTTGCGAAGACAGGTTGGTATGATATTCAGGGAAACCAACAGCAAGCAATCCAACAACTTCTCGTGCATTGGGAACTAATTGGGTTTTCACTTACGTTGATAATTTTTGTTCTTATATATAGAAAAGAGTTAATGAAAGATACAAAGTTATCAATTAAATTATCAAGAAGCTCATTTGTATGGATTTTAATTGGGATTATATTAGTATTTCTTGGGCAGATGGTTGGAAGTCTTTTAGATAAGAGTGTATTCCAGCTAACTACGCAATCAGTAAATACGTCTAGTACAGTTGCTGCTGCGGTAATATCTCCTGTGGCACTTATTTCAATTGTTCTTCTTGCACCTTTAGTAGAAGAGTTTGTTTTTCGTTATGCGGCCATAAATATTTTAACGCGAAGGTTTACACAAACTTGGAGTATATTAATAAGTTCATTGTTCTTTTCTATTATGCATTTTGACTTTCCATTTATATTCGGATATTTTTTAATTGGAATCGTGCTCGCTGTGGTATATGTGCGTACTAATAGGTTACTAGTATCATTTTTTGTTCATGCAATTATGAATTTAATAATTGTTATGTTTCAAGTTATATGATGAAAAATATATTGATAAGTGGTGTTATTTTTATTAACACCACTTATTGTTTTCTTGCATGAAATTTGTAATGAAATAGCCAAATTCATAACCTGTTCTTATTAATCCAGCTCCTAATATTATATATAGACAATATTTCATAAAACGATTCTCGTTTAAGTAGTTTTTTAGATTATTCATGTTGAATCCTCCATCTGCATTGAATTTACTTGACTGTGATGTGTCGATACTTCAAATAAGCTTAAATTTATTTTATCATTGTTATATACTTATTCTTTAATCTGTTTCATTAATGCTTTAGCTGCTACAAATAACATGAAACTGTTGAGGATTAAACCTGCTAAATTTACGTAAAAGAAATTTGATTTTATAACATTGCATATACCCGTTAATACAAAACTGAAAAAGATAAATGAAGCAATTATAAGGGATACTATTTTTTGCTTATTTGTGTATAAATTCATTATTATCACCCTTTAAATTAAATATATAGATATAATTATATCATGGATTGATGTATGTAATTAACTATAAGATAGATATCTATGGGGATTTAAGTTTTTTCTTTTACAGGATAATAAGGCGGCAGACTAACACGTACAATTTGTTATACATGTTAATACTAAATTCTATAAAGAAAGACACCCTAAGGTGCCGTCCTTCGTCTTGAACCAATGTAATTTTAATAACATAATCTCAAAGCCACAAATACATCCTTAATCTTTCATATAACATTTTATCATTTTACCAGTTAATTGCATGAAAATGGAGAAAAATAGGCTATTTTTTGTAAATTCCTTTTCTCCATATCCACTCAATAGGACCATAGCGGAAATATTTACTCCAAATTTTGCTAAATATAATTTGAGCAAAGATAATTAAGATTCCGAAGGTACATAGTTGCCAGTAATATATGTGTGAGACATCTTTAAAGTACAACGAAAGAATGACAAGCGTTAGTATACTTTGGCTAATGTAATTCGTTAAAGCATACTTACCTACGTTCATAAAGGGGTACAGCCACTCTCTATATTTTTTATTCTCACAAATTCTAAGTAGGGTACAAATATAGAATATAGCTAGCATTTTCCCTCCAAATAGAATCCATAGTTGTATATCGTAAGAGTAATAGACATCCGTTTTTATAAAGTAGTAGATAATAGGGTAAGAGAGAAGACATGAAATGAATAACGAGCCCCGCTGTAAAAATATAATGTGCTTTATTAATTCCGGTACCCTTTTAAAAATATCTTTCTTACCAGCCCATAAACCGATTAAAAATAAGCCTATATATTCTGGAATCCCAATTAGTAGTTGCTGGAATTCCTGGGTCATTAGAAAGAAAAGACGTGCTTTTACTTGATATAAATAATGTGTAAATAGATTTACCGTGTGGTTGGTAGTGTTGCC
Source organism: Bacillus sp. BC05(2025) (assembly GCF_056725905.1). Classification (NCBI taxonomy): domain Bacteria; kingdom Bacillati; phylum Bacillota; class Bacilli; order Caryophanales; family Bacillaceae; genus Bacillus; species Bacillus sp. BC05(2025). The sequence continues at coordinate 77,779 of NZ_JBWYRA010000015.1, read as the reverse complement.
AGTAAACATATATTGATAGTAAGTTGGTACTTCAGGAATAGAAGAACTTGCTCGCAAAAATAAAATAATATGTAATACATAACTAACCAGTAAGAAACTACAACCAGCTATAAAAATAAGTTTAGTAGATCGCTTATAAAAGAATAATAGAATAAATCCAGCTAAAGCATACGCATGTAGAATATCTCCAAACCATAGAAGGGTGAAGTGGAGTAAACCGAAGACTAGTAAGATACACAGTCTCCGGGTAAATAGCTTATACATAGGATATCCTTTTGCTTCTGTATTTTTCATAAAGATATAAAATCCTACTCCAAATAAGAATGCGAAAATAGTGTAGAACTTTGCTTGTATAAACAAATCTACTAAAAAACGAATCGCTTTATCTGTACCTGTGTAACCTGCTTGATTAAAGGGATCTAGTCCTGTCATAGTGGGCAGATTCGCAAAAAGGATACATAGTATGGCGATACCTCTTATTATGTCTAAAGAATGAATACGGGCGTTTTGTTGCATGTTAATTCTCCTTTCTTCCAAAGAAAAACGAGCACTATACTAGCTAGCGCTCGAATTACGTCTTGCAAAGAATCCATCATATGTAGCAGCTGACACAGCTCCTTCTAAACGTTCAACTTCTTCACCTCTGTTATAAGCTACAACAACTGGAGTACCTGGAATGTCGAACTCTTGAAAGGCACTTTGATTTTCTGGTGTAGAAATATCAATACGATAGATGGTTCTATCGTGCTTTTTTGACATACTATTGATATCTGGTGCAGCCTTTTTACAATAATGACAGGCAGGTTGATAGTAATACGCAATGAACTCTTCATGGGATTGTATTTTTTGTTTTAATTCTTCTTTTGAAATATCTTTTATATTTTCAGGTGCTCCTTTTACATCTGCAGCAGATACAATTGTTTTTTCAGGTGTTACTATTTCTATTTTGACTGATTCATTTTTAGTTAAAGTAAAGATTGTGATACCAATAACACATAAAGTTGTTATAACTGCTCCGATTTTGTAGATTTTTTTCATAGTAAATTCCTCCTTAAAGTAAAAAAAGGACAAACCTCGCCCGAGTTAACTGGGCGTAAGGTTTGTCCTTCACGCTACGTACAATAGAGTATAAACAATGGAAACAAATTTTCTATCTATATAATATCATAATATTTATATAGAATTCTATAAGAATTTTAAAAGAAAAATAAAGAAATAAATTAATCATAAAATTTCATTTACCAGATTTAATAATAAAAACAATTAACAGCACAACAAGGGGATTTCCTGTGTTGCTTCCAACTTATAGGGGCAATATACACCGTTATTAATCCTAAAATTATCACCTAATATATTTTTTGGGGGAAATTCCCTTAACGGATGCGTAGTAAAATAAATTTTTTTGCAAATAATGAATAAAAAATTCGTGAATTATGGGCCATTTTAAACATGGCATATTTCCGTATTAAGATTATAAGTGGAAATATAGGTTTTTATAGGGGAAATGGTTGGGGGATACTGCGGCCAATTAATAATATAATATTGTTTTCCCTGATTAGGGTCTTTTTCGAAAATAAGGGATAAATATGGAAATGACTATACTCCCTTTTTGATTTTTATAGTAAAATATTTCTAAGGCTTGTTTTGGTAAGGAAATATATAACAAATGTTATGTATCATTTGTGGAATCATTTTATTTTTAACTTTTGAGAGATTTGGATCAGAGGGTATAGGTTGTTTCTTTTTCTTGTTATTTCATTTCTTCTTTGGAGAATTGGGGGAATGGATTTTGGCTCGCTTTGCCTACTATTATTATAAGTTCTTCGGGGACGATGCCAGCACAGGGTTCATTTTAAATAAACTCAACAACATATTATTTGGTTAATTTAATATTAGAATTCATACTAGAAAGTAGGTGACGGTTCTGGCTACCATTCAGATTTCAAGAATTGAAAAGAGAACGAAAGTAGAAGGTCCTGGGGTACGATATGCTATCTGGGTGCAAGGATGCCCAATTCAATGCGAAGGTTGTTTTAATCCTCATACCTGGGATATGAAAGGCGGTGTAAAGATAGAGGTTGATGAGATTTTAGTAGATATTAAGAATAGTCTAAAATCTGAACCTAGGATTGAAGGAGTCACTTTTTTAGGCGGAGAGCCATTTAGTCAGGCAAAGGAGCTAGGTATTTTAGCCAATTATGTGAAAGAGCTCGGTTTATCAGTTGTTACTTTTTCAGGCTACGAATATGAGGTGATTTTGCAGTCAAATAATCCTCACTGGCATAGCTTGCTAAATCGCACCGATTTATTAATAGATGGCCCTTTTATCCAAGAGCAATATGATTTAAGTCGTCCTTGGATTGGTTCAAAAAATCAAAAATATCGATTCTTGACGGGGGTATATAAACATCTTGAAACGTCTTTGTTAAGGATTCCGAATAGGCTGGAAATCCGGTTGCATCCTGATGGAACAATTTCGGCTAATGGAATGGCTCATTCCGTAGATTTGGATTTGTTGCATCAATTAGGATATGTAAGAAGGGAGACCCATTCATGAGTATTGAAATAGTGTTAATTCCTTTAGCTATTGCATTGACCAAAGAAGTGGCAGAAGGAATATCTAGTTACGCGGCGAAGCAACAAAAAGATTGTATAGTATTAGAGAGCAGAATGAAAGATGAGGAGCTTTTAAAGAAAGCGCTGGAGGAATGGAGTTGTTCCTTCCGACAAGTAGATACCCTCGAATCGTTTAAGAGCTTTCAAGAAAATGAGGTCACGTTTATGTTAGATGAAGAAGGGAATTATTTATTAGTCCTTCCTAAATCTGCTGAACGGGCCGCTTATTTAGATTGGCTTGAAAAGGTGGAAACATCCTATACACATTATTTGCAACAAAGAGTTTATCAGAATTTAATAGAAAAAGCGAAGAACAAGGGCATGGTCTTAGAAAACGAGGAATTATTAGAAGATAATTCCATACAGTTAACGTACATATTAAATCATTCATAAAGGAGAGATGACGGTGGATAAAATTTATACAGATAGAGGGAAATCATGGGAAATGAAAAATAGTTGGTGGGTTCTGTTAACCTTCGTGCCGTTTGGTATTATTAGCTTTATCGCCTTTTTATATACTGGTTCAAAAGTGAAGAATCAGCGATGGAGAGTATATGGATTTGTATATCTAGCTGTACTTATTATTGCTTTCGCTACCGCTGTCACAGGTATTGGGGCAGCAGTAGCTTTAACATTATGGATTGTAACCATTATCCATGCGTTTAAAATCCGACCTGCATATTTAGTTCAACTGGATGTGTTGAAGAATAATGAGCAGCAAATGGCGAATCAGGAAATCACCAAACTTAGAGAAGAAGCAGAGGCGAAATTTAAAGTGGATAGACAAGCAAAAAACCAACCACCTCAACCTAAAGTTAATAATGAAGAAGCTTCTGTTAGTAAGCCTCAAAATCAAGTGGTTCCACCAAAGGTGGAGGAATCTGTCCCCTTTGAAAAAGAGGTTGAAAAAATTGATATTAATACCGCAGCAGAATCAGAAATCGCAGCTATACCTGCGATTGGGATTATTCTAGCCAAAAAGGTAGTGAAGAAGCGTCAAGACCTTGGGGGGTTCCAATCATTTGAGCAGTTTTCAGAAATTATGGAATTAAAGGGTCACACCATTGAAAAAGTGAAACAATCTGTTACGTTTTCAATGGTAGAGAAAACTAATGTAAGTATGTCAGGTAGAATGATTGATTTTTAATAAGTGAATTTAAGAGAAGTTATTTCAAAATAGGGAGAGAAAAAAGATGAGTGTAACCAAAAATCAGGAGCGAATTAAAACATTATTGGCCAATTTACTAAAAGCACGTTTTCCATACCTTTACATTCAAACCTGGGAGGAGGATCGAATTTTATCCGTTATCCGTTCTGTAGCCCAGGATGTTGAGTTGATTAAAACACCAAGAGAAGTCCTAACTTGGAGAATCACAACCGGTATGAAGGACAGTAAAGGACAGATACATAGTGAAAGTAAGCAGCCATTAAAGGCACTGGAGTTTATTGAAAACTATGATAGACCTTGTATAGTGGTTCTGCAGGATTTTCACGTTTTCTTTGGCGGCCACGGAAGACAAGCTGACTTTCAGGTCATTCGAAAACTTAGAGATATGCTTGTCCATATAAAGCAAAGTAGAAATCCAATTAATGTCATTATCACCTCACCGTTTCTCATTCTTCCAGAGGATTTGCAAAAAGATGTGACCATCGTTGATTTTGATTTACCAACTTTTGAGGAGATTAAATCTGTGTTAGATGAGATGATTGCAATTAACCAGCAGGGCGGGAGAATTAATATTTCATTAATGGAGGAAGAGAAAGAACGGTTAGCTAAAGCGGCGTTAGGGTTAACTCTTTCGGAAGCGGAGAATGCTTTTGCTCGTGCAATGGTAGAGGATGGGAAATTAGATATTACTGATGTTGAGGTCATTCTTGAAGAAAAAGAGCAAATTATTAAAAAGACAGGTATTTTAGAGTTTATTAATAGTGAGTTGAAAATGGAGGATGTTGGCGGCCTTGAAAATTTAAAACGCTGGTTGAATAAGCGTAATAAATCTTGGCTTGACTCAGCAAGAAAATATGGTCTTCCTGCACCGAAAGGAGTACTGATTACCGGAGTGCCTGGTTGTGGAAAAAGCTTAATTAGTAAATCCATTAGTACGATGTGGCAGTTGCCGTTATTACGTTTGGATATGGGGAAGATTTTCAGTGGGATTGTTGGAAGCAGTGAAGAAAATATGAGAAAAGCGATTAAAACAGCTGAAGCAATTTCTCCTTCTATCCTATGGATCGATGAGATTGAAAAAGGCTTTAGTGGTATTTCGAATGGTGGAGATAGTGGAACATCTTCAAGGATTTTCGGTCAATTTTTAACATGGATGCAGGAAAAAACAAGTCCTGTCTTTGTTATATCTACAGCAAACAATATTTCAGGATTGCCGCCAGAATTAATGAGGAAAGGCCGCTTCGATGAAATTTTCTTTGTTGACCTACCAACCCATAGAGAAAGAAAAGAAATTTTAAAGGTTCATATCAATAAACGATTAAAGAATCCGGAAGTAATGGGTTTATTAGAGGTGACTGATGAAATTCTAGATGAATTGGCAGGAAAGTGTGAAGGGTTTGTTGGAGCTGAAATTGAGCAGCTTGTTATTGATGCTTTGTTTGAGGCATATTCAGAAGATCGCCCCATTCAATTAGCAGATTTTGAACGTGCGATTAACAATACGGTACCTCTGTCAGTTACACAAGCAGAGCAAATAAGGTCGATTCGTGATTGGGCAAATGTTCGAGCTGTTACGGCAACTCCACGTGAGGATAGGGTAGATTATCCGAAAGAACCTGCTTTAATCCCAAGTGGAAGTGTGGATGAAGATTCTGATGATGATGTCCGGTTCCATCGCGGTGGAAGAACGATTGATTTCTAAGGGGGAGGAAGATGGAGAAAAGAGTAAAAATTAGGATTCTCTCAGATGGTACGGTTCAGGCCGAAACGAAGGGTATTAAAGGAGAAAAGTGTACGGATTATATCTTGATTTTAGAGGAACTTCTTCAGGCGGAGGCTATTGAAGCACAGTATACCGAAGAGTTCTATGAAACAGAGCAAATACAACAGATTCAAGGGTATACATTGGTTTCTAGATCAGGTTCTAATAACATCGAGTAATTGATTGTTAAGAGATTAAATGAAGTTCAAAACTATGAGGAAAGGTTCTTCTAGGAAAAACACAATTATATGCGTTATGGTGAGCCGTATCATAAATATATATTAAGGCTATTTGGTACAAAGGTTTAATATTCGTTCTTCAGCAATCGGGCGCGATTGTTGAACAAGAATTACAAGGGTGATACATATTACACATGACTAATATGTATCACCCTTTATTTTTTATGACTTTTGCGTTTTAGGTATTGATAATAAAGTTAGCGGTCGCTGTGATAATTGTGGGAATACTTCTTTTAAAAGTTCCGTTAAAGATTTTATCTTTTTAAGAGAATGTCGTCAATGCGGTATGAAGAAAATCATATAGTCCTATCCAGGACTTTTTTATTTGTAATATGAAAAGCCCCAAATGGATGCTTTAAAATATCTTATTGATTATTTTCTTGGTTCATCGAGACCTTTAGAACATAGTATAAAGAGTCAGAATAAGTCCTATTACAGAAAGCACAAAACCCAAAATACTACAAAATTCAGCTATAAGCGTAACAATAGGACGATATTGCTCGTACTTTTTCATAAAACATCCCTCCTTAAAAACGTTCTTATATTAATTGTCATGTTAATTGCGATTTTCTTTTTTAATTCAGCAAACTTTTTTCAAAAAACTCATTACCATTAACCGTTGTCATAATTGCAAGTACGCTTCTCTTATCCCTACCCAAATGTTCCCATCACCTCTTTTAAAACGACTTATAAATGCAATTCTGCTTTTGTCTGTTTGACTGTTTCTACATATTAATAGGGAAATTAACCTGAGTAAGGTGCTGCACTTTCATTATCAAACCATGTTTCACCAAGACAACAATATAAACGCCACAATCCTAAAACTCGGGTCTCAAAGTATAATCTATTTTTGGCGTTTCTGTCTTTCACTTCAAATGCTTACAAAAGTATAGTAGATGATTCTCTAAGCGAGTGCATATATACTTGCCTTCATCGTATTAGTGAAAGCGGGATAGCTATTAAACTTAAAGTAGATTTCACTAATTGAAAATGCACATAGGAGCCTATATTCTTTGTGAGACATATGTACAATGTAAAACCAGAATCAATAACAAAAAAGCCATGCAAATGCATGACTTTGATTAATCAATATGTATATCTGTTAAATCAAGACATTACGATTCTACGGGCACCGTACATACTTTCCCTAAGTTTCGTTAATAACATCGAATACAAACAAAAAGGTATATAGCTATAATTGATGAGAGGTCTGCTGAATAAACAGACCTTTTCATTTGAATTCCGCAAAAAATTTTGTGTCTATAATTCCAAAAGCGACTTTACAGGGGAATGGATTTTTTCCTTCTGAAGCAGCATGCATACAAGAAATCACCCAATATTCAAGTTCTAACGGTAAGCGGTATATTTGAAGGCTACCACCATTGTTTTTTGCTGTTACGATCGGTGCATTTACCCTGGTTGTAGCAAAACCATCTGTTGTTATCATTGCTACTGCATCATTAGCTTGAAAACCAGCGTTTAACACCTCATAAATGATCCCATTTTCCTTATTAATAATCATAGGTATATTTAGAATGGGATAGCTATTAATATTATTATGAATAATTGCTCCTGCGGCGTTCTTTCTTAACTGATTTCCTTGCATTTTTATACTCCTTTTTAATAATCCAAACGTAATTACGTTAATTCATTCTATTTAACATCTATTATATTAAAAAATTGTAGTTTCATCTTATTATAAAAAGCATCCGTACATATAACAGCGCTATTTGAAGGGGCAATATCAACAACGGTCATATAACTAGTGAGTAAATAACCATCCTCATAATATGTAATCATTATTTCTTCTTCAGATACTAAGGAACATACTAGCATATTTTCAATTCGTTCTTTTTCTTCAGTTGTTAAAATCGGACGGGTGACTTTGTGTTGTTCCCTAATGATTTCACGTATCCCTTCAAATTGGGGTGTTAATGCTGCGAATGGGCTCTCCAGTATATTGTTGATGTAAAAAGTATGTACAAATTTTATATATATCCATAGTTAAGTTAGTCAGACGGCTTAAAGTATGTGTTTTTCTAATACCACCGTTATAACTTTTGCTATAACCGACTGAAAAATGAACGGTTTGAGCAAGTTTATTTTGTCTTCTAAGCCTATAACAAACTTCTTCAATATGTTCCAGTAAAATAATCGGAAATTCTTCTATTGTGTAATCGCGCATGAGTATTTGGCTTTTCCCAACAGAAGTTGTGGCAGGAACATATTTTTCTGAAATGCGACTAAAGTCAATTCCGTAGCTATGTAAGTGTAATTCTTCTCCAATCTTACCGAAGCTCTGTTTTAAATATTTAAGAGGGTAATTGGCTAAATCTCCTATAGAATGTATTCCTTTTCGATTCAACTTTTCTTCCGTTTTGTACGAGATGCCCCAAAATGTATTAAGCGGTCGTATGCTCCATAATTTTGTTGGGACATCTTCATATTTCCAATAAGCAATGCCATTTTGATTCTTCTTTGCTTCAATATCTAAAGCTACTTTGCTCATTAAAGGGTTAGGGCCAATCCCTATTGTGCATTCGATTCGTGTTTTCGCATATATTTCACTTTTAAATTTCAATGCGAATTCATAGGGATCGTTAGCAAACAAATGAATACTATCCGTAATATCCATGAAGAACTCGTCGATGGAATATTGGTGAAAATCCTCAATAGGAACGTACTGCAAAGCTAACTTTGTTATGTAATTAGAGCATTTAATGTATGTTCCCATAATTGGATTTACAACAAGAATGTCTTTTCTACGAGGAATTTCGTATAATCTGGCCATCTTCTTTACTCCCAATTCTTTTAATGGGGGAGTGGCAGCTAATACGATTGAACCGTTTCTATTTACATCACTGACTACTGCCAATTTTGTATACATAGGATCTAACCCCATTTTGATGCAACTTACAGAAGCGTAAAAGCTACGTAAATCAACACATAAGATGATTCTATTCGGTAAGATAAAATAGTCATACACTGTTATTCCTCCCTAAACAAAAAAGAACGTTCGTTCTTATTATGTGCGAACCTGCGTTCTTTTATAAAGAGTTTTTGTTAAAAAAATTTTTTGCATAAAGAAAAGACACTCTTATACGAGTGTCTTTCAGATATTCTGCTTGTGGGAGCAGCAATTTTAACACCAATAAGCAATAGAAGGGCATAGATATAAATCCTCTTAATATTGAATAAAGGCACGAAACATAAAAGAAGAGACACTATACAGTGTCTCTTCTTGTTGATATTGCTTTAAGGAATATGTAGTGATTAATCAAAGAATCTTGGATGCTTCTTGGTTATTCTTAGTATAACATTAATTTCAATCTTTATATATATAAATTTGTATATTACAATTTTTTATATATAAATTGATAATTATGTTTTATGATTAAAAGATATCTTCTTTATTTGATAATACTAGTAGATCATTAAAGATAGAAAAGGGTATGTTACAATTCATAAAATCGAATGTAACATGCCCTTTTATCTATTTACTTCTTAGCTACGAGTTATAGAGCTCTCTTTTTAATTAATATGCTGGTAGATAGTCGCCAGGATCAACTTGATTGCCACTAAGCTTTTCTCTTACCTCAAAGTGTAAATGGTTCCCCGTAGAGTCACCTGTACTACCTACTTCCCCAATTTTATCCCCAATTTTCACTTTATCCCCTTTTTCAACTGAAATCTTGTCCATGTGTCCATACAATGTCCAACGTTTATCGTCATGTTCAATAACAACTACATTCCCATATCCACCGTACCCTGATCCACTTTTCCCAAAAGCAGCAAATACTACTTTACCACCTTTTGCAGCCATAACTTTTGTTCCTTTTGGTGCTGCAAAATCAATTCCTTTATGATTTTTATTCCCTCTTCTTTCGTTATACTTTGAAGATTCAGTAAATTTAGCTAAAGGTAATTGATATCCTTTTTTACTAACATCTGCAGCTTTGGCTGAAATGGATGCGTAAGTTACTTCTTCATTATTAGCTTTCGTATCCTCTGCTGCAAATACATTCCCTGTGGCAGAGAATAATAAACCTGTTACTAAAATACCACTAGTAATTTTTTTGAGCATGAAAAATCCCCCTTTTTTGGTAAAAATATTACATAAATAAGAATATCATATTTTTTTATTTTTATAATATTATAATTTATTTATAAATATTGTGCAGAATATTCAAATAATATTTCGTTTTAATATTAGGGGGTTTTAATTTAAAAAATAAAAGGATGGTGTTTTTGTATGAATCTATCGATTCACAATAATCTACACTTGCTATATAATACATACTACTAAATACAGAGAATTGTCAAAAGTGAATATCGATTTTAATGCTGCTGATAAAATAAATGACCCTATTCTAAAAGAAAAAATAAATAAATTTAGAGAAGAGTTTGGTCTTGCGGCAAATTATAGAGCAAATGCAGCAAACGCTATATTGCAAGGGGCCCGAGGTGTAGCTCCAATGGAAGACAGAATGAAGGAAGCCCAAAAATCAAGACAACTTTCTGAACAAAAGTTTAGTAGCGCTTCAAGTACTTTAACTGAATTTGAAACAAAATTAAATAGTAATTAGAATAAAAGAAGAGAGTTTCGCTCTCTTTTTTGCATTTCAGCAACCTAATTGAATACGAAGTTAAAATCCAATTTAAATTTATATTTTTATTAGTAACAAAAGGTATTCATGAAGTATCTACTTTCTTGTCTAAAAAGTATCCATTTTCATGTCCTTGTACAAGTAAGAGGGGAGGTCTACTTCCCATCATCCAAGTGTTCGTTAAATTCACATTTAACGAATGATTGACAAAAGAAAAATAGGTCTACTATACCAACCTTAAATTAGCGTAATATTTACCACATGAAACTACTGTAAAGTAAGGATGATTATGTTAAAATTAGTAACTTTTATCAATGGTGCCAACTACTTTTGTTGTAACATAGGATAAACATAAAAAACTACAGGTTCTTAATCAATTACAGACCTGTAGTTTTTATGATTTATCTATTTTTTAACCTTTGTCCTTCTTTTTTGTAAAACGAAGTGAAAGTGGGAGTAGTTCCAATCTCTTCGAACATTAATTATACTCCCTGGTGGTAGGCCTTAAAAATAACATCTACAGTATTTGTAGATGTTATTTTTAAGTGTTTAGGCTTGTAAAATATTTCGTATTTCTTCTATACGTAAATTTGTAAACTTTGCAATATCTTCTATTGGCATTCCGTTTTTGTGCATACCACGAATAAGCTGTATTTTCCCTTTTTCTATGCCTTTTTCAATCCCTTTTTGTTCTGCATAAGCAAACTTTGCAGCCTCATCCATAAGAGCTTTCTCCCTTGCTTCATACGCTTGTCGGAAAGAAGAATCTTGACTCATACGTTCCCATTTATTCATGGCTTTTTGTAAAATCGGGTCTTGGTTCATCGCAATATCCTCCAATGTTTGGGTTAATTGTTCATCCTCATTCGCTGGAAGTAATAACAATCACCGAACCAACGAATCTTCCCAGGGGTTTATTTGTTCATTTCGCCACTGTTGCATAAGTTTTGGAATCTCCACAATATGAACTTCAATATCATCACTTAACTTTTTTTGTTGCTGTTGATTCCATAGGATTCCTGTTGTATGGAAAGCCTCGTATTCAGGAAACATATTAAAATTTAACAAATTGATCGTAATTGTTTTATGAAGAGAGCTATATGGCATTCCCTTTTGTAGTTGGGATGTATATAGCCTTCCCCAGTAATACAAACTTCTCTTAATCATGTCATGATTGTTATTCAGCTGTATTTCTACATTCACCTTTGTGCCTGTATCTAATGTAGCGGAAATATCTAAAATTGATAATTTATCCTCTTCATGTTCGCGATGCAAGTGTGGATCTTCCAGTTGTAACGAAACAATGGGTGATTCTAAAGAATCTTGCAATATCGCATTTAAAAAAGCAATGAGAATATCTTCATTTCCACTTGTACCAAATAATTGTTTAAAAGCAAAATCAATGCGTAAATTCACTAATTGTTGGTTGAACATGGGTTTTTCTTTCATTGTACATAAAAGAGTAATCCATATGCAAATAAGCTCTTATATCCGTGGACATAAGAGCTTATTTGCTACCATACATAATTAACAGATTAGTTGGCTTTCATAGAAATTGAAAGATTGCCTACTGTAAGGAAAGCTCACGTTTAGTGTACAAAATACGAACAAAAATGCCAATACATAAATGTATTCAAGACAGTATATGACATTTGAATAGTTGCTTCTAGATTTCTTTAAGAGCAATTTTCATGAAACTTTACTTTTTACTTGTTTACGGGCTATCTTATGATAACGCCCATGCTTTACTACCTGTCTATCATCAATTAACTCATCTTCCATCATATCTAAAACATCTACAACAATAGTATTCGTTAAAACTCTTACCACATATCTAGTTAGTTGCAAGGAAGGATTCTTACGATAAGGAAATTGAACGCAATCACCAATTTTTACTTTTGCTGTATGTTTCATATAACAACCTCCTAAATTATAATTAATCATTTAGGAGATTTTTATGTTTTATTTCTTCATACTGCTTAGCAAGTTTGTAAAACGAAGAACGTTTGATACCATATTTCTTCATGACTCCTACTGCTGTAATGCCACCAGACTTCCATTCTTTATAGGATTCAATAAATTCGGCTGTAATTTCTACTGGAGGACGTCCTAGCCGTTTACATTTTTTCTATAGATTCAGTGTAAGTTCTTTAAAGACTTGTAATTACTTAACCATTTCTTAATTTCTTTACAATTGTCAATTTAAAAGTAAGATTTCCATGTTTTGAACAAGATTTCAATTTGCCAGCTTAGTGAATACAAGACAAGGATATGTAGGAAAATACTATTTACAAAAGTATCCTGAAAATGCGATTGAGTTGGATACATTCATTAGAACTTATAAGTATGTAGCTTTGTTTTTAACAGCGTTAAGAAACTTTTCTTCACGGCATAATCACTACATTTTTATTTTTAACATATGTATGTGCTGATAATGTTTTACACCTTAAAAACTGTAAAATTTTTGTAATTTTTGAAAATATCTTTATCAAATGTAAATATAAAATCATAGATTATTTAGGAAAAAAATATATTTTATTAAAAATTTTTGGGTTTTAACGAAATACTCCTTGAATTATTATATTAAAGTGATTTTCAATATGTTAAATATGAGATAAAACCAATATCCCATGCATATTAAATGACCGGAATTAGTTTTCAAACAATTTCGTTATTTAACTGAAAAATATTTATAAAATTTACATATATTTACTTATAAGTGCTTTTAATGTATATTTTGGTTAAGAAAGGGGGGAAGGAAAATGAACAGTAATGAATTTTTAGCACTAGAAGAACTTTTAACAAGATCGTTAGTGGATACATTAAAACGTTGTGGAACGCGTAGAACAAAGCGTACAAGCTAACTAAAAATGATTTTCGGAAAAGGAGGGATAAAAATGAGTCATAATGAATTTTTATCATTGGAGGATCTTCTTTCAAAATCTTTAGTAGAGACATTAAGACGTTGTGGAACACGTAGAGCAAAGCGTACAACCTAAATACTTAATGAGGGCTAGGCTGTACGCCAAGCCCTTTTATTCTAATATTCTAATTTACATATTTAAATTCAATTATGGAGGGATAAAAATGTATCCATATGTATTAGGAGATGTCATAATACATTATTTTGGTGAAAAAGGGATAGCTGTAAATCAAAAAGACAATAATTATTATTATTTAAACAAAAATGAATTAATATTATTGGAGAAGTTTGACGGTACTAATTCTATTAATGATATTGTTCAAGAGATAGCAGAAGAAATTCAAATTCTTGATATCCAAAGAGTTCTTAGTACTATCTCTAATTTTATCAAATTTCAAAAAGAACGAAATTTAATTGGATTACATGAAATTCCATATTATATAGGTACACATTTTACTGGAAAAAAGGGTTATGAAATTCCTATGGAAATTTTATTAGAAATTACAAATCGATGTAATCTTAAATGTATCCATTGCTATAAAGAAGCTGGGTATGATAAACAAGATGATATAAATATAGAGAATCTATTAAAAAAATTAGAATTTTTTAAAGGGCATATACATTCCCTTCAAATAAGTGGCGGAGAACCAATGAGTCATCGTAAATTTTATGAAATTCTAGATTATTGTACAGAGAACTTCGAAACTTCAATAACTACAACAGCAACAATGATTAATAAGCATAATGCTCATAAATTTAATAATGTAAAAAATGTGCAAGTTTCTGTTTATGCAGCAACATCATTAGAACATGATAATATAACTTTAGTTCCTGGTTCATTTCATAGAACAGTCAGGGGATTACAAGAACTAGTTTCCAAAAATAATAACGTTACTATTTCGTCCATTATTACAATGGAAAACTATAAAAAAATAGAAGAACTTATTCAATTAGGAATAGAGATTGGTGTACAAGCTATAAAATTTGGAGAGTTTAGTAGATATGGTAGGGGAGTAAGTTTAGGGAAAGAGTGGGAACTAGAAAAAGAGATAGATGAGTATGTAACAAATCAAATTAAAAATCTGGGTGAAAAGTACAAAGAAGAGATTATAGTAGAAAATTATTATGATGATTTATTAGAAACAAAATTTGATTCCAACCACAAGGGTTTTTCATGCGGCGCAGGAAATTTATCTTGGACAATTAGTGAATTTGGAAATATAAAACCATGTGTTTTCTTACCAGAAGATAAATTTAAAACTGGGAATATATTTACAGATAACATGGATGTTTTATTTCAGAAAAATCATATTCGTAATTTACATACAACTATTGTGGAATGGGAACGTGACTTAAATAGGCAAAATATAAGTTCTAATCAAATCTGTCCAGTCATGAAAAATTATGAAGAGTTTTTTGATAATAAATTATGGAAAACGGATGGGGTAAAACAATGACATGTGTAGAAATAAGAAATATAAGCAAAATGTATAAGACAAAACATGAAAGCATACAAGCTGTAAATAATGTAAGTTTTTCATTAAAACAAGGTACAATTACATCCTTATTAGGTCCCAATGGATCTGGAAAAACAACTTTAATAAAGATGATATGTGGATTAATTATTCCTGATAAGGGTGAAATTCAAATTAAGGGGATTTCTGTTACTAAAGAAGTTAAAAAGGCTTGTGCTTCGTTAGGTTGTATTTTAGAAGGAGAGCGTAATATTTATTATTACCTAAGTGTTTATGACAACCTCTACTATTTTGGAACCTTAAATTTTATCCCTAAAAAAGAGTTACAATCAAGAATTAATCATGTTCTCCAATTATTGAATCTTAAAGATAAAAAGTATGAACTGGCATCTAATCTATCAAGAGGAATGCAACAAAAGCTTGCATTAGGAATAACGTTAATAAAAGATGCTGAAATTTTGTTATTGGATGAACCAACCTTAGGTTTAGATGTAACCTCTACTAATCACCTTTTAAATACATTAAAGAGGTTGGCTAAGGAGGGAAAAACAATTTTATTAACTACTCATCAATTAGATCTTTCTCAACGCATCAGTGATGATATTATCTTATTTAACAAGGGGAAGATTTTCCAACATACTTCAAAAGAAGCATTACTAAAGGAAGCAAATTCTGGTGACACTTGGGTAGAACTCTCTATTAATGTTACGAATGTTAAAGAACTGGATCTTATTTTTTCAAATATTCCACATGAACATATAGGTGAAAATAAATGGTCAATTCCAGTTAGACATTTACCTGCAGTGTTAAAAGAATTAGAGGGAAAAGGAATGGAATTATTAGATTTAAAGAAAAATGAAAAAAATTTAGAAGACGTTTTTTTAGAATGGGTGAAATAAATGAGACAATTTACTTATATTTTCCGAGCTGAATTTTGTAAATTTAAAGGAGAATTTAAAAAATATTACTTAGATTCCTTTGGTGATATTATCGCATATGTTGTTTTATTTTGTGGTATATTTTTTACGGTATTTAAAGACTATGAATGGTCTAACGAAGCATTTTTTCAATTAATTATGGGATTATTTGTTTGGTATATAGCCATCGGAGCCATTGCTAACTTCACTTTTATTCTACAAGAGGAAATGGAACTAGGTACTTTAGAACAAATTTATTTAACACGTTCACCAATCATGAAGATTTTAATAGGAAGAGCATTGGGGTCCTTTACATTCGACTTTTTGAGTGGGTTAATTCTATCTATTTGTACAGGATTTGCAATTTCAATTTTCACTAAAAATTATTCTTTTTCTGTTTTAAATCTTAATATTTCATGGATATCTTTATTTTTAACGATGGTACTTACTATGGTAGGGATTTATGGTTTTGCTTTTATTTTAGCGGGGATTTCCCTAGTTTATAAGAGGATTAGTGCTATTGTAGGTGTACTAAATAATATCTTTTTATTTTTTACAGGAATAACGATAGCTTCATCTTTTCCACCTATTTTAGAAGGGATTTCTAAAGTTTTACCGATTACATGGGGAATATTAAATTTAAAAGCTATTATACTAAACGGATATTCCTTTCATGAGTTGGTAACAAAACCACTATTTCTTTTTTTATGTTTAAATTCTTTTTTATATTTAGTAGTGGGGATTACAACTTTTAAATATTTAGAAGCTTACTGTAGAAGAAAAGGGACATTGGGGCATTATTAATGCATCAGTGTCTTTTTTTATGAAAGGTGAGTTAATTGATGCTGGACAGGTAGTAAAACATGGTTGTTAACATAAGGTAACTCGTAAACAAGTAGAAAATAGAATTTCATGAACATTGCTCTTAGAGAAATCTAGAAGCAACATTTGTCAATACAAAAAGAACTGAAGTCAAAACTGAAGTGAACCTGAATAGTGGTACATGAAAAAAACACCTCCTGAATTCGCATACTAAGTATGCAAATTCAATGGAGGTGTTTTTGATTTGAAAACAAGAGTTCATTACCCAGAAGAAGTAAAGTAGAAAGTGATTGAAATGAAAAAGGATGGGTATTCCAATTGTACCATTATGTAGAAGCTTGGAATTAAAAATGTTTCCCGAATTAAGACATGGATGAAATGGTATCGCACCGGTCAAACGTACCGTTTTCAACAACCTGTAGGAAAACAATGCGTTTATGGAAAAGGGCTAAACGAGCTTAGTGAATTAGAAAAGCTACGATTAGAAAATAAACATTTAAAAATAAAATTACATATTATTGGGCCAATGAATCTGTATCACTAGCATCAATAGAATTAATGTTTTATCTTAAAGATAATAAGGAGAAATATAATATAAATAAGGGAATGTACTTAACGTACTTATTTTCTATCATTATATAAAGGAGTTGTTTTTATTTCTCAATTAATATCTGAATGTTTTAATAATACATTTTTATACTTTTATTGTATGATTTATCATTATAAGTACGATATTTATCTAATTTAAACAAGTATAGGAGAATGAAGCATTAATAAATATACAAAATATGAGAAATATGTAGAATGCTGTCTGATTATCTATGTTTTATTCTCCTTATATTCCAATTAATCTATTAGGTGAGAAGTATAAATTCTTACAAAAGATTATAGGAGGAGAAATTTATGAAGAAACTTATTATTGGCTCATTAACGTTAGGTGTTATGCTAGGATCGGGTGGTAGTCTTGCTTCTGCAGATGAAATTGGTAGTGTTTCTCAAAAGGAAAATACAATACAATCTATAGCAGCTTCTACTACTAAATCAATAACTGCGAGCCAATTTAATAAAGTCTATGCAGAAATGAAAAAACATGAAGGTAAACCATATAAATATGGCGGAAATAGTCCTAAAACTGGATTTGATTGTTCGGGATTAATGCAATGGGGATATGGAACACAGGGGATTAAACTACCACGTACAGCACAAGATCAATATAACAAAACTACACGTATTGATAGAAAGGCACTTCAACCAGGAGATTTAGTTTTCTTTAAAGGTACAGTTCCAGGAAAATCAGGTATTACTCACGTTGGTATGTATATTGGTAATAATAAGTTTTATAATGCAAGTAATTCCGGAGTAGGTGAAGCTAGCTTAAATAGTACATATTGGAGTAAATATATTGCAGGATATGGTCGAGTTTAATAAAATATGTATTATAAGGTTCCAGAAAAAGAACTGAAGTCAAAATTGACTTCAGTTCTTTTGGATTAATTAATGTCCTCGAACAACAAAAGTACTAACCACTCGGCCATTGTAAGTTACCTCATATTTATTACCCTCTGTGATTGGCATAGAGAAAACAACTGGAGAAGATAAACCCTTTGTAGTAACATTTGTCATACCAATAACGTTATTAAATTCATATTGTTTAATAGTATACGTTACTCCTTTATCTCCTACCATAGAAAAAGAACCTGTCATATAAGCTGGTACATCAGTTCCATTTCCATAATCTTTACCAGCAACTGTAACCTTTTGAATCTTTGCATCATGAATTGCAGCTTCTGCTTTTGTTAAACTTAATTCTGGAAAAGACAAAGTTGTTATACCTAAAGTTCCCAAAACAATAGTACTAGATAAAATGATTTTTTTGAACATTGTAAATCCTCCTAATATTGGTATTTTACTTACGTTTAAACATTAACATATTCTGTTAAAATATTACATATTTATAATTTGATAAATAAATATCTAATTATTCAAATTACTATAAAATGTTATTGCATGATAAATGAAAAAAGCACCCAAAAATATTTATATTTTTTGAGTACATTCAATTTAAGTTTAAAAAATCTATAGCAAAAACTTATACAAAGTGGAAGAATGGAGAAATTCAGGTGAAAGTAGCCGCCTCCCTAGAATATACACTGATAAAAAAAGAGGGGATGAAATAGTACGAAAAAGACATTTATCAAGGTTAGGGGTTTTTCTTTACTAGCTGGTAGTCTGTTTGCTTCATCTTCATATGTATCCAATCAGGCATATGAAGATATGAAATGGGAATGGCCAACAACAAGTACAAGGATTACAGACCCTTATGGTTCTACAAATGGTCGTTGGGACAAAGGTATTGATATTGGTGTAAAGCAAAAGTACGTGTATGCGAGCACGAGAATATTTAGAAGGGAAATAAAAAGGTGAATGACAAGATTATTTCAATCATTACCACATATGAAAAAGATGGCGATTTTATGGGAGGGGTAAATGAAGGTACAATT
Organism: Bacillus sp. BC05(2025); assembly: GCF_056725905.1. Classification (NCBI taxonomy): domain Bacteria; kingdom Bacillati; phylum Bacillota; class Bacilli; order Caryophanales; family Bacillaceae; genus Bacillus; species Bacillus sp. BC05(2025). The sequence continues at coordinate 58,749 of NZ_JBWYRA010000015.1, read as the reverse complement.
CGAGAGACAGCACAAATGCTAAACATTAAATTCCCAAATAGTTATCATTGGTTTTTAAAACAGTATGGTATCGGCGGACTGGATGGTATGGATATTCATGGTTGTGAGACAACAGCTGCGGATTCTTCCGTTGTTTACCACACCAAGCTATATAGAGAAACATATAACCTTCCTGAACAATACATTGTTTTAAATGATATCGATGGTACTGTGACATGTTTAGATACCAATCAAATGAAAGATGGCGAGAGTCCTGTTGTCTTTTGGAGTCGTTTTTCAAAGGAACTGTATGCCATTACTTATGAAAACTTCAGCGACTATCTATTAGATTGTTTACAAGAATCTGTAGATAATTTGTATGATGAGGATTAATTGATATAGAAGACTAAGAATTATACTTTATGTAATAAAATATATTTATAGGCCTCATATGATTTTATTGTTTTGATTTACAAAGAAAAAGTCGATTACCTCTAAACCTAGAGGTAACGGCTTTTTTTCTATGAAAATTTGTTTAGTGTACGAAATTCGCGTTTTGTTAGCTTGATAGCGATGTGGTGTGACTCCAATCAAGAAATCTTCCTCCTACTAAATTGAAGTCCGTTGCGTGATCTATGAGTAATGCACAAAAGAAAAGATTCAACTTACAATAATATAAAAGCCCACCTATTTCCGGAGGTAGGCTACAAATGATTTTGGACAATTAAGTTATAGTAAAAACATTTGTATCGAAAGTAATTAAAATTAACTTTGTAACCCTAATATCTTAATAATCTCAATGGTTTTATTATCATTTATTTTAAAATGATGTCTTTTCCCTATACGTTCACTAATTACAATATTTCCAGAGGCTAATTTACGCAAATGTTGTGCAATCAAATCTTCTGTAATTCTTGTTTGCTTACTTAAATCAGAAACTGACAACGATCCATATGTAATCAAGTTACAAACAATTGATAATCGAGTAGAATTCCCTAATAATCCTAAAACTTTTATATTTTCTGTATAGAAATTAAAATCCATATGAAAAGCATGTAACAGATCTTCCAACCTCCTAAAATAAGATGAATAACACCCAAAATATCTTAACATAAAAACAGTAAAAAATACCCTAAAATATACCAATTATTCATTGAGAAAAATAATACTTGAATGGGAGTTCAATACATATTATTAAAATTAAAGTGGTTCAGGTTGGAGAAAGACACCTTTGGGTGTACCCATAATAGACAAAACGATATTTATAATCCTTAATAAACCACATATTGAAATTAGAGTAAGTCTATGACCTATTTTTAAACGTATCTCGGCTGTATCTCATACCCATCAATTTAAGAATTCAGAACTACCCCAAAACGAAAAAAAGCGTTTTTGTTTCAAATTAACAAAAAATTTCGTCCTGGGGTACTATAAAACTTTAGGTAGTTAGCGATAGGGTACCGCCACATCCCTATATGTCCATCAAGCTAATATTTTGAAGTATCCCCAAAACGAAAATTTTATTAATCACTTTATTCCACCTGCTAAAGCTGAACCAACATTTAATTTCTAGAAAGAATGCACGGTTTGGTTAATTTGTATTACGTACAATTTTATCTTTTGTTATAAAAAGAACGGATAAGATAGATATGAGTAAGCCACAACATAGTAGAATGTTAGATATAGAAGTGCCAAATGTTAAGCATATAGATACAAAAGCATAAGATAGCGGAACTAAACCGTTCGAAGAGGCATTTACGAAACTCATAACTCTCCCTAGCTTATCGGTTTCACAGTTTTCTTGAATAATAGACACCAGTGGTACATTAATCATAGAAGACATGAAACCCATCATCACAAGTAAAAGGATTCCTTGCCATAAAACATACATTTGACCAAGGAGAGAAAGAAAAATACCGAGAAAAGAAATAAGTATTAGAATAGAAAGACCTCTATTTTTTCTAATATTTAAAAGCCCAATCAATAAAGCGCCCCCTAGCATTCCTCCCTGATAGGAACTTTGTAAAAAACTTACCTCAATTGCCTTTCCATGTAGTACTTCGCTCGCCAATAATGGAATTCCCATAAGTAGAGGGCCAAAGAAGAGGATGTTTATTGTCATTAAAATAAAAAGTATAGATTTTAAAAAAGGCATATTCCATACATACTGAAAACCTTCTAATAGCTCTTGTTTGGTAGATACTTGCTTAGAAGGCGGTGAAGAATTTTTTTCTTTAATACATAACGTGAAAACGGATGTAATTAATAAAAAGCAAGCAACGAAGAGAAATAAAACCGAGAAAGAACTGACTGTGATAATCCAACCACCTATCATTGGACCGGCAAACATTGCAACCTGATTGGAAGTTTGAATAAACGAATTAGATCGAGTTAGCATCTCTTTTGGGACTAAAAGTGGAAGAAGAGACTGATTCGCTGGTGAAAAGAAAGCGTCTAGAATTCCAAATAATAGTGCGAAAAACAGTAACGACCATAAATTTAATAGATGTAAATGTAATAAAGTAATCATTAGCAAAACCAGTAAAAAACGTGTGAAGCTAGAGAACAACATAATTTTTGAACGTTTAAAGCGATCTGCCCATACACCTCCAACAGTCATAAGGAGCACTCGCGGGATTAGAGTTACCATCATGACAATCCCAAGTGCTGATTCCTGACCTAGAGATTGAATAACATACCATTGCTCTGCAAATAGATAGGTTGAAAGAGCAAGAAAAGAAGAGGTACTAGCTAACCAAAGAAATAGGAATGCTCGATTTTTAAATAATGATATACTTGTATACTTAGGTTGAACTTGTTGTGATATAAAAGGCTCACTCAAAGAATATTCCTCCCCACAAATAATGAATTATAAGTCTTCGTTAAAGAGTAGTTGATCAATTTCAAAACCTGTGATTGCAACATAAAAGTTTTTATTAGTATCAGTTAATGTGGAAGCTTCTAAAGTTTCTTTTACAAGGCTTCTGTACTGATTTAAAAACTTCATAAATTGTTCTTCAGTTAATGAGAATTCTGTTTGCATCGAGATACTTGGCCAATCTTCAATATGTGAAGATGTTAAATCGAATGAGGTATCTGGAGCAGTTAATACCCTTGTTTGCGCACGATGTAATACTTCTAAAAAGGATTGTCTTGTTGCCTGTTGCGATTCAATATAGTGAAGTAAGTGATTAGCAGGAATAAAGCCACGAGAAACAGCCTGATAGTACTTTAAAATATTTCCTCCCTGTTCTTCTTTTTTTACTAATTGAATGATGTTGTGTTTTTCTAGTTCGCGGAGATGATAGAGTATTTTTGCACGAGAAAGATTTAAAAGCTGGGCAAGTTGATGGCCTGTATAGGGCTTTTCGACTAAGTATATAAGCATTTTTGTACGCAATGGATCACTTATTACTTTTAGTTGTTCGTATGTTTCAATAATGGAAATCGCTTTTTGTTTCATTTTGCACCATCCTTTTTTTAACCAGTTAAATTTATTTAACTCGATTGTATTACAATTCTGAATAAAAAGAAAGTTAATTTAGAAATTTCTAATCAATTAATAATGATGTTAAAAGTTTAAACCTACATAAATGGGACTGCTCTTCTTGTAGGGGGAGCACCACATATTCATCAACTTAAAAATTTTATAATACCCAAAGCAAAAAAATGTACAAGTTTATACGAAATTGTACATTTTTTGTTTTTTAGGCACTTCAAGATGTTAGCTTGATGGGCATGGGGTACCGCCCACATTTTAAGCAAATTATATGCTAAGCAAATTCTGAAACAAAAAAGCTGATTTTTATCCAATTAAGAAAGAGTACATCGGCTCGTTAATATTTAGCAGTAATTCCATATCCATGTGTGCTTGGACTACCCCCACATCATTTAGAAGTGGGAGATAGCCTTATCGCTCCCTCATATAGAATCCAACTTCACTTAGTTTTCTACCAATAATTTGAAAAAATAAGTTTATCGGCTTGATAATTAAATTTAAATGATTTATATTTGTATTAAATGATAGAAAAATCTATCAAAAATAACTTTATACAGAGAAAGGTGTGATTGAAATTGTTAAACTCCAAATTGCTGGAAAGCCTTTAGGTGCAGCAGCATTGAAAAGATTGGGAAGAAATGAGTGAGCTTATACAATAAAGAACGCTATAAATTTAAGTAGTGCTTGAAACCCTTGAATTGGATTATTTGGTAAAAACATCGAAACTCATTGAAATATTTTCTCGTCTAGTAACTAAATTAATTTTAAGAGATAACTAATGAATTGAAAAAATCCATTAGTTGTTATCGTGTCTTGATGAAAAACGTAAAAATAGACAAGAGAAAATCCTGAAAAACCTATTCACAAAGTATGGTATGAAGGCAAGCTAGTAAGGGGAATTCAAAATTATTGGATAAAAGCGAGGTAAATAATATGACTTTTGAAGAAAAATTACAAGCATATGCAGAACTTACGGTGAAAATTGGTGTCAATATTCAACCAGGGCAATATTTATTAGTCAATACATCAGTGGATGCATTGGATTTCGTCCGTTTGGTTGTAAAAGAGGCCTATAAGGCTGGGGCAGGTCGTGTTCATGTTAATTTTTCGGATGAGAAAATAGATCGTGCTTACTTTGATCATGCCTCAGATGAAGAATTTAATCGTTTCCCAGAATGGATAGTCAAAATGAATGATGAGCTAATCGAACGTAAAGGCGCACTATTAATAATAGATGCTACAGACCCTGATAAATTTGCAGGTATTTCAGCTGATCGTCTAGCTACCTATCAAAAGGTATCAGGAGCTGCTCTAGAAAACAATCGCAACGCCGTAATGAAGGATTTAATAGCTTGGTCGATGGTAGCAGTTCCTTCATCAAAGTGGGCATCCAAGGTGTTCCCGAATTTAGCAGCTGAGGAGCAAGTACCAGCATTATGGGAGGCTATTTTTAAAGTTGTTCGTATCGGTGAAGGCAATGCTGTTGAAAAATGGCGTGAACATGTAGCAAATTTAGAATCTCGTGCGGTCCTACTGAACAATAAAAAATATGCGAAGCTTCACTATACAGCACTAGGTACTGATTTAACAATTGCATTAGCACCAGAGCATAAATGGATTACTGGAGGTGGTAAAACCCCAGATGATACTATCTTTATGGCTAATATGCCGACGGAAGAGGTTTATACGTTACCGATGAAACAAGGTGTAAATGGCTATGTAAGCAATACAAAACCATTAGTTTACCAAGGGAATATTATCGACGGCTTTAAACTGACATTTGAAGAAGGAAAAATTATTAAAACTGAAGCACAGAGAGGACATGATTTATTACAGGAGCTTATTAATGTAGATGAAGGCGCTTGCTATTTAGGTGAGATAGCACTTGTACCACATGAATCGCCAATTTCAGCATCGGGGATTTTATATTTTAATACATTGTTTGATGAAAATGCATCGAACCATTTAGCGATTGGTAAAGCTTATCCAACTTGCTTAGAGGATGGAAGGGATTTAGAAAACGATCAACTCAAAACGTTAGGTGCAAATATTTCAGTAATACATGAGGACTTTATGATTGGTAGCAGTGAGATGGACATCGATGGTATTTTACCAGATGGAACTGTAGAGCCAATTTTCCGTAAAGGTAGCTGGGCGTTTTAAGTTTTTTATTTTAAGAAAGGCGTATATGAAACGATTATTATGCATAATTGGTGCAACTATATAGGTGCTTCATATGTTTTTGCTCAGATTGAAAATTACCTCTTTAATTAGAAGTAAAATGCATTCAAAGGAGATAGGCCAATGAATTTCTGGGAAGTCGTTTTGATAGTTGTGAATTTTAGTCTATTGAGTTGGATACTGTTAGTAGGCAGAGAAACGAAAAAGTGGTCTAAATTAGCTACTTTGGTTGCTATTGTAATGGTTACAGTTCAGCTATTGGTAGAAGGTTTTAGATGGCAGATGATTCCGGCATATGCATCCCCAGTAATCTTGATTTTATGCTATTTATTAGCTGGGCGGAAAAAGGGCTTTAGAAGCCGGGGTACATTCATAGTTAAAACTTTGTTGTTGTGCATTTATTTGTCTGTAGCAGTTGCGCTACCCTTACTTATGCCAGTATTTTCATTTGAAGAACCAACTGGCCCACATAGGGTCGGTACGAAGCTATATCATTGGGTTGATCATCAAAGAAATGAACCATATTCGCAAAATCCAACTGATCGACGCGAACTGATGGTGCAAATTTGGTATCCTGCAGCTGAAAAAAGCAAGGGGTACCAAGAACCTTATATTCGTAACATAAATGAGCTCTCCAAGGGATTGGAAAAAACATTGTCCATTCCTGCATTTGCATTCAGCCACTTGGAATTGGTAAAATCTCATTCGTTTATGGATTTACAACTCTCAGACTCAGAAAATCATTATCCCATATTAATTTTCTCTCATGGTTTTAATGGTTTTCGTAATCAAAACACGTTTGAAGTTGAGGAGTTGGCTAGTCAAGGCTATATTGTTCTAAGTATCGATCATACTTTTGATACTGCAGCTACCGTCTTTCCAGATGGTCGAGTTGCTTATGTACAGCCCTTCAATTTAACTGATGACGCAGGGGATAGCCACATAAAATTATGGGAGGAAGATGTCACCTTTGTGCTTAATCAGATAGAGAAACTTAACCAAAACGATGAGACCGGCTTCTTTACAGGAAGGCTTGATACCTCACGAATTGGAATGTTTGGGCACTCTTACGGTGGAGCTACCGCAGCACAAATACTTGCAAAAGATTCTCGTGTTAAAGCAGCTATCAATATGGATGGTGCTTTGTATGGGGAAATTTTACCTGAAAGTGGGATTGGAAAACCATTTCTGCTCATGAGTGCAGTAGAGCCTGATGAAGCAGATCCCGATAAAGTGATGGAACGATATGGGCGTGGTTTAGCTGGCGGTGGTATGTCAATGGTCATTCCTCATACAGATCATACAAGCTTCACTGATTTACATTTGTTCTCCCCACTGTTACAGAGCCCAGGTGAAAATCCAAAGGAAGTTCATCGCATTATAAATGAATTCAGCCTGGCATTTTTTGACCACTATGTAAAACAGAAGGATGACGGCTCAACCCTTAAAAGGCTGATGACCAAATACCCGGAAGTGAATTTTAAAGTGAACCGATAACTTTATGCAGAAATTACCTTCATTATAAAAGTAGAAAAATTACTGTAACTGTTAATCCTTCATGAAAAAATGCTAAAAAAATTAGCAAGAAGGATAACCATATTAGTGAAAAAATTAAAATATCACTAGGGAACATCGTGAAAAATAGCTTATAAAACCCAGCTAATGTGATCATTTTCTCTACTAAGAAAGCGACTCGTACCATTTCCTTTAGCTTTTGTATGTATTACATAAAAAAATTAATTTCTTCATCGTCATCTACACAATAAAATGCTAAAAATGAAACATTCAAGTACTATCAGTTTCAGTAATATAATTCTTTTGGAAAGCTACATTCAGCAGCTGGACACTTTGTTTGGGATTGTTTATCATAATATCAAATGATATATTTATCTATCAAAAAATGAAGACTTTATATAGAAAAAGGGAGAGATTGACGATGAAGAAAGACTTATCAACGTTAAAGGAAGCGAGATTTAATGCAATTCTTGATTCGACTACTATATTGCTTGTTGAAAATCCTACTGCTTCGATGAATGAAATTGCGGAATATGCGGGAATTGGCATTGCTACACTCCATCGCTACGTGGAAAGCAGAGAGAAATTGATGTTGTTCTTGGGCCATCGGGCTATACAACTGGTAAGTGATACCGTAAACCAGATCCCACTGGATGAGGAAAGAAGCGAAAACTATATTCCAGAACTCATTGAAGCATTAATCCCTTTAGGTGACAAAATCTATTTTCTAGGTCATGATGCATCTGTATTTAACAACAAAGAATTAGGTGAAGCTGAAGAGAAGCTGAGGGAACCTATACGACGCGTTATTGAGTTGTTACAACAAAGAGGTTACTTTCAGCAAACGGTTAGCAGCGAATGGATTTTGAATACGCTTTATGCCCTAGTTTTCCATACCTGGGAACAGGTACATGAAGGAAATGTGGCTAAAAAATCTGCTGCAGAGCTTGTTTTAAATACATTTTATTATGGTTTCAAATCTAAGGATGGGTTAAGAAGGGAGTGAACTGATACAAATCCATGATAATTAACATCAATAATATAGAAAGCGAAAAGGAGGGCTGGGAAATGAATCAAATCTCTATTGTAAAGGCTGTTCATCAATCCATGGTGGGCGCCCAGCTAAATGTAATGGCATTGGAATACATGGCGTTTGCACTTGCAGGATCTGAGGAGAAGAACGCAGTCGAAGGGACTTTTTGTAAGCTATGGCGGCAGGGGAACAACCGTTTTAGTCATCAATACGCTTATGAAGCTCAAATGGATGGGAAAGCTCTAGGGATGATTACTTGCTATCCCATCCCCGTTTTAAATCGTCTTGCTTGGCCCACTTTTAAACAGCTGCTTTCATTCGGAAAGTTGGATTTTGTTTTTTATAACATTCTGAATATCAAAATGCTTTATTCCATGATTACCTTGAAGGAGGGAGAAGATGACGAGTTTCACATCGGAACAATCGCCTTATTGCCTGAAAGTCGAGGACTGGGGATAGGTACCAGACTACTTGAGTTTGCCGAGGAACAGGCTTCACTACAAGGCTTTGCCAAATGCTCTCTAACGGTAAAGAAAGAGAACCAACTTGCCATTAAATTGTATCAGAGGTTAGGCTACCAGCTTACAAGTGAAATCAGTAAACCAAAGTTATCGTTGTACAGAATGGTCAAAAACATAGGACGTTACAACGTTTTATAAAAAAGTTGTAACGTATTAGGGCAGTACTAATGGTGCCGTCACATCAATCCAAGATTAAAAATTTTTAGCTAAAAAGACAACAATATTATGTAAGATATGTATACTCCATACAATCCAAAATGCTGAAATTTTAGTATGTCCATTTTCTTTTTTCTGTGTATAATTCCAATAAGAGTATGCAAATACCCATCCCATAATTCCAGCATATAACATATAAGTATAGCCAAAACTGTGGCTCAATCCAAATATACAAGCTGAAATAAAGATAATTGATTTATTGTGTTTTTCCATACCGGGAATTAATCTTAAAATCCAAAATACAAACATTTGATATAGAGCGGTTTCTAATAAAGGTGCAAGGACTATACCATCGACTATTTGAACTGATAAATCTTCATCTTCAATAGGGTTTTTTTGTATACTTCCCGGTAGAAAGCTAGTTAGCATTGGTAACAAGAAAGATGCAAAAGTCATGACTAGTATAAACCATGGTGCTTTTAAATGATATAAATAATGTTGTATCTTCTGAATCATTGTTATATTCTCCTATTGTACATTTATAATATACTGTCTGTTAATTTTTAGAATAATAGAATTCAAAATTGTATATAATTACTTCTATTTATACGTGCAGATTTTTTACATACCTCAACTGTATCAAAACCAAGAATCTATACTTTCTCTCTATTTGCTAGAACGTTTGTTAACGTATCTAATACAGTTTGTGTTCTTGCAGCTACATTCTTTTGTGTATGCTCTGCTTTTTCTGCTACTACTTTTGTTAATTCTGACTTACTCAGTTTTTATAACTCTTTTTATGTAAATAGGTGAGTTTAAAACGTGTGTATACTCATGATGCAATTAATACGGTACATAGAAAAAGCCCTAGCAAGAGCTAGGGGACAATTTCTGTGTGGTAGTAAGAAAGTAAAATGTGTTCATCGTACAATTAACATTGTAACATCTTGATAAAATAATTCAAGGTGTCAATTCTAGATGTTTTGTTTGTTGAGGCGTTTCCACATCGACATCAAGCTAACATTTTGACAGTCCAAAATTGAAAATTTCATCTTTTTTTAGGTGCCCATAGGAATTGAGCCCGTTTTTCGTGTTGGGGTAATTCTGAATTCTTAAGTTGCCGGGCATGGGGACCGCCTTCATTTTGGAAAAAACACGCTAAGAGTATGCAAAATTTTATACAGTTTTTTGACTAATCCAGTAACAAATGAGAAGCTTAAAATCGCGCTATCATAGAAATGTATAAAAATGCATAGATCTATAGAACAAAAAAGAGGATCCTTTGTGAGATTAGGGTTCCTCCTTTTCCATTGCTACTGAAAATAAGATGTTATGTCTACAAATCTTGTTTAGAATATAGATAAAAAAATGTAAAACTATTACTAACTCAATTCACAATCTTGATTGGCATGTTTTTTGTTTCCGTATAACACCTTCTTTGGATTTATAACTATAATTAAAATTGCTACTATTAAATAAAAAATTGCATTGTACTTAATTAATTCTATTAATTGACCATTTATTATGCCTATAAAAAAATTAAAGAAAAAGTGAATGATAATTGGAATAATTAGATTACGATTTAAATTGTAAAATGTTGTCATGATTATTGTAGTAGATATAATTGCAATCATAAAATACAAAATATATTTGATTAAATTAATGCCTGTAAAACCTGTAGTAAACCATATAGGCAAATGCCACAATCCCCACCAAAAACCGATAATTATTGAAGATTTTAATGGTGAATATTTTTTTTGAAGTTCCATTAGTGCAAAACCTCTCCAACCTAATTCTTCTCCTAGAGGTCCGGATACAATAGTTTTAACAAAGTAATAAATTAACACACTCCATGAAGTTCTATTAAAAAATGAATCTGCTTCACTGTTAATTGAAACGAGAAACAACATCGTCAAAAATATAATTATTTGTATCGCACTTACAGTAACAACTATAGGTAACCTAATTTTATTTTTAAATCTATCTTTTACGAATTGAATGAAACTCTGATTAGGATAGAGTTTCTTAAATAGCAACAAAAAAGCAAAGGTGGAAGACCAAGCTGATATACATAGCATTACATCAAAAATCCACACTGGAAAATGTAATAACTTTATGACTCCTACAAGAAGAAAAAGTGGCCAGAAAATAATGTTGGTTAATAAAATAAAACTTACCACTGGTTTTTTCAGTTTTTCATCTCCATTCACATACAATCCCACCTTAAGTTAAATTTTAAAAATAATATAATGATGTACGTATTCAGGACATCATTATATTAACACCAAATTTTCTTTCTATTATAGCTGTATTTTTGAAAAATATTACATCAGAAATAATACTTGATATAGATGTATCTACATTAGCTACTGAGACTTCATTTACAAATAGATTGTGAAGATATACATCATATTCATGAAAAGTTAGCATAGTACTCCTATATTTAGGAATTCCTGTAGCGTTTGCGGTTAGAATCTTTATCGCTTCATCCTTTAGATTGATACTTGCATTAATATCCCTATTATGATGTGCTCCACGAGAAGAATGGTCAAGTCTAACTAATTGAAGCACCTCAAGGTGGATGGGTGAACAAACATTTGTATATCAAAGTGGAAAAGTAATTCGTATGGAAGAACGAAAAAACAGTTATTATAATCATATTTGATTTTTTAGAAATGTGAAAAGGGAAATGGCTATTGAGTACATTAAAGGGGGAATAGTCTTGTAGTTTTCGAACATGCTGATTTTTAATTTTGAAAATTCTGATATATCTAAAGGGGTTTATGTATTTGATAATCCGACTTGTAACGTTTGCGGAAAGGAAATTTTAGTAGTACCTAGATATTCTGTCATTGATTTTGATGAAGAAACATAAAAATTGAATCGGCTTGTATTACTGAATAGAAGAATCAAAAATTTAGGAAAAAGTCCCAGCTTAAAATGCTAGGACTTTTGGAAGTAAAGTTGTTACAATTGTCGATTCCATAGTAAGTACTGTTAGGAACTTTAATAGTATAACTAATTTCTGATTATAAGTATATATAAATTATAAAAATTATTCAAAATAGTTATTTGACAGGAGGAGGGTATGAATATACAGAAACGGTTACAAAAAGCGATTAAAAACAATGAAAAGGCGATGGGTGAGCTTGGAAATTACAAGCATAATAGTGAATAAATTAATAAAATTGAATGAATATAATAGAGAGTTAAAAATGGCATTACATGTTAAAGAAGCATTTGATACTGATGTTGTAGTGGAGGTAATTTAAATAAAATTCTTATTTGAATGCAAAAAAGTCTTAGGAGGCTAAGACTTTTTACAGAATGAATAAGATATAAAAAAGACTCAATTAATATAACATAAAACGTTCCGAAATGTAACAAGACCCTTATCTGAAAATTAAAGAGCGTCGTGATAGAAGTGTGTTCATTGAGCAAGATTGATATAGAAAAAGGTTCATATCATATTGTATGTATGTTTTTAATGGTTGTGTGATTTTTAGACAAGATCGTTATTTTAATACATGGTATATAAACAAAGAAGAGCCTGATATGGCTCTCAGGCTCTTCCCTCAATAGCAAAGAGTAAGTCTTTTAATTACTCTTCTACTATATAATACACCACGTTTGTCTATTTGTGTAGAAAAATGTCGAAATATGTAAAGGTTCATGTCGAATTATACAAAGGCGAGGAAGGAAAATCGATAATTGGGCGCAGGGTTATTAATTCAGGTTCTATGAAATTGTGGAATTATATATGCGTTTATTATTCTAAAGGTCTTAAAATGAAAATGGCCTAAGTAGAGAAACGATTTGAAAGTAAGGAAATTGTAAGAAATGTATAAGAAAAAAGAAATTTTTATTATATAGGATACAAATATAGAGAAGTGTAAAAGAGGGAGGGGAAATAGGATACATTTATACGAAAAACAAACTAGTAATAAGAGCATTCTAAATGAAAAGGTCTTTTATAGCACTAACATACATGTAAAAAAGAGAGGGTTTACCGTTTGTTATGACAGAATGGGGCTTGTAAAAACAATCAATATGAAGATGATATCTGTATAGTTAGTAAGAAATACATTACAACCGCTCGTACTATATGAATAGAGGGGAAGAATGTCTTATGAAAATATATAGTCGACTTACATGTGTAGGGTTGGCATTTTTCATTGCCGGAAGTTCTTTAATCTATCTAACACCAACCTCAATTATAAAAGCAGATTCCACTCAAAATAAACTTAGTTCATTACAAATAAATACTCAACGGGATCGTACTTCCGTCAAACAAGCAATGCGGGATGTATTGCAACTTGGTTATCCAGGAATACTCGCTAAAACTTCTGAGGATAGAAAAACGTGGGGGTATGCAGCTGGGGTAGCGGATTTAAAAACTAAGAAACCGATGAAAGCAGATTTTCGCTTTCGCATTGGTAGTGTGACGAAGACGTTCACAGCAACGGTTATCCTTCAATTAGCCGGAGAAAATCGATTAAATCTAGATGATTCAATTGAAAAATGGTTACCTGATGTCATACAAGGAAATGGATATGATGCTAAACAGATTACTATCCGTCAAATATTGAACCATACAAGTGGTATCGCTGAGTACTCAAGATCAAAAGAAGCTGATTTTACGAATACCAAAAGATTGTATACCGCTGAGGAGCTAGTGAAGATTGGAATCTCAGCACCTCCAGATTTTGCTCCAGGAAAGGGTTGGTCCTATTCAAATACAGGATACGTCTTACTGGGTATGCTTATTGAAAAAGTAACTGGAAATAGCTATGCAGAAGAGATTGAACATCGAATTATTGAACCACTCGAATTGTCGGATACATTCTTACCTGGAAATTCAAGTATCATTCCAGGCACCAAGCACGCCCGTGGCTATGTCCAACATGAGGAGGGAAGTGAGCTAAAAGATGTTACGTATTTTAACCCAAGTATAGCTAGCTCAGCTGGGGATATGATTTCTACTGCAGACGACTTAAACAAATTTTTTTCTTATTTGCTTGGTGGCAAATTACTGAAAGAAAAGCAACTAAAACAAATGCTTACTACAGTTCCTACAGGAAAGGGAGGAATCAATGGATATGGTCTAGGAATCTTTGAAATTAAACTTCCTAACGGTGTCCAGATATGGGGACATACAGGTGGCATTCCAGGGTTTGATACTTTTGTTGGAGGGACACATGGAGGTAGGCATATGTTGACCGTCAATTTGAACAGTATGGGTAGAGCTGAGAGTCCTGGTCTTTTTAAAAATATTTTACTTGCTGAATTTAGCAAGTAGATAGAAAGATAAAATGGTAATTTATGTGATTTTTGTAGTTGAACAAATAAGGAATGAAATCAATCATTTATCTAAGGAGGCATTTCTCTTATGGAAAATAAACAATTTGGGGTATTAGCCGCTACATTGGCTCTAACGATGATCCTACCAACAGGAGCGATAGCATCTTCTAGCAATAAGGATCCGATTGTAGCTAGCCAAGAAGTTGCTAGTAAAGAATTGGAGAAGATTGCTGCAGAGAACGCTGCACTGCTTACGAAGTCCTATGAGACGACTAGCGTGCAGTATGCGGTAATTGATAATGGTAAACTGATTTTGTCGGGCCAGACAGGAAAGAACGATATAGAAGGGAAACAGCCATTAACCAAAGATACTCTATACGGGATTGGCTCAACTAGTAAAGTATATACAGCTGCGGCTGTTATGAAATTGGTCGACGAAGGTAAAGTCGATTTGGATGCTCCTGTCGTCCGCTATATTCCTGAGTTCAAAATGAAAGATAATCGATATAAGCACATTACACCACGGATGCTGTTGAATCACTCTTCGGGTTTGCAAGGTATGACGTTCAATAATGCATTTTTATTTAAAGACAATGATACTTATGCCCATGATATGTTGTTGCAGCAACTATCCAGTCAAAGCTTGAAGGCGGACCCTGGCGCATTCTCGGTATATTGTAACGACGGCTTTACACTGGCTGAGATACTGGTGGAGAAAGTAAGTGGGATGAGTTTTACTGAATTTCTACATCAAAAGTTTACAAAGCCATTAAAACTAGAGCATACGCAAACACCACAGGACCAATGGAGGAACGAAAAGCGGGCTGGACTTTATTCCCCGAAGTACCAAGGACAGCTTCCCATTGAAATGGTGAATGTGATTGGTACGGGAGGAATCTCTTCTACTGCAGAAGATGTGGTACGATTCTCACAATTATTTATGGGGAAGGGAAAAGAAATTCTTTCTAATAAGGCAATCAAGGAGATGGAACAAGAGGAATATAAAAAAGGAATGTGGCCAGGGGATGGAGATAATGTTTTCAACTATGGTCTTGGCTGGGATAGTGTGAAACTATACCCATTTGATAGATATGGAATAAAGGCTTTGTCTAAGGGCGGCGACACGGTCCTGCAACATGCGTCATTGGTCGTGCTTCCAGAACAGAAGATGGCAGCAGCTGTGTTGTCATCTGGTGGTAGCAGTATTACAAATCAATTGTTGGCAAAAAAATTACTGCTAGCCACGCTTAAAGAAAAAGGGACAATTAAGGATATAAAACCAGATAAATCCTTCGGCAAGCCAGTCAAAGCTAAAGTACCTCAAGACGTGATAAAAAAGGCAGGCTTTTATGGAAATAGCAATAGCCATTTCAAAATAGAAATTGCAAAGAAGGGAGAATTGTTTTTACCAATTAAAACGGAAGAAAAATATGTATATACGGCGGATGGAAGCTTTATAAATGAGAAGGGCACTTCCAAGCTTAACTTCGTTACTGAGAAGAATGGAAAAGTTTATTTGAGAGAAAGCACATATGAATTATCGCCGGGATTGGGGCAAAATGTGCTCACTCACTATTTAGCCCAGAAATTAGAAAAGAATGTGTTATCGAAGAAAACAGCTGCTGCATGGGCGAAGCGTGAGGGCGGCAAGTTCTATCTCGTTAACGAAAAATTTAATTCTATGAACTATCTAGGACAACTCATACCTCTTAACACCCAAATTACGCTCAAAGATGGCTATTGGGACGGTAAAAAAATTATAGATCCAAATACGGCAACGCATCACATTCAGATTCCCGTGATGGATGGGCGTGATACGAAGGAAGCACATTTCTATATAGAGGACGGTAATGAATACATGGAGATGGCCAGCTTTTTATACGTCAGTGAATCAAATGTGAAACCGCTAGATTTAGGTCAATTATCAAAGGTTACACTGCAAGCAGATGGGCATGCGAAATGGTTTACGATTCCACAAGAGGCAGCAGGGAAAACAATGACGGTGGATTTGCCATCGGGGAGTTCATTCTCGGTGTATGATGAGAATGAAGTATGCGTCAATTTTACCGTTGTGAGTGGCAATAACAATGTGAAACTACCGGAGAACGGAACGGTTGTATTTGCTGGCGCACCGAACTCAGAATTTACTATCACATTGAACTAGATACAATTCGGGATAGACTTCAATGAAACAATACGACATGGAAAAGATGTTTTATTTGTATTTTAAGCATTTCCTTTACAAAGAGAAATTCCACGAATGATATTAAAGTTAAATTCTTAGCTTAATATTGATGGGTTCTCTTTTTTTATCGTAAATTTAAAATGTTTAATATGAGAGATTGTGTTTCAAAACGACGCTTTAGTGCTCTAACCAAAAAGGCTTGGGGAAAGAAAAATAAAATTTTATAGATTAATATTCCAATTACATTCTATATATTTACATTTAAGTTAATAATTTGTATTATGTATTTGTTAAAAATATAATTAAAGGAGTAGTTAAAATGAAAAAAAGAATTCTTATTCCTGTAATGAGTATAGGTTTTCTAGTCTTTGGTGCATTTTATAGTCCTGATCAGAATACAGTTTCTGCGCAAATTAACACTGAAAAATTATCCGTTAGTGAAAGTGAATTTTGGCTTAGTAATGGAAATCCAATAAAATATTCTCCATATTACAATACTATTATTGGGAGTGCTGATTTAAGTTCATCTAACGAAGGAAAAAGAAGCTATGTAGTATTTGAGTTTTATAATTTACGAGGTGATTTATCACATGTAGCAAGTGCTAATATTCTTCATCAATCGAATCTTCAAAAGTTCTCAGTTCCTATAAAATATTTAGAAGAAGGCAGTTATTCCGTAAAGGTCAAGGTTATAAACGCGAAGGTAAATCCAAAAACCATTAAATTTGTTCATAAATAGTAAGGTGTTAATGCAATTCAATAATTAGTACAATATGTTGGTTTAAATAGCATAGAGACACATTTGGGTGTCTCTATGTATATAAAAGCTCTACTATCCTATAAGAATGGTAGGACCTTTCTATACTATTTATTATCCAATCCATCATTTTTTATAAACATATTGGGTTTCTCAAAAATACACCAGTATTCCATTCGTCATCATAATAAGCATACTTGTATTTGTGGGTGGCAATTATTTTAGAGTAATTAGCAATTATTAATTTTAAAAGGAGAATTAATAAATATGAGCACGAAGAAAAAAATAGGTAAGAAGTTATTACTTGTTAGTGCAATTTTTACGATAACAATTCCTTCGGTTTCATATGCGGAGGAATTAATTTTACCTGAAAATTCCCAAGGTTCTCCAAGCATGTTTGAGGAGAGAAATAAGGATGTATTGAAATCAAGTCTATATCCCAATACATATAATGATCCGTTTAACCATCAATTTAAATCGACATTAAAGGAAATAAAAACGGATATAAAAAGAATAGACAATATTGCCAATGAAAATCCTGGAATATCTACTACTCTTTCATTTATACGTTCTATGCAAAATGAAGATTATAAGTCTGCATTTAATTTAACTTCTCGATCATTACAGAGAGTAATATCCGAAAAATGGCTGGAGAATTATTGGAAAGGAATTCCTACGCAATTACAAGCGGGTTCTTTTATAGAAATTGGGATGGTTACACAAAAAGAGACAAATTCCGTCCATACAAATGTAGAGATTCAATTAGTTTTTGAACAAATTACTGTACCTTTACTAATAAAATTGGATCCATCTGGTAAAATAGATGATTTTCAACTCAGAATGCCGTTTAGTCCTGTTGCAGATCGGCCATCGTATAGTAAGCCTGAATTATTTGTTGATAAAGAAGTAGTAGTTGGAAGTGGTGCATTTCCATTACCAGGAACATTATCTATTCCGAAGGGAAAAGGTCCATTCCCAGCGGTTATTCTTGTTCACGGAGGTGGAGCAGCCGATCAGGATTCAACAGCGTATGCTTTAAAACCATTTCGTGATTTAGCTGAAGGCCTTGCCTCGAAAGGAATTGCTGTCCTTCGCTATAATAAACGAACCTATGAACATGGATTGAAAACAGAACTTAGTCCTTTTTATACAGTTGATAAAGAGACAACAGATGATGCTCTTCTTGTAACTCATTTTCTTCAAAATGAAACTATGATAGATAAGAAACAAATTTATATTCTTGGTCATAGTCAAGGTGGAATGGTGATTCCAAGGATAATTGAAAAAGATCAACATCAAAATATTGCGGGGGCAATTGTGATGGGAGGAGCGGCCCGTACAATTCAAGATGCTGCTTTAGATCAATTGGAGTATCGTTTGTCTATTGGAGCAATGAACCTAGAAGAATATAAATTTTACAAATCGCAATTTGAATTATTAAACGACCCTAATTTTTCTAGTCAGAATCCTCCAAAAGATTTTTATTTAGGATCACCAGTATTTTGGGATTCTATTCGCAAAATTAAAGCAGCAGAAATGTCAAAAAAACAACGGACACCGTTATTGATTATGCAAGGAGAAAGAGACTTTCAAATTCAATCTAAAATCGAAATTCCTCTTTGGAAAGAACAATTAAAAGAGCGAGATAACGTTGAATATCGACTATATCCAAAATTAAATCACTTCTTTACAGAAGGAGATGGGGAGTTAAGTAAACCGGATGAATATAATAGCCCAGCTAATATTCCTGAGTATGTTATAAATGATATTGCTACTTGGGTGCAAGGAAAAACGAAATAAAACTGTTAACTATATTTTTAAAAGCTATTTTCGGTTCTTAAGATAGAATCATTTTTAATTTCTAGCTTGATGGGTATGGGGGTACTATTTCAAAAATCCAATAGCAATACTTTAAGTTTTAGAGGATACTAATGTTGGAGAAACAAAAGAAGAAGTATGAAATTAATGTATTAACTTTATAACGTATAAAAAGACACTTTAAAAAGTGCCTTTTTATACGTTGACATACAATAAAAGAAAATGTAGTGATTAATCAAAATATGTTGGATGCTTCTTGATTTATTTTATTATAACATTGATATAGAAAATTTTAAATGCAATTTTACATATATATAGATTAATTTATATTAATGCATATTACTCGTCATTTTCTTTTTGTTTTCATAATTTATCATTTTAGCCAAGAAGACTCCTTCCTCAAGGATCGTGAAGGGTCACAGCCAAGTGAGTAGGTGGGAGATGAATCGGCTTCGAACAAGGGATGGCAGGAAGCCATCCCTTGTTCGACATACAGAAGGTGTTACTTTACTATTTAACGAATGTATGTTTGGTGTATGATAGTTATATACCGAAATGGAGGTGAATGAAATGATGGTCAATAAAGCCTATAAGTTTCGTATCTATCCAAATCAAGCACAAGCAATTCTAATAAACAAAACGATTTGTTGTTCCCGCTTTGTATTCAATCATTTTCTATCCTTATGGGATCACACATACAAAGAGACGGGAAAAGGCTTGACCTATGGTACATGCTCTGCCAAACTTCCTGCCATGAAGAAAGAGTTTGTTTGGCTCAAAGAAGTGGATAGTATTGCGATTCAGTCGTCTGTTCGCAACCTTTCCGATGCGTATACACGCTTTTAAAAAAAACAAAACAGCGCACCGCGCTTTAAATCTAAGAAAAACAACGTACAATCTTACACCACAAGACAAACAAATGAAAACATTTCTGTTGTAGGAAACAAGATAAAGTTGCCGAAACTAGGTCTTGTTCGATTTGCCAAAAGTCGCGAAGTAAAGGGACGTATTGTAAATGCTACAGTCAGACGGAACCCCTCTGGTAGATATTTTGTGTCACTGTTAGTTGAAACAGAAGTACAAGAACTTCCGAAAACAGATTCTTACATTGGGATAGATGTAGGACTAAAAGATTTCGCCATTTTGTCAGATAGAATCTCCTATGAAAATCCGAAGTTTTTCCGATCATTAGAAGATAAGTTGGCGAAAGTACAGCGTGTTCTTTGTAGAAGAATGAAAGGGTCTTCTCGTTGGAATAAACAACGAGTAAAAGCAGCTAGAATTCATGAATACATATCAAATGCTAGAAAAGATTACTTAGACAAAATCTCAACTGAAATCATCAAAAGCCACGATGTTATCGGTATAGAGGATTTGCAAGTATCGAATATGTTAAAGAATCATAAGTTGGCAAAGGCAATTAGTGAGGTATCTTGGTCACAGTTTCGAACCATGTTGGAATATAAAGCAAAATGGTATGGCAAACAAGTCCTCGTCGTATCGAAAACATTTGCTTCCAGCCAATTATGTTCTTGTTGTGGATATCAAAACAAAGACGTTAAAAATCTAAACCTACGTAAATGGGACTGCCCTTCTTGTCGTACACACCATGATAGGGATATTAACGCAAGTATCAATATAAAGAATGAAGCAATAAGACTTCTAACCGCAGGGACTGCGGGGTTAGCCTAATCAATTAGAGTTCGATAGAACTCTTTACTTAGGAATCCCTCACTTCTAAACGAAGTGAAAGTGGGGGTAGTTCAATATTCGGATTTGCAATAACGATAATCAGTTAGTAAATTAGAAACATATAAATAATCCATATTAAATTATTTTTATAGAAAAAAATAAATAGCTATTCAAAAAAACTGTGCATAAAAACCTGAATTATAACAAGTTTTTAGCACAGTTTTTTTATTTTATGCCTTTCATTAAAACTTGAATCTTTGGAGCCATAAAATATAAAATTACACTTAAAATGATTGAAAGGCCACCAATCGCACCGAAATAAATAATTTCTGTTTCAGGATTATATAATCGAACTATTTGAGCATTTATAGCTTGTGCAGCTGCACTAGTTAAGAACCATAGACTCATTGTTTGAGCAGAGAAGGCAGCTGGTGCTAATTTGGTTGTAATTGATAGACCTACAGGTGATAAACAAAGTTCCCCGATTACTACTAATAGGAAGCTAATCGCTAACCACATAGGACTTACAAGGGATTCTGTACCATGGATATATGCAGGGATAATCATAACTAAGAAAGATAAACCAGCAAATAATAAACCAATAGCAAATTTATTAGCCGTACTTGGTTGACGTGAATTAAGCTTTATCCATAACCAAGCAAAAACTGGTGCTAACAAAACGATATAAATAGGGTTTAATGATTGAAACCATGAAGATTGCAGTTCAAGCCCAGCCAATTTTAATTGAGTACGCTGATCAGCATATGAAGCTAAAATGATAGCTCCTTGTTCTTGAATGGCCCAAAACATTGTTGCAGCAATAAATAATGGTATGTAAGCAATTAAACGAGACTTTTCAATTTTCGTAGTTTTCGGGCTGCGATACATAAAAATAAAGTAACCAGTTGGAATGAGAATACCTAAAATACTTACTAATAAAGTGAAGCGATTAATAGTTAAAATACCTGTTGGTATCGTTAAAATACAAAATAATACTATAGCTATTGTACCAATACTAAATTGTGTAATAACTTTTTTTCTTTCGATGTCTGTTAAAGGATTTGGTACTTGTGTTCCTGCTAAACCAAGGTTTTTCTTTTTTGTAAGAACAAAAATAATTAAGCCCAATAGCATACCAATTGCAGCAACACCAAAACCTAGGTGGAAGTTATACTTTTGACCAAGTGTCCCTATAATAAAAGGAGATAAAAGAGCTCCTAAATTAATACCCATATAGAAAATACTGAAACCTGAGTCACGTCGAGTATCTGCTTCACTATATAAATCACCAACAATGCTAGATACATTAGGCTTTAATAAACCTGTACCTAGTACTAAAAATACCATAGATATGAATAAAGTACTTATAGTTCCTGGTAGTGCTAAAATTAGGTGACCTATCATAATTAAAACTCCACCCCAAAAAATCGTTCTACTTGAACCTAATAGACGATCTGCAATCCAGCCACCAATAATGCCAGACATGTAAACGAGAGATCCATAGATGGCCATAATTGACGCTGCGGTCGCATGATCCATCCCTAAACCACCTTGTGAGATTGAATAATACATATAGTAAAGTAATATTGCTCTCATCCCATAGTAAGAAAATCGCTCCCAAAATTCTGTAAAGAATAGGGTAAACAACCCCTTAGGGTGTCCGAAAAAACCGCTTTGCGGAACAGTACGAATAATATCGCTTTTACTAAGCTTCTCCATAAGAATACACTCCTTATATTTAAATATAACAATACTAGATTAGTATAAACCAATAATTAGAAAATTAAAATAAAAATTTACTTAGTTAATTATTAGAATTTTTATAAAAAATAAACTTTGTGTTGCTTTTAATTGGGGTTTTACTTATATTATTTAATATAGATATATTGATTGATGATAATGATAGTGTATAAATATTAATACAAAATGTAGGAGGATTTATATATTGTTAGTGAAAGAAGTTGCTATAGAAGATATTTATCAGGAAATATTAGATGGAAAAAGAAATAAATTCCCTTCAAATACATGGAAAGAAGATAAAGATAATAAAATGGCGCGGAGGGTAATAACATATTTGCTTAACAGTATTTTAAAATGGAATAAGGAAGACATAAGAAAAAAATGGAACACAAAATTAATTGTAAAGTATAGGCTACGGGGATTACTCAAACATAGGTATGAAAATAGCCCTTTTAAAGCAATAAATGATTTGTACCCAAATCAGTTCAAAGAATGGGAATTTGGTATGACTCCTTTAAATTATTGGACTAAAGAAAAAGCATTAAAAATTTTGAAATGGATTATTGAGGAAAAAGAGGGCCTTTCACGAGAAAAGCTCTTAGGAGTATACGGGAAAAAATGGTTGAAAAAAAATAAGCTTAGCGCACCTCTGGCTATGTATTGGAATAGTAGCCCGTATGCAATGATTAATGATCTTTATCCAAGACGTTTTAAAGAATGGGAATTTGGTATGACTCCTAATAACTTCTGGACTAAAGAAAAAGCATTAGAAGCATTGAAATGGACCATTGAAGAAAAAGAGAGATTAACGCCTAAACAATTGCTTGATATATACAATATAAAATGGTTAAAGACCCATGGATTAGCATCGGCATGTCAATTAATTTGGGGGAATAGTCCGTTTAGAATGATTAATGATTTATATAGAAACCGTTTTAAAGAATGGGAATTTAGAGTTACTCCTGTTGGATATTGGTCTAAACGTAAAGCATTAGAGGCGTTAAGGTGGACTATTGAACAGAAAGAAAAATTGGATGAAAAACAGCTATTAAAAGTATTTAATCAAAAATGGCTAATAAAACAAAAATTATGGACACCGCTGAAACGTTATTGGAAAGGAAGTCCATATGAAATGCTTAATGCTCTATATCCAAATCGTTTCTCAAAAAATATGTTAAAAGGATATATTTAAAAGCAATGATTAAATTCATAATTATTGAAAAGTTTATGATATAACATTCGGTTATTAATTTTGGAGAAGACACCTTAAAGGTGTCTTTTTTTATACTTAAAAAAGAAAAATATTAATTTGTGTAAAAAACTTCAAAATACTAATGGGATTTCTATTCATAATTAAATAAAATTATTCATTAATTGTTTTATCTCTTTTCCTATTAGAACCAAATTTTTGCTAATTGTGATACTCCTTTTATTATCTCTTCTTCGCATAAATTCCCAAATCCAAGTTGAATATGCGGATATTCTGGTGAATATTCCGAGAAATATTTTGAACAAGGATATACTATAATGCCATGATCATGTGCTCTTTCAATTAGCATTTTTTCACTCATTTTTGTTTTCACTTCAATAATAATGAAAATACCGGAGCTACCACCTTTAATCTCGATAAACTCCTTAAAGTGCTTTGATAATTCCCTATTTAATAGATTCATTTTACGTTTATACAAAGCTTTCATCTTTCTTAAGTGCGAATACCAATATCCTTCATTCATAAAAGTTGCCAACGTACGCTGATGAATAGATGAGGATGTTTGTTCAAGTAAAGGGAGTATCTTTTTATATTCATGTATTAGCCGCCTAGGCAAAACCATATAACTGACACGGATAGAGGGAAGGAGTGCCTTTGAAAAAGTTCCTAAATAAACCACTCTATCATTGGAATCTAAGCTTTGAAGAGACGGTATAGGTTGATGGATATATCGAAATTCACTATCATAATCATCCTCAATAATATAGCCTTCCACCTTTTTTGCCCATTCAATTAACTTTAGTCTTTCATTGACAGGGATGGTCACTCCATAAGGAAAGTGGTGAGTAGGAGTGACGTATAAAAGTCTAGAAGGCGATTTTAAAAGAAAATCCACTTGAATGCCCCGTTTTTTTACAGGAATTGGATCAATACTAAATGATTGAAGAACAAAAAGTTCCCTTGCTACGTCATACCCAGGATCTTCTACTGCCATATAATGATAGTCTGTCTTTAGCATCAGTGACAAAATTAATAACAAATGTTGTGTGCTACTACCAATAATAATTTGTTCTGCAGAAGTATTAACTCCTCTTGATTGAAATAAGTAATCTGCTAGTGCTTTCCTTAATTTAATGTCGCCTTGTTTTTCTCCGTATGAAAACATGCTAGAGTCTTTAATAATTTTGTTTGTAATCATTCTCCATTTTTTCAAAGGGAAGTTTTCTTGATCCACTGTCCCAATCTTAAAATCAATAGTTTTCATGGCAGTATGATTTGTTTCATGATGCAGTTCTCTGATAGGTTCAAAATTTAGTGTTTCATCCGATATAATAGCCTCTACAAAAAATCCTTTTTTGTTTTCACTTCGAATATATCCTTCCGATTGCAGTTGTTCATAGGCAACCTGGGTTGTGTTTCTGCTGACCTTTAATTGGGTAGCGAGTTGTCTAATGGATGGCAACTTTTTACCTTTTTCTAATTTACCAGATAAAATCTGAGTTCGTATATATTGATAAACTTGTTGATACATAGGATTTTTACTTTTTCGATTTATGTTAAATATTAGTTCCTTCATTATTTGAATACCTCATCTGTCATTTGTATTTATTGTAAACTGTCCCTTTTAGAAATGACAGTATAAATAAATAATGAATTTATAAAAAATTTAATCTAGGAGAAAGTTTATGACAATATTTATGTACATATTTTGTTTGATTGTATGGGGACTCAACTTTATTGCAGTAAAAATTCAAGGAACTTCTGTCAGTTTAGAACTATCCTTAACTTATCGTTTAGTTATGACAGCTTTTTTATTTTTGGTTCTTATTTGGTTCCTTCGACCAAGAGAGATGCCAACAAAAAAAGATATTTTATTTATAATGATTTTTGGTATATGTAACTTTGCATTAAGCTATCTATGCCTTTATTACGCTACAATTTTAAGTTCTGCGGCAATTGTAACGTTAATTTTTTCATTAAAGGTGATTTTGACCCCAATCGCTCTTCGAATTTTTTTAAAAGAAAAGTTACATTCACGCGTTTTTTGGGGAGGAATTTTTGGTGTAGTAGGAGTATGCACTCTCATCTATCCGAATTTAAATAATTTTCAAGGTTTCAATGATATAAAAGGAATTATGGTCGCAATCTTAGGTACGGTTCTTACGGCAATAGGTGATGCGAGCTCGGCACGAAATGCAAGCCACAAGGTGAACCCTATCTATGCAAATGCAATTGGATTTACAGTAGGTAGTATATTGATGGGGGGAATTGTATTATTTCAAGGGGAAAAAATTACGTTTCCCACATCGTTTTCATATGTAGGTATGTTGCTATATTTAACTCTGTTTGCTTCTTTTATAGCATGGTTATTCTATTTGAAGCTTGTAGAAAAAATAGGAGGAGCTCGAAGTGGGTATATGGTGGCGCTATTCCCTGTAATTGGAGGAATAGCTTCCGTTTTGATCGGTGAGTCAGATCCATCCCCGTATTTGTTTGTTGGTTGTTTTTCTAGCTGTATTGGAGCTGCTATTGCATTAGGGTTTAGAACTCAAAAGCAAGATTCTTAATTAACTCTAAAAAGGGTTAATTAAGAAAGGAATAGGTGTAATGACTTTGACAATAGAGTCCATATATTTTTTGTTATTTATATATGAATTGAGAAGGTTCTTTTGCAAAAATAGACGGCATAAGGCACTCAAAAACTGTGTAGATAAGAATTTGTTTTTTCTAATTTAAAGAAAGTATGTATTAGCACCATTGGATATGTATCTTAATATTCGTTCAATTTAATGTGTATTATTTCATGCTCTTTTTTTTAACTTCTATTTTGATAAAAGATTTAACATTGAAGTGGATACAAAATTGCAGAGATAAAATTCAGAAAGTGTACAAGAAGTATGTTAGTTTATCGAAAAAAGCCCTACAGGGGACGTAGGGCAAGTCTAAGGGTATTGAGAACTGTTGATTCTAAAAGTAAAGGACTTCTTGGAATAAAGTTTAACATATAATCCGTTAAAATCTTATATAATAATGTTACATAACTGTGAATTACTGCTTCTAAAACAACAGCATTTAAGGAGGGTGCGTTTGTTGTAGTTCACTATAGTAAAAGAAAAGTAGAAAGTATAGTGGATAAAATTAAACAAGATGGCAGTGCCGCATTCGCCATCTTGTTTAATTTTTGCCTTTGCCATAAAATATCCTCTTTTATTTTTAATAATGTATTAGAATAATATATATTTAATCAGCTAATGAAATGGTAACATGTTTCATTTATATTTTGTGTGGATAAAACTTGATAGATAAATATTATAAACTAAAAGTATACATATTAATTTTATTGTAAACTAGTATGTTTGAATATGATAGTATCAATGTTGATTTTCTATTTAAATGAATGGAAATATGATGAAATAGAAGTAGAAATGTATACCGTGTGAGGGGATTAATATATCGAGTTTTTGTTTGAACTTTTAAAAGAGAGTGAAAGAGCGATTAAGCGTGAGTATTCAACATATGTGCTAAGAAAACAAGTGTATAAAAGGATAGCGTAAAATCCATTTTTCGCAGTGGTAAGATTGAGCATAGGTCTAAAAAAGTAAAAGTATAGTAACAATCCCCTTGATAATAGCATCTTGTCTTTTTTAATTTATAATACTGTTATAAAAAAATAGGCAATCCTTTTTATTATGGATTGCCTAAACAAATGAATTAAAACAAATAACAGACAGACTTATTATACTGTAAATCCTAATATAAGTATATATAAATTATAAAAACTCTATTACAAAATATAAAAGGCTAAATATTCTATTATTAAATTTAACAGTAGCTTCTAAAATTATAGCTCAAGAGATTGATAGTTTTATTGCAAAATATCATTCAGATAGTCCCTTAGTTGGACTTAGACAAGATTTTATCAATGTGCAAAATCAATATGGTGTAAATGCTCATTATTTAGCGGCGCATGCGATTTTAGAATCTGGATATGGAAAATCAGAAATTGCATACCGAAAGCATAACTTATTTGGATTACGTGCACTTTTTAGCTTGATAGCGATATGGGTGTATCCCAAAGAGGATGTAAATAACATCTTTTGATTAGAATTCTTCTATAAAAATAGTTGAAAATGTAAATTTAGACGAATCTTGAACAACATTTTTCAAATCTGTTATTTTGTTGCATTATATTTCCTTTATTTAAGACTTTTAAGGAAATAATCTTATTACAATATAGTTCTTGATAAAGAAATTTGGTTTTCTATTAATTATTAAAAATTATTTAGAGTTACCGTCACTACATAATAATATTTATGTTAACTATTTCAAGTATTAACTACCATAAGTTATAGAAATTTTTTAGATGAGTACTCTTATATTAGAAAAACATAAAAAATATACCAAGTCAGACTTCGTTTGAAAAATATCTAACTTCATTCCAAATTATTCAAAAAAAGGGTACGTTTGTTATGAGAGTAATTTTCATAGAAATAGGAAATTTCATCTGAATTTTAAAATTTATTTTAAGGGAGACGAAAAAATGGAAAAAAAAGAACAATATTCACCGTTATATGTGCATGTGGGATTGGGTTTGCAAGCTATACTAATTGTATTTCAGCAGCACCTTTAGACAATGATACATTAATAAAAAATGGACACAAAATCATATAACAAATTCTTCTCAAGTATCCGCTGTCGCTAAAGAGATGAAACCTTTTCCTCAGCAAGTAAATTACTCAGGAATTTTAAAACCGAATCATGTTTCACAGGAAAGCCTGAATAATACAGTTAAAAATTATTATAACGATTGGAAGAAGAAGTATCTAAAGAATGATTTATCTTCACTTCCTGGTGGGTATTATGTTAAGGGTGAGATTACGGGAAATCCAGATGGGTTTAGGCCATTAGGAACTTCAGAAGGACAAGGATATGGGATGATTATTACAGTTTTAATGGCAGGACATGATTCAAATGCTCAGACTATTTATGATGGCTTATTTAAAACAGCAAGAGCTTTTAAAAGTTCCATAAACCCAAATTTAATGGGGTGGGTTGTAGCAGATGACAAGAAAGCACAAGGGCATTTTGATTCTGCAACAGATGGAGATTTAGACATTGCTTATTCACTTCTTCTTGCTCATAAGCAATGGGGATCAAGTGGTAAAATCAATTATTTAAAAGAAGCTCAAAATATGATTACAAAAGGTATTAAGGCTAGTAATGTGACAAAAAATAATGGTTTGAATTTAGGGGATTGGGGAGACAAAAGTACATTTGATACTAGACCATCCGACTGGATGATGTCTCATTTAAGGGCATTCTACGAATTTACAGGTGATAAAACTTGGCTTAATGTTATTGATAATCTCTACAATACTTATACAAATTTCACAAATAAATATTCACCAAAGACAGGATTGATTTCTGATTTTGTTGTAAAAAATCCACCACAGCCTGCACCGAAAGATTTTTTAGATGAATCAAAATATACTGATTCATATTACTATAATGCGAGTCGTGTACCACTCCGAATTGTTATGGACTATGCAATGTATGGAGAAAAGAGAGGTAAGGTGATTTCTGATAAAGTTGCTACATGGATAAAGGGTAAAACAAAAGGTAATCCATCTAAAATTGTAGACGGCTATAAACTAGATGGAACAAATATCGGTGATTATCCAACAGCGGTATACGTTTCGCCCTTTATTGCCGCTGGTACTACTAACAGCAAAAATCAAGAATGGGTAAATAGTGGTTGGGATTGGATGAAGAATAAGAAAGAGAGTTATTTCAGTGATAGTTATAATCTTTTAACCATGTTATTTTTAACAGGGAATTGGTGGAAACCGATTCCAGATGAAAAAAAGATACAAAGTCCAATAAATTTAGAAGTACAATCTGAATTGAAGGAACAGGATTAAGATTGTATGAATACCAAATTTAAAATTTGATATTTTTTTAAAATATAGATAAGCAATTAGCAGCAACTTATATAGTAAAAAACGTAGGAATTTATAATTTCTACGTTTTTTTACTTATAAGATAAACTATATGGATTAGATAAACCATATAGGATGGAAATAAAATAATGTACCGGTTGGAAGTTGATATAAATAAGCTTCAAAACTTTTCAATATATGATTTTACAGCTTGTAATAAAAATTCTTCTTGCCCCATACCAGATTCGGCAGCCATTTGAATTACTTTTTGTTTAAAGTCATGATCTGCATGAAAAGTTAATGGCTCTACCTTACTTTTAAAATAAATGCCTTCAACATGAGGGAGTATTGAGCCTGACGTCATATGTGAATGTAAGTACTTAATCTCTTCTTGGAATTGTAATGGCTCTACCTGTAAAACAAATGGTTTAATTTCCAATCTGATGATATCTTGTGTAGTAGTCAATCGCATATTTGTGACACCGAGCTCTTTATAAAATAAATTTATTAGATTATAAGTAATAGAATTAAATAACTGAGGCTTTTTAAATGTAAAAGATAAATATCCTCGCTTCGTAATCACTGTGTGTTTTTTGAAGGGTTCAAGAGAATAATTATATTTTTTATAAGTTGATAATGAGAAAATTTCTTCATCCTCTGTAAGAACCTTTCCATCGGCTCCATTAATTTCTATTACCCTAGCTTTTTTTCCTGTATGGTGATGTGTCAATAATTGATATAAGTAAATGTCTATATCTTGAATCTTAGTAATGAATGTTTTACGTTCTTTTGTTGTGGATTTTTCGTAATTAAGTTGGAATTTTTTTAGTTCTTCTTCATCAATGACATATACTTGTTTACCGCGTTTTTCTACCATCGTGGCTGTTAATTTTCCGGATTTAATATATGTAAAGATTGTGGAGGGTGCTACGTTTAAAATTTCTGCTGCTTTTTTTGTACTTAATCCATTTACTTCATCTTTATTCATTAACCGTTCAATATCTTCTAAATAGAATATTTTACTTCCGAATTGCTTCCAATTATCTTTATATACACATTCTATTAGACCCTCTTTTTCTTTTTTTAAAATGGTCTGAACGGTAACTCCCATTAAATCTGCAGCTTCTTTTGTCGTTACTGTAGGTTTTGTGATAAACAGTAAATCCTGTGTCATGAAAGTATACCTCCTTATTTACTCCCTATAATTCATAAAGTATGTATATATCATATCAGATTCTTAGTTAGATATAAAATATGATTTGAATATAAAATAAATTATCATTATACCAATATACTAAAGTGACTTATAACTTTATTTTAATGTTAGATAAAATTTGATGATTATTTATATATAGATATTTTATCAAATTGTATAAAATTACGATAAATGTTTATCTATATAGTAAATAATTATAGGAAATTACATGCATAACTAAATAGAGAAGAATATAGACTTATTACAGAAATAAAATGATTATTAATTTCTATAATTGATGTAAGTGATGTGAAAATCATAGTATACTTAATAAAAATAATAAAAATTAAAATCTATACAAGAAGAGGTGATGTATAGGTATGGATGATAAAAATAAAAAAGTACTTTTACCTATTTTGAAAAATCAAAAAGAATTTATAGATACATATTTAGACAATATAAAAGATATATCTTCATTTATGTATAATACTCGTTATATGAACGATATGGAAAAAAAGATAGAGGTAGCAGAAAAAGAAGGAAAGAGAAAATATGAATTTCTAGGTGACCTTGAAGTGATATATCATTTTGTACATTTACAAAATGATATGGATGAAAACAAAAATAGAAAGGAGGATACAAGAAAGAGTTACGTGTCTGAAATAATAGCATTTTGCAAATGTATGGTACACCATGCAGAAGAGTTTGAAGTGAATGGGGAAGAAGTTCAACGAAATACTTCCTTATTAAAAACATTACAGCCTTGGCATATTCGTAAATTTAATGACTGGTTAAAAAATGTACAAAATGGTAGAGGTGGGAATACGTATGCTGTTGCAACTTTGGCGAAAAAAACAGTCTTGATTCGTTCTTTTTTAAAACATCTCTATGTATTCGGATATATTGAAAAACCACTTCATGAAGAATTACAGCGTGCAAATGTAAATGAAAAAGATCGTCCAAATCGGGATTTATCCTATGAAGAAGTCATGAAAATATTAGGTTTTTATAAAGAAAGAGGACATTTAATAAACTATACAATAATACTTGCATTAGCAAGTACTGGTGCACGTATTCAGGAGTTGTGTACTGCAAAAGTAAAAGATTTACACTATGACGGAAAGTATTGGTTAAAGGTTAGGGGAAAAGGGGGCAAAGTGCGTGAACTTTTTATTTCAGAACATTTATACCAATGTATTTGTGAGATGAGAAGAAGAAGAGGGTTCCAAACGGTATTGGAAAAAGGGGATGAGAGTCCGTTATTTATAAATCAAAGAGGAAGTGTATATAACTCTAAAACACTATCAAATCAGGTAACAGATATGATAAAGAAAACAGACTTAGAGTTTTTACAATATCGTGAAAATCCAGTAACCGCACATACATTTCGACATGCTTTTGCAATTATGGCAGTAGAACAAGGAAATGCAGATTTATATCATTTAATGCAAACACTCGGTCACGAAAATATTCAAACCACAAAAATATATTTAGAAAAACATATGAAGCGTAAAAATAACGTTGGATCTTCTTTCGCTGATATGTTGATATAAATTTTATAATGATTATAACCACATTTAATTATGTGTTTTTTACATAATTAAATGTGGTTAATTTTCTTTTATTTTCAATTGATATAAGTCATTTATCAAACTTAATTAATAGAAGATTGAAAAATTCCTTCTATTATATACAGGGTTATCTACATTGAAAAAATTCATAGAAATATGTAGAGTCAATTAGAGCTATTAGATATGATCTCTATAAATAGGAAACAATAGATTTTATTAAATATAAAAAAACAGGATGGTTTTAAAAGGTTATCCTGGTTTTTTGAATGTGCATAATTAGTAGGTTAATTTGAGCTACTTATAAGTCAGTGGAAGATTTCCTTATTCCACCATTAATAGTATTAATATTAGTTTATATTTTGAGTGGTAAATTTGTAGAGTATATGAGACTAGTTTTCATTTGATGTATTTATTGAATGATTGGCTATAGTACTATACTTCTTATTCATAACTATATAAATCCAACCAATAATTGATAAGATTACTGGATAGAAAATAGCCCAACCACTAAATGAGTATACAATAATACATATAATGAGAGATAGGAAGGCCATCCACCAACCAATATCACGTACTTTTAATAATTTAAGTGCAGCTAGCATTGTAAAAATATATGAGGTAATAAAAATTACACTAGGACCTTTAAGAAGCATTTCTAAATTTGGTCGTGCCACACCATAAAAAATTAAAATACAACTAAAAATTCCTCCTAAAACTAGTAATACCCTAGTTGGAGTTTGAAATTTAGAATGTAACCTAGCAAAGAAGGAAGGGAAATGTCCTTCTCTAGCTTGAGCGTAAATCATTCTTGAAAAACCTGCAATGTTAGCATGTACAGCACTAAACGAAATGAAAATTGCTAAGATAGTTGTTATATATGTACCTATTGGTCCTAATCCTTTTGATATTAGAATACTAAGGGAAGCTATCTGGTTCTTATCACCATATGAGTGAGTCCCTATTGTTACAAAAGATATAGCAATGTACATAATGGAGATACAAATTGCCCCTAAAAATAAACTAATGGAAATATCTTTAGCTGGTCTTTTAAATTCTTCAGCTAATGGGGTAATCATTTCCCATCCTACAAAGGAGAAAAAGATAATTACAGATGAAGCACCAACGGAAGACCATCCGTTTGGTACAAATGGTGTAAAAGAACTTAATTTTACATAGGGTATAGAAACAATAACAGCGACAACTATTAACAGTGAAATAATACAAATTACAAACACACTAACTTTTGATGATAGCTCGATCCCTTTTATATGTAAGAGTAAAGAGGTAATTAAAATTAATGCTGCAATTCCTATAACACTAAGATTACTTATTGGAAAAACATATCCAATATAATGGGCACCTGTTAAAGCAATAATAGGTACTCCAATAGGAATAGATCCTAACATAATCCAGCCTAGGATGGCACTTGTATTTGCATTAAATGCCATTTGAACATAAGCTGTAATTCCTCCAGCACTAGGAATCATTTTAGCGAGACGCGCTAGAGTTGCTACAATAGGAAAAGCTAATATAGACATGATAACCCAAGATAAAATTGAAGCTGGTCCAGCGCTATTTGCAGTAATTGAAGGTAAAATAAGGATTCCACATCCTAACACAGCTCCTATGGTTAATGCGGTCCCCTGTACCCAAGTAATTGAGCGTTTCAATGATTGTTGTGTCAAGATACTCAGCCTCTCTTTCATTAATTGATATTAATTATATAAAGTTTTAAAAAAGGATAACATGCTATAATTTATGTATTAATTATAATTTTCTTAAAAAATTTAAGAATTATTAAATGTTTTCTTAATTAATCAAGGGGAGGTCCAGCAATGGATGAAACAGATTTAAAGATTCTTTCTCATCTTCAAGAAAATGCACGTTTAAGTATGGTTGAAATAGGAAAACTGGTAGGTTTGAGTTCCCCTTCTGTTACAGAGCGAGTTAGAAGACTAGAAGAACAGGAGGTTATTACAAGTTATCGCACGATTGTTAATCCGAAAGAATTAAAAAAACATATTACTGCGTTTGTTTTGATGGAACCAAAGGATTGCAATAAATATAAAAAATTCGCAATGGAACATTCAGATGTAGTCGAATGTCACCGTATTGCCGGTATGTATAGTTATCTAACAAAGGTAGTGACGGAATCTGTACATACACTCGAAGACTATATTAATTTGTGTTTAGAGTATGGAAAGCCTACAACCTTAATAGTGCTTTCTTCTCCAGTAGAACATAAATCATTTTTTACAGAGAGTGAAAAAATTTAATTACATATGAGAGATTATTCTAAATAAACAGCGTAAAATTAATGCCTAATGGGAAATTGAGTCCTATTAGGTATTAATTTTCAGAAAATTATTTAGAAAATTTAGATAAAAAATAATATTTGACATATTCTTACTACTGGTGGAATAATGAACATTGTATTTTAGAAAAATTAAATTCTTAGTTAATTGGAGGTAGGATTATTATGAAATATGCAGTACTGACAAATGACTTACAGTACGATTTGGTTAATAAAAATGAGGATAGAATTGCAGCTGTGGAGGAGTTTACACCTAAAATGGTGTCTTTCTTAAATACTATGAGAGAAAATGATGTTTCTATTGTTCACCTACAGTTAATTAACTTAGAAGATGATCCAAAAGCTGAACGATATGGTGATTTTTTACCAGTCACAAAGGGGTCTAAGGGTGCAGAAATCTTACCTGAGTTTCTTCATGAAAAAGATATTATTATTGAGAAAAATAAGGATAGTGGTTTTTTTGAGACAAATCTTGATGAAACCTTAAAAAATTTAGGAGTAGATACAATTATTATTACGGGTATGCAAACTCAAATTTGTGTACAAACAACTGCAGCAGATGGATTTTTCCGTGGTTATAATGTAATCGTACCAGAAGACGCGGTTGTTTCAGCGAAGGCTGAAGATAAAGAACGGGCTTTAAAGTGGTTAGGTTCATATTGTGCAAAGATTATGAGTATCGAGGAAATCTGTAATTCCATTTCTAAAAATGAAGATATTTCTTTTGATGGAGTTGCAATTCCGTAAGTAAATACGTTGTAATATCACTTGTTCTATGTAGCAAGTGATATTATTTTTCAAAAATAAAAATGAAAAGGAGTTTTAATTCATGAAATTAACTAAAGATTTAGAAAATATAATTTTAGACCATGGAACAGGAGGCCTATTGAGTCATGATTTAATTAGCTCAATTATTACTGCAAAACTAGAAGATGTTCATCTTGGAAAAATGGAGGATAGTGCCATTCTTGAGGTAAGTAGTAGAAGGTTGGCAATGACAACGGACTCTTTTGTTATTGATCCTATCTTTTTTGGTGAGGGGAATATAGGTAAAGTAGCAGTTTGTGGGACGGTTAATGATTTAGCGGTTAGTGGTGCAAAACCACTTTATCTATCATTGGCGTTAGTACTAGAAGAAGGTTTTCCAATTAAAGATTTGGAAGAAATATTAGATTCTATAAGAGAAACAGCGAAAGAAGCTGGAGTGTATATTGTTGCTGGAGATACAAAAGTTGTTAAAAAAGGTGAAGTAGACAAAATCTTTATCAATACAACTGGAATAGGAGTTTTTGAAGGAGATGTATCACCATTTTCGGTAAACTCTATTCAAGAAGGTGACGATATCATTATAACAGGACAACTAGGAAACCATAGTATACATATCCTTTCTATAAGAGAAGGATTAGGGTTTGAACAGAGAATAAATAGTGATTGTGCACCATTAAATCATATGATATCAGAGTTGAAAAACCACTTTGGTGATTCTATACATTGCATGCGAGATATTACAAGAGGCGGTTTAGGTACAGTTTTAAATGAAGTCTCAGAAACAATTAATACAGGAATAAAAATACAAGAAAAAGAGATTCCTATGTTAGCAGAAACCATTATGGCTGCCGATATGTTAGGTGTTAATCCAATGTATCTAGCTAATGAGGGTAATGTTTGTATGTTTGTGTCTCCAGAGGTAAGCGAGGAAGTCGTGAGAATATTGAAAAATACTAAATATGGTAAAGAAGCTGCAGTAATTGGTAAAGTTACTCAAACACAAGATAGACAAGTACTTATGGAAGCAAAATCAGGTGAATTGAAACTCATTGAGTTATTATATGGGGCAGAATTACCTCGATTATGTTAGGAGACAATTTATGAAAAAAGTAATAAATATGTTTATAAAAAAGTATCAAGTTAAAGGCATTGTGCAAGGTGTTGGTTTTAGACCTTTTGTATATAGAATAGCAAAAAAATATGATCTAAACGGATGGGTGTTAAATGATTCAAATGGAGTGCTGATAGAAGTAGAAGGGGAACAAAATAATATTACACTTTTTATTCATGATATAGAATTTAATTCCCCAGAATTGGCTTATGTGCAAGAGGTTAAATTGGTAGAGGAACAAGAATCCGATAATCGTTATAGCTCTTTTGATATTTTGAGTAGCCAAAAACATAGTAGTAGGCAAACTTTAATATCTCCTGATACTTATGTATGTAATGAATGTTTAGAAGAATTATTTGATCCAACGAATAGAAGGTATCGGTATCCATTTATTAATTGTACAAATTGTGGACCTAGATATTCAATAATAAAAGATATTCCTTATGATAGACCGTATACTACAATGGCTAAATTTCCTATGTGTAAAGAGTGTGATAAAGAATATAAAGACATATTAGATCGGAGATTCCATGCACAACCAAATGCTTGTTGGAAATGTGGACCACAAGTTCAATTGAAAACAGCAGATGGTAAAACTGTCCTCACTGATAATCCAGTAGAAAAAACCATTGATTTGTTGAAAAAGGGGAAAATCCTAGCTATTAAAGGGTTAGGTGGATATCACTTAGTTGTAGATCCAATGAATCATGAAGCTGTAAAAGAATTAAGAAAAAGAAAAAAGCGGGATGAAAAACCTTTTGCTTTAATGTCATCTCAATTAGATGATGTGAAAAATTTTGCTAAAATAACAAAAAATGAAGAAGCTTTATTAGTTTCTAAAGAACGGCCAATTGTGTTATTGAACAAAAAGGATAATCAGTTTATTTCTTTAGATGTTGCACCTAATAATAATACCTATGGGGTAATGTTAGCTTATACACCACTTCATCATCTCATATTAAGAGGGAATTTTATTGCATTAATAGCTACGAGTGCCAATGTTTCTGATGAACCTATTGTATATAAAGATGGAGATGCAATTGAGCAGCTAAAAGGCATTGCGGATTATTATTTAGTACACAATAGGGAGATATTCACTAGAGTAGATGACTCTATTATTAGGGCTATTGATTTAGATGATGAAATAACAAAACTACAAATAATTCGTCGCGCCAGAGGGTATGTACCAAACCCAATTGAGTTTAAAGAAGGATCAACTAATGTACTTGCTTTAGGAGCAGAATTAAAGAATACGATTTGCTTAACTAAAGGTGAAAAAGCTTTTATTAGTCATCATATTGGCGATTTAAAAAACTATAAAATTTATGAATCATTTAAAAATACTATAGCTCATTTACAAAAAATCTTTGAAATCAGTCCTTCCGTCATAGCAAGTGATCTTCATCCTGATTTTTATAGTACAAAATATGCATTTGATCAAAAAGCTTTACCAGTTGTACAGGTTCAGCATCATCATGCCCACATGGCTTCTTGTATGGTTGATAATCAATTAGATGGTCCTGTTTTAGGAGTTATTTTAGATGGTACGGGTTATGGTGATGATGGGAATATTTGGGGTGGAGAGTTTTTAATCGGTGATTTTCTTAATTATCAAAGAGCGGCATATATCGATTACTTTCAGTTACCAGGTGGTGATAAAGCCGTTAAAGAACCGTATAGAATCGCTTTAGGAATATTGACGCAAATATACGGTGAACAAGTCAAAGAATTACCAATAAAGCTTATTTCAGAGCGAAATAGTTTTGAACTAGATGTACTTATAAAAATGATTCAAAAAGGAATTAATTCGCCTCTTACTTCAAGTATGGGAAGGCTTTTTGATGCGGTTTCAGCACTATTGGGTGTCTGTGAAACAATCCAATATGAAGGACAGGCTGCTATTGAGTTGGAGCAAGCGATTGATATCAATGATTCTTCCAATCCTTTATTACCTTATGAAATAGTTGCTTCAAATGGAATTAGAAGAATAGATATAAAACCTATGTTTAAAGAGTTGGTATCTTTGATACTTAAAGATAAGTATACCAAGGGTGAATTAAGCTATCGTTTTCATTATACAATGGTTCAAATGATTACAGAAACCTGTAAACAAATTCGTCAAGACACAGGGATTAATAAACTAGTTCTTAGTGGGGGTGTATTTTTAAATAAGTTTTTACTTGTAGAAACCTATAAATCGCTTAAGGCTTGTAAATTCGAGGTTTATATGCATAAACAAGTACCTACCAATGATGGGGGAATCTCACTTGGTCAAGCAGCAGTAGCAGCTCATCGTTATAAAGACACGCATTCAGTATAAATTTACAATAGTGATTATATAACTTTTCGTTAATCTTTGTGAGGATAGTAAAAATGAAAAATTAGGAGGAGCTCTTATATGGTAGTTAGTTCAAAAATGGATATATTTAATGAACTGGAATCCAAAGTTCGAAGTTATAGTAGAAGCTTTCCAACAATCTTTACTAAGTCTAAAGGATATAAATTATGGGATGTAGATGGAAAAGAGTATATTGACTTTTTCTCAGGTGCTGGGGCTCTTAATTATGGACATAATGATGAAAAAATGAAACAAGTATTAATAGATTATCTTTTAGAAGATGGTATTATTCATAGTCTTGATATGGGAACAAGTGCTAAAGTGAGTTTTTTAAAGCACTTTAACAAAATTATTTTGGAACCACGTGATTTAGACTATAAAATTATGTTTCCTGGTCCAACAGGTACAAATTCTGTTGAAAGTGCACTGAAAATTGCTCGAAAAGTGACTGGAAGAACTAATATCATAAGTTTTTCTAATGCTTTTCATGGAATGAGTTTAGGATCACTTTCGATAACGAGTAATCATTTTAAAAGAAAGGGTGCTGGAGTACCACTAAATAATAGTATTATCATGCCGTATGAAAATTATTTAGATTCTCTTAATTCTTTAACATATTTAGAAAAAGTATTAGGTGATAGTGGAAGTGGAGTAGATTTACCTGCTGCAATTATTCTAGAAACAGTTCAAGGTGAGGGTGGTTTAAATACCGCTAGCCCTCAATGGTTAAAGGGGATTGACGAAATTTGTAAAAAGTATAATATATTACTGATTATTGATGATATTCAAGCAGGATGTGGACGTACGGGTACATTTTTTAGCTTTGAACCTGCGAACATTAAACCAGACATAATTTGTTTGTCAAAGTCTATAAGTGGTATTGGCCTTCCAATGGCTATTACACTAATTAAACCGGAATATGACAAGTGGGAACCAGGAGAACATAATGGAACGTTTCGTGGGAATAATTTAGCATTTTTAGCGGCCACAGAAGCATTGAGTTATTGGCAAGATATAGAGTTTATTAATGCTTTAAGATGGAAAAGTGAAAAAATAACTAGTTTTCTTAATGGGATTTGTTTGAAATATCCCCAACTTCAAGGAGAAGTACGAGGAAGAGGGTTTATGCAAGGAATAGCGTGTAATACTCTTGGAATAGCTAAAAAGATCTGCTCAGTAGCATTTGAAAATGGTTTAATTATTGAAACATCTGGACCTAATGATGAAGTAATTAAGTTGTTACCTTCTTTAACAATAGATTTAGAAGGTTTATGTAAAGGGTTGGAACTGTTAGAAGAGAGTATTTCTACTAGTTTAAAAGAGGTAACTCATTAAGTTTAAACGAATCGCACTTAATGATCTTACGGATTGTTTGCATTGGGAAATTCAAAAACCTTGATATAATCTCAAAGTATCTTAACAGAATTTGTCTATAGTTCTTACTTTGTCTCTTTAGCCTGATTTTTGTAAAATCGGTAAGCGTGAAGTGATGGAACGTTACTATCCTTTCTATTATTTGGTGGGAAAGGAGGTAACAGAATGGACTTTCTTTTTAAATACTTTTAAAAGTACCTACAACTATTGTACGAGAGCTTATATTTGTAGATTTGAAATATT
This sequence comes from Bacillus sp. BC05(2025), assembly GCF_056725905.1. Taxonomy (NCBI): domain Bacteria; kingdom Bacillati; phylum Bacillota; class Bacilli; order Caryophanales; family Bacillaceae; genus Bacillus; species Bacillus sp. BC05(2025). The sequence goes on along the minus strand of NZ_JBWYRA010000015.1, from coordinate 18,309 downwards.
CACTTTTAAGAAACGGAGATAATAAATCTTAGTAATCGTTTAAACTTGTGGTAGCAATTATTTGAAGAGATGTTGACGCATCTCTTCTTTTATTTATGTATTATTCTAAAATTGTCCTCATTATAGAATAATTTTCCCTCTGTTTCATAAGAGGCTGGCTCATTAGCTGATATAAATTCTGTAATATGCGTTACCAATCTATTGTAATTAAATGAATTTTCTTAATATACAAAATATAAAAACCGGAGAATAAGTTCACTTAAAAATAATATATATCAAATAGTTTGATATATATTATTTTTAAGAATTATACATATTTAATTATTTTAAAAATAAATATCGCTTATTTAAGATTATTACTATATTATATATTAATCAAACTATATATATGAATGGAGAGTTTTTAGTTGGGATTATTAAGAAATAGTAAGATTGGTACAAAACTAAACATATTAATAGCTATATCATGTATTGCCTGTTTAGTATTATCCCTAATAGGGGGTTGGGGACTAGAAAAAGGGAAGAGTGCTTCATCTAATATGTATGAGGATGATCTACTATCAATTGAGTGGATAGGAATGATAGAGTCAAATTTCTATCATGTAAATATGAATGTTATGGAAATAATGGTATCCAAAGATGAAAAAAGAATGAACGAGTTGATAAAAGAAATTGATGAGATTCGTAAGGAAAATGATCAGTTATTAAAGAAATTTGAGACTAAAGTTATTTCTAATAAGGAAAAGGAATTATATAACACATTTCATGAAGCATTTAATAAATTAAGAACTCAGATGAATCAGGTACAAGAATTAGGAAAATATAATAATGAGGCAGCGTACGCCTATTATCTAAAAGAAATTGAACCTACTATGCAAAGAACAATTCAATCAATTCGTGAACTTATTATGAAGATTACCAATGATGCAAAGAAATTACAAGATGTTAATAGTAATAACGCTGAAAATACAATGGTAATGTTTGTGAGCATTTCAATTTTAGCAATTGCCATAGTTATATTCATTGGATATCTTATTAAAATTACTATAAGAAAGCCACTTAAGTTATTACAAAGCGATATGGAAAAAGTAGCCGCAGGTGATTTAACAATACGTACTTCTTATAATGCAAATAATGAATTAGGAAACATTGTACAGTCCTTTAATAGTATGTTAGATGACCTTCAACAGTTAATATTAAATATTAAGATGACAACACAAGAGGTGATTTCTTCTACCGAGAGTGTTTTACAAGATACAAATCAAGCATCTAATATTTCAAATGATGTAGTTCAGACTATTGCTGATGTAAAATCAAAGATAGAAGGACAGGTAACTAGTATTAAAGAGAGTTCATCTTCAATGGAAGAAATAACAATTGGTGTACAAACAGTAGCTGAATCTTCAGCTGTAGTTGCTGAGGTAGCAGTAACTACCACAGAACAAATACATATCGGAAGTGAAGTAATAAAGCACTCTATTCTTCAAATGAACAGTGTTCATGATGTTGTCGAGGAAACATCAAAAGTAATTGATAGGCTTGTTTCACGTACACAACAGATTGATACAGCTCTGGATGCAATCACTAATATTGCTGAACAAACTAATCTTCTTGCCTTAAATGCTGCTATCGAAGCGGCACGTGCTGGAGAGAATGGGAAAGGATTTGCAGTGGTTGCGGCAGAAGTGAGAGACTTAGCTGAGAAGTCTAAAGAATCAGCGAATGAAATTAACCATCTAGTTAAATCTATTCAACAAGATACTCAAGATACAGTTCATGCCATGCAAAAAGGTCAACAAAAGGCAGCAGAAGGAAAAGAAGCGGCTCACAAAGCGGATCAAACATTTTCTTCTATTATGAGAGATATTGATAAAATAACAAGTCAAATTCAAGAAGTTTCCGCAGCGACAGAAGAGATATCTGCCGGCACAGAAGAAGTAAATGCATCTCTTTCACTAGTATCTGATAATGCAACACAAGTACAAAAAGAAACAATTCAAACAGTACAATCAATACAATCACAGGCAGTTTCAATTAAAGAGATTTCAAATCAATCCAACAAGATGAAAGAAAAGGTGGAAGCATTAATTGGAATACTTTCAAGATTTATTGTTACAGAACAAAAAATGAAATAGTAGATAAGGATATAGGCTAGGGCTTCGGCTCTAGCTTGTTTTTTGTTTTATATATTACTAAGTAATATATAATGTGCTTATAGGCTTAAAAACGAGTGGATAGAATGGCATACAGCAAGGCGCAAAACGAAGCCACAAAAAACTATAAAAAACGCAATCCAGAACAAGCGAAATACCTCAATTATAAAGCTATGGCTAGAAGTTTCATCAAGAATTTAGCCGCACAAGAAGATTTGGATATGCTAAAAGAATTAATGGCAGAAAAAGAGGAGAATGACCGTGCTAGAAAATAAATTAGGTATTAAAAATCAGTTGGAATTGAACCGAGCGGAAGAACGACTATCAAAAATGAAAGCCAAAGATTTATATGATTCAGGAGAAATAAACCACATAGAAGTTGGCACATTTAAGGGTCTTACTAACATTCATAAATATCTATTTGAGGATATTTATTCCTTTGCTGGAAAGGTTCGAAAGGTTAACATAGCGAAAGGGAACTTTCGATTTGCTCCTGTTATGTATCTAAGTCATTCACTAGAACATATAAACACTATGCCACAAACAACTTTTGATGAAATCGTTGAAAAGTATGTTGAAATGAATATTGCTCACCCATTTAGAGATGGAAACGGTAGAGCGGCTAGAATATGGTTAGATTTAATCTTTAAGAATGAAATCCAACAGGTGGTTGACTGGAATAGGATAGATAAAGAGAATTATTTACTGGCAATGGAACGCAGCCCGATTAAAGATATTGAAATTAAGCATTTACTCCAAAATGCACTAGTAGATAAAATTAATAGCCGTGAAGTATTCATGAAAGGCATTGATATTAGTTACTATTATGAGGGATATACGGAATATGTTATAGAGGATTTATAAATAAAAAAGGGCTGAAATTGCCCTTTTTTATTTGCGTTTTGAAGAGGATTTTTTAAATGAAAACAGTATAAAACGGATTCCACTAGGGATCCCTATTGTTATATGGAACTTATCTTTCATTTGCGCTAAAACCGACATAATGTTGTATCTTTATAAAAAGAATATATTTAATTTTTTAAAAAAGAAGTTCCTCTTTTCTGATAATAAATATTAATGCTTAATTTAGTATTAATATACATCGGATGTTTTATGTTTGATTCATGTATTCCTTTCCATCTACATGAATCATTTATTGTAACAGCTTTCACGTCCAAAATATGATGTTCTAACAAAGGACAATACAAGTATCTTTATAATGATTTTCTAATATAAACAACGTGTTAATGTGAGGAACTCTGTGTTATTTTTACTTTTTTATTAACTAATACAGCTTCAAACAAAGGACATAATTGCTACATACTTAGTGTAATTTATTATCCATTCAAGATTCTGTTTATTCAATCTTTCTAAAAATAAAAAAATATTAAACTCATAAATATACAAGTTATAATGAGGGCGTCGAGAGATAGTTGATTACCTCTAGATAAAATATCAAACCTAGTTTTGGTGCGAAAATTCTAAAAATCTTACAAGTGACTTTCTTAAATTGGACATACTGATATGATTACTCTACAAAGGATGTGTAATCAGAAAGGAAATTTATTTAACATCAAAAGAAAGCGCTAACAATTAGGTTTTGTTTTGAATTAATTATTCTAATAACTTAGTTTCAACTGTAATTAAAATCATAAATTATGGGGGTGCTTATATGAACATAAATGTAGCATCTATTAAAGAAAAAAAGGTTGTTAAATACAAAAGTTGTTTTGATGTGATTGGGCCGGTAATGATAGGACCTTCGAGTTCACATACTGCAGGAGCTTTGGCTATTGGAACAGTTGCAAATAAATTATTTCAAGGTCTTCCCAAAAAAGTCGTGGTTAGGTATTATGAATCATTTGCTGAAACCCATAAAGGACATGGAACTGATTTTGCGATTATTGCTGGGATATTAGGATTTGCAGCCGATGATAGCAAAGTGCCAGATGCTATTAAAATAGCAGAATCTAAAGGAATCGACATTACCTTTATTGAAAAAGCGGGTGATAGTCCTGCTGATCATCCAAATACGGCAGATGTATATTTAGAGGATGAAAGCCAAAGTATTAGAACGATGGGTATTTCTGTCGGCGGTGGATTAATTGAAATCAAACATGTTGAAGTTGACGGATTTAGTTTAAATCTGCAGGGACCATTGCCGGTTATTATTGCAATTTCCGAAAGAGCTGACTTTGAATTTGTTTTACGCAGGATTTTTAAACAATATGATGTAGAAATTAATAACTTTCATAATTTGGAAGGAAACGGTAAATATTTGTATGCATTTGCATTGGATTCGCTATTGCCTGGTAATGTCCAGGAGGAATTAGGAAATTTAAGCAATATAGCTAAACTCATTATTCTTTAGTTACATTAAGGAGTGAAAAATATGTATATGGCCATAAAAGAAATTGTGGATGCAACTAATAAAAGTCAAAAAACAATTTATGAATTAGCAATTGAACAGGAAATTGAACAAACTAAATCTACCTATGAAGAAGTTTGGAGTAAAATGGAACGAAATTTAGCGACTATGCAAAATGCTATAAATAAAAGTATTGAGGGCGACGGGGTATTTTCTCCAACTGGTTTAACTGGAGGGGATGCTGTTAAAATTAAAAAATATCGAGAAAATAGGAAAACTCTTTCTGGAGATTTGATGGTGTTAGGGATCCAAAGTGCTATCGGTGTTAATGAAGTAAATGCTGCATTAGGAGCTATTTGTGCAACTCCAACAGCAGGTGCGAGTGGAACGATTCCGGGAGTTCTATTTAGTATTAAAGATACGTTAGATTTAAGTCATGAAGATATGATTCATTTTCTATTCACTTCAGCGTTATTTGGAACGATAGTCGCAAACAATGCTTGTATATCAGGAGCGTACGGAGGATGTCAAGCTGAAATAGGAAGTGCCTCAGCGATGGCGGCTGCAGCTGCAGTAGAAGCTGCGGGTGGGACGCCACAGCAATCTTCTGAAGCTTTTTCAATTGCATTACAAAATTTACTCGGTTTAGTTTGTGATCCGGTCGCTGGTTTGGTAGAAATTCCTTGTGTAAAGAGAAACGCCATTGGGACGGCAAATGCTTTAGCAGCAGCGGACATCGCATTAGCCGGTGTAAACAATATCATCAATGCTGACGAAGTTATTGAAGCGATGTATAGAGTTGGAAAACAGATGCCTCGCGAATTAAGAGAGACCGGTTTAGGTGGAATTGCGGCCACACCTACAGGGATTGCCATTAAAAATAAAATATTTGGGGAAAAACAATCAAATCAATGAACAGTTAACGTCTATATTGTGAAATGTTTAACAATATATTCTCTATTTTTCGCTTAAGGATTTCTGGATATTGGGGGAATTATCAATAATATATCCTACTACAGAGTCCAATATATAATTGAAACATTTTGTAAGTGGTAACAAACTCGTCAGGTTGATGATTCGTACATTTTTTAATTTTGATCAACTTAAAAGAAGGATATACGATGTGGCGCACTTTATAAACAATTCATTTTTAAAGAACGGTCTATATTCCGATGCCTTAAATAGAGAAGTAAGAATAGGACACTAGGAGGAATTATTATATGAATGGAAATACTGCAAAAAACATAGAATTTCAAGTTGATAATACTGCAGTAAAAAATGAGAAATATCTAGACCCTAAAAAGTGGAATAAACAGGATACTACCTGGGCATTGAGTCTATTTGGAACAGCAATTGGAGCAGGAGTACTCTTCTTACCTATTAATGCAGGTTCAGGTGGTTTATTATCATTACTGATAATTACCATACTTGCATATCCTGTTATGTATTACTCACATAGGGCGCTTGCTAAAATGATATACGCTTCGAATTCTGCTGACGAGGGGATTACTGGTACAATAAGAGAATATTTCGGAAACAAAGCAAGTATCATTTTTAACATCGTATATTTTGTCTCAATTTATACAATCGTACTAATGTATTCGGTCGCACTTACAAATACTGCAAGTAGTTTTATTGTGCATCAATTGCACATGCCGGAGCCTCCAAGGGCCATTTTATCACTTGTATTAGTACTCGGTCTTATCACTATACTGAATTTTGGTCAAGATATTACTGTAAAGATAATGAGCATGTTAGTATATCCTTTCATTGCTTCTCTACTTTTTATTGCAATATCTTTAATTCCACAATGGAATACTTCAATGCTAAGTTTTTCAAGTGTTTCTACTGCTTCAACTGGAACAGGATATTTCGGAATGATTTGGATGATACTACCAATCATCGTATTCTCTTTTAATCATTCTCCTATGATTTCGTCATTCGTTATGAAACAGAGAGCTACGTATGGAATAGACGCTACTGATGCTAAGTGTGCTCAAATACAAAAAGTTTGTTATATCATGACATTCGCTGTTGTTATGTTCTTTGTTTGGAGCAGTACTTTAAGTTTGACTCCAGATGATCTTAAGGTGGCAAAAGAACAGAACTTGTCAATCCTTTCATATCTTGCTAATGAGCTTAATTCACCAGTAATCACTATTGCGGCTCCTATCATTGCATTTGTGGCTATTACAAAGTCTTTCCTTGGCCATTATATAGGAGCTTATGAGGTAATGCGTGACATGATTATCAAGTCCGGTAAAAAACGTGGGAAAGATGTAGGAGAGAAAACAGTTAAGACAATGATTCTTACTTTTGTCGTATTAACATGCTGGTATGTTGCTTATACAAATCCAAGTATTCTTGGAATCATTGATGCTCTTAGCGGTCCGTTAGTCGCTGCTATCTTATGTCTATTACCGATGTATGCGATTCGTAAAGTACCAGTACTAGCAAAATATAGAGGGAAAATGAGCAATGTATTTGTAATTGTTATAGGAATACTTACTGTTCTAGCAAGTATTAAGTCATTATTCTAATTCACTATTGTTCGTTCGGATGCAAAAATAGTAGGAGATGAAAAGAGAATAAAAGGCTTTTAGCGGAACTGAATTATATATTGTTAAATCATAGAGTTTATAATTTTGGACAAGCTATTCACCTTGGGTAGTTTGTCCTTTTTTGATTAAATGTAAAATTTTTATTTATAATTTTTAATATTAACTTATATGAAAACTCATGTAATACAATATGAAATAATACATTTTATAATAATTTATTAAGATAAAATGTTATATTTTTAGGTGGAATATATAAATGGAGGAAATGTTATGAACAAGAATTTAAAATTTACTCAAATGATGATCGGTATTAGTACGGTGGCATTATCATTTGGAAGTATTCAAACACAGGTTTCAGCAGAAGAAAAAGCACCCTATAATACGTTACAGATGAAACCGATCGGGACAGAAACTTTAAAAGATGAAATTGCACATGCTACAAAAGCGGATGGAACTGTAACTTTTGAAGAGCGTTTAAAAGTAGGCGATTTTTCACAACGACCTACTCCGGTGATGAAACCTGAAGTAAGGCAATTAAAGCAAAGCTATACTCTGGCAGAACTGAATAAAATGTCTGATAGTGAATTCATTGATACGCTATCAAGAGTTTCATGGAATCAAATTACAGACTTATTTCAATTCAATCAAGATACGAAAGCTTTTTATCAAAATAGAGATCGCATGAACGTTATTATTGATGAATTGGGACAACGAGGGAAATCTTTTACGAAAGAGGACTCAATGGGGATTGAAACTTTCGTTGAGATATTACGTTCTGCTTTTTATGTGGGATATTTTAATAATGAAGTAGGTTACTTAAATGAGAGAAGCTTCCATGACAAATGTTTACCAGCATTAAAAGCTATTGCAAAAAACCCAAACTTTACATTAGGTACAGCTGAGCAAGATAGAGTAGTAGTTGCGTATGGGAAATTAATTAGTAATGCTTCTAGTGATGCTGAAACAGTACAATATGCGGCAAATATTTTAAAACAGTTTAATGATAACCGTTCTATGTATGCTAATGATTATACGAAAGAACAAGCTGTATATGAAATCGTAAAAGGTATTGATTATGATATACAATCTTATTTGCAGGAAACGAATAAAAAGCCTAATGCAACAATGTGGTATGGAAAGATAGATAACTTTATAAATGAGGTTAGTAGAATTGCTCTCATACGGAATTTAACAACTGAGAATAGTTGGCTAATTAATAACGGTATTTATTATGCAGGACGTTTAGGGAAATTTCATAGCAATCCAAACAAAGGATTGGAAGTTATTACACAAGCGATGAATATGTATCCTCGCCTAAGTGGACCTTATTTTATAGCGGTAGAGCAAATCAAAACAAACTACGGTGGAAAAGATTATGATGGAAATACAGTAGATTTACAGAAAATACGTGAAGAAGGGAAGTTACAATACTTACCTAAAACATATACATTTGATGATGGATCTATTGTTTTTAAGACAGGCGATAAAGTAACCGAAGAGAAAATTAAAAGGTTATATTGGGCAGCCAAAGAAGTAAAGGCACAATATCACCGTGTAATTGGAAATGATAAAGCACTAGAACCAGGTAACGCAGATGATGTGCTGACAATTGTAATTTATAATAATCCAGATGATTATCAATTAAATAGACAATTATATGGATATGAAACGAACAACGGCGGTATTTATATTGAAGAGAAGGGTACTTTCTTTACATATGAGCGTACACCAAAACAGAGTATTTATAGTCTAGAAGAGTTATTCCGTCACGAATTCACTCATTATTTACAAGGAAGATACGAGGTTCCTGGTCTATTTGGGAGCGGAGAACTATATCAAAATGAACGCTTAACTTGGTTCCAAGAGGGGAATGCAGAATTCTTTGCAGGATCTACACGTACAAATAATGTTGTTCCACGTAAAAGTATTATAAGTGGCTTATCATCTAATCCGGCAAGCCGTTATACTGCAAAGCAAACTTTGTTCGCAAAATATGGATCATGGGATTTTTATAATTATTCATTTGCACTACAGTCTTATCTATATAATCATCACTTTGAAACCTTTGATAAGATTCAGGATTTAATCCGTGCGAACGATGTGAAAAATTATGACGCTTATCGTGAAGCATTAAGTAAAGATTCACAGCTGAATACAGAATATCAAACGTATATGCAGCAGTTGATTGATAATCAAGATAAATACAATGTACCACAAGTAACAAATGATTATTTAATACAACATGCACCTAAGCCGTTAGCTGAAGTGAAGAAAGAAATTGTAGATGTAACTAATATAAAAGATGCAAAAATCACAAAACATGAGTCTCAATTCTTTAACACATTTACTGTAGAAGGCAAGTACATAGGTAGTACATCAAAAGGTGAGTCTGAAGACTGGAAAACGATGAGTAAACAAATCAATCAAACCTTGGAGCAGTTGTCTCAAAAAGGATGGAGCGGCTATAAAACAGTTACAGCCTATTTTGTTAACTACCGTGTGAATGCAGCAAATCAGTTTGAATATGATATTGTTTTCCATGGTGTTGCAACAGAGGAAAAAGAAAAAACAACCACTATAGTAAATATGAATGGACCATATAGCGGGATAGTAAATGAAGGAATTCAATTCCATAGTGATGGCACAGAAAGTGAAGATGGAAAAATTATTTCTTATCTATGGAACTTTGGAGATGGTACAACAAGTACTGAAGCCAGCCCTACCCATGTATATGGGGAAAAAGGAACATATACTGTGGAACTAACTGTGAAAGATAGTAGAGGAAAAGAAAGTAAAGAACAAACAAAAGTTACTGTAAAACAAGATCCGCAAACAGGTGGATCCCTTGAAGAGGAAAAGGTACTCCCATTTAATAAGCTTGTAAAGGGAAATCTGATTGCTCCTGATCAAACAGATGTTTATACGTTTGATGTTACAGTTCCAAAAGAAGTAGATATTTCTGTGGTAAATGAACAAAACATTGGGATGACATGGGTACTTTATCATGAATCAGACATGCAAAATTACGTAGCTTGTGGTGAAGATGAAGGAAATGCTATAAAGGGAAAATTCGTAGCGAAACCAGGAAAATATTATTTGAATGTGTATAAATTTGATGATAACACTGGTGAATATTCATTATTAATAAAATAATTTTATTTTTAATATGTATATATGGGTTGGTTTTTAGGAGGAGTCTGTTACGATAGGCTGCTCCTATTTTTTATTTAAAAGCATAAAATTCAAGTGAGTATTTTTAATTATTGAATCATGAAATAACGCTAGCTTTCATAAATACTTGAAAAAGCTAGCGTTTTAAATATGAATATACATAATTTGATTAATTAAAGCTAGATAAGAAAAAACTCTTATACTATTCTTCAAGTTCTATCCATTCTTGTGACCATTCTTCTATTCCGCGAATAATGGATTCTAAAGCAAATCCTTTTTGAGTCAAAGAATATTCTATACGAACTGGTGTCTCAGGAAAGACCTTACGCTCTACAATTCCTTCTTGTTCTAATTCCTTTAATCTTTCTGAAAGTAATCTTCCGCTGACAGGAAGAGAAGATTCAAGCGTACAAAAACGCTGAGATCCAGAGAAAAGTTGGTAAATAATTAGTGCTGTCCATCTTTGACTAAAAAATCTCATTCCTTTTTCAAAGCGAGGGCATAATGTAGAATCATTCATTTTACTTCACCTCCTAAAAGAAATTATATAACATCTTACAATTAGTAACAAATTTTTTTATAATTAATTACTTGACGTAAATTGATTGTAAATGTATACTCACTTATATAAAGTAACTAAGTTATTTTATATAACTGACAATTCTTTTCTCTAATTTGCTAAAGATATGATAATACAAATTGAATCTAAGGTAAGAGAACAAGAATATCATTTGTAAAAATACTTACGGTGTGTAAGTTAAATAATAAAAAATATAAAATGGAAGAGAACTTTTTAGAGATTCTCTATACTAGGAGGTACCTAATGGTTACAGCAGATACAATTCATATGTTAGAAGATAAAATTCAATTCATACATCAAGATGGAAAAGAGATTTATCTTGTTGGCCCTATCAAATTACCAATTAATTTATATGGGGAAACGAAAATTTTCCAATGGTATTCTTGGTTACAAACTAATGAAGTTACGAATGGTATAGAAGGTATTATTGAAAAACTATCATTTCTTAATTTAGCAGATATGCAACAATCTAGTGTACTTGTGTACGGTGATTTCGAGAATGCTGAAGATGCACTGATTCGTATGCATAGTATTTGTCATACGGGTGATATTTTTGGTAGTAAACGTTGTGATTGTGGATTTCAATTAAAGCAATCCTTACAAATGATTACAGAGCATGGTGCAGGCGCTCTATTCTACCTGGCAAATCATGAGGGGAGAGGAATCGGTTTGTTTAGTAAAGCGATGACGTATATCCTGCAAGAAAACGGCTTAGATACAGTTGAAGCTAATCTAAATTTAGGTTTTGCTGATGATGTTCGAAATTACGATGATACAATTGAGGTATTAAAGGCATTACGCTCAAAACCTGTAAAGTTGATTACAAATAATCCAAGAAAACTAGCAGCGTTGCAAAAAGCAGGATTAAATGTTACGAGTCGTGAACCATTATGGGGGGACGTCTCAGAATTCAATGAGAAATATTTACAAACAAAAATTCATCGCTCTGGGCATTTTGAGGGAGGTCATTTACATGGGTGAGCATGAGAAATATATGAGGTTAGCCCTTGAAAATGCTAAGGCTATGAAGGGACAAACTACTCCAAATCCACTGGTTGGATCTGTAATTGTAAATAACAATCGAATTGTAGGAATCGGAGTACATATGAAGGCAGGGGAACCACATGCCGAAATACACGCGATACGTATGGCGGGAGAACAGGCCCGTGGTGGTACGATTTATGTTACCCTAGAGCCTTGTTCTCATCATGGAAGAACAGGTCCTTGTGCAGAAGCCATCGTACAAGCAGGAATTAAAAGAGTAGTAGTTGCTACACTTGATCCTAATCCTCTTGTTTCTGGACGTGGAATTAGAATTCTACAAGATGCTGGTATTGAAGTAATTGTAGGAATCTGTGAAAAAGAAGCGAGAAAGATGAATGAAGTCTTTAACAAATATATTATGACAAAACGACCATTTGTAACGGTTAAATCTGGGGTTACATTAGATGGGAAAATTGCTACTTCTGAATCGGATAGTAAGTGGATTACATCTGAAGAAGCAAGACAGGATGTACATCAGATAAGAAATGAAAATGCAGCTATTTTAGTAGGGGCTAATACAGTACAAAAAGATAACCCTTCATTAACAACGCGTATTCCAAATGGAAGAAATCCAATTCGGGTGATAGTAGATTCTACCTTACGGATCTCAATGAAATCAAAAGTTGTTACAGATGGAGAAGCTGCTACCTGGATCTTTACAACCAATAATCATGATGTGGTGAAAAAGCAAGCATTAGAACATGCAGGTGTTAAAGTGTTTGTTACTAATGGAGAAAAACATATAAATTTACATGAAATGCTTGATATTCTAGGACAAAAAGGGGTTTCTTCTCTTCTTATTGAAGGTGGAGGAGAGGTGAATGCATCGTTTATTGAAAATAAGTTAATGGATAAACTTGTATTGTATATCGCACCTAAGATTATTGGGGGAAGAATGGCACCTAGCTTTGTAGAGGGTACAGGCATTACTAAAATGCAAGATGCAATTGAATTTAAGGATATATCATTTATCCAAGTTGGAAAGGATTATAAATTTGTTGGTTATCCTGAATGTGGTGAATATGAGGAAGAAGGAAAATAAAATACCACTTATAATTTACAATAAATGAAGTGCAGAAAGGGGCGATGACGGGTGAAGTTTGGGTTTGATATTGATGATACTTTAATTGATTTAAGACAGCATGCTTTTCATTTATATAACAAAAAATTAAACAAAGAAGTAGGATTGGATGTATTTCATTCATTAAAAACAATTGAAATTCATGAAGCATTTGGTATGACTTCGGAAGAAGGTGGTCAGATGTGGAACAGTTTGCTTGATGAAATTTATTATACTTCTTGTTTACCATTTCCGTATGCAGTAGAGACATTGCAAGAATTAGAAAGACAGGGACATGAAGTATATTATATAACTGCGCGACCTAAAGAACATGGAGAGCAAACAAAAAGATGGTTACTGGAAAAGAATTTTCCAGTACATGAGGATCGCTTTTTCTATGGGATGAAAGATGAAGAGAAAATTCACTTTATACAGGAAATACAGCTAGATTATTTCTTTGATGATAAGCCAGCTGTATTAGAAACTTTAATAGGTAAATCGATAAAAGTATATGCAAAAACTACTTCTTATAATCAACATCTTAATATCCCACGTATTACAAGTTGGACAGAATTAGGGGAAATTATAAAGAAAGATATGTTAGGGTTTAACTAGAAAATTGAATAGAGCTAAGACATAGAACTCATAAATTATAACAGTTTAGGTATGTACATTATCCAGAAGGAAATTGACCTTTTCATGAGTAAAAAGATTCTAGTTATTAATTTAATTAAAAAACCACGGAGGCTTTTAAGCCTTCGTGGTTTTTTGATTAATGTCTGGAAAAGAAGAAATACAAGTGTGAAGGAAATTGTGTCATATTTAAGTAATTTATATAAAATATTCATATATACAAAATTACATATATTTAATGATTGATAATCATCAAATAATGTAACTATAATAATTACACTGATAAGTAACTTACAACAGAAATGGACTGCGAATGCTTAGTCATTCAAGAATCGCATCCATTACACCGTAAGTTGTAGGACTTGTGGCTTTAGCCGTGGGAGTGTCAATATAGTTATAAATGAAGAAGGAGGAAAATTTCATTGTATTTTGTATATAAAAAATAGAAAAGGAGAAATACAAATGAAAAGGTTACTTGTTATAGGCATAATGTATACAATGTTTTTCTTAATAGGAAATATAAACTTACATGCTGATGAACGAACAAATATAAAAGAAATTACTAGTATAGAAGAGCCTACTTGGATATTTCAGGCGGGCATAAGTAAAGGGAAATATCATGATAGACAAGATTTAGGGTTTATTTTGCAGAGAAATACGCCATTAAAGGTAAGACAAACAAATCCTAATTTTAAAGCAAAATTAACATTGCGATTATTGTCTAATGACTCAAAAAATGAAAAATCCATACAAGTAGGAAATGAATGGGTTACTATTCAGGGTGATACTTCTTTAGTTCCTTTCATAGATACTCCGTATGGTGAAGAGCGCGCTATACTTGAGTACCAAGTAGGGAATGAAAATGCTACTAAACCTCTTCCAATTTATAATCAACAAGGAAGTGTATCTCATTTTTTTAGTACATGGGATCAATTTGATGGAGAGTATGCATTAATTCAAGGGGAAAGTTTTCAATTATTTGTACCTAAAAAAGATAAAGAGTTAATAAGATTTTTAAAAGATTTTCAATCTGTGGATGAGTTAATTGCGTATTATGAAGATATTTTTGCAATGTATGATTCAATTATTGGTTTAGATGACTCGACAGTTAAAAATAAAAAAAGTCAAAATCGTTATTTCTTAAAAGCAGATATATCTGGTGCTGGCGGTGCTTATTATGGCGCAAATTGGACAGCGAATAGTACAGATAGTACAAAGATGTGGTTAGATAAACTAAGTTGGGGAACTTTACATGAAATTGCCCATGGATATCAAGCTGGTTTTGATAATCAGGGAATATTTACAGGAGAAGTTTCTAATAATCTATTTGGTGTTCAATATCAATATAGTAAATATGGCAAAAAAGCAGATCGAATTGGTTGGTTGTTTAATTTTGGGAAAAAGGAACAGGTAGAACGGAATTTATACAATGCTTTAATGAAAGAAAATAAAAATTATGCTGACTTAGATTTACGACAAAAGCTTATTGTTTTAACGATGGCGAAACAAAAAGCTGGCGATGAAGCTTTTGCGAAAATGTATCAAGGTTATCGAAAACTAGCTAGCGATGCTACTTTCAAAAAAGGTGACCATTCTTTACCAGATTTAATGAATCAGTATTATAGTGAGAATGGACAAGTTGATTTTACACCTGTCTTTGAAAGATGGGGCTTTAAACTTAAGAATAAACAAATAGAGATGAATAGGGCGAAAGGTTATCCAGCTGTTACTTCTTTAGCTTATATAGTGCCTGAATCACAATTAGCCAAAGCAAGAGCACTAGTTGATCCTGAGATTCTTATAAACTCTAACTTTGAAATAGTTACAAATCAGCAAATTGCTTCACTTGGGCTAAAAGGGAATTTGCATATCCATTTAAATACAAATGAAATAGATACATTGAAAGGAGGGAAAATTAAATTAAAAGAAGGGAACACAGTTATTCAAGAGAAAACAATCGAAACAACAGATATCAATTTACAAGACGTACCAAATGGGGTTTATACAGTTGAGATTTCAGGTGGAAGAACGGATAGTATGTATCATTTCAGTTCGTATTATGCCTATGTAAAAGAAAAAGATAATAGTCTAACTATTGATGTTAACGAAATGAAAGTGAGCAAGTTGGTAAATCAAACGATCCAATTCCTAGGGTTAGGAGATGACCAATTCGCTGAATTAAATACGGATTTAGAGCGAAATCTAGCTGTGTTTACGGTTACTACTAAAACACCTCATAGCTATTATGCAGGTGAAAAATACGCCTCAATAGAGGTGTTTAATGATAAAGATGAAAATATTTATATGAAGGAAATAGAAGGAACAAATGTAACGATTGTAAAAGATACTATTCCACTAAAAGAAGGATATAGAATTAAAATCTATCATGATGAAATAAAAAAACGATTAACTAGTAGAGCTACTATTATTAATCCTATGAATAAAACGAATGAATTTATAATGACAAAATGGGGATTGAAAAATACTCATTTGCAAAATAATCCGGAAGAAAATCTTATGCAAAGAATTGATGAAGAAATGGAAGCAATTATAAGTAATTCTGTTTTAAAAGAGATACCAATGCAAAAATTAGAAATGAAAAAGAATGTGTGGATGGCAATAAATATGTTATCAGAACCACAAAAAATAAAGTATATGAATAAATATAAAGATAGTTTATATAATCAGTAATTTTTGAAAAAAGAATTGAAGATAAAAGTAACGACGCAATCTATCTATATTATGAGGAATCACAATTCATACACAGTAGATAAGCAAAGATAGTTTGAAATATCTATGACTACAATTCCAAAAAAAATATTTATTTAACTTAATAATAAGATTATAAAGGAGTAAGAATATGAAGCATTTCGTAAAGGCAGGCTTAACTACAGGAGTGGCGTTATCGATGATTATGCCTTATGCAGGAGTACATGCGGCAACAGAAGAGTTAAAAGTGGAAACAAAGGAAGATACGTTCCGAACAGGCAATTTAACAGCACCTTCTCAAAATTCGGCAGAAAATGTAGCAAAGGATGCGCTAAAAGGAAAAACAGAACAAGCATTATCATCAAAGCAAGTTAATACTGAATCCAAAGTTAATTATAATGTTACGCAAAGTCGTAAATCTTATGATGGTACTACTTTGGTACGTCTTCAACAAACATATGAAGGACGGGATGTATACGGATATCAATTAACAGCACATATTAATGATGATGGTGTACTTACGAGTGTTTCAGGGGATAGCGCCCAAGATCTACAACAACAGGAAGATTTGAAACAACCTATTACTCTATCAGAAGAAGATGCGAAGAAACAGCTCTTTAACATCTATGGGAATAATCTCACATTTGTTGAAGAACCAGAAATTAAACAAGTAGTATATGTAGATGAAAATACAAGTAAAGCTACAAACGCATATCAAATTACTTTTAGTGCATCTACACCTGAATATGTATCTGGTACAGTATTAATTGATGCTTTTGGTGGGAATCTATTAAAAGAACTTGTTCAAAAATTGGGTATACAAGTAGATAGTAGTATTGTCCAATCCGCGACATCAAATAAATTACAAGATCCTTCAAAATTAACAGGCACAGGAAAAGATGACTTAGGTATTAATCGTACGTTTGGAATTACACAACGAAGTGATGGAACGTACATTCTTGCAGATTATTCTCGTGGTAAGGGAATTGAAACGTATACTGCTAATTATAAAGATTATAACAATTATAGAAGAAATGTATGGGGATATCTGGATGATTTAGTAACAAGTAATTCTACAAATTTTACAGACCCTAAAGCAGTTAGTGCACATTATTTAGCAACTAAAGTATATGATTTTTATCAAGAAAAATATGGCCGTAACAGCTTTGATAATAATGGACAAAAAGTAATTTCTGTAGTTCATGGTTGGAACACAAATGGTACGAATAAAGGAAATCCAAAGCAATGGTTTAATGCATTTAGTAATGGGGCTATGCTGGTATATGGAGACCCAATTGTTAGAGCATTTGATGTGGCAGGACATGAGTTTACACATGCTGTTACAAGAAATGAGTCTGGACTTGAGTACGCAGGAGAAGCTGGTGCGATTAATGAGGCTTTATCTGATATTTTAGGGGTAGCAGTTGAGAAGTATGCCAATAACGGAAAGTTCAATTGGACAATGGGCGAACAATCTGGTCGTATATTTAGAGATATGAAAAACCCATCATCAATCTCTTCTAGATATCCAGAGGATTATAGACATTATAATAACTTACCTATTGATGCTGACCACGATCATGGTGGTGTACACACGAACTCTAGCATTATTAATAAAGTAGCTTATTTAATTGCTAGTGGTGGAAATCATAATGGAGTAAATGTACAAGGCATTGGGGAAGATAAAATGTTTGATATTTTTTATTATGCAAATACGGATGAATTAAATATGACTTCTGATTTTAAAGAATTAAAGGAAGCTTGTATCCGTGTAGCGACTAACTTATATGGTAAAAACTCATCAGAAGTACAAGCTGTTCAACAAGCTTTTAAAGCGGCGTATATTTAATAGTATTACAATGAACTTTATCATTTTAGCCAAGAAGACTCCTTCCTCAAGGAACGCAAAGTGAGTAGGTGGGAGATGAATTGGCTTCGAACAAGGGATGGCAGGAAGCCATCCTAATTGTTCGACATACATAAAGTGTTACTTCACTATTTATCGAATGTATGTTTGGTGTATAATGGTC
>NZ_JBWYRA010000014.1:0-95802 GCF_056725905.1 Bacillus sp. BC05(2025) | reverse complement strand
GAAAATGGATTGGATTTAAGAAGAATTTTTTAGCTGGATTATGGATTGTGGGGTATTTATTATTTATGATTTGTATATCGTACATTGGAAGTGAAAGATTTGGTGGTTTAAATATTATAACTTACGGATGGGATATGGTACTTATTTCAATTGTTTCATTTCTATTTTATAGATGGGCTATAAGTAGCGGATTTAAAACAAAAGATCTAAAAGTAGCTCAGAAAATTAATGGGGGAATTAGTTAAATAATATACATAAATTAGAAAAATGGATTTGTTACAGAATGCAATAATCAAAAAACGAGTGGCACATGCCTATTTATTTGAGGAAAGTAAAGGAATCAGAAGATATGCATGTGCTATATTACCTGTAAAACATAATTATATATGCAAAAATGGGAAGCTTTGGTTTTTATCGATCTGAAATTTATTTTTAGCGTTTTGGAGATAACAGTTGTTATAAGTCATTATAAAATTGAAAAAACGAAGTTTGGTTGTTACAAACTTCGTTTTCGTTCATATCTTTCTATTCTTTTAAAAATTCTCCCATTATCTCCATTACGTCCTCTGAATCACTTACTTTATCTTTTGAAAAACGCCATTGTTCTTTTCCGTAGCTCTCCATCTCAATCTTTATTACTTTTTCTTTATCTGAAACTTTTGCTTCTGGCAAAATAGATATGAAGTAACTAAACGATTGGCTAAATAATTTGGACTGTTCGATTCCTGGAGTTTCTTTTAGCAATCTTTCATTTTCCTTATTTAATTTTGGTTGCAATTCACTTAATAATAATGGTTTCACTTTTAATTCTACTTCAACTTTATCTTCCTCAGGAGAAGAACCTACTGATTTTACTTTAAATGTAACTTTTTCCTGAAGTACAGATTTCAATTTTTTGTAATAATTTTCAAATTCCTGATCACTAATTCCATTATGCGTACTGGACATTGCGTCTTTTTTAAATTCTTGTTGTATATTTTGAGTAAATTGTTTTCCGTCTTCACCGGATAATTTATTAATTTTGTCTATATCTTTATCATAATAAACAGCATTTATATAGGCTTTTAGAACTTCAGCTGGTTTGTTTAAGTCTTTTGTATTCTTTTCTATTTCTTGCGTATCAATTTTGAAAGAAACTTTTTCTGTTTCCTCGTCTCTTTTTTTTGTTTCTTCATTGGAATAAACGAGCTCATATGATGAGGCTTTATTCACTTCATAGTAGAGAATCCCCGATGTTTTTTTACCAGGTTCTAATTCTATTAAACGTAATTTATCTGAATCAGCCTTATCATATTTCTTCATTTTTTCATCACCTTGATATAGTGTAAAGAGATAAGGTGATATCTCTAACATTTTATCCCCTTTATTTTTCAAACTCACTTTGAATTTCAATACTTTATCTTTATTTATTCCTCCCATTGACCCATTTAATGGTAATACGTATTCAGCATTTTCAACTTCAATTTCCACATTCTTTGAAGACGAAGATGCCTTTCCATTCTTTACAGTTGTGGAAGTTTGTGAAGAACTACAACCAGTCACAATAGTTAATGTAAATATAAACAAAAAACAAAACATAAAAATATTTCTAAGTTTCACTTAAAAACCCTCCATCCTCTTATTTAAAAATATTTACTATTTTACCATGAAATTCTATGTATATGTCTATTGAGCGACAAGATAGCAAAACTTAGAGATAGAAGAACAAGAGATCCTCCAAGCCATGCTGGTGACATTGTGCACTTGTTACCTTCGATTGCAGCACAGAGTGAAATTGTTAAAACTTTACTTTATGTCTGATGTGTTCGAATCAGTTTGAATTAAATAATTTTGCTGAAGTAGTGCAAGTCACCAACTCAATGCATCCCAACTTATCATAAAGGGAATAAAAAGATAAAAAGGACAATCCTATATATAGAAGAAGTTAGTTGATAAATCTGATTTAAAAATTAATGAGGAAACACTAAAAGACATGTATAAAAAGAAAGAAGTAATTGAAAAAAGTTCACCAAAATAGGGATTTATTAAGCAGTATCAATCATTATTTCATAATAAAAAATACCAAATAAGATGATATTGTTTTCCAATGAGATAAAATGTATAATGAGAGTGTAGAGATAAACCATTTGTTAAAGGTTTTAACTCACTAACTATGAGCATAATAATAAAAGACGAGATGCTGGTAACATCCCGTCTAATTTGTAACTGCTGCCGTTAGGTGGTAGATTGCAAAGTTTAATTATTTTTTCTTTGAACCACCTTTCTTACGTTTGGCAGACGTCTGGGTGGTTCTTTTACTTTTATTATTACGTTTTGCTACTAACTTGTTAGCACAAGCAGTTGCAAAAGTTGTTATGAACACTGTTACGAATAGTTTCGTAGCGTCCTGTAATAATTGTTGTAAAAATTCCATATCGGTTACACCTCCTTTCCCTCTAAATTAAGAGAAAGAAAGGCTGCAACCTCCCACCACACGCCTTCAGTTACTTGCTATATTATACCATAATTAGAATACGTTATAGTTTATATTTTATTTTAAAACTTATTATTACAAAGAGTATTAAAGATAAATATCTTTAATGCTTTTTTATGAAATTTAACCTTTATATTAACTAACTCCTATAAATGCCCGCGAATAATTTATGAATTTACAAAAAACTCATAATAAACACACATTAACTCCACTCAAAATACATATTAAAATCATATAATTAATTCAAGACATATAAAACAAATTTATCATTATATATTTATATTACAAATAAAAAATATTATTAGAAAGTGAGGCTATATTATGAATAGAATTCTAGATACTAATATTGATACCAAAATTCCCGAAGATGATATCGAACTATTAAAGGCAATGGCACACCCATTACGCCTAAAAATCATTAATGAATTAACTAATAAGAAAACGTTAAATGTAACTCAACTAACAGAGATATTGAATATTCCACAATCTACAACATCTCAACATCTATCTAAACTAAAAAGGAACGTTCTACGTGCTGAAAGAAAAGGGCTAGAGGTATACTACTCTATAAACAATTCGAAAGCAGATAAAATTGTAGAAATACTCAATGTTTCGAATATGAATTAAGACATAAATATAACCAAATACAGTGAAATATTTGGAGTTAACAGGTGATGCTAATATACAATTGAATTACAAAAAGATAGATTAAATACTAATCCTAAATTTTTGGGAGTATCGATATGAAGAGCAAACTGATTATCATATTGTGTTTAATAGGAATTTTAACCCCAATTACAAAAACTGTAGCTAGTGAAGAAATTATTTTTAAAAAAGAAGTGGGTGAATATACTTATAGCGTTAAAAAGAAAGATAATAACTATGTATGGGATATAAGTTATAAAAATTCAAATTCAACACTAAAAGAAACAGACGAAAATAGATTATACTTAGAGAGATTTCGTGATAGTCTAAATAAATTAGATCAACAAAAACTTAAATTATGTGCATCAATTATTTACACAATTCTATTACTCTTATTTTCGATAATAATCCTGATATGGAAAAGATTGAAAATTCCTAAATGGTTCTTACTACTTATCTCTATATTGTTAATAATTTCTATATATTCTGTGTTACAGATAACAAGCGATTTATACGTAATCCAGGAGGATATAGATTTTATTTACCAACGACTAATTTAATAGAAATCATTCAACAATAGAAGAAATCTATTTACAAATTAACAATTAGGAGTCACCATATCATTTCGGGAAAATTGTACGTTTAGACACAATTTGGACACAAAATAACCGATTCCCTGTACGTTAAGGGATCGGCTATTTTTTTTATCAAGTTTAATTAATAACTGTCTTATTAAAGTACCACTTGTCAGCATCAATGTATCTAGAATCATATGAAAAGCTATTCAAATTTTCGATAGGAACTTTTCATTTACATAATCCTTGTTAGAAATTTGCTTATCGTAACACAGCTCTTATCGCTTCGAAATAAAGTTTGATCCAAAACACCTCGCAAACCCGTATTTTACGATAAATAAGAAGAAACCATTTTGAAAAATCTTTAATCAAAATGGTTTCCTCTATACCATATCTAGATGTTTTTTATAATTCTTTAATCGAATAGGTACACCTTTTTGATAAACGGTACGACTTTTTAAAAGCTACAACTGTTTATTTCCTTCTCGAACTTTTGTATTGTTCAGACAGATTTTAATACGTAAACAGTAGTTAACCAATAAACAATGTATTGCCCTATACCTAATACTCCAATGCTTAATAGTGGAACAAGATTATTTTGAGAAAAGATAAAACAGATTAGTACAGTAACTGGAATAGCAAAGGTGTAGTATATGTACACATTGCGGCAAGCCTTAAATGTTACCCACTGTTGCCCTTCATCCATTTCGCGAAATTCCGGTGGAACTATGCTCATTGATTTAATCTTATTTTTAGGATTTTTTCGGTTATAAAGATTTATAAATAAGGACCATCCAAACGTAAAAAATATTAAAATTCCAAAACATAATCTAGCCAGAAATACCTGTGTATTCATTAGAGAAAGTAGCAAAAATGCAGTAATAAATACTAATAAGCTCATAGGAAAAAATGGTGAACGTAAAATATGATTCAACATAAAGAATTAATCCTCCCCTTTTAAATAAAATACATCTTCTACAGAAACATTAAACGATTGGGCTATTTTTAATGCCATCGTAACTGACGGGGAATAGTCCCCTTTTTCAATTAATCCAATTGTTTGTCTCGTTACTCCAATTGCATCAGCTAAGTCTTTCTGAGTCCACCTAAAACGGGCGCGTAATTCTCGAACTCTATTTTCAAGCATTCAAACTTCCCTTTCTTATATCGATTCAATACCTTTATTGTAATGGATGTGTTATGAAATGCAAATAATTATTTGCATTTTGTTATAAATAATTGCATGAATTAAACATAAATAATCTCCTTCATAATTAGGACGGTATTATGCTTCTGCAATAACAATTGTGTGCGAAGTCAATAAAACTTAATCCACCTGTACCTAAAGGAATATAGGGAACAAATGGGTTAAGTGTTTTGATGTGGGGGCCCGTTTTCAAAGTTCACTTCATAAAAATGATTTGCTAAATACATTTAGGCAATTATTTTTTACAAAATGCAAAGGATTATTGACATTATTAACCGCTTATTTTATTATAATCGTAGTTAAATTATGGAAAGGACTAGTGGAATGCTAATTAATAGAGTCAGAGAACTGCGTGCACGTCACAGGTGGTCTCAGCAAGATTTGGCTAAAAAAATTGGGACCAAAAGACAAAAGATCGGATTAATTGAAAAGGGTGATCATGCACCTTCCAGAACGTTAGCCTTAAAAATTGCCAAGGCTTTTCAAGTCACAGTAGAAGAAGTTTTTTCCTTGAATAAGGTCTCTTATTATTCCAATATTTTTATTTATTCTGCTAGTTACTTTTTTTATTTTTTTCCTGTATAACCCCTAGGACGAAAAGCAGCTATTTGCTGACGATTCGTAATTTAAATAAGTATTAAAAAGGAGGTGATGTAATGCTTGAATGGGCACAAGACCAAACGACTGTCTGGCAATTCATTGTAATTTTCGTTGTTGCTTTCGCTCCTTGGATGGATGTATCTATTGTAGTTCCTATCGGTGTGGCATGGGGACTGCCGCCGCTTGGAGTTGCAATAGTGGCTTTTACGGGTAACTTGCTTTTAGTTTTACTGCTAGGATTTTTCTTTAAGCAATTTTACGCATTGAGAGAAAAAAGGAGAAAAACAAAAGGAATTACGGCTCCCTCCAAACAAGAAACAAGATCCCGAAAAATTTGGGAGCGATACGGTATTCCAGGTCTAGCACTTCTTGCGCCAATTTTTGTCGGTACTGATATTGCCGCTGTTTTAGCTTTAACATTTGGTTCCTCTCGGACACAAGTGGTAAGTTGGATGACTGTTAGCTTAGCTGTTTGGACAACTATATTCACTATCGGCTCCATGTATGGCTTTAGCTATCTAAACATTATTTAATATAGAGGGGTGAATTTATGGAACATCGACTTTCTTTGCCAGAAGAAATGGTTCTATTAGGGGCGAATCATCTCCGTTTGAAATATCGTTCATACACAGAAACATATAGCGTTGGATCTATATTTATTGACCTACTTTTAAAAAGAAAAATAGAGTTGGATACAAAGGGGAAAATTGTGGTTGTTGATTCTGATATTACTGGAGTTGATTACTTGGACCAAGTTATCCTTGTTCTTGTCAAATCATTTAGAACGAGAAAATTAAAAGATTGGATTAAGTATTTTCATTTTAAAACCCGGCTACGAGGAAAAATACACAACTCTATTCTTCAAGAACTGCAAAAAAAAGGTGCAATCACCTTAGGGTTAAAAGTCCCTTTTCTACCTCTACAAAAAATCACCGAGATTAATCAATCGAGAGAACAAGTTGTTAAACTGATTTATTCTCAGCTCATCAATAATAGAGCTCTTGATGAACAGACAGTTGTTCTTTTATATTTGCTAAAGGAGACAGGATTATTAAAAGATTATTTTAATTCAAAAGAAAGAGCAGAAATAATGGACCTTATAAACGGGCAAAAAGACCAGCTTTCAATTGATATAAATTCTATTCGACGGATTGAAAAAGCCATACAGGATATTACAGCTTGTCTTGCCTCTTTAGGTGGTGCACTTGTGACTCCTTAGACGGTAATTAGTCCTTAATTAAATAGTGAAGGGAGATACAAAATGAACTCACTAATTATCAATACAAATAATCTAACAAGGACCTATAAAAAAAATATAGTTGTAGATTCTTTAAACATGAAAATTAGTCAAGGTGAGATTTACGGTTTTTTAGGTCCGAACGGGGCAGGGAAAACTACGACTATTCGAATGTTGCTTGGTCTTATTCGTCCCACTAAAGGTGATGTGAAGATATTTGATCAGGATCTAAAGAAGGATCGTTTGTCAATTTTAGGGAAAGTTGGATCTCTTGTGGAAACACCGACCTACTACGGCCATCTTAGCGGCCATGAAAATTTGGAAGCTGTCAGGCGACTGCTACGAATAGATAATGCAGATAGAGTAAAGGATGTACTCAAAATTGTCCAGCTGGAAGGTGCCAAGGATAAAAAGGTTAAGAATTATTCTTTAGGAATGAAACAAAGGTTGGGTATTGCAACCGCATTGTTAAATCGCCCACAGCTTTTAATTCTAGATGAACCAACCAACGGTCTTGACCCTGCTGGTATTCATGAAATACGTGAACTTATTAAAGAAATGCCTGCAAAGTTTGGAATGACCGTTTTGGTTTCAAGCCATTTACTTAGTGAAATAGAGTTGATGGCAACTCAGGTGGGGATTATTCAAAACGGGAAGATGCTTTTTCAAGATTCTATTGAGGTTCTAAGGAAAGAAAGTGAACCTAAAATTAAAATAAAAGTCGATAAGCCTTTGGAAGCAGCTAGTTCTCTTAACCATAAAGGTATTGAGGCAAATTTTGAAGAGGAAGAAGGGACTGTGTATATTCAAGAATCTTCATCATCTATAGCCGGGGAAGCCAACAAGGTACTAGTAGAGGCTGGATTTACAGTCTCCCGCCTGGAAGGTATGAAAAAGTCACTTGAAGATATCTTCTTAGATCTTACAGGGAAAGGACAGAACTTATAATGGGACCGATATTCTCGTCCGATTTAGTTAAAATAAAACGTTCATGGTTTTGGGGACTTGTCCTATTTTTCCCTGCTGTATTAGTAGGAGGGGTAACTCTGCTGCTTTTGCTGAATGCTGGTGATATACAGCTGGAGGTCTCAGAAGGTAGGAGTTATAACATTTGGGGTACCATATGGATGATTACATTTTACGGCAACTATTTTATTATCCACCTTTCCGTTACAATTTTATGCTCATATATTGCTAATCTAGAGCACCAGGCAAGATCGTGGAAGCTTATCTTTTCTATGCCAATATCCAAGACCCAATACTATTGGACGCGCTACATGTGGATATGCCTTGGTGTGCTACTTTCGGGTTTATTTTTAATAGTTGCTATGTGCCTTTCTGGATTTTTATTTGGAGGGAGCGCTACATTTAATGCCTCCAGAATCTTTTATTTTACAATGTTTCCATATCTGACTTCTTTTGCTCTTATTGGGCTGCAGCTATGGATGTCCATGGTATTAAATAATCAGGCGATACCGATGATGATGGGAGGAGTAGGAATAGCCTTGGGGCTATTTTTCATTCAGCTGCCGGGGGTTACACAATATCTTCCGTGGGTTCTGCCATACCAAGTAACCTTTTCAAATGAAAATATCATTACTGATTTTTCTAGTATAGTTAATTCCCCTGATTACCAGTGGGAATGGGTTTGGATAAGCGTTGGCATGGGCTTATTTTTTACTATTATTGGATCGATACATTTTTCCAGTAGAGAAGTAGATTAGGAGGAAGAGTATGTTTAAAGATGTATTATGGAATGATTGGTTGAAGCTTAGGAACTATATCCAAATTTGGCTGATTATTCTGATAACACCTCTGTTTCTTACTGTCGTTGGAGTGGCCAACTATGTTACTCATATCCATGTTTTTGAAGAGAATGGAATGGTAGGATGGACGGGGGCGTGGACCCAAGTCGAGTTCTTGTATGGAACTGTTCTTTGTCCGCTACTTTCAAGTGTGTATCTGGCAATACTCTGCCGTTTTGAACATGCAAATGGGGGGTGGAAGCAACTTTTGTCCTATCCTATTCCAAAAGTATACTTTTATCTATCAAAGATGATATGGGGTTGGCTGTTGGTGGGAATGACAAATGTTATGATGTTTTTGTATTTCCTTATATTAGGGAAAGTGATGGGGGTGACAGGCACATTTCCGTATTTCGAATTTTTAGGCCTGTTTCTAAATGGATGGTTGTCCATTCTGCCTCTTATAGCCCTTCAAACCTGGCTGGCGATACAATGGCAAAACTTTTCTCTTCCAATTGCCTTGAACTTTGCTTTTATAATTCCGAATATCTTTGTGACAGGTTCAAAGTATGGAAGATATTATCCTTGGTCGCAGCCTGCTTATGCTATGACACCAGAAAATCAACTTGGATTTACACAGACAACCCAAGATTTGTACCTAGCAGTAATAGGTGGTTTTCTGTTGTTTAGTTTAGCCGGAGTCTGGAATTTCATGCGTACTGAAATGAAATAAATACCTATCCAAAACAAGGAGGGAATTATAGTGAAAAAAGGCACCATTATTACCATTATGGCGGTAGGAGTAGTTGTTTTAGCTCTCTTATTCTTTTTTGGACCTTTAGGGGAAATGTTTGTATAAACAGGATGGTACGCACTTTTCGAAAAATGTACGTGCCATCCTGCGCTATAAAAAGGTTTAATTAAAAAAGAAAAATATCGCAATTTCATTTAAAATATTACGTCTTTTTACAAACAGCATAACTTTGTTCAAACCTACAGCTCTTTTTACCAACTTGCTTTACTCTGTGTCCAGAAAATTGTAATTAAAGATAATGGTATTGATCGTCATTACTATGAATTCGGTGTCTTTTCAGAATTATGTAATCACCTCCGTGCTGGGGATATGTGGGTTATAGGAAGCAAACAATATAAGGATTTTGAAGAGTATCTATTACCACAAGAAAAATGGTGTGAATTGAAGAATAAAAAAACAAGTTCCTTTAACAATTCCAACAAATATCGATCAGTATTTACAGAAGCGATTTCAGTTAATGGAAGAGCAACTTTCTAAGGTAAATCATTTAATTCAAAATCAACTATTTCCAGACGTTTCAATCTATGCAGGAAAAATCCAAATTTCACCTTTAAAGAAAATGATTCCAGATGAAGTTGAAGATTTAGCTAGGCTTATTTACAGTGTATTGCCACGTATTAAATTAACAGAATTATTGGTAGAATTAGATAGCTGGACACATTTTAGCAAACATTTTGTTCATCTTCATACTCAAACTGAGCCGAAGGATAAATCCGTATTGTTTGGAGCTATTTTGGCTGATGGTATTAATCTAGGTCTCTCTAAAATGGCAGATGCTTGTCCAAATATATCTTATACACAATTAGCTTGGATATCAGATTGGTATATAAGGGATGAAAATTACTCCAAAGCTCTTGGAGCGATTACTGATTTTCAGCATAAATACCCGTTCTCTTCTCATTGGGGAGGTGGCTCGACTTCCTCTTCAGATGGACAATTCTTTAGAGCTGGTGGTCAGTCTAGTCCGTTAGCACAAATAAATGCAAAACATGGTAGGGATCCGGGATTAAGTTTTTATACACATATCTCAGATCAATACGCTCCATTTTATGTACAAGTTATTAGTTCTTCAGAAGAAGCACCACATATTATTGATGGCCTACTGTATCATGAAACCGATTTGAAAATTGAAGAACATTATACGGATGCAGCAGGCTTTGTAGATCATGTTTTTGCCATGTGTCATATGTTAGGATTTCGATTTGCCCCTAGAATTAAAATGTTTAGTAAAAATAAAATTTATACTTTTGATAAACCCTTAAAACAACCACATCTGGAATTTATGGTTGGTGGAACAATTCAAACAAAGAAAATAAGAGATAATTGGGACGACTTATTACGCTTAACTAGTTCTGTTCGTAATGGAACCGTCACAGCTTCTCTTATTCTAAAAAAACTGGCGGCTTATCCACGCCAGAATAGCCTATCTGTAACTTTACGTGAAATAGGAAGGATTGAAAGAACATTATATACGCTAGAATGGTTACAAAGCCCAGAACTTAGAAGACGTGTACAGGTTGGTTTAAATAAAGGTGAAGCAAAGCATGCACTTGCTCGAGCTGTATTTTTTAATCGATTAGGGGAAATACGTGATCGTTCATATGAGGATCAATTACATAGAGCAAGTGGTTTGCAACTTCTTATTTCGGCTATTGTATTATGGAATACGGTATATATATCACGTGCAGTAGATGCTTTACGTGCAAAAGGAGTGGATATTCCAGAGGAATATTTACAACATATATCTCCACTTGGTTGGGAACATATCACATTGACAGGTGATTATGTGTGGAACTTAAACCAAAAAACAAATTTCAATAATCTAAGACCATTACGAGATAAAAATTCTATAAAAAAGCAATAAAATAAATAACCGATTCCTTAACGTACAGGGAATCGGTTATTTTGTATCCAAATTGTGTCTAAACGTACAATTTTCCCGAAATGATATGGTGACCCCTATGTATAAAAAATAGTATTCCTTTGCTGTTTTTAAATTTTGTGATTTATAAAGAATCATAGATAAAAGATTGCATGGATGATGAATAAACATGAAATGAAAAGAAATATTAAGAATAATTTATAATCTAGCTTTTATTATATTCATAGGGTTATGAGGTGATAGTCTCTTGATTGCTGTAAAAAGGATACTCTATCTAATAAAAGAATGATGCTTTTTTGAAAAAGCATCATTCTATTTACTGGAATTATCTCTGAAAGATAAATTTATTCTTGTGATAAATAATTAAATTTATCTTCTTTAATATTTTCAATATCTAGAGAATAATTATGTTTTTGTAAAACACGTTGAATAAGTGGGAAAATTTCATTTAAGTTATTTTGAGTTGAAAATTCTGGCTCAATTTCAAATACTAAATCCCAATCACAATCAAATTTATCTTCTAAAAATCCAGAAGGAACTAAAAGTAATTCATCATATATTTTTTCGTTGTTTAGATCAATTTCATCTGCCGAAATAATAATTGCCTTTATAAAGTTGTTTCGACTTGTAAAATCCTCTGCATTTTCACTTCCGTTTAAATGAGGGAAATCTTCTAATGTACTAGGGCGTTTGTAATCAACAAGTATCATACAATATTTTGGAGGGATTAAATATCCGTCAGTTAAAAAATAAGCCTCTACTGTATTTAAATTTAATATCCGTTTTATATGAAAGTTCTTCATTTGGGGTATATCCTCCTAAACTAATAGCATTAATACTTTTGATATTTATAATTTTTATCTTTTTTTACCTTTACCAGGTTTTTTATTACTTTGATTTAATGTTTGTTGCATTCGAGCACCTTTTTTGTAACTCTTAGTCTGTCTGATTTTCGCTGCAATTTTTGGATTTAGACAACTATTTAAAGTTTGACCATGACTTGGTGTGCCATCACAATTTTCTACTGCCATTTCTACCTTTTTATTATAAACATGAATATGATATTTCCCTGGGCCCTTTGGTTTATCTAAACGGATTCTCCATCCCTTTGCAATATGACCTATATCCTCCCAATCGCTAACAGTCCCAGCAGCTTCAGCCTTATTTTCAAAACCTGGTGCGAACCCACTAAAGAAAATACTAAATATTAATGTTAAAGAAAGCAATGTTTTTTTCATTTGTTATCTCCTAATTCTAAAGTTTTAAATATCATATATATATGATTTCGTATATAACGTTATAAGAATAATAATATATTTGGTAAGTAGTAAATACAACACTGTTTTTGTAAAAAAATATATGGTAAAATAAGTTTGCAATTACATTTATTTCATGTGGTGTACTTTTTGTTTTTGAAACTCTTAAATTGAATATTTACAAACAAAAAAGATTAGAATCTTAGATTCTAATCTTTTTTGGGGGCAATATATATTTAAATAATCGTGTAGATATTATAAGTGATATGAGCGATTATACAGGGTAAAAGAGAATTTGTTTTTTTGTATAGGATGGAGAATGAAATCCCCATGCTTGTTGCAAAGATAATATATAGTATGTCGTAATTATGAAACAATCCAAATAATAAACTCGATATGAATAAACCAATTAAGAAAGAATACTTCGTTTTAAAGAAATTAAGAATGATACCACGAAATAATATTTCTTCATAAATAGGTGTAATAAAAATTAAGGATAATATACTTAGTATATATATTTGAAAAGGTTGATCCAAAGGGTGATTAATATTTGAATATTGAATAAGTGAATTCGTTATATTCAAATAAAACAAATTTGTTATTTTATCTATAAGAATAACTATCAAATTGACAATAATAATATAGATATAGGTTGAAGTAGATAATAAGGATTTGATATTAAGACTGGATAATATTAATTTACGAAAAGGATTGAATAAAACCGTTATAGAGATTAATATGAGTAAATCCAAAAAATCAAATAAAAAATCTTGTACCTCTTTAATGTTGATACTTGTATAAGTGTATAAGTCTAAGTAATCAAATAATCCATTTATATATAGAATTTCGCTACTTTTTAACAATAATAATCCTAAAATAAAATGCCACCAAGAAATGATATTATTAGGTTTAGAAATCATAAAAGTGCCCCTTTACATTTTCAAGGTATCTAAGAACCATAGTTTATATTTTTCTTTATTAAAGACGCCTTTAAGTCGATTAATTTCTTTTCCATCTTTAAAGTGGACTATAGTTGGTGTTCCAGTGACTTCTAACTCATCCCATGTAGATTTGGGTTCGTTTTGAAGATTTATTACTTTTAAATCAATTTTCATTTCTTTAGCTAAAGGAACGACTATAGGGGATGCTGTCTTACAATGCGAGCAATCAGTTTGGTAAAAATAGATTAGAAGTTCATCTTTATTTATTATATTTTGCTTGAACTCTTCTATTGATAAGTTGTTAGTATAATAATTCTCATATTCTTTTGCTGTGGGAGTATCTGGCTTGTCCCTTTTTGTAATTAAAGTAAGAGCAGAAAAGATAATAAGAATAATACTACTAAATATAAATATCTTTTTCATAGTATTTTCACACTTTCTTAATTATTTAACGATAATAAACATTATACAATATAAAAAGGATTGTGATGTTTTAAAATTAATTTGTGATATAAATTTTAATAATTAATGATATATATCATATTACTAGGGATTAGTAGTAAATAATTTTATTTGTAAAATGAAACCATCAGTTGAACAAAAATATAGTACCTCTTTCTTAACTAAACAGCGCACCCAGTTGTAAGGTCGAAGATGGGAAGAGTTACAAAATATCTATGTTATGAATTAAATACGAAATATAGAATTAAAAGTCCTAAACAGTTTTTTTATATGCATGAATTTATAAAAACGTCATAGAATACTGTCACTAGGAGGTGTTGTGACGCTATGACGTTAGAAAAGACAACGAAGATGATAGTGTAGCAATTAGGTGATTCAATTCGTATAGAAAATACAACGATTTTTAAAAAATAAGAGGTTATTCTTAACGATTTACCTTCCGTAATTAAAAAACTTTAGTATCTCCGTACATAATTATGTGAACACAAAAGCTCTCCAGTTAAATAATCTGGAGAGCTTTTAATAGTCTTATAAATACATTGAATCTCGATAATGAGACGTTATGTTAACCTCATATGGATTTTTATTCATCGTAAATTTCATAGTTTAAAAAGATAACTTGTACCCAATGTTTAGGGGTAAAGAGAGCAATAATAACCTAAAACGCAAAGTAAATTACAGAACATATTAGATAAATAGAAGAAGCTTCTAATAAATAGAGGCTCCTTCTGTGTACATGTACACGCACGTATTATTCTATATGAGCTGGATCTACCCTTGCATTTATAACTTTGACCTTTACGGAATAAGAAGCTTCTTCTAGAGGATTTATAGGAGCTGAAAATGATTGGAAAGTTGAATGCTTATGATTAGGGATAGTGGCACTTGTTACATATGATAAATCACCTATCAAATTATAAAACTCAAATACTACTCGACTTGGTTCTTGTTCATTAGATGAACTTACATCAGCAATCCAATAAAGATATTAAAATAAGGGTAGTATCTTATGACATCCCCATCATAAAGCCAAAACTCACTTTAAGTTATAGCTATATTATAAGTAAGATTAAAAATATTTATGTGAAAGTAAAAATAAACAAAATAAAAACTTTATTTCGTATAAATAAGGAAACCAAAAAGGGTACTAGGTACAAGTGCTCTTTCAGATAGGAGGAAACTCCGTGAATAGGGCCTAGGTTAGAAGTATATGGTGTAAAAGCAATAAGAACAAAATTTATTAACTAAGTACAAAAAATAAAATATTAATATACATTAATATCTAAAGAGAAACCTTCATAATTGGATATACATATTAGATGATTTGATTGATTATTCAGAACCCTTTTGATAAATATATTATAACATTTACCTTTTATTACCTATCGTGTTAATATAATAATATACGGTTTATTAAATATATTTTGAAGGGGTGGAAAAATGATTAAATTCAAGAAATTATCTACATTATTACTTGTAAGCGCTTTACTAATGTTACCTACAAGTGCAAGTGCAGCAAATCTGTATGGTGTTGTGAGTAATAAATGGGATGGAGCTGGCACTATTCAAGAAGCTGTAGGTATCGATGGGGATACTATTTTTGTTGGAAATTCTACTGATTTAGCTGTATTAAGCACTGAATCTGGTGGATCAATGGTTGCACTTGAAAAGAACAAACCTTCTTTTCCTACAAAAGGCATTGTACAAACATCTGATGGTAATTTTTTTATTGCGGGTACATCAGGAAAATGGAGAGTTGTAGATTCATCTGCAGGTTTAGTTGATCAAGGGCAACTATCGGACAAACGTAGTCCGAGATTTGTTAAAAAACTATGGGATGGAAGGCTTTTACTAGTTTACGATAAAGGTTATTATGCTATTCTTGATGGTGATTCTTATGGCGTAACGCGAACAGGAAAATGGCCAAATGATTGGAATATTAACGATTCAATTCAGTTATGCCCAGACCAAATCTTGATGGTAGGTGATAAAGGAAAATATCAAGTCATGTCACTAGCAAATGGAAACGTCATCAACTTTGGGGATTGGGGATCAACAAAACATGATATTACGTCAATTGACAGACTTTCTGATGGTACTATAATAGCTGTTGGAGAGGGTGCAAAATTCGCCCTTTTTAATAAAGAAGGGAAAAAGATTGAGAATTCAGAACTGACTGATCGAGAAAGTAAAAATTATAAATGGAATAAAGTGGTGGCCCTTAAGGATAAACACGCAATAGTAATTAGTTCCACTGGTCAGATGCTTTTGGTTCAGATTGATGGAAATAATAAAATTTCTGTTAAAGCAAAAACAAAATTAAATAATTATACTTCTAATGGCACTGCAGTAAAAATTAAAGATAATCAAGTATTCGTAACCCTTTCTAGTGGTCGATATATGGTTTATCAAGCAGATTTATAAAAATTCGAATTCAATCGTAAAACCTTTGAAATGCAACAACTTTATTATGCGTATATATAATTAAATTAATATGCGAAAATAACTGAGGGGGATTATTTTGAAAAAAATATACTTATTTGTTGGTTTTTTGATGGGGTTTATAGTATTTAATTCGGATGGTATTAAAGTTGAAGCTGCTGAGCTAAATGTAGAGCAAATAAAACATTTAGAGTCTTTAGGTTTCACTAAAGAAGAAATTTCGGACATGCCTGAAATGGAAGTAATGAAAAACTTAGAAATTGATGGCCAAGTTGTAGCTACCAATGAAAAGTTTATTAAAGTTACTGAAAATAGAGTTAATAACTCAAGTAAAGAAATTGAAATTGATAAGAACACGTATTTAAATGGAGTTCAACTAGAAGAAGCTAAAAGAGTTCAAAAAATCAATGGTGTGGCAAAAGTTTCTAGCGATACAAATCCCACATCTTATAAAAAGGTTACAACTAATATTGTCTCATTAAAAGCGAAACAAAAATACAGAGTAAAAACTTCAATAGAATGGAGTGTTATGCCTAGTAATAGAAAAATAGATGTTATAGGAACAAGTATTAATAGTTCTTTTTGGGCTCCTTCTCAAGGATCACAATACGGACAACAAAAGTGGAAGCTAAAGTATGATTGTAACAAAACTAAATCTAAGAGTGCAACTTATAACAAGGACAGTAACAAATGGTCAAAAGGGGGTTCTGGCTATGCTTTAAATATTGATTTACCTAATGATGTTAATAAATCCTACGCTTGTTATAACGAAAAAGTACTAGCTTTATCCGCATTCTCTTATTATACAGTTGATAAATTAGCAACTACTACTCAGATAGATGCTTATGGTAAGTACTTGCATCAAGAAACAACATTACAAATTTCTCCGTCTATATCGTTTTCACCTCTTACATTTGGAGTTGCAGCTAGTCAATCTGATAAATTTACAGAAACTACTACACACGCACAAGTGAAATTCTAAAAACTTTTAAAAAGATTAGCAACTGCTATATTGCAAGGAATAAGAGATGTAGCTCCTATGGAAAATAGAATGAAAGTAGCATGAAAATCTAGTTAACTTTCTGGACAAAATTTTAGTAACGCTTCAACTAATTTAACTGAATTTGAAACAAAACTAAATAGTTAAGAACTAATTAAATGTGAAGTTCAACTAAAATTTAATTCTACATAAGTAACAAAAGACATTTATGAAGTATCTACTTTCATGTCTAAAAAGTATCCATTTTCATGTCCTTGTACAATACTGTAAAAAGACATGAAAGTAGGAACAAATCTTGTAGTGTAAAATACTGAATTATTAACTGATACAGTTCATTTAATACCCATTTTCTTGTCCTCATATTAAGACAAGAAAATGGGTACTTTTTTAAATTAAGACACCAAAGTGGATACTTTTTAAATAAACTTTATTGCAGCGTAGCTAAAGATTTATAGATTTCAAAAAGGGATTGTGCCGTTACTTGTTTCAGTCGCCCGATCACCTTTGCTAATATTACAAGTTTGACATAATATCTGAAAGTTTGTTGGGTCATTATTGTCCATACGGTTTAGTGGTAGAATGTGATTTATAGCATCTACATTCGTCTTATTTGTAAGATGGTGTCGATACATTATACAAACAACTTTATCTTAATGATATACAGCTTTTTTTACCCACTCATCTGTTCCCCAAAAAATTAATAGAGTTAAGCTTTGAACCACATATTTACTAATAAAAGTAGATTACAACACAATAGCCTCTTATTATTAACAAAAATATATCACTATTAAATGGTAATGTTTTTTAGAAAACATCATCCATTTGCCAATAAAAAGTAAAAATTTGAAGGAATTAATGATAAATGAAAAGAAAATAGATGTGTTAGATTCAATTACTATGAGTAAAAACATATTTCACCATTTGATAAAGAATTTTATGATTCTAAGCTAATCAAGGCTAACTTATTTTCTCCTAAATTTAGCTTGCTTCTTAATTTAAACTGCTTATATAGATAAATATTCTTATTTTGTTAGTTATTTTTTAAGTTTCAATGCACTTGTACCATACTCACATAAAGAAAAGCTTATTTGAATTGAAGTTATGTAGGATTTTCCCCTATTTTCTAAAATATAAGTGTAATTCCTTTAATAATCTGCACAAAAATTAAATTCTATACGTATATTTTAATTAGAACGACTGTACTAATTAAAGG
Organism: Bacillus sp. BC05(2025); assembly: GCF_056725905.1. Classification (NCBI taxonomy): domain Bacteria; kingdom Bacillati; phylum Bacillota; class Bacilli; order Caryophanales; family Bacillaceae; genus Bacillus; species Bacillus sp. BC05(2025). The sequence continues at coordinate 77,310 of NZ_JBWYRA010000014.1, read as the reverse complement.
GAGGAGAATGTATTTGAATAAAAGGCGTTATGATAGTGAGATTACAAAAAAAGAAATCATGGAGCATGCATCTCTTTTGTTTTCTCAAAAAGGATATAACCAAACATCTGTCGGAGATATTTCAAAATCCTCTGGTTACAGTAAAGGACATATATATTATCATTTTACAAACAAAGAACAGCTATTTGTTCTCTTAGCGCAAGAAACTATGCAAAATTGGTATGAAAAGTGGATAGCAAAAGAATCTACTTATTCAACCGCAACTGAAAAACTATACGGCATGGCAATTCATGTCCTTTATAATTACCAAACGCCGTTATTAAAATCAGGTCAAGAGCTCGCTTCAAACCCAAAATCTAGTCCTGAATCGGTCCAGAAATTATTCGATTTATCAATTGTACCAATGAATACTTATCAAACAATTTTAAAAGAGGGGGTAGAAAAAAAGGAGTTCAAAGATGGTAATCTAGACGAATGGACTATATTGCTAGGAACTTGGCTTGGGGGATTATGTCAACTCACGAATACACATGAATTGAAAACACTAGAGCCGCTGTTTAATCAAGCGATTACAATCTTTTTAGAATCCATAAAAGACGGGGGAAATGAAAATGAAGATTGGATTAATCGGTGATAGTTTAACTGAAGGTCGTCCAGGAGTGTCCTTTGTGAACATATTAAAACGAAAATATCCAAGTATCACATTTTTAAACCTTGGTAAACCAGGGGAAACGGTTAAAAGTTTGCATACACGATTAACGAAGATCAAGTTGGAATCAAATTTTGATTTAATTTTCCTTTGGATTGGTGCTAATGATGTTTATTCAAAATTGTTAAAAGTGCAAGCTCAACCAATTGTAGAAGACCATCGAGAATTTAATAATTATTTCAGCAAAATACTAAATATAGTCATTCCTTTTTCAAAGTACGTTGTTGTGGTTTCACCAGCAATAGTGGGAGAAGACTTAAAAAATCAATCAAATTACGAGTTAAAGGGTTTGTCTTCTATTATTGAAAATATCTCGAGTCAATTTTTAAATGTTAGTTTTCTGGATATGCAATCAGTTTTTGAGAAACGGTTGGCTAACGTGAACAGTTCAGACTATATCAGCACAAGTGTTATGACTTTAATGAAGGATGTGTTTCTTTATAAGAATCCAATTCGAATTGATCGATTATCCAGTAAGCGAGGTCTTCATTTGACTTTAGATGGTATTCATTTAAATAGCAATGGTGCTTTGTGTGTGGCAGAAGAATATGCATCTATGATAAATCAACTTTTATTCGATAACAGTGGTACCATTCAGTCACAAAAATAGATTAATTTATGGGGGGGGGAACTGTAATGGGAGAAAATAAAAAGATTGCTATTGTAACAGGCGGTGCCTCAGGGATTGGCAGAGCCATTTGCAATGAATTATCGTCTCGAAATGTATTTGTAGTTATCGCTGATATTAATGAGAGAGAAGGAAAAGCGTTTGAAGAAAAGCTTAACCAAGACGTTTTAAATTCTAGGTTTATGTATTTAGATGTTACTGATTACAATTGTGTAAAACATGTAATCAAAGAGATATTTGAAGAATATGGCAGGCTAGACTATCTATTTAATAATGCTGGAATCTCTATGTACGGTGAATTGTATGATATGTCGTTAGAAAACTGGAAAGAAATTGTTGATATCAATTTATGGGGAGTCATTCATGGTACTCAAATGGGATATAAAATAATGAAAGAACAAGGATTTGGACATATTGTCAACACGGCATCTGCTGCAGGTCTTGGTCCATCTCCAATAGCTTCGGCCTATTCTGCGACTAAACATGCTATTGTAGGTTTAACAACCTCCCTTCATTATGAAGCGGAAGAGTTTGGTATTAAAGTAAGTACGCTTTGTCCGTCTTTCGTTGATACTCCAATATTTGATGCTGCAAAAGCAATAAATATCGATAAGTCTGCTATAACTAAACAAATGAAAAAACACAAGATGATGTCTCCTCAAAAACTTGCGAAAATTGCTATTAATGGAGTTCATAAAAATAAACCTATAATATGCCCAATGCTACTACGTAAAACAATAGATGTCATATTTACAATATTCCCCTCAATGCATAATGCATTAGCGAGGTTTGTTTGTAAAGTGGTTAGAGAGGCCAAAGGTTCAACTGGCTAATTTTTATAATTCCCCCCCGCAAAATAATCCAACAAAACTGGTTAAACCTTCGCTATTTAGTTAAGAAGTAATGTGAATAAATCAACCAAATGTTATTTGAGTCCGTTGCTAAAATGAGACCATTAATAAGTTGGTTTCATTTTTTTATTCAAAAATAATTATAGAAATAGAAGTATTCACTTTCTTGTCTCATTAGGAGGATATAAAAGTCCAAACTTCTGTTGATTTTTTTCGTGCTTATGTTGATGGACATAGGAAAGGATTCCGCAAAGATAAAATAAGATTGGCAACGAAAGATTACAAATGTAATACAGAGGTTTGTAATTTTATCTCATGAAAAAATCAACTAAATTTTCGGAAGTTGAATTAGAAGTAATAAAAGTACTGTGGTCAAAATCTCCACAAATGACAAATGAAGTGATCGATGCGTTGGAGATGAAAATGGATTGGAAACCGAAATCGATTTGAACTCTAATTTATCGATTAGTTCACAAAGAAGCAATTGCTTACCATCAAGATAATGGGGCGTATGTACGCTTATTATATTTTTGGTTCGCAAGATAGTAATTTACAAGTGGAAACAAAATCTTTACTTAAACGTTTATATGATGCAGCATTTAAACCTTTGATTGTAAATTTCTTGAAAGAAGAAAAATTGTCTTCAGAAGACATTAACGAACTTAAACGTATTCTGGATGAATAAATTGAGGGAAATCAAAGGAAGGATAGATCATAATGATATAAATGTTTATCTTTTTGTAAATAATTCAGTTCAGGTTGCCAATCTGTTAAATGTTCCAATTTTTTTCGTTTTTATCCTTTACCCACCTAAATTATACCAAAAAGGTCTTGTCTTAATATATAATTTAATTGGAATGTTAAAATAATTTAAGGCGTCGATATATTAAATGCAAAAGGTAGGTAATTATATGATCCGTGAAGCTGAACCAAAGGACAGTAATGTAATTGAAAATCTATATAAAAAATTAGCACCACATAGCAAAAATATTAAGGTTTTACCAGAAAGAATTGAGCAGATAAGGGATGATACTAATAATTTTTTGTTTGTCTATGAGGATAATGGTAACGTAAAAGGAAGTATATTTATGACGTTTTGCCTTGATCCTGGATATCAATTTAGACCGTATACTGTTTTAGAGTATGTGATTGTAAATGAAGATTTTCGAGGTAATGGGATAGGGGAAAAGTTATTGAAACATGTAGAACAGATATCAATTGCAAGGGGATCCACAAGAATTATCTTATTAAGTAGTGCAACTAGAATAAAAGCACATAAATTCTTCACTAAAAATGGATACAATGGAACCATAAGTAAGGGTTTCAAGAAGTATATACCAATTAATTAGATTTTATTTATAAGTGTTTTTTCTTAGAGTTTTTAGAAAGAATAACGTTTTTTTTGTACTTAGGGATAGTGAAAATTCTTAAGTTGATGGGCATGGGGTCCCGCCACATCGCTATCAACCTAAGATTTTAAAATATCCCTCTACTTAAGGAATTTGTAAGTATCAAGTAAGAAAAACGAGAGCTCTGTTTCTTATAATTAAAATATAAAGTGAAGGAAGAAAGGTTGTTTCTGGGGTTAATATGCATGTGGAAAAAGGAGAAATCTACGGTTTTTTAGAGTAATAATATCAGTATGTCAAAGTTTTGGAGATTACTTGCAAATATTTTGAAGTTTTTGCACCAGAACCCTAATTACCATCCCTGTTTTTTACCATCACATATTGGAGGTTAAAACATGAATAAAAAAAAGAAAATACAAAAATCAGTACTTCCCTTTACCCTACTCTTTTCTTTAGGTGTTTCATCTTTCCCGCTTACAACAGTTATTCACGCAGATACACGTGAGGAGAAATCTGCAGAAAAGAAACAAATCTCTTTAACGGAGCGTACATCATTATTTTTTGAATATCTACAGCAAGGTAAGTATGCAGAGGCACTTCAGTTGACGTCTGCTGCTTTTCAATCCAAGTTTACAGCAAACACATTACAAAACTGGTGGACACAAAGTGGGATAAAAATCATGGGAACACCTGTAATAAAAGAACGAAACTTGGTCCATCAGACGGTGGAAATTCCAGGAGCTATTGAAGGAACTACCATACCGCTACTCATTAAATTCACACCTGGCGGGAAAGTAGATGAAGTTGGGGAAAGGCCGCCCCAGGAATCTTACATTCCGCATCCTAGATATGACCAACCTGATTCCTATCAAGAACGTGAAATCGTCATTGGAAATTCTACTTATCCGTTACCAGCCACATTAACAGTTCCGAAACATAAGCCTGGTGAAAAGGTACCCGTCGTTGTTCTTGTTCATGGTGCTGGCATCCATGATCGCGATGCTACCTATTTGGGAACAAAAATCTTACGAGACCTTGCGGTAGGGCTTTCATCCAATGGAATTGCAGTGTTGCGCTATGAAAAACGTACCTTAGAACATGCATTAAAGATGAGTGCAGAACCTGTTACATTAGACCGTGATACTACAGAGGATGCCATATATGCAGCAAAGTCAGCAGCGCAGCAGGAAGGCATTGATCCAAATAATATTTTCATTCTCGGACATAGCCAAGGAGCTGGCACAATGCCGCGTATACTGAGCAAAGCACCTTCCTCACTTGTTCGAGGAAGTATCTTACTCGCACCACCTGCACGGCCTTTAACTGACACTGCCATTGATGTGAGTCAATACCTTGGGGCGCCAAAGGAAGTAATCGATGAACTAAAAAGACAGTTCGCTTTTATCCTGGATCCCACTTTCAATCCTGACCATCCGCCAGCTGGCTATAATTTTCCGTTTCCGTCTCCTCATTTTATGTATGATGTTACTAGGTGGCGTCCAGTTGAGGAGGCAAAATCACGAAAAGAGCCTTTACTGATTCTGCAAGGGGCACGCGATTATCAAGTAACAGTAAAAGATGACTATACAAAATGGCAGGAAGGACTTTCAAACAGCGGGAATGTTCAGTTCAAAGAATATCCGAAATTGAATCATTTCTTCACGGAGGGTGACGGGGAATTGAGTCTTCCAAGTGAGTACGAAATCCCTGCAAATGTTCCCGAGTACGTCATCCAGGACATTATTACATGGGTCAATGAGTCAAAAAAATAAGAAAACATCAAAAGCCTTCATGCTACCATCATTGCGTAAAGGTTTTTTTGAAACTGGTGATTTCATCCAAGTGATTCAGACATATCTATTATTTTCATTATTTTACTGCTTTTTGATGTTTCATATAAAGATTTTATAGCTTTTAAAAACTCTGTAAGTGTTTTGTAATATTTACGAGAGACTTTTTTAACAGTTATGAGAGAGAAAAGAAAGATTTGTTATATATGATGAAATTAATCTTACTAGTAGGTGTTCTAATTGACCTAGAAACCAAGGAGGAAAAATAACAATGAAACAATCGAAGCCAGCAATTAGTGTATTAGGTAGTGTATCGATGGCACTGACTTTAGCATCTCCTGCATTAGCAGATGAAAAACACCAGAATCCAGGACGTACAGTTGAAATATTCAAAGAGAATGCAAATGTAAAAAAGAAGATAAGAATTTCACGCTCGGATCTGATGGGGAAATAGGTTCACTCATTACACAAAACATTGAAATGGCGAATAACGATTGGGATAAAGATGGTATTTCTAACGACTTAGAGATTAATGGATATAAAATTGAATTCAATTCACAAACTGGAAAAAATGAAGCGAAAGCATGGGATTCTGAGAAGGATAAAGGGAAACCAAAATTTATATCGAATCCTATAAATGCAAATACGGATGGTGATCCTTTTACTGATATGTATGAGGTTGAGAATTATAACAACGATTCTGATACTAATTAATGAAAAGAGAAACAAAGAAGACTAATTTATGTAATACTTCTTTTCGCTTTAATTCATAGCGTGGACGACTATAAAAAATTCGCTATTTTATTGGCTTTATCAACATTTTTAAACCATTTTATTAGCTTTATATATGTAAAGCGTAGAGTTAGATTTGATTTTTCTAATTTAACAATTGTTCCACATTTAAAGCCGCTAGTGTTAGTTGTTTATGTACTTATCCTATTCATAGCAAAAGATGAGATTCTCTTTATGTTGTTAGACAACATAAAAGCAAGATTTAAACGAGCTTAATGAAATATAATAAAAACTCTATTCTAAATTCATAAAAACACGTTACTGTTCCTTCATTAACATAAGAGAATAGTAACGTGTTTTTAATTTTTAGAATAGGAAGAATGATAAAAGATGTTTTAAAAATAATTAAGATAGAAATTAAATTGTGTACTTTTTACATAATAAAATTACATTTAAACTGAAATATATATATAATTCAAATCGGTATTAGAGGAAAGGAATAAAAGTTTAGCAGTTTTACATTGCTAAACTTTTATTCTTTATTTTTTCCTATTCTTCCTAAACTATCTTTAATAGTTGTTTCTCCAAGTTGGGTGTATAACAAAGCTGTATCTTGACTGGTATGCCCAAGTTGCTGCATTACTTGTAAAGAATCTTTTTCTTCCATGTATAATTTATTTGCCAAAGTGTGTCTTAATTTATGAGGGGACATCTTTTTACCATAGGCTTTAGTATATTTTTCTACTATATCCTGGATAGCTCTAACCGAAAGAGGTTGTGCAGTATGTTTATACTTTGATAAAAACACATTTTTTAGTTCTTTCCCTGGAGCATATTTTTTATCTCTAACTTCCATATACTTTTCAAGATCATTCAATGCAATTGGTGTAATCCATACAGAATCTTCTTTATTTCCTTTACGAATTACATCAATTAATCTTTCTTTTAAGTTTATATCTTCCACACGAAGATCGGCCAATTCACTTACACGAATACCGCTACCAAGAAAGAGGGAGAGGATAGCTACATCTCGATCTTTATCCCTTAGGAAGTAGAACAGCTGATGTTTTGTTAAAGATTTTTCATGTTCGTACTTAACATAATTCAAAAATTCTTGATCGTCATCATTATGGAATATTTTAGATCTCATACGTTTTGCACGGGCATTTAATGTTTCTTTATCTTTATGTATTTCTATTTTAGCCATTACATTTCTATAAAAATAACATTCTCCATCTTCATTCTCTGATAGGGAGGTAAGGTACTTAAATAAAGACTTTAAGGCCGAAATTTTCCTGTTAACAGAAGAATTCTGCATATTTTGTTGAAGTTTTAGGAATCTCATAAAATTCTCAACATCTTTTTTCTTTAAATTCTCCAAATCAGAGAAGGATATGTCTTTAATAGGTTTTAATTCAATAATTTGTTCGGATAATAGCCAATTAAAGAAGACTCTAAAATCATACACATAATTTAGTAGGGTGGAGGGAGAGGCATCATGCAATTCTTTGTACTCCACAAATTCTTCTATGTAAAAGGGCATTTCATTTAAATTCTCGTATAATTTCTTACGATGTACGGATTTTTGACGTTGCTTGCTGTAGTCCATAAAAATCACCTCATATATAATATAACAGAAAACAGATGCGAACACAAGTTCGCGTTAAATTCAATTTTTACACAAACTTATTTACATAATTAAATTATGAGATGCTAAAATACAATCATTAATGAAAGGAGTAATGTATTTACTCAAATAAAAATTATAGATAATTAAGTGAGAAATTTGTATTTAACCAAAAAAAATGGTGGAAAAACTACATATAAATGTATTTAAAATAAAATAATTTATATATATAAATTCATGTAAAAAATCAATATATGAAAACAGTTTAAAATTCGTTATCTAACATGTATTAGTTAATTTAATCATAATTTTGAGGAATTAATTAGATTAACATAAGAAAAAATCCTATATATTAAAAGGTAATTTACTATGAAATTTTTCAATGAATAGTTCAGTATTTAATTATTTCTATATAAAATATGAATTATATAGCTACATACCAATATGTTAAGATTCATGCAAAGAAGCTCGAAATCCCTAAATACGGTATTAGATTTTTATTTAACTATCTTATTGTTCGTAAAATTGGTATTTCGTGCGAACTTTTGAGATGTTTGTTTTTCACCTCTTCTTATTAACTTTTATGCTCCTCTAACAAAATACGCCATTCACTTTACCTTTCATCAGTCTGAATATCTTTTAGTTTCAGATACATTCCACTATAGATATTAATATTGATTATGCGATTGCTTATAGAGAATATCAAGTATATAAATATACTTTAATACAAAACAATCAACTTTAATTGCTTAGCACTAAATAGATTGTATCTTTCACAAAGCTCGACTGTTTATAATGTCGAAATAGAGTGTTTCCTTTAGTACTTTTATATTGTACTTGGTTTAGCTGATCATTCTACTAAATGTGATATTAAAACAGATTTCAAAATATAACTCCTAAATTCCGCTTCTGTCTCAATAACATAAGTATTCTTTTTTATTTGAGATTTGTTACACCCTTTTTTTACAAATACCCATAATTAAAGGTTATGAAAACTGAATAAAAGTAAGTTGTCATTTTAAGCCACTAAGTCTTGTGCACGATATTTACTTTTTCGTTGAACAAATTCGGCGTTTTTAACTAATTGTCCCAGGGCATGTGGTGACATATGTTGCCGTAATTGTAGATTTGAAAGAAAGTTTAATTAAAACCTCGTTAAAAAATTTGATTTCATCATAAAAGAATCCCAAATATTTTGAAGAAAGATTAATCAAAATATTTGGGATTAGTTATTTTATAAAAAAGTTTGATTGTTTCTTGAATATATTCACTTGTTGACCTACCTTCTGTTAAAGGGAAAGAAAAGGGAATTTTCAAGTGACCAAAATGGATAAAAACGGTCCTTTTACGGGTATATCACTTTATTTTAACTTTAATAATTAATAATCACCTGTATCAGTTTTTATAAAATCATTTAAAGATATTGGTTGAGGATGAGATCCGTGCCCACTCCCCCTACATTTATCATTGAACTCATCTATTAGTAAAGTGTATTCACCGTACAGCTCTTCAATCTGGTTTTGAATTTCTTTTTTCTCTTCCTCAGTGGCCGCATTCTGGAGTTTGTGACCTAATTTCTCAAGGTTGTCCTTATCTATACCTATCTCGGTTGTTAGAGTTTTACAAAACTGCTCTCTTCCAACAGGAGGAGGTGGGACCTGCCTTGGTTTTCCGATAAGGACAGTTGCAAGTTCTTCTTTAATTGTGTCGACACTCACGATGAAGCCTGGTCCTGAGAACTCGTCACCAGCCTTTAAGGCCTCTTTTCCATGTGTTCCCTTTAGTAATAACCCAGTATCATCATTCCGTATTTGGTGAATCAATACTGCTTCTGTAATAGCTTGGTCCCACCCTATACTATTTCGATATTCAACAGTATATGTTGTGTCACCAGTCGATACCAAGGCAAAAGAATTAGCTCCACTTGGTACCGACTGATTAAGTGGGGCAAGAATAATTCTTTTAAATTCGCCAGGAGTAAGGGTATTTAAGTTTACAGATGCATATTCGTTGCCATTCCAACCGAGAAAGACATGCCCAGGTGCATTTAAACCTGGACCACTTGTCCCAAAACTTCGATCGTTAAACGTTGCACTGGCACCTCCGAATGTGAAAGCACTCATAATGTCCCATTCATCACCGTACACACCAGTATCTATATTGTAGGAGTGATTTAGACCGTAACCATGGATTATTTCTCCTTTGTGGTAATAATAAGAATTACTTTAAAAATCAATTTATAAAAAAGTATTTATTATAATTTACATTTGATTTTCTTATTATTCTAAAACCATTGAGTTTAATTATTAATCAAATAGGACCCCAACAAGAGATAAACCAGAAGAATCGCAAAGTCTCATAAGATACAAGTATAAAAAATAACATTGCTGTAATGGACTTATGCTTTGCATGGCCCTTTTTATTTGGATTTGTTACAAATTACTTTGCTATTATTGTAGCTTGTGAAAAAATACACTTAATCTAATTGGAGCGTTTGTTGAATAAGAAATTCCGAAAAAATCCTACATCAATGATTACTTGGTAATCTACAGTACAGGCTTTATCTATCAGTAACTAATTGTCCATATATATCTTTAATTATTCAATTTCTTTTTTTATTTGTAATTAAGTCCAAAAATGGCCCCTCATACCCCGAATTGTTTCCATACCCCCAATAAGAAAACCCGAAATCTCATCTTTAATAAGATATTTCGGGTTTTCTTTTTTATAAACAGTACAACTTTATTTCAAGTCTACAATAATTCTTTAGAAAACAATTGTAATTCATCAGAAGTCGATAAATTCATACTAAAAACGCTATCCTTTCTGTATATTTCTTCAAAAAGAATAGCGTTTTTTCATTTTATGGATACAATTTCTCTATAGCTTGATGATGATGAGTCCGGACCCCTACTTGTTTATTTTTTATTTCTTAATTGTTTAGAGGAAATTTAACAGTATAACACATCAATTCTAACTATAATCTTTTGGAACACTTAAAGGATGGCCCACCTCATCGGTGTTTAATGATTGTGTTTGAAATTTTGTTAGGAGTATAGAAAAACTTAATGGAGAACCATCGTATTCAAACATAACAGCACCATCCTGCCAAATTCCATCCTCGCTAGAAAAACTACTTTCTATTGGATCACCTTGATTCATATGTACGTTATGTACTCCAAGCCCTGTAGTGTAGGGTTCCCCGAAAACATAAACTCTTTTTACACCTTCTAAACAAGATTCCATTACCTCAATTACGTTATTTCCATTTTCAGGTATCCAGGGATATGGACCAAGTACGCCTTTGTGACGTATAACATCCATTGCCCCTGAATCTTCATTTGAATCTAAACGATAAAAACCGTCTGGCTTGGATATGATGCTCTCAAACATACTTTTGTTTAGATTATTAATATGTTTATACTGTATTTTTATCCTTGTTCGAGATTTTAAATTAACTGCACACTCATAAATTCCCACGGAAGAATTAACAAAAATAAGGTAATGGGGCCATTTTCCTTCTTTATCTGGTGGTTCAATATAATGTTTTTTGACACTCCCGATGACTACACCATAACCATTACTTAATGACATTATATTACCTCCAATTTGGCGCCTAGGATAATAGATAAACTTTGTAATTATTATTTCCTGGAAGTTACTGAAATAAACTCACTAAGTATTAACAATATTTTTTCCTTATAGCCTTTTTAATTTTGAAATAGGAGTGAATTGAAATTGGAGTATAGTGAAAGAAAATTTTTAAAGAACGATCGTATGATTTCACCTAATTTATTGGCTTTTTTTAGCGGAACTAAAAGGGCCATCTTTTCCAGGCTTACATTATATACGAAATAAAACTAAATCTGAGGTTTGTGAACATACTAAAAATGCCTTCAAGAATTTGAAAAACAAAAGGTTAATTACAGTAGAAGAATTGACATTACTTCACAAAATGGTAGATATTATTCACCAAAATAAGAATAGTCAAGAAATCCAAGAAAAAATCAGTCGAATTTCGAAAGATTTAGAACAACTTCATGCTAGTCCAATAGCTGTTTTTTTCCAATTTAATGCCTTGTATTAAGTGCCGCGAGAATGATACAGACGAGGGTCCAAGAGAGGGCCCTAGCAGTGATCCTAATGATCCTCATAATGAACATGATAATCCACTTGAGGAACCTGATCCACTTTGCAATGACTATACACCAATCGCTCATTTGCGCGGGGCTTGGAGCGGCTATTTTAGCGGGGCAAGAAGAATTGATTCCTTTATTTATTTATTTATTTATTTATTACTGTACCCAAGGTAATGCATAAATAAGGGATTGGGGTTTGTGTCATCACCAGCAAGCTAAGAAAAGCAAATACCTCAAAACGAGAAAATTGACATCTCAAGGTGAAAATATACATTTTTTTGTTTTGGGAGCGTTATAAAATTCTTAAGTTGATGGATGTGTGATGCTCCCCCATACCCATCAAGCTAAGATTTTAAAGTATCCCCCAAACGGAATTTTTTTGTTTTTTATAGCACCGAAGTTTATTTTTACCGTTTTGGGGAAGAATGTGTTTCTTAACTTGATAGCGATGAAGTCTTACCAACAAAACAAAAATATCAAACTTACTTACGTACACCATTTTCATCAGCCGTTACACCATTAACTGCATCACCATAAATACTGTTCATGACCTTTTCATGTTCTTTTTTACTCTTTTCATCCTCTTGTTTCTTACGTTCCCTGTCCTCAGGTGTTTCCTTCGCTTTCTCTATTGCGTTTTGTTCTGCTTGTTTTCTATAAGACTCATTTATTTCATCGTATTTCATTGGTCTGGAATATCTCCCATAAGTTCCTTGTATGTAAGCATCTTTTAACTCGAACGTATCACTCATAAGCATTTCAAACCCGTATACACCGTCTCCTTTTGGTGTTCCTCTTAATTCATAAGTAGAGTGAATAAAATACAGGCCGTCGGTTCTCTTCTGTACTGCATCTTTTTCATAAGGGGCAGGGAAGACTTTTTGTGATCCTCCTCCCAATTCTTTCAACACTTCTGCAACTTTTTCGTAAACTTCTTTTTCAGTTAGTTTGCCATCAGTTTTTGCTGTGGTTTTTTCTTTAGCTACTTCAGCCTCTTTTTGACCTTCCCCAGACTTATAGTACTCAGTAAACTTTTCGCATTCTTCTTTACTGTATACCTCTGAACAATTCTCATCTACTTGCGGTACAACGGGAGTTTTTTCCGTTTCTTTAGTTGCTTTATCTTCCTTTTTACTTATCTCACTTTTAGCAATCTCTTTAGATTCTTCATTGCTAAGTGAACAACCTTCAGCTGTAATCAAAGGAATCACACATAGCATCATCCCTAGAAAACGCATTTTCATAGTAAACCCTCCCCTAATTTTATACTTGAACTGGAACACAATAAATAGACCTCCTATCAATTAGGAGCTCTATATAATTCATTATTTTTCATATACAAGAAACTGCCCTTTTTCAAATTTCATCTCTATATTATACCAAAGATTAGCAGTTTTTAGAGTTAGAAAAACGGTTATATTTACCAACCATAAAAATCAGGAGATAAAAAATATCCTTTTACAAAAGTAAAGTCCGAATTTCCCTTTTATTCCTCCTCTAATATCTGTTTAAAATGATTGAATTCGTTAAAGTACTCACGCTTATCACTTATTCTGCTAGGTTCTGTTTTTACCAATAATCATATTTTTAATATTATATACTATGATTGTGAAACTTTTCCCTATTACTAATCAATTTTGCGTCTTTATTTATCCTAATTAAAATAAAAATTGCTAATATCACTAAGCCTATTAAATAAATTTCTGTAAACCGCTCAGCTTCTTTGGTCAAGGGTAAATCCCCCCCATTTATCGCGGCAAAAATTGAAGTAAATGTACTAAAACTTATAGCCAATTCAAAAGCAAAAATATGAATAGAAATAACCCAAGTTCTATCAAATGAATTTCTTATTATCTCATAAAGAAATTCTTTTAATAACTGAGTCAACACTAAGAAAATCAAGAAAATAGCACCTGCTACTGGTTTACAAGCATGACTAGATAAACTTGGTATATAATTAAACACTATTACGGATATTATTGAGGCAATTAATAATATTAATACTATCTCAACTGGCAATATAGCGCGTAACCAAACATTCTTCTGTTTTTGTTTTTTTTTCACTTTTATAAACAAAATTGCTGAGATAAAAATTCCTCTTCTGATCAGTTACTGGACTTGTTTTAGACCAATTAGCCGTATATGCTGCCTTAGTTTTATTATTAATCAATGTAATCTTATCTTTTCTTTTATAATCCAAATTTTTTACTTCCGCTAATTTCTTTAACGCTTCTAATTCAGCATTAAAGAACTCCCTCTCTGAAATATCATACAGGATTGCTTCTTTTTTATTTTCCTCATAATACGATAATGTATATCTTTTTTTATTCATTTGCATCTCTCCTCTTATAAATATGACTTGTAATTATTTTATATTTATAACATTATATATAAATAAATTTATTATTATAACAAATTATTAAAATTTAATATTCTTCAACATATAAAAACTCCTTTCGTATTGGAAAGAGTCGATATAATAACTTAAACAATTTTAAAACACGCCACTTTATAAACCCTTTTTAGCTTTATCAAAATTATAAAATGATTCTCTTTCTCTTTGGACCACATAATCAGTGATTGCCCATACCCCTTTTTTCTGACTACGTGCCTCGTCCTCTGCCTGTTTAAACTCATCATATAACGAGGTGTTTGACTCTTTTACATATCTAACTATCGCTAAGCCCTCTCTTAATAATTCAGTCTGTATACACTTTCCATCTACAAATATATATGCTAGTTCCCTATTAAATTTATCTTTTGAATCACCTTTATGATATACAAGGGTAACTTCTTTTCCCTTTAACTTGTTTTTAAGAAATTCCCTCGCTTCATCTGCTAAAGGCATAGATGGAGATATAACTTTTCCATCTTTAACTTTTTGTACTTCTGGGGTATCAATTAATAAAGCCCTTACCTTTTTCTTTATAACTTCTCCATTTTGTTTTGTAGATATCAGTATCGTATCTCCATCAAATTCTTGAATAAATTTACCTTTTACTTGTTTGAATCCATTTAACTTCTCATTATATTCTCTTTCATCATTCCGGATTCCTTGATGGCTATTTTCGCTTTTGCTAGCAGGCAAGTCTTTAACTGCACAACCTGCCATTATTCCTATTAAGAGAATGACGAAGAAAATGATAAATTTAATTCTAGTAAATACTATATCCCTCCCTGATAATACTGAAATATTTATTATTAAAGTGCTTAAAAAATCCATCTATCAATAATTTTAATAAGTGTTTTGTATAAGATTAAATCACTTATTAAATTGAATATTTTACTGATAATAAATAAATTCAGACAAACTATTCAAATTTAAATTTTGAATATCAATACATATCCCCTATAAAAAAATCCATTCTAATAAGTCTTTTATCAAGATCTTAATCGAAATGGATTCTTAACTTTATAGAGACTGGTTTTTAACTATACATCTCTTGCAGTTTCACTAAGTTTTTTTTATGATTTGATAATCCAATAGTAAAACTATTCGGATTCATAACGATATCCCCTTTGTTATCTTTTAATGTAACAATAACTTTAGACTTTATTAGCCCTCTTTTTACTTTAATACCCTCTACATCTTCAATATCAATTATTATCTTATTGCCATTAAACTTACCAGTTAACGGATTCAATTCAAGCATCATAATCCTCTTATTAGTAAAACATATCACTTGATGTTGATTTTCTAAAAATGCACCAGGACCAAATTTAATATATTCTGATGTTGCCGCCATTTTCATAGTGTAAAAATAATAAAAATACGATTCATCTTTATATGCTACCTCATTAAATAGTTCATCTAATACATTATTGTTTAACATTTATATTCCCCCGATATACTAATAATCCATTACCATTTACCCTTTTTCTTCCTATCCGCATTTTAATTTTACCATAAATTAGAATTAGGTTAGAATTTAGATAAGGTTAATAATAAATCAAAAAAATTCCCACATATTTATTTCAATAGCTAAATTAACCATTGGGGTGAAGAATAATGATAAGTTATAAAAATTGGAGCGAGGTCCCCATAGAACTTGCAAGCAAAACTAAACTCAGCAAAGAAGGTTTAAAGCCTTTAGAAGCTCCTGTAGCTAAGGTATTCCAGAGAGTAAATAATAGGTATATAGAGCTATATGAACGTTCAAAATCAGAAAAAAAACGGCAATTATCTGATAAGCAAAAAACTAGCACTATCAAATGGTAGAAAATTAGGTATAGAGCAACGGACTTGTAAACAGTGTGGCCACGTTGTTCAAAGTAAAGCCAAACTACGTTTAAGTCTCTGCCCTAGCTGCTACGAACACCAAGTAATTATGAATCAATTAAAAGAAACAAAATTAAAAATCAAAACATTTATCAACAAAATGTTTATAAACAAAGATCAGTTTGTTATTTTAGATACCGAAACAACTGGACTTACTCTAAGAGATCAAATTATCGAGATAAGTGTAATTGATTTAGCAGGAAAAATCCTATTAAACTCTTTAGTTAAGCCAACTATAATAATTCCAGCTGAAGCAACCTCCATTCATGGTATTACAAATGAAATGGTCCACGGTGCATCATCATAGACAACAATATACAATGAGTTACGTGAAGTTACCGTAGGAAAAACTATACTTATCTATAACGCTGAATTTGATTTAGGTATGATAGAAAACACCTGTATTGCTAACAATGTAGAATTTAAGGATTTTAAATCCACATGTGTTATGAAAATGTACGCCGATTATGTAGATTCAAAAAGATGGATTTCATTAAGTGATGCAACAGAATTAACGATTAAACATCGAGCTGCAGCTGACTGTTTTGCTGTCCTGGAATTATTACAACAACTCAAAGATAGTCAAATAGATTAGAATACTGTAAATAAGACTAATTTACTAACATAAAAATAAGCACATCCTGTAAAAACAGATGTGCTTATTTTTATGCGCTTTTATGTTTTAAGAAAATAACTCCACCAACAATTAACAGTAATGCGCCCGCAGCCATAGAAATCCAACTTGTAAGATCAGCACCTGTTTGTGGTAACCATCCAATTTTAGATTGAACTTCTTTTTTAGGTTGTGGTTGTTCTTTTGGTTGTTCTGTAGTTGGAGTATTTTTATCTTGATGCGGCTGTTCTGGTTTTGGTTGCTCTGGTTTTACTTCTTTAAATTTCACCGTTTGACCCTTATCTTCGATGTCAACGTGAATAGCTACCAAGATGTTATCTTGATACAATTCTTCAAACACTAACACTTCTTTACCTTGTAATGCAGAAGCGTTGAATGTGAAATCAAGTGTGATAGAGGCATTTTTTTCTTTTACAGCAAACTTAGATTCTACTGTTACTTCTTTACCATCAACTAATAATGGTTTTTTTGTTACTTTATCCATTAGTTTGCCTTTTACTACGTACTCTTTACCCACGATTAAGTCTTTGTATTCCACTTTATCTTGTATTTTTTGTATAACCTAGCTTAATTTTACATCATGTTTTTCTCCATTATTCCTATTTTCAAAACCTGAGATTGTATTGATCATATTCTTTTCTAATAACTTTTTTAATTTCGTGCTAGTTATTTTCTTTTTCAACATGATGTTATTTTTCTTTTATTTTGGGTAAACACATATTAGAGGTAGACAAACGGAAAACTTCTCTTATTCTAAAATAATTCCCTCGACACAAAGATACTGTCTCGTACAAGTATTCAACTTAACAAATATGTTTTAGGAAGGTTAGAAAAAATGGATATTTTATTAGCAATTTTACCAGCCTTATTTTGGGGAAGTATTGTACTCTTCAACGTTAAGCTAGGAGGCGGTCCTTACAGTCAAGTACTTGGAACTACCCTTGGCGCTCTAGTTTTTTCTATCGGTGTTTATATTTTTATAAAACCCGTTTTGACGCCTATGGTGATAATTATCGGAATTATATCAGGCCTATTTTGGGCATTAGGACAAGCCAATCAATTGAAAAGTATTGATTTAATTGGGGTTTCTAAAACAATGCCTATTTCAACAGGAATGCAATTAGTTTCGACTACTTTATTTGGGGTCATTGTATTTCATGAATGGTCAACAACAACATCTGTAGTATTAGGTGTTCTGGCACTCCTTTGTATCATAATTGGAATCGTTCTCACATCTCTCCAAAGCAAAGAAGAGAAAAACAATGAACAAACAGGAAATTTCAAAAAAGGGATCGTGATTTTATTAATTTCAACTCTTGGTTACTTAGTATATGTGGTAATTATCCGCCTATTTGGTATAGACGGATGGTCAGCGTTATTACCACAAGCCATTGGTATGGTGTTAGGTGGAATCCTATTAACCTTTAAGCATCAACCATTTAATAAATATGCAATTCGCAATATTATTCCTGGTTTAATTTGGGCAGCCGGAAATATGTTTTTATTTATTTCCCAGCCACGTGTAGGGGTGGCAACAAGTTTTTCCCTTTCCCAAATGGGGATTGTGATCTCAACTTTAGGTGGAATTTTTATATTAGGTGAAAAGAAAACAAAACGACAATTTATTGCAATTATCATTGGAATTATCTTCATTATTGCAGCTGGCATTATGTTAGGAATTGCAAAAGGATAAAAAGGAGGAAAAAATTATGTATACAGATTTAAAAGGGAAAGTTGTTGTTATTACAGGTGCATCCTCAGGGTTAGGAAGAGCGATGGCAATTCGTTTTGGAGAAGAACAAGCCAAAGTTGTAATAAATTATTATTCAAACGAATCAGAGGCAAATGAAGTAGTACAAGTAGTTAAACAAGTAGGTGGAGAAGCAATCGCGGTAAAAGGAGATGTAACAATTGAATCAGATGTTATCAATCTCATTCAATCTGCTGTGAAAGAATTTGGTACACTGGATGTAATGATTAATAATGCGGGTATCGAAAATTCAGTACCTTCACATGAAATGCCATTAAGTGATTGGAATAGGGTAATTGCTACGAATTTAACAGGGGCTTTCTTAGGGAGCCGGGAAGCAATTAAATATTTTGTTGAGCATGATATTAAAGGTAGTGTTATTAATATGTCAAGCGTTCACGAGCAAATTCCATGGCCATTATTTGTACACTATGCAGCAAGTAAAGGTGGCGTTAAGCTAATGACAGAAACATTAGCACTAGAATATGCACCAAAAGGAATCCGTGTAAATAATATTGGCCCTGGTGCTATGAATACGCCGATTAATGCTGAAAAATTTGCGGATCCAGAAAAACGTGCTGATGTTGAAAGTATGGTTCCTATGGGATATATCGGAGAACCGAAAGAAATTGCAGCGGTAGCAGCATGGCTTGCTTCTTCACAAGCGAGCTATGTAACAGGTATTACAATGTTTGCTGATGGTGGTATGTCGCTATATCCATCTTTCCAAGCTGGACGTGGTTGATTGATATATAACTAAATTAGTTAAATTCAATAAGTTTAAAAGCGGCAGTTAGCTTTTTTATTGAATAACTTTTTAATTATTCGTGACATCACATGCATTTTGCAAAAGATAAACTTTTCTTTCTGTAGAATTATAGGAAAGGATAAAGTTGTTTTATTTTAGGTTTACAATTTTGCTTTAGTTAAATGCCGAAGGGTAAAGAAGCCCTATAATAAATTTAATATTATAATCAAAACAAAGGAATCTCTTATAATAAGAGATTCCTTTGTTTTGATTATATAGTTACCTATTTTCAATTTCCAAGTAGCCAATTTATATTGTATATTTATAGGTGCCTAGGATAAAGTATAATATCATTTGAAATCAGTTTCCCTATAGTCTGTGTATGAGCAGCATCTTTGTATAATTGAACCATAATAACTGTAGTTTCTTTTTCACAAACAGTACCTATTTTTAGTTTTTTTATTAGAGTTTTTGAAGAAAAGTTTCCAAGCATTTAAAAGTTATGATTTCTCAAAATGAGACTACATTGAACTACTCACCACTTAACGTCCTTACGGACTGTTTGAAGTGGGAGATTCCTAAGTACAGAAGCCTAACGACTTCTAATTCATTAGGCTATCCCCGTAGTTCCTACGGTTAGAAGCCTTAAAGCTTCATTTTTAAGATTGATACTTGCGTTAATATCTCTGTCGTGATGACTATTGCACTCAGGACAATCCCATTCACGAAGATTTAGATTCTTAACGTCTTTATTTTGATACCCACAACAAGAACATAATTGGCTTGAGGCAAATGTTTTGGATACCAGAATGACTTGTTTTCCATACCATTTCGCCTTGTATTCTAGCAACATTCTAAATTGTGACCAAGATACTTCACTAATCGCTTTTGCTAACTTATGATTTTTCAACATATTCGATACTTGCAAATCTTCTATACCGATAACATCGTGGTTTTTGATGATTTCAGTTGAAATTTTGTCCAAGTAATCTTTTCTAGCATTAGCTATGCATTCATGAATTCTAGCTACCCTAACTCGTTGCTTATTCCAGCGAGAAGATCCTTTCATTCTTCTAGAAAGAACACGCTGTGCTTTTGCCAACTTCTCTTCCAATGAGCGAAAAAATTTAGGGTTTTTATAGGTTGTTCCATCTGACAAAATGGCGAAATCTTTTAATCCTACATCCATTCCAATATAAGAATGTGTTTTCGGAAGTTCTTGCACTTCTGTTTCAACTAACAATGACACAAAGTATCTGCCAGAAGGGTTCCGTCTAACCGTAGCATTTAAAATACGTCCCTTTACTTCACGAATTTTGGCAAATCGAACAAGACCTAGTTTCGGCAATTTCATTTTGTTTCCCACAACAGCAATGTTTTCATTTGTTTGTTTTGTGGTATAAGATTGTACGTTGTTCTTTTTAGATTTGAAACGCGGGGCACTGTTTTGTTTTTTAAAAAAGCGTGTATAAGCATCCGCAAGGTTGCGAACAGACGATTGAATAGCAATACTATCCACTTCTTTTAGCCAAACAAACTCTTTCTTCATGGCAGGAAGTTTGGCAGAGCATGTACCATATGTCAAACCTTTTCCTGTTTCTTTGTATGCATTATCCCATAGAGATAGGAAGTGATTGAATACAAAACGAGAACACCCAATCGTTTTATTGATTAGGATCGCTTGTGCTTTATTTGGATAGATACGAAATTTATACGCTTTATTGATCATCCTTCGTTTCACCTCCATTTCGATATATGTCTATTATATACCAAACATACATTCGATTGATAGTGAAGTGATTATGACAAATTGTCCGGTAACACTTTACATATGTCGAACAATTAAGATGACTTCCTGCCATCTCTTGTTCGAAGCCAATTCATCTCCCACCTACTCGCTGGGCTACGTCCTTCACGCTCCTTGAGGAAGGAGTCTTCTTGGCTAAATTGATAAATGGTGTTGAATAAATCGAGAATGGTGGTTTACAATACGAAAAATATACAGGAGTTCCTAAAAAAACAATTATTAAATATCCATTAGCCCTAATTTCAACTATAGCTATAATAAAAACAGGCTTTGATTTGGGCTCTTTTATAATAAAGTTAAAATACATTTAAATCATAAAAAAGCAACAATTACTAACATAAAAATAAGCACATCCTGTAAAAAGAGATGTGCTTATTTTTTAAATTTTATGCGTTTTTACGTTTTAAGAAAATTACTCCACCAACAATTAACAGTAATGCGCCTGCAGCCATAGAAATCCAACTTGTAAGATTAGCACCTGTTTGTGGTAACCATCCAATTTTAGATTGAACTTCTTTTTTAGGTTGTGGTTGTTCTTTTACTTGCTCTTTTGGTTGCTCTGGTGTTGGCGTATTTTTATCTGGTTTTGGTTGTTCCGGTTTTGGTTGTTCCGGCTTTACCTCTTTAAATTTCACTGTTTGTCCTTTATCTTCAATTTCAGCGTGAATAGCTACTAATATATTATCTTGATACATTTCTTCAAATACTACTACTTCTTTACCTTGTAATGCAGAAGCATTAAATGTGAAATCTAGTGTGATAGAACCATTCTTCTCTTTAGCAGTAAACTTAGATTCTACTGTTACTTCTTTACCATCAACTAATAATGGCTTTTTTGTTGCTTTATCCATTAGTTTACCTTTTACAACGTACTCTTTACCCACGATTAAGTCTTTGTATTCCACTTTATCTTGGATTGTTACAGATTTAGAAGCATCTAACTCTTTAGAACCATCAGCTTTATTTGTAGCTGTCGTTTTAATAGAAGGCTCTACAAATCGAACTGTTTGACCTACATCGTTAATATCAGCGTGAGTTGCAATTACTTGACCCTCATGTAATAAGTCTTCAAACACGACTACTTCTCTTCCTTGCTGTTCAGCACCAACAAACGTAAAGTCTAATGTTACAAAACCATTCTTTTCTTTTGCAATAAATTTAGTCTCAGCTGTTACTTCTTTACCATCAATTAATAGTGGTTCGTTAATAGCTTTGTTCATTAATTTTCCTTTTATAGTGTACTCTTTACCAACAACTAAGTTAGTGTACTCCACTTTATCCTGGATTGTGATAGAATCCTTTGAATGAATCTCTTTTCCACCATCAGCTTTGTTTGTAGCAGTTGTTTTTACTGATGGCTTAACGAACTTAACTGTTTGACCTTTATCATTGATATCAGCATGTGTCGTAACAACTTTTCCGTCTTTCAGTAACTCTTCGAATACTACTACTTCTTTTTCTTCTAAACCAGTTGCATCAAAAGTGAAATCTAATGTAATAGAACCAGCAGCTTCTTTTGGTATAAACTTCGTTTCAGCTGTTACTTCTTTACCATTTACAACGAATGGTTTATTAGTCTTTTTATCCATTAATTTACCTTTTACAGTGTACTCTTTACCTACTTGTAGGTCTTTGTATTCCACTTTATCTTGGATCGTTACAGACTTAGAAGTGTGCATTTCTCTTGTACCATCTTTTTTGTCAGTTGCTGTTGTTTTAATTGAAGGAATCTTCTCATCTTTGACGATATGTTTAATTATTTGACCATTCTCTTTGATTTCAAAAGAAAACGTCTCTTCATTTAAGATATAACCGTTTGGTGCAATAGTTTCTTTATATGTGTATTTTCCAAATGGTAGCTTTTCAAATTTAGCGATACCTTTATCATCTGTTTTACCTTTTACTACTTCTTTTCCTGCTTCGTTATAAATCGTAAATTCTGCATTTGGAAGCTTATTGTTTCCATCCGCAACATCTACCTTTGTAATTTCCAGATCACCTTTGATTAGATGATTAACTGCTAATAGCTCAATAATTTTTCCATGTTCCTTTATTTCGAACACAATTGGTTCTGTAACAAGAACGTAACCATTTGGAGAAGTCTTTTCTACAAATGAATACTTACCATACGTTAGATTTTTAACATTAATCTCG
Source organism: Bacillus sp. BC05(2025) (assembly GCF_056725905.1). Classification (NCBI taxonomy): domain Bacteria; kingdom Bacillati; phylum Bacillota; class Bacilli; order Caryophanales; family Bacillaceae; genus Bacillus; species Bacillus sp. BC05(2025). The sequence continues at coordinate 54,113 of NZ_JBWYRA010000014.1, read as the reverse complement.
CCATTTTTATCTGTCTTATATTCGCCAATTACTTTTCCACTTGCATCTTTTAACTCGAATACTGCATCTTCTAACTTTTTACTAATATCTTCGGTATCTACTTTTAATAGTTTTACACTACCTTTTACTTCGGTATTTTCCACTGTAAAAGTAAGTGTTTTATTGTGCTCTTTAATTTCAAAAGGATACTTTGTTTTATTTCCGATATATCCATTTGGTGTTTTTGTTTCTAAGAAATAATATTTACCAAATGTAAGGCCTTCAACCTTTGCAATTCCATTTTCATTTGTTACTGCCTTTTTCACTTCTTTTCCATCTTCAGTAAAAACAGTGAATTCAACATTAGGTAGCACTTTACCTGAATCACTAAGTTTTTTTATTTCAATGTTTCCCTTTGCCTTGTTGTTTACTATTTGAACAGCTCCTGTTTCTCCTGTCTTAACTTCAATAGTTTGTGGTTTATCACCTAAAACATAGCCTGTAGGTGCTTTTATTTCTTTTACAGTATAAGTACCAATTGGCAGGTTATTTAATTCTGCCGTACCATCAGCATCAGTCGTAATTTTTCCAACTGATTCATTATTCGCATTAAAAACCTCGAATACCGCACCAGCTAATACTTCTCCACTTTCTCCAACTTTTTTAATTTTTAAAGAACCAGCAGCTTCCCAATTTACTGCAAGGTCACTACTAAGCTTTTCTTCATTTCTTTCTAGTAATACTGTAGCATTCTGAACAGTATCCGTACCGCGGTAAGCAATTGCTTGAACTTTTGTTAAGTTTGCAGCAACACTTAGATTAAATTCACCTGTTTTAGTATTTTTAGGAATTTGGATACGGAATTTCTCTCCAACTGAAAGTTGATCTTTCACTTCACCATTTTCACTAACAATTTTTATTCCATTAGGTGCATTTTTCGCTACTACTTTATAAGAACCACTCTTAGCATTTGTTTGTACTGTATATAGATTCGTTTCGAAGAACTCACCTTTTAATTCTGCTTTTTGCTTTTCAGCAGGAATCACATTCATAAAAATATCTTGAGTATCTTCACTTTTGTTTGCAGCATTAATAATTGTCTTAGCCGCTTTTTCAACATTTTTATTCTCATGTTTTAATTCATTTACATCAAGTTGACCTAATGCATTCCAAACCGCAAGCTGAGTTGCATAATGTGCTTCATTCTTATTAGCTACTCCCAGTTGTTCTGCACTTTTTTGTGGGAAACCATTTAATAAGACCCTATATACTACATTATCTGTTTTCCCCATTTCAGGAAGATTTTCACCATTTGGTGATTTTAATCCAAGAGTTAAGCAATAAGCAATTTGACCGCTTGAATTTTTAATAATTTCAGTTCGAATGTACTTACCTAGACTATCACTATAACTCCAGTCCATTGAATATTTCTCGTGCGTCATAACCTCTGCACTAGCCCTTGGTAAAAATACATTAAGGAATAATGCCAGTACTGATAATAATGTAAAAACTCTTATAATAACTCTCTTACCCAATTTTGAAACCTCCCTAAAATAAATTAATCCGATTGTATATCGCAATATCTAAAACATTCACGACCAACCCGAGTATCATTATAAAACAACAAATTACAAATATTAAATACATTTAATAATAAATTCAAAAAATTTACATATTTTAATATTTTTCAAGTTTTCAAATGAAATTACTATATACAAACCTCAAAACACGCCCACAATTAACAAAACAAATATGTATGTTAAGTATGTTAATAGCAGTTCTTTTACTCAAGTTATTATGCTTCTAACTTATACAACCTTTACTACAAGGAAATCAGAATACCATATAGGTAGAAATAATGCGTTAGTAGAGCCTTTATTGAAATAAGCGGTGCTACAGGTCCAGCGGAAGCCTTCTAAATCAATTTCTTTAATTATTAAAACTTCATCAATTTAATGTATCTCCTTTATCCTCCTTCAAAATAAAAAGCACCCGAATGGATGCCTAGATTAAATTTATATATTATCAATATCTCTACTTACATGATTGTTTGGTTTTGAATCTAACAAGATTCCTATGTCAGGTGGCATAGTTAACTCTACACAAGCTTCTGGTTAATCATCCTCATTAAAATAATAATCCTTTACCTTATTCAATCTTTCATTTTTTTATTATCACTCATATGGAACAATATACTATTTTTGTAATTCTCACATGATCTATACATCTATTGCATAATGAAAGGACAACTATGTATCAGCTGCCCTTACGTCAAAATTTTATGACTATAAATACATTTCTTATCACGTATATCCGCGCTTTTTTATGTAACGATTTGATATAAACAGTCAATAGACTATCGGTTACTGCTACCTCATAGCCATTTGTGATACATTAACTGGAAGACATGTGAGCCAATATCCTGTACCACTTAAAATAAATACTGTCATCTAGTCATCACCTATCCATTTATACTTTGTAATTCCTTAATAAAGCGCTCAAACCCCGCTCTTCCCTCTTTATTCACCTTATAAACCCCAGCATCTTCTAAGACACGTTCAAATTTCTTTGCAACTTCAGTTTGAAGAAATCTTTGGATGTTTTCCTCTGTATATCCACCTTGTTTTTTTAATTCATCTGCCCATTTTTGATGGATTTCTGGAACATATTCCCCCTTATCTAACAAGTACAGCTCAATTTCATGAAGTTCCTTAATCAAACGTGGCGGTAGAATTGCAAGTCCCATGACTTCAATAAGTCCGATATTTTCTTTCTTAATATGCTGTACATCTTGATGTGGATGAAAAATTCCATCAGGATATTCTTCACTCACATTATTATCACGAAGTACAAGATCAATTTCATATTTCTCTTCACGGCGCCTTGCAATTGGTGTAATCGTATGATGTTTTGTTCCATCTTTTGATTGTGCACAAATTTGTAAGGATTCATCCGAATAATTCTTCCAACTTTCATAGATATAGGTACTGGCATTAATGAGTTCTTCTTTATTTAGGGAAGAGAGACGAATCACACTCATTGGCCAGTTGACAATACCACAAGAAGTATTTGGATAAGCAGGTAATTCAAATGTTTTAAGAACGTTCTCCTTTGCCATTGGAAAGATATGGCGTCCGGCTTGATAATGATCATGGCTTAAGATAGAACCTCCTACAATAGGTAAATCCGCATTTGAACCAATGAAGTAATGTGGCATTGTTTCTACAAAACAGAACAAACGAGAAAATGTCTCACGAGAAATTTCCATTGGACGATGCTTTTTAGATAATATGATGGAGTGTTCGTTAAAGTATGCATATGGTGAATATTGAAACCCCCACTCTTCTCCATCTAGTTCAATATCAATGATTCGGTGATTACTTCTACCTGGATGGTTCAAACGACCGAAATACCCTTCATTTTCAATACAAAGTAAACATTTTGGATAATTACCCGTCGATATATTTCTAGCTGCCATAATCTCTTTAGGGTCTTTCTCTGGCTTGGATAAATTAATGGTAATCTCCAGTTCGCCATATTTTGATTCTGCTACATATTGAATATTTTTTTCAATCGCACGTGTCTTTATGTAATCATTTCGTTTACTAAGTTCAAAGAAATAATCCGTTGCTTGTTTAGGACTTTTACGATATTCCTTCTGAAAATTCGCATTAACTTTAGATGGAAGTGGTGTAATTACATCCATTAAAAGCGCTTCAAACATATCACGATTAACTTGATTTTGAGAGATACTTAGATTTTCCATCGCAATACCTAAAAGCGCATTTAACAGCACATGTGGGTTCGTTTCGACTACGCTAGTAATCTCCCCCATGTCCGATTCTCCAATCAAACGTAATAGTTGATTGTGGGTATAAATTCGATCAACTTCCTCAATAGCTCCATTATTAATTGCAAGTGTAGTAAAATCATAAATTGCTTGGCTTGTTTTCATCTTTTTCACCCCATTCATCATCCGATTATTGTAGTTCCACTACCAATGTGTGCTACATAAAAGACAGGTGCATATCCTATAACTTTAAGATATTCATCATAAACCTTGTTTTTAAAAGCATGGATTTCACTTTCTTTTACTAATGCGATGGCGCATCCACCAAATCCAGCCCCAGTCATACGTGCCCCAAGTACCCCCTCTTGCTTTTGCGCAGCGGCTACCAATGTATCTAATTCCAGCCCAGTAACTTCATAATCATCCCTTAAAGATGCATGAGAAGCGTTCAATAGCTTTCCGAATTCTTCTAAATCATTTGCAATAAGAGCTTCTTTTGCTTTCTTTGTGCGCTCATTTTCATAAATTGCATGCTTAGCGCGTTTAATTAAGATTTCATCCCCTATAAGAATTTGATTTGCATCAAATTCTGCTTTGCTTAGTTCTCCAAGTGCCTTAATTTCTAACTTTGTTTGGAGACATGCGAGTGCTTCTTCACATTCAGCACGGCGTTCATTATATTTTGAATCTGCTAGTTCACGGCGCTTATTGGTATTCATAATTACAATAGCATAGTCATTCAAAACCACTGGTACCATTTCATACTCTAACGTATTGGTATCTAGGAGAATTGCTTTGTCTTCTTCACCAAATCCAATGGCAAACTGATCCATGATGCCAGAGTTCACACCAATATATTCATTCTCAACTTTTTTACCCATTTTCACTAATTCAAGTCGTGTCACATCTAAGTTGAACAGGCGTTCTAATACTACGCCTACAAGTAATTCAAGTGATGCACTACTTGAAAGACCCGCTCCATTTGGAATCGTCCCTTCAACTAATAATTCAAAACCAGAGTCTATTTTATGACCAGCTTCTTTCAACGTTAAAAGAACTCCTTTTACATAATTTGCCCAATTGTCATTTTTATCGTAATTTAGTTCATTCACGGTAAAGTCAATCACTCCAAGTTTCTCAAAGTTTGTTGAATAAACTAATACCCTGTCATCCTCACGACGCCTAGCCACTCCATAAGTCCCATATGTAATAGAAGCTGGGAATACATAGCCACCATTGTAGTCTGTATGTTCCCCGATTAAGTTAATACGCCCTGGAGAAAAATATTGGGTTGTTTCTTGATCTCCAAATATCTCAGCAAATTTTAAAGCCAGCTCACGTTTCTTTTCCATAAATATAAACCTCCCTTTTGCATTCATTTTAAAAATAGAAATCATTCCATTATTCATTCGACTACTTCTAACAGTTCAACACTATTTCTAGACACAACATCGTATTTTAAGTAAGTTGCGATAACGGTATCTAATCCTTCTATACATGTTTCATATTTTAAGAGACTATCAAAAATTTGCTCTCAAATAATATGAAATTCTGTCACCGTTTGATAAGCTGAATCCGCCCTAAGTACCATATCTCCAAAACCAAAAAACTGTTCAGCCCCTGGACAAACCTGTGTTTCAAAAGTAATCCCTCCATGGTTTGCAAGTTGCTTGCCATGCATAAGCGGTGTATTTTTACCGAAATTTGCTGTAAAGATGACGACGCTGGGTTCTTTTGTGGCTACTTCAATAGAAACCAATTCATCCGGGCTAGTGAGTTTCACTGAACTATGTGAAAGTTCGGGTCGATTCAAGAAGAATGGATGATCAATTCCATCCACTAATTCCTTTTGAACAAAATTACTACCGAAGGTTTCTTTGAGTTTCACTGGCTTTCTAAAATCAAATGAAGTCCCTTCTACAGGTAACTTCACACCAATTGGAACACTTTCCAAATCTAATGGTGCAAATTGATCACTATCCACCCACAATGTGTGTTCATTTACGGGTTGTGCTACATCACCAGTTAAGTTGAAATATACGTGATTTGTTGGATTGAATAAGGTATCTTTGTCACTTGTCGCTCTAGTTTCCACTTTCCAAACATTGGTGTTAGTCAATGTATAACATATCTCAATATCAAGGTTCCCTGGAAAACCATTTTCACCATGTGGACTCACCATATGAAATACCACTGAGGCCTCATCATTATTCTCGACAACACAATATTGCCACTTTTTACTTTCAAACCCTGGGGTACCACCATGTAAAGTGTTCCCAGTTTTCTCATCAACTTGTACTTTATAGATTTCCCCATCGATTTGAAAAGTTCCATTTCGAATTCGTCCAGCTACACGTCCGATTGAGGCACCAATATATAAATCCTTTTCAAGGTATTCCTTTGCTGTATCAAAACCAAGTATAAGCTCACGTAAACCATGTGTTGTTGGTACCTTTAAACTTGTAATACGAGCTCCTAGGTCTGAAACTTTCAATTGAAGGCCGTTCAGATTGGTAATAGTGATACTCGTATAACCGGCACCGAAATCTTTTGTTGTAATGTTCATTTTAGATTTCCCCAACTCCTTTATTTAGAATGAGCATGTGCAGCACTAGAACTAAAACCTTCTGCTGCTTTCTCACTATGATTTAGCCTTGCTTCTAATTCTTTGACAATTTGTACATGCTTTTTCTCTGTCAATGTGATCTTCCATGCGAAAATTATAGCTGAAAAAATCATGAGTACTGCTGGAAGATAAAACGCATAAAGATGGAATGTCGAAATACCATTAGCACTAATATCTGCTGCTGTAGCATTGCCAGTCATCCCAGAAGCAACAGCTACAAACCCAACGATTCCATTTGATAAAGCTCCCGCAATTTTATCGAGTAATGGACGAATTGATAGTGTCACAGCTTCATTACGGGTACCATTTTTCCATTGTCCATATTCAACTGAGTCTGTAATAGTCATTAAAGCGGAAAGGAAAATTAGCTGCTGAGGAAAATAGAAGAGAACCAATCCCACAATGACTACCAGTAAACTTGTTCCAGCTAAAGTGAAACATACGTATGCAAGAAGCATCATTACAATTCCGCCAATATATACAAACCTTCTTGAAATTAACTTCGTGAGTGTTGGGAAAAGCGGAACAGCAATTAAACCTAGTACAGCTGCAATTAGTCCTACAATCCAGAACTCACCTGAATTTCCTAAAATATATTTGAAGTAGAAGAATAACACGGCGGTAGTTGCAACATTCGCAATGGCATATGCAATATATGATAGTGCTAACCACATCAACTGATCGTTTTTCGCAATAGCTTTAAAAATATCTTTAAGGGTTGCTTTTTCTTGCTGCTGACGAATTACACTTTCATTTTCTTTTGTGCCAAACGCTGCAATAACGGCTGTCCCTCCAGAAATGACAGCTGCAATTAAGCCGAACCAAAACCAACCAGAGGCGCCTTGAGAATGTTCACCAGTCATCAAGAAAGTAAAGAAGGTGACGATTGGTACAACTGCGAGTGTAGTTCCGTTCGCACCAAGTGATGAGCCCAGTCGTGCAAATGTTGCTAATTTTTCTCGCTCCTTGGTTTTAGTGCTTAACGCTGGAATCATTGACCAAAAGGCAATATCCTTAAATGAATAAAAGCTATCGAGTAAGATATAAACAATTGCAAACAAAATGATGAACAATGTAGTATTATGAATTGCAAGACCAAAGAAATTGGTAAATATGCATACAAGAAGGATAGAACTAACTAAACCACCAACAACTAACCAAGGCTTAAACTTCCCGAATCTCGTTTTTGTGTTGTCAATTATTCCTCCAATAATCGGATCAAAAATAATTTCTACCAAACGGATTACTACAATTAAACTCGTAACAATTCCAATCATTTTTCCCGCTGTTTCTTTATCTGCCCCAGTGAACATCGCACTCGTAACAAAGACCATAAAATAGGTGCTCAAAGTTACATAAAATATGTCATGACCAAATGCACCTAAAGCATAGGAAACACGTTGTTTAAATTTTTTAACCATTTCATTCCCCTTGTGTGAAATTCCCCTCCACTTAGTTTTAATAAAAGAGAGAAAACGTTTTCAATGTTATCCATAAAAAATGAAGAATTACATTAACCTTCCTATGGTTTTCTTTTTCATGTATAGTTTAACAAGAAAGCGTTTTCTGTTTTATATCATTTTGTGACCTTGATTTAACCTTTTGTTGCGTTTCCTGCTTCAAAAGGCATATTGGTTATAGTAATCTCGAAGAAGGGAGAAGCACATGGAACAAGCAGTATTTAAAAAAAAAGAACACCACCACTTCTCGAGCGAACTTTATTTTGATTTTTGCGGTTTTTCCAAAACACTACCTTTTCATGCATTTGGTCCTACTGTACGTAACAGCTACATTATTCATGTCGTGCTAGATGGAAAAGGGAAGTACTATGTAAAAGATAAAAAATATTCATTAAAGCAAGGGGATCTTTTTCTTATTCCTCCAGGAGAGTCTACCTTTTATCGTTCAGACGCAGAGGAACCATGGTTGTATGCATGGCTTTCTTTTGGTGGGAAGGTTGCAGAAGAAATTATTAATTTTTCAAATTTTAAAGGTGATAACTACGCTGTTACCTCAACTAATATTCAACAATATTTGGAGATTATCTTGGAGTGTATGAATTGCTCCGAAAGTACATTAGAAGATGAATTAAAGTTGAATGAGCTAACCTATCGTTTTTTAAGATTATTTCTTACAGATGGTAGTTCACTCTCACCAGGAGTAAAACAAAAATTTTCACGACTCGCAATTGAAGCCATGATATATATTGGAGAGCATTATATAGAGGAGATTACCGTAAGTGATTTAGCAAACCATCTTGCGGTCAATAGAAGCCATCTTTCTCGGGTATTTCAAAATCATTTTGGGATGAGCATGAAAGACTGGATTATAAGGATGCGTATTAATCACGCAGCATATTTACTTTCAATGACTAATGAATCGGTAGAAAATATATCTTATCAGGTTGGTTTTCATAGTTTAGCAGCCTTTAGCCGCATATTTAAAAAAGTGACTAAGGAAACTCCTACGCACTACCGAAAACGTATGTCAAAAGATAATTTCCAATCAACCTCTTTATCAAGCTTGAGGTTATTACTTGATAAACAAGATATTATTTCACGGGCCACCTAGGAAAATTGAAAATAAATTTTTTAAAATCCAAAACACGATACGTATTTTGTAAACTGTTACTCATTAAATATTCAAGATATATTTCCGTGTATATTTTGCTATCATTTAGTCTTGCACCAGAATCATTAGTTGCGAGCATAATAAAAGTCAAGGCTATCAATATAGCACTTGACTTTTATTTATGTTTTATATGGGAGCTATTACACAATCTGCACATCAAAATGTATTTTGTAACCTTTATTATTCAAAATACACTTGAGAACTTTTCCCACTTTTATCCGAACTATCCATTTCTATTATCCAAGAGTTTGCATCTTCCTTAACAGTTATCTCATCGTCCTTTTCTGCTACCTTGTAACCTATTTTTTTAGGTATAGTAAAGATTACCTTAGCTTGCTCTTTCATTGGATCAGCCATCACTACTTTGACACCATTATCTTTATAATTTATTGCAATTGCTCCCCTAGTTTTAGCCTCTACTTCATTCACCTTCCCTATCTCATAAAAGTTCCCCATCCATATATCATCAGCATCATCATAAATCACTTGTTGCGTTGGTGTATTAGAAAGTATCGAAACATCCATTTCTTTTGCGTAAGTAGATGTCTCTTCTTGATTCTTACCAGGAAGAATTACATACACATACTCACCACCTGAAGGCGACTTTCCATGAGGTATTGATAGTGTTGCGAACATGTTACTTACCTGATCGCTTGATCCCCCTTTATTTACATCAGACCACTTTCCACTTCGCTCTTTCTTTTCAGCATATATATTTTCAGATTGAGGAAACACATAACCAATATCAGACTGATTGTTTTTTCCTTTAAGATGGGCCCAAGAAGCTCCTTGAAATAGGATACCTTGATCAAAAACTACCTCTTTACCCTCCACTTCCAGAAGATTTGAACCATCTTTCTCTAATCTTCTATTCTCAACTATTGTCTCTGTATCAGCATTCTCTTTTGAATTAATCCCTGCAGCCATTGCTACAATTTTATCTTTGAGAAAAAACCAAGATTTTTTTGCTTCTAATGAGCTTCCAGTGACATTCTGCATAGTATAATACATGCTGGCAGAACCAATCTGTCCATCTGAAACGCCTCCTGACCAAGACTTAGGATTATTATAATTTTTCCAATCAATTAAATTCCCTAATTTATGATCTGTTGTTGTGCCAGGAAGTCTTGTCATATCTATAGTTGCCCAATAGTCATTATCGTATTGACCAAGGTCATTGTTATATAAATATAACATCCCCGTTCCCATGTAAAATCCCTTCATATTTTCACCATTTCCATATTCAAAAGAACTGATTTGTTTACCAAATAAACTCAATCCAGCTGCAAAGTCCTTCTTTTGATGGGTCATCTGATTCATTGCGCTTAACATATTATTTGTATCTCTCACACCAAAATCTGGTTTAATTGAACTATCACTCATTAAACGTTGAAATGTTTGCGTTTTATGAATGGATAACCCATTATAATAACTTTCCGAATCGTTATGTTGAAATATAGCTTCTTTTACATAACGTGCATATTTCCCCCGATATGATAAGTCTTGATTTTGTGAACTAATTACAAGTATTTCATACAGAATATTTCTCCCTACAATACTAGAGGAGGAATTTTGTCTAGACATGCCTCGGCCACGCGTCATATCAAATACTTCACCTTGTTTCATAACTGGTAAGTAGGTAGTTTTAATATACGTATATAGTTTTTTAATTCCTTGTACATTCGTTAGTCTGTCTGTTCCACTAAACAATTCATGAATATCAGCACTTCTCGCAAGTAACACTTCCCCATACCCACCCGTATACGGATTATATGTGTGTTGTATAAATGATCCATCTTTATAAAATCCATCGCCATTTTGAACTATTTTATACACATCATTTGTCGCATCTATTCCTAATTGAATTTTATTATTATTATTGTTCAGGATACCTCTCACCATGACTATAAAACTTTTATCTAGTAAATTAGCTCCCGTTTCTTTAATTCCATTTAATCTTTTTGTTGGATCAGGTACAAAACGATCTACTGCCATTATATATTTGCTTAGCTCCACCTCAGTTAAATCATCAAACATTAATACCAAAATGTTATTGTATGACTGTGGTGTCCCAATCTCCCAATCCCACCAATTTCCATACGTATTTTTAATTTTTTCATTATACATTTGATCATAGAAGTATTCTATTGCGTACATAATATCTTTTTGTAATGTATCTTTTTGATAGTATATCGAATTAGGTGTTTGATAAAGTACCGCCATTTTTTCGATATTTTTCACTGTTTCTGTGATTTGTGTAGAATTCTGTTTCCAGTCTGGAAGGTTCTTAAATAAGGAAGGACTTTCATTTTCTTTGTTTAGATTGCTTAACACGTTATCTTGTAAATCCTTTTCTTTATCCCAAACGATATTTTTTAAAATTACATCATTATTTGTAAAAGGTTCACCAACAAGTACCCTTTTCCAATTTGATATCATTTTAGCGCTTTCTTCCGTTTCTGCGACCGCATTTAAACTGAAAGACCCCATAACAAAACTTAAAACAAATATACATAATATTATCCTTTTCATGAAACCGTTCTCCTTTATCACTTTAATAATGAATCATCCATTCATTCCGTGTAAAAAGATTTCATTTCAAATAATACCTCTTCAAAAAGTTTGCACATTACGAAAATTCAGTCTGTGAAGCAGCTAAAACCGGAATAATCTACATAGAATTTTCTAAACTATACGCTTTAGCTAATTCCTTCATCAAAGCTGCCCATTATAACGCTAAGAAATATCAAACAAAATACTAGAAATGTTTATTTTATATCTAAATAAATTGGATTTTCCCTTAAATAAAGTTCTTCCTCATAATTCCCTTCCGTTTCAAAGACAATCAACTTATTCTCTCCCTTGATTAATAAAGGAGCCGGGATATATAAATAACCCGTTGGACCTACATCCCAATACTTTCCTAAATTAAACCCATTCAAAACAACAAATCCTTTTCCCAACTTACTACAGTCTAAAAATGTATCTTTTAATTCTTGTACATTAAATGTGTATTCATAAAAACTAGGCGTATTAGGTTCCCATTGACCGTTGAAATCAATCTCATTAAGACTATCAAATTCAAGTGCATAATGCTCCCAGTTTGATTGTAAATGTATATCAATCATTACACCTGAGGAGATACCTTTTCTTTGCGTTGGAGATAACAATCTTGCCCCATAATTAACACGTCCCATATTTTCTACTAAAATATCCAACGTATTTTCTTCCTTAGTTAAATCCAACGATACCTCTCTACCAATCTCATCTCTATACTGGGTATCTACTAATTGTTCATTAAGGAACAAATGTACACGATCTCTAGCATCTACTACCTTACATTTTTCTATATTTTTTGGTCCTTTTAAAAATGTTCGATATAAAATATAACCATACTGCTGATCCATATCTTCCATTGTTAATGTATAAGAATTTTGTCTCTTCTTCGCTATTTTCTCTAATGTTGAAAATAGTGATACTTTGCGATTCAATTTAATTTCCCCATAACTTGCACGTGGTAAAAAGCGCGGTTCAAATTGGTCTACATCTGAATAAACTTCTTTAATAGCTCTCTGAACAGCATAATATTTTGGCGTTGGCTCTCCCCATTCTGTCAGTAATGCATCATAATCATATGAAGTAATTTGTGGTAAATCCACATTTCCCCTCGATGAACAACCATTCATAAATCCAAAATTAGTACCACCTTGAAACATGTAGAAATTAATACTAGCTCTTTTCAATAGTTCCTTGACTTCTTCTGCTAATTCACTGCTATCACGTCGAATAATTTCCATACCCCACCGATTAAACCAGCCATCCCAAAATTCCATACACATTAATGGCCATTCTTTTTTATTTTCTTTAATGAAACTTTCAAGTGCATTTAAATTTTCATTAGAGCGTGAGCCAAAATTACCCGTTACTAAAACATCGTCATCAATCAGGCTCCCTGATTCTAAAGCCTCTTGCCATGCACCATCTGAAGTAAAAAGTGGAACTGTAACGCCTAAATCTCTCATTAATTTTTTTATACTTCTTACATACTCTTTGTCATTTCCAAATGAACCATATTCATTTTCTACTTGCATCATAATAATTGGTCCACCATTCTCTACTTGTAATGGGGTTACCATTGGTAGGAGAACTTTATAAAAGTTTGCCACTTTATTTAGGAACAAGTTCGTATTACTTCGAACCCTTATATCTTTATACTTTAGTAACCAAGCAGGTAATCCACCGAACTCCCATTCTGCACAAATATAAGGAGTAGGACGTAAAATAACCATTAATCCATATTTTTGAGCCAATTGTACATATTTCACAAGATCTGCTATACCTTCAAAATTAAATACCCCTTCTTTTGGTTCATGCATATTCCACGGAACATACGTCTCTACTGTATTACATCCTAGTGCCTTCAAGTTATAAAGACTATGATTCCAGTATTCTGGAACAATCCTGAAATAATGAAGAGCACCTGATATAATCTTTATAGGCTTACCATCTAGCATAAAATCTTTCCCAATTTCAAATGATTTCATAGTTTATCCCCCAGTATTTCAAATCATGATACCTTAATAACTGTATTTTCATTTATACCTACCAATATGTTGCCCACGTTGGATTAAACATACGATACAACGCTTCCAAGTAAAAATAATCCCCCCATAAATTAGGTTCATCAATTCCTTTTCCTTCTGCGTATGCATAAACACCATGTAGTAAAATCCCTTCATTATCCTCATCATCTTTTATTGTGCACTGTTCCCTAAGTACTTGAATCATTCCACGAGCAATGGATGCAGATCCCTCATACATATTACTTGCTTGAGCTTCGAGTAAACCACATGCGGCAATTGCCATTGCAGAACTATCCAACGGCTGATTATCTTCATCTGTAAAAGTAAGATCCCAATATGGAACCAAACCATTCGATAATTTACTAATAAAATAATTTGTAATGTCTTCATATTGTTTTTGGTCAACATGATTAAGCATATAATTAAACCCCATAGGTAAACCTAAAATGGCCCATGCTTGCCCACGTGCCCAACAGGAAGAATTAGTATATCCTTGATGAGTAGCGCCATACGAAGCTTCACCTGTAACAGGATCAAAATAAAATGTATGATACGTGGATGCATCTTCCCTTATAATCGTTTTCGTTACTTGTTGAAAATGTTGTTCTGCTATATGTTTATAACATTGATCACCTGTCAATTTCGTTGCCATAAACAATAAAGGCAGGTTTAATAATGAGTCAATAATCAAACGGTACTCATCAGGATCATTAAGATTTCCCCAAGCCTGAATAAAATTTCCTTTGTCATGAAAACGACTTATTAGCTTATCAGCAGCTTGAATAATAATTGGGGTAAAAGATTCATCTAATGTCACCTTATAACCAGCAACAACTGATAAACTGTATAAGAATCCTAGGTCATGATGATCTACAACAAAATTCTTATCTAGTCTATCTTTAAAACTTTGAATGTTTTTTAGTGCTATTGATTTAAAAATATCTTTTTTCGAATATTCATAGGCAATCCATAGCATCCCTGTCCAAAATCCATTCGTCCAATCATCATTTCCCTTTATTCTATATTTTCCATTTGTTGCACAGGCAGATGGATAGCTTGTCCCAAAGCGTTCTATGTTCTTTTCTAGCTTTTCACATATCCAATCTAATTCTGCTTTTATACTATTTCTATCTAATGCCTTTCCTTTTTCTTTAAATAGCTCTATATTTTTTAATAGTATAGACATGTTAGTCTCCTCCCCAACAATTCAATCTTTACATCTAAACTCTCTTATTCTTTTAACCTCACTATGTGAAAACATCACTCATTTTTCATAAAACGAGTGATGTTTTTAGTTTTTATTTACCCTTACATATTATTCAATTTAAAAATCCCTCAATACTTGCATCAGATTCTTCTGGAACCATCTGTGCAGTAACTTTTACACCTTGGCTTAATAACTGTTGTACAGCTACTTTTTCACTCTCAGTCATACTAATTGATTTTTTAATTTGAGTTGTTCCTGGACGACTAGACATATTACCAATGTTTACCTCTTTTAATGCTAATCCACCATTCATTAATTGCACTAAAATTTCAGGAGTCTTCACAATTAATAACACTCTTTGCCCTCTATAATTCCCATTTTTCACATTATTAAGGCCTTTTTCAAAGGTTAAAATGGACGTATTAACACCAGCTGGTGCCGCCATTCTTAAAATTGATTTCTCATCATCATTAACTGCGACTTTATCATCGATAATCATAATACGATTTACTCTTAAACCTGTTGCCCATCTTGTTGCAACTTGCCCATGAATAAGTCTATCATCAACTCTTATATGTACGATTCCTTCCATTACTAAACACTCCCCTTAAACGAAAATTTTTAAATTATAAGCAATAATTCCTATAAAAATCAATAAAAAGATAACACGAGTAGAATTCATTTTCTTTCTACCTAATAACCAATATGTTAAAAAGACTACAAGAGCTGGTGCTAAACCAGGCATAATTTGATTAGCAAGATCCTGTAACTTTAAAGTAACTTCCCCTTTAGTAAACTCATAACCAAAAGTGGCCTTAACTACGGAAGGAATCAATGCTCCTACAACGGTGATTCCCAGTATATTTGCGGATTGAGTTATTTTTTTCAAACGATTCCCTAACTCACCAACAAGTTTTGCTCCTTCTTTATAACCTGTCCATACAAAAAATCTCATAAATCCCAATCTGACACATCCAAATAAGATCCATAAAATCAGAGCAATTGGATTTCCCTCTAATGCTAAATAAGACGCAATGGACCCAACAATAGTGGTAGGAATTACAAAGAATAAGGTATCACCAATTCCTGCTAGCGGTCCCATTAATCCAGTTTTAAGCGAAGCTACTGTATCAATAGATTCAATCCCCTTCTCTTTTTCTAAGGCTACATCTAGGCCTAGAATAACGGGAGCTGTAGAGTTATTCGTGTTAAAAAACTGCAATTGATTTATTGCTGCTCTTTTTCTTTCTTCTTCCTCACTATATATGCTTTCTAGCAATGGATAAATGCTATAGTAATAGCCTAGGCCTTGCATTTTTTCATAGTTCCATCCTGTTTGACCGAAGAAATACCAACGCCAGAATACCTTGTTTAAATCTTTATCTACTATATTTTTACTCATCTCCCATTCCTCCATCATCAGTCGCATAATCGCTATCTTTCATAAAGGTTTGGAAATAAATTATTGCCATTGCTAACCCGATTAAAGCAACACCTAATACAGGTACTTTTAAATAAGCCGCTAAGAAGAAACCAATAATCAAAAAGGCGATATTTTGTTTTATAGGTAAGTATTTCAATAGAATTGCAATACCTAATGCAGGAAGCAATCCCCCAGCTACTTGTAAACCACCCATAAGCCACTTTGGAATATTATCTACAATTGCTTGAACAAATTTGGCACCAAATACTAAAGCTAGAAACACAGGTATCATTCTTGATAAGGAAGTTGGGACAATTCCCCATAGATTCATATAGGATGCCTTTTTAAATTTGCCTTCCGCAACTAATTTTTCAGCTTTATGCTGGAAAAAAGTATTCGTAAAACGAGCCAGAACATCTAATTGCACCATTAGTAGTCCAATGGGAATTGCCAGTGTCGCTCCAAATTTAGCATCTTGCCCACTCATAACTGTAAAAGCTGTTCCCAATAACGCACCTGTCATATAATCTGGTATAGAGGCTCCTCCAAAGTTACCTACACCTAAAACCAATAAGTTTAACGTTCCCCCTACAATTAAACCCGTTTGAATGTCCCCTAAAATTAGCCCTGCGAAAAATCCTGCCATTGTTGGCTTTACAAAACCAAACGTTGTATTGTTTCCATCATAAATGGCGAATCCAGAATATAGCGTTATTAAAACAATTTGCCACCATTCAACGCTTACCATTGGCTATTCTCCTCTCTATTCATCTAAAGCATTTACACTCTCAATCTCTATTTCTGGTATATCAATTCCATTTTTCGCACCTTCTATTAATTCTTTTGACAGCTCTTCTAATGATTTTTCTTGATTACAATATATTGCTTCTATTACAATTGGTAAATTTACACCACTGATAATACTAATACGCTGATTCAACTTTAATTTTGATGCCCAAAATACAGCCTGATTAAAAGGTGTTCCCCCCTTAAGGTCAGCAAAAATAAGCAACTTATTCGATTGATTTTCACTCCATCTCTCCAAGAATTCTTGTAGTTGATCACTAAAAGAAGTAATTCCATTCTCTTCAGTTAATTCTAGAGCGTGTAAGTTTTTTTGTTCCCCTAAAATCATTTGTGCAGCTTTCTTCAACCCACTTGCAACACCAGCATGTGAAAGAATCAGTATATCCATAAATAACTTCCCTTCTAATCGACTTGTATTTTTTCAAAGTCAACACTCTCGATAAAGTAATTCTAACCCTTATACTCATCAATATATTCAATTTACCGGCTCTACCCAACATAATGTATGCCCTTTCAAAAAGGTTCACACCTTATGTTCAGATGTTTCTAACAACCAAAGTGTTCTTGAATCGCCCAAAAAATATTTGCTATAGGACTTAAAACTGATTAACGCACTAACCATCCACCATCAACAGCTAGAATATGGCCTGTTACATAATCTGACGCTTTACTTGATAAAAATACAGCCGTACCCATTAAATCGAATGGTACTCCCCATCTTTCAGCTGGGATACGATCTAAAATTTCTTTATTCCGTTGTTCATCCGCACGAATTGGGGCAGTATTAGCTGTTGCTATATAGCCAGGAGCAATTGCGTTTACTTGAATATTATATTTACTTAATTCGTTAGCAAATGCTTTCGTTAATCCTGCCACTCCATGTTTGCTGGCAGTATAAGGCGGTACAAATTTCCCTCCTTGGAAAGATAACATAGAAGCAATATTAATGATTTTTCCACTCTTTTGTTCTGCCATAACACGAGCTACTGCTTGACTCAGTAAATAAACAGTATTCAAGTTAATGCTCATCACGGCATTCCAATCTTCCTTCTTATATTCCAGCAATGGTGCACGACGAATTGTACCTGCATTATTAATTAAAATATCAATTTTCCCGAAATTGTCTAAACAACCTTGCACCACTTTTTCTGCTGCATCATCTTGTGTTAAATCTACTTGAATAAATTCTACTCGTTGTCCACATTCCTCAATCAATTGACGAGTTTCATCCCAATTGTCACCAGATGCTGCAATATATAGATCTGCCCCAGCTTTCGCTAATGCTACTGCATATCCTTGACCTAATCCTGTATTTCCCCCAGTAACAATAGCTACCTTGCCTTTTAAACTAAAGAAATCCATCGAAAATTCATTTA
Source organism: Bacillus sp. BC05(2025) (assembly GCF_056725905.1). Lineage (NCBI taxonomy): Bacteria > Bacillati > Bacillota > Bacilli > Caryophanales > Bacillaceae > Bacillus > Bacillus sp. BC05(2025). The sequence goes on along the minus strand of NZ_JBWYRA010000014.1, from coordinate 35,691 downwards.
AGTTCATGTTCTAGTCCTCCTTTAATTGTATCAATCTACTATTTCAACTGATCCATCTCAACCATGTCCATATCACTATACGTAATGTTTTCTCCACACATTGCCCAAATAAATGTATAATCACTTGTACCGACACCAGAGTGAATTGACCAACTTGGAGAAATTGTCGCTTGTTCATTTTTCATTACCAAATGTTTAGTTTCATCAGGTTTACCCATAAAATGGAATACTCTTGTATCCGGTTTCATATCAAAATACAAGTAAGTTTCCATGCGTCGCTCATGGGTATGGCAAGGCATTGTATTCCAACTGCTTCCTGGTTCTAAAATGGTATACCCCATCTGTAGTTGACAACTTTCACAAACATTCGGATGAATATATTGATAGATTTTACGCTTATTTAATGTTGCAGAGTCCCCTGTTTCCATAGGTTTTATTTCGTCAATACTTATACGTACATTTCGATATTTATGATGTGCAGGTACTGAAACACAATAGAATTTCGCAGGATTTGACTGATCATCTGACTTAAAGACTACTTCCCTTGTTTCTTTTCCAATATAGTACCCATCTTGTTTTTTCATACTTTCTTCTGTACCATCAATTATGATAGATCCTGGTCCACCAATATTTATAACACCCAATTCACGGCGTTCTAAAAAATAAGAAACTCCCAACTCAGTAGACAACTCTATACTCAAAGGTTTTTCAGTTGGCGTTACTCCCCCAAAAATCATTCGATCATTATGTGTATATGTAAGAATAACTTCTCCCGGTGCAAAGTTTCGTTCTACTAAAAATTCCTGTCTTAGTTGATCTGTAGAATAATGACGAATATCCATTGGGCTATGTGTATAACGTGTTTCCATAATATACATTCTCCTATCATTTTTTAGTATTTTATCTAATAATATTTCCTGATTCATTTCTCATAAACTCTTCTACTTCCAAGATAGAAAACTGATTACAATCACCATGAATCGTATGCTTTAAACTAGATGCTGCGGTAGCAAATGAAACTGTATAATCCGGATCTTTTTCTTCCAATAATCCGTGTAAAATTCCAGCAACAAAAGCATCTCCCCCACCAACACGATCCACAATAGGATTAATGTGGTACACCTTCGAAGTATACAGAAAATGATTTTTCCATAATGTTCCCTGAAGATCATTCGAACTAGCAGAATGAACATCCCTTAATGTAGAGTAAAAGACTTCAATATTAGGATACTTGTTATGCATTTGCTCATAATAATATTCTAAATCTGATTGTTGCGTCTTATTTTCAGGAATCCCTATTAAATAGAGAGCATCCTTTTTCCCTGCAGAACAGTAATCTACATAAGGTAAAATTTTATTCAGTGTTTTCGATGCGCGTTCATAGTTCCATAAATTAGATCGATAATTAATATCAAAACTCACCTTAATTTGACGCTTTTTGGCCTCTTTGATTAATCCTAGAATGAGATCAGTCATTGAATCTGATAAAGCAAGGCTAATTCCCGAAACATGAAATAATGATACATTTTTGAATAAATCATCTATATTCCACTCCACATTTTTCATCTGTGCAAAACTAGAATATGTTCGGTCATACAAAACCAATGAAGCCCTTTTACCTGTACCCCTTTCCAGATAGTACGTTCCTAAACGTAAACCACCTTTCAATAAATTACTGGTATCCACCCCATAATTTTGTAAATGCTGTTGAACAGCTCTACCTAATAAATTTGAAGGTACCTTACTAGCAAAAGAAACTTGGTGGTTAAAATTTGCTAAATTAATTGCTACATTAGCCTCGCTACCACCATAATGCGCTTTAAAAGAATTAGCTTCAGTTATTCTAGTTCCTTCATTAGTGGATAAACGAAGCATAATCTCACCTAGCGTTAAAATTCGCCCCATAATTAGGCACCCTTTCTGATCTCTGCTAACTTATCCACATACTCTCTTGCAAGTTCTGAGACTTTAGCATAATCCCCATTTTGAGCAGGAGCTAGTAAATCTCCTCCCACACCTATAGCTACACATCCACGTTCAAACCATTGATGCATATTCTCAATATTTATCCCACCAGTAGGCATAATATTAACTTGTGGCAGGGGACCCTTCACTGCATTTATAAAGTTTGGATTATACGAACTTCCTGGAAATAACTTTATAATGTCGACTCCTGCTTTTAATGCTGTACTTATTTCCGTAATTGTCATACATCCAGGTAAATATGGAACTTGATAAAGATTACAAATCTCTGCTGTTTCTTTATCAAATGCTGGACTGACAATATACTCAGCTCCAGCCAAAATGGCTATACGTGCCGTTATCGCATCAAGAACAGTCCCTGCACCAATCACCAACTCTTCATAATCACTATGTAGTTCCCTTATTTTACGAACGACCTCTTCAGCTTGTGGTACCGAAAAGGTTACTTCAATACCAGTAATCCCTCCATTAATGACTGCCTCAGTAACTTTAAGAGCCTCATCTTTTGTATGCGCTCTCAAAACAGCAATCACACCACTCTTTTTCAGTTTATTTAATACAGTAACCCTTTTCATAAAGTGCCTCCATTTTTTAGAGCTTAAGCTCTAAATTTCTTATTTGGAAATTAGTTTTCCTGAAAAGAAATTTACAAATAAATTATATGAATTATTTAAAAAGATTACAAGATTTTTTTTTTATATTTAATGAAAATTTTTTGAACATTATTAAATATTTCCCTAACATAGTAATCCGTTATTGAGCCGTAGTTCTTACTACATTTACAAGTCAGTTCCCATTATTTTGCTCCTATAAATAAAAAAGAGCTCTAACAGTGAAAAATCACCATTAAAGCTCCTTAAAATGAATTTCTATATGAACACATGCAATTGTTTAAGTTCATTGAGAATATTTTGTTTAGTTTCTAGTATCAACTGAATCATTTTTTTCTTCAGGTCCTCTGTAACACGATACTTAGGCATACTCACACTAAATGCACCATATGTTTGTCCATTTAAAGTTAACGAAACTCCAATACAATATACTTCTTCTTCATATTCAGCATCATCAATTGCAAAACCAATTTGCTTTATTTCTTTTAAAGTTTCCTTTAAAACATGAGGATCAATTATAGTATTTTCATTAACTGGATTTAATTCTACCCTTGTTAAATAGCTTTCTAAATCTTGTTGAGAGAACTCTGCAAGCACAGCCTTCCCCATTGCCGAACAATACAAAGGAATACTCATTCCAATTCGTGAACTCATACGAATTATCGGTCTCTCTGGCTCTAATTTATTAATATAAAAAATTTTATCTTCTTCTAATATTCCTAAATGAACCGTTTCATCTAAATTACTTTGTAATTTTTGCAAATATGGAAATGTAATTTTAGTAATATCTAAATTCGCAAGATACTGATTTGCATAGTAAATTAAAGAGGTTCCTAAACCAAATCTTTTAGTTTCAGGATATTTTTTTGCATAACCTATTATAACTAACGTTTCTAATATCTTTAATGTTGTTGAACTTGTCATTCCTGTTTCCTGAGCTATCACATTTAAAGGCTGTGGTTTTTTGCTTTCAGATAAAAAATCTAAGATTTTTGCAGCTTTTATTAAAACTGTACCATATGGTTGTTTTTCTTTTGTCATACCGACTCATCCTTTAACAATCATAATAAACGATCTTATTTTTGAAATAAAACGTACCATCTAAAAGAAATTGTACTATAAAACAATTATATAAGAAAGGGAGGTACAGTCCACATTAATCAATTAGAAGGGACGAAAATTAAATACTAGCATGTATTCTGCTTCTTTCAATTTCATTCATCTATTTAGACATTTTCCCCACTAAAGTAAGAGCCCTCCTATTAAGGACGACTCTTATATTTTCTATAAATAAATTCAATTTTATGAACATAATTTTTCATGTTATATCCCTATAACTTTTCAAAATATTTATTTGATATAGATTGAAGTTCGCATTGTATTAAATGGAGCGTTAATAGATGTTTTTTGGTATTCAAATGTTCCTTGCTGATGCCCAGAAGCATCCCATTTATAATACCAACCAACGATTGGTTTTCCGCCAATTATAGTAGAGCCAATACTTTTCACATTAAATCCATTTATTTTCGCAAATGGATTTTGACCATATCCCATTTCCTTCGTAGTAATATATAAGTATTTTCCTCCGTGGTCACGTGTTGTGCTAAAACTGTTTGGATTAATAGTTTCTACTCCGCCCTGTTCAGACTCTACTTGTACGACATTTAGTGAAGTAAGTGGTGCTGCAGGTCCAGCAGAAGCTTCTGTTGCCATTCCAAATCCGACAAACGCAGTTACAGCTAACGATGAAATACCAAGTGCTGCTTTTTTAAACATAAAAACATCCCCTTCCATCTATTGTTTTCTCTTTCATTGCCAATATAATTCTATTACTTCTATAAGTATATAGTTTGAAACTACAGAAATATTAGTGGGAATATTCTATCTTATGTTTCTGCAGTTATATGATCTATTCAGATACACTTCTAACCTATGAACCTAGTTGGTTTTTGTTTTGATTCATCCGTCCATGCCTTAGTATGACCATTATCACTAGAGGCATACCACAGGATGAAGAAAGAAACGAGAGAAAAAATTTTTTGGATGTATTGGATCAGAAAAGGATTGATGATGCAAGATTGCATTTTTTATTTAGATATATTGATGTACAATTAAACAGAACTGCTCAACATTTTTCGTTAAAGATAGTCTTTAAACCTCTAACTACCTAGTGAACTCAAGTAAACGCATCTTAAGTCATTTTAAGAGGTATAAAAAACACCTTATTTGCTATAAGGTGTTTTTTATATTTTGGGTACCGTCACACATCCATCGACTTAAGAATATTATAACACCTCAAACCCAATAAATTGTACATTTCATATAAAGATGTACAATTTATTGGGTTTGGATGTATTTGTATTTCTTAGCTTGAGCGCAATGGAGTACTGCCAGCATTTCAAAAAATACCACGCTAAGAGGATGCATAATTTTATACAATTTTTCGAGTAATCCAGTAACAAAAGAGAAACCTAAAAACGTGCCATAATAGGATTGTATAAAAAAATGCATTGCTCCATAGAACAGAAAAAGGAGATTCCCTTGTGAAAGTAGGATTCCTTCTTTTTCCTCTCTACTGATAATGAGACGTTATGTTAACCAAGTATGTATACAATATACAACCAAAATCAAATAACATATCACCTCTCTTAAATGGTAAAATAGGGAAAAAGATAGGGAGGGGTATAAATGAAATATATTAATGGATTGTACATATCACTTATATTGATGATGTTTATTAATTTACTTAATACTACAATATTTGATAATAAATATTCAGGGATAACAATGTATATTTCTTCCGTTATATTCATAATTGGAAGTGCATTTTTTGGAAGTGCAAAACGGCTTAAAATTAGTGAAAAAAATAAAACAAAAAGTAACTTCCAATAACGAATTTTATGTAAATAAGCTGTCTAAATAGACAGCTTATTTTTTTGTTGCTTAGCTTTTTTTCCGAAATGCTGACGATACCACTTTATGTTAAAAATACAATAATAAATACATCTTACTACAAAGTAGAAATGTATACTTTTCTACTTTCGCGTAGTTTGTTCGAAATCCTATACCAGAACTTCCACCACGGCTTCTTCTTCTCTTTAGATGCAACAACCTCATCGCGAAACTCCTGCATCTTACGTAGTGTCTTCATCAGCGTCTCATCTCGCGCTTCCAATCGTTTTTCCACTCGTTCATTATGCGCTTCTACACTCGCTTTGATTTCTTCGTTACTCTGCTTCGCCTGGTCACTTAATCGCTTCTCCATTGCCAACATACCCTGTTTCATTTCTTGCGCCCATAACGCCGTACTGCTGCTGGAGTTGTTCTTGAATGTGGAATGGTATTAGATCTGTTTCCTTTGGTTCTTCTTTAATCAGATTCGGATTAACCTTTTCTATTTTCTGCGCTATCATCTTCGCTGTCTTCTCTAGCGTCATACCGTCATGCTTACTCAGCTCAATTAACTTCTCAATCACCATAATGTCATTATCTGTGTATTGGCGTCTGCCGCAATTATCTTTCTTTACTGCGAATCCTTCGCGTTGCAAAACTTCCATGTACTTTCTAAGGGTGCTATCGGATATTTCTAGTCGTTTATATACTTCACTAGCGGAATAAACAATTTCGTCCGTCATAACGTTACAACACCTCCTAGTGAGAGTATTCCATGATGGTTAGCAAATTCCTGCATATAAAAAAAGCCCTGATTAGGGCTTTTTACAAGACGACTGTCATGTAATTGTTAATTGAAGAAAGATGTAATTAGATTGATGCGTCTTTTTTGGATGTCTCCTTTGTGAAATCATACAAAGCGACTGCCCCCAAAAGAACAAGTATACCTCGAGGAACATCTATCAGAATAGTTTTCCAAATTTCTGGAACTACCCATTTAATATCTGCTGCATTTTCAAGATAAGCTTGAAAATAACCGATTGTAAAATTAATCAAACCTAAAAATACAAATAACGTAAGGCCAACTCGAATCAATTTCTTATTTGTAAACATATAACACCTCTCAAAATTCATAGAATATTTCTGATTTCAGTCATTACATACAAAAATCTATATATTTAATTTTATTATACAAAAAAACCTATATAAATACAATGATGTTCATATTGTCTTGACAGTATTCCATGATTGCAGAGAAATTCCTGCATATAAAGAATCCCTATTTAGGGATTCTTTTTCTATATTAAGATTCTTAATCACATCGAAAATATTTCCTGTTATTTAATTAAATAAGAATTCACTTTTCTATTCAGGATCCTTTCTATCCTCTTCATTATAATCAAGAAGACAATCTTTCATTATTTTTGTATCTATCGGTAACCTTTTTTCTAACTTTGACCATCCTTCGAAGATCATTTTGTTTGGCAAAGGAAACACAAACCCTGTAATACAATCCCAAAAGGCATCCCAATTTTCCCCGTAAAAATCAGGAAACTCAAGCTTCTCTTTAAGAAGTAAATGCAATTCTTTTGCACTATAAATGTTGCTTACATCTATGACCATAATTGATTCCCGTTCATTACTCAATTTATAAACCCCATTAACACATTAAGCTTATATTTCATCACTATTTCACAATATATCACTTATTCCTAGTCGTTTATATACTTCACTAGCTGAGTAAACAATTTTGTCCGTCATAACGTTATGACACCTCCTAGTGAGAGTATTCCATGATGGTTAGCAAATTCCTGCATATAAAAAAGCCCTATGCACACAGGACTTTTTTATAACCTCACCAGTAACAAAATAAACATTTTTTGTTCCGTATATATTTATCTTCCCTCAAGAAGTGCTCGTTCTTTTTTTCATTCTGAAAGCACTCTTTCTTATTCGTTCTAAATGTGCTTTCTTTTGTTCTTCATATCTTAATGTTACACAAGTCATTACTACGGAGAATAAAAAAGCTACATACGCTACTATAACTGCCGTAAAATAAATATAATCAATTAATATTATGTTATTATAATCAACAAATAAGAATGCAGGTATCAAAATAATTATTAGCGATTTATAACTCTCAGAAAATACTTTTTTAAAAGCACGAATCACTCATCGCACCTCCCTTTTATTCTCTTATTATACAGTTTTTATAATCATTTTTATATCGTTTTATATTACTTTAGCAATTTCCATAAGCAATCGCTTAAACAATGGGATATGAAACTGCTTTAAATTTCATCTTGTATGAACTTTGTTAGTTGTTTTTTGTTTCAAAATTAAAGATTATGCTTCTCCTTTATATAAAGGGTTATTATATTAAGTAACATTAAGAATAAAGTTATCCCTGTAAAAATAATGTAGATATAGCTCCCAGTACCTAGATTGTTATAATCAAGGGTTGTTAAAATAAAAATTAGAAATAAAGCAAATGGTATATTATTCCAAATAAATTTTTTCATAATAATTACGAATATGTTATAATCTTAGGTAATAGGAGAGGTTTTCCTCCCCTTGTGGTTATTCTGAGTTGTTATCTTGGTGGGTGCGACTCTTATGTATTTCTTGTTTAACCTTGAAATATATATCTAAGGTGTTTTTAATCCATCCTGATAGTTGATTAAGAGCGCCGAGGACGGCTACAATAGCTAGCCCAATAAAGGTATCACATCCTTGTGGTATCTTTATTTTTCACCCATAGCTGACTTGAGTCAATAAAAAGATATAGCTTTTTAAAATTAGTTAAAAGGATACAAATAAAAGCGTTGGAACATGTCTCACCGCCTAAAATATTAGAATTCTTCTAACAGCTAAGAATGCTATAAAATAAAACGACTCTCTTCTCTTTAACCTTGAATCAATTATCAGCACCTAAGACTATCCGCACATTCATATTTTCACCTCTTTCTTTTCTCTTAATATACGATTTTTCACGTTAATTTAGATATCATTCTATATCGATTTAGCTATTTTAACAAGCAACCTCGTAAATAACAGAATCATTTGAACCACTATATAGCCGATCCCTGCTCTTGAAATTAAGCTAAATCCCCGTTCCTGGCTACCAACTATAATGGATAAACCGCCGCATAACGCTATAACGGATATGATAGAATCAGCAGTTAAAAAAGCCTGCAAATAAAAAAAGAATCTGTCTCATTTGCAGCGATACCAGAGCAATTCGCTGGTATCCGTGAAATCGTTAAAGAAAAGACGAAGGTAGAACGGCCTACATTAACCCAAGATGAACAAGAACTTATTGAGTATGCTATTATGTTCATTACTTTCGGAAAAAGAGATATTAATTACATATTACGAAGGCGGTTTTTTACTTACTAACTATATGACTGTCGTGGATATTGATCCGCTGAATAAATCTATAATTTGTACGGATGCATTTTATAATAATATGACTTTGAAGTTTATTGATATTATTGATGCAAAATAAAAAAACGCTCACAATCGTGACTCTTATTGTTACTTTACATACACATAAGCTTTATTTACAATTAAGCAGATTTTATTTTACATAAATATTATTATACTAATCTAAAGTTTCCGTATTTACATTTTTTTCTTTTTATCTCATAATCTTAATTGGGGAAAGGGAGGAAAGAAATGGTTCAAATCAAAGTAACACCTGAAATGCTAGAAGAATTTGCTAATCGTGCAAATAATACCAGAATTGCATTAGAAACTATACATAATAATCTATGTAATGAAATAGATCATTTGTGTTTTCAATGGATTGGTGCCTCTAATCAACAATTCGTTCAAATGTTCAATGATGCGAGACCAAAAGCTTTTACAGCTATCAATTCAATTATACAAGTGGAAGAAGATTTGAAACGAATTGCCGAAAAATTCCGTACCGCAGATGCTTCATATGATGGAAATCTTGAAGAAGGAGCAATGTGTGGTAAGTTAAATAGTGAGAAAAATGATGGGTCTTTACGTGACAAGGTTTGGCATGGATTCAAGGAAACTTATGAGGATCTTAGTAAAGTAAAAAATTCCGATGAGTCTTTATATGATAAATTTAAACATGGTATCGATGCAGCGTATAAAGATGTGAATAAAATAAAAGACGCTATAGATGATGAAATTGCATCTGCTTTTGAAAAAGCTGGCTTAGGTGTCCCCTATCACTTTAAAAAGGGAGTGGGGGACGCTATAGGTGATGAATTATTAGGACTTGCAGATGCAGTTATCCATCCAATTGATACATTTAATAACACGATTGAAGCCGTTTCTCACCCAGTCGAGACGTTCAATGCGATAAAACAAACAATTTCTGATTCTTGGAATCGTGATGTTACCAATGGTGACTCGTATAGTGGTGCAGAATGGTATGGAAGCGCGGCTGCTCATACTATATTGGCTGCTGGACAACTATTCATAGGAACAAAAGGCGTGGATAAAATTGCAATGTTGAACCCTGGCACAAAATTAGCTGAGATTTCACGAACTGCTAATCAAAGCTTGCAAGACGCTGCATCCTTATTCAATCGTAATCGTAATGAGTTTGCTTTAGCTGGTGGAAATAATATACGCTCTGCATTTGATACACCTGATTTTAGACAAGCTGAAGAAAAACTATCGACCCATCAGTTTGCTAAAGACGAGGCCGGTTCTAGCGGAAATAATCCTGTTAATGAAAGTCATACTTCATCACTCTCTACTAGCGAAATCATATCTAGTTTACAAGAAACTGAGAATTTCCGGTCAAATTCACTTAAACATATCCTTGAAGGGGAAATAAACCGTAGAGGCGAAGCAACAGGATACCACTCAGAGTTCTTAGAGAATACTCACGGAAGAATAATTCCCGGCACAGATCGTAGAATTAATGATTACGGGGCATACAAAGCCCAAGTGGAAGTGAACGGGATTCCTAAGGCGGCGAATGGTGGCTATTCTACTTTTTTCCCTAAAGATTGGCATCCACAACAAATCGTAGACAATATAAATGAGGCATACAGCAATAAAATCCACATGGGTGGTAATACTAATATCTATGATGGAGTAGGGATAGACGGCCTACCTATTCGTTTGTTTTTAGATGGTAATGGTAAAATTATTTCTGCATTTCCAAGACAAGGTCGATAATTTAATTATTAAGGGAGAAAATAATATGGATTACAAATTTGAGTTACTTAGTACAGGTAGTTTAGTTATTAGACTACCTGAGGAATTCGATATTTTAGAAGCTTTTTTAAATGTAGAGGTATCTGAATTCGGTGATTGGATAGCAGAAACTGTAGATAAAGTTTTAAATGAAAAAAGTGATTATGAAAAAATAAGTGCGAATATTTTTGGGGCAGATGTTCGAAGAGATAAAACTGTTATATTTAATAAGTATGATGAAGATGAAATCGAAATCCCTCTTGAAATAGAAACTATTACATTAAAAAATCTAATAGATATTTGGTTAAATGAACATACAAAATTGAAAACCGAAAAAAATAACAAGTAAATAGTGTTACATACAGCACGAAAAAGGCCACCTGTAAATGATGGGTGGCCTTTTGTGTATTCGTTAAAACTTATGTCTTAATAAGACACGATGTAGGAATTATGAAAGAGAAACGGCCTAAAAATATGATTTATATTAGACCTGGTTTACGCATTCATGGATTTACAGGCATATTGGTACACTTAAAATATCCTGTAGCATCAGAAACGTTGTATTCGTTTGATTTAGGTTTTCATGACGCTGAAGAATTTGAAGAGACCCACCAACGGGAATAGGTGGGTCATTAGGGTACTACTATCTCATTGCACAAAAGGGACTTTGTATTAACATAATAGCATATTCTTAAACTTCTTATATTGAGAAAAAAGAAAAGACACCCTAAGGTGCCTTCCTCCGACTTGAACCACTTTAATTTTAATAATATGTATTGGACTCCCATCCAAATATTATTTTACCACGTTAAGTAATGTTGTGCATTGAGAAATACAGTACATCCCTTTATTTAAACGCAAAAAGCCCTAGGGGGACTAGGACTTTTTGACAGAATGAAAATGATACAAAAAAGGACTTTTATAACGTAACATATGAATGTTTCATAAATGTATCGTAAAAGTGAACAAATTCTATATTTTATCAATGTTTTATTTAATACGAGTCTATTCCCTACGCATTGAGATTAGAAGTTGCGTAAGGAAGCTCTTCTTCTTTCCATGCAAGAAATCCTCCCTTTAAATTCACTACTTCCTTTATACCAGCTCTTTGTAAAATACTAGCTGCTATAGCGGAACGCAATCCGGTTCGACATTGTAAAACGATTGGGCAATCTTTTGGTATGCAATCTAGCTGCTTAAATAGATTTCCTAAAGGGATGTGTATTGCATCATGAAGATGTCCTTCCTCCCACTCCTTTTTACTTCGTACATCGATAACCTTAACTTTTCCATCTTTTATATGCGGATATAATTCAATTGATGTTTTTTCTTTGTAATTTTCAAATTTATCAAGTCTTTGTATTACCTTTAAAGGTACAAAAGCAATAATATTGTCTAGCCCAATAGATTCAAAGTCTCTAATAACCTCCTCCACTCTAACCTTTTCCTCATCTAGTATGATTAAAGTTTCTGTTTTATAATCTAGTAACCATCCACACCAAGTTGTAAAAGAATTGTTATACGGTATGTTAATAGATTTCTCAATGTGACCAGAAGCAAAACTCTCTACATTCCTTATATCAACTATTTGCTGAACGCTCCTCATCACTTCTTGAAGTTCTTCTACTGTTTTAATAGCAAAAACTTCCCTCTTCTTTCGAATTGGAGGACCATACTTATTTAAATTCTTCATTAATGAAAAATACTTTGGAGGCTCTGGCTGTCCCGTCAATACAGTCGATACAAACTCACCTTCTTCATTACACTGAAATGCCCAATTAAACATCTTTTCATAACCTAATGTAGAAGTTGGAATTGCTCCTAATGCTTTTCCACATGCGCTTCCTGCACCATGAGATGGCCATATTTGCAAATAATCAGGAAGTATTTTTATTTTTTGTATAGAATCAAATAATTGTTTCGCTCCTATTTTTGCAGTATCTTTCATACCTACAGCGGTTTCTAATAAGTCCGGCCTTCCTATATCTCCTACAAAAATAAAATCACCTGTGAATATTCCCATCGGCTTATCATTCGTATAATTATTTTGACTTGTATCAGTTACTAAAAAAGAAATACTTTCAGGCGTATGCCCTGGTGTGTGCATTACATTAAATTTTATATGACCTACTTTAAACTCTGAGCCCTCTCTAACTAATTTGTATCGACCTTCGTTAAGATATTGATATTTCCAATCACAATCCCCTTCATCAGATACATATAAATTGGCATGATAAAGATTAGAAAGTTCTCTAGACCCAGAAAGAAAATCTGCATGAATGTGAGTTTCAGCCGCAGCAATTACTTCCATCCCCTCTTTCTTAGCAAATTCTACATATTGTTCTATATAGCGACTTGGATCAATTACAATTGCTACGCCCTCCTTCTGACAACCAACTAAATAAGAAGCATGTGCTAATTTTTCATCATAAAAATATTTTAAAAGCATAGCTATTCCCTCCAAATAGTTAATTTAAAATGTTTTTCCATTTTTCTAGCTGCTTTCTCTCTTCCCTTATAGAATCCCTTTTAACATAAAGTTCCAATACATATAGGGCAACATATATCTTTTAAGTAAAAACATACTATACCGTTCTTTCGCTTGATTGAACGGAAACGTTTCTTGAGGCTCATGTTCATAGTTGAATTCAGCGAGTATAAGACTTTTATAACCTGTAACAATGGGGCACGATGTATATCCATCATATTTAGCATGCAAGTCTCTTCCGTTAAGTACGTCCATAATATTTTGTTTTAAGACAGGTATTTGTTTTCGAATTGCCGCTCCAGTTTTAGAGGTTGGTAAATTGGTACAATCTCCAAGTCCGAAAATATTCTTATACTGTACATGTTGTAAAGTATAAGGGTTTATATCTACCCAGCCCTGAGAATCACTTATTTCACTCTCTTTAATAAAATTAGGTGGCCCCATAGGTGGAACAACATGGATCATACTATACGGTACTGTCTCTCTTTTCAGTGTTTGCGTATCTTCAAAAATTGCCTCTTTCTTCTCAGCAATAATTTCTACTAAGTTTTTATTATAATTTGTTATTATTTGCTTTCTTTCTAGTACTTTTTCTAATGTATTAGCATATCGTGGAACCTGAAATATGTTAGCGTTCGCCGTATAAAACATTACTTCACTTTTGTTTCTTACACCGCTATTAGAAAAATACTCTTCTGCTAAATACATAATCTTTTGTGGAGCACCGCCGCATTTAATAGGAGTATTGGGGTGGGTAAAAATTGCATTTCCTCCTTTAAATTTTTCAATTTCTCCCCAAGTAGAATCAACATATTTATAAGAGTAATTGCTACAAACCCCATTAGTCCCAATAGACTCCTTTAAGCCTTTAATGCTGTCCCAATTTATTTGTATACCCGCTGCTACAATAAGAATTTCATACTCAAGCAGCAGTCCATCATCTAAAACTAGCTTATTTTCATCCGGAAACAACTTAACAACACCTTTAGGGATCCATGTTGCACCTTTTGGAATAAGCAATTCTTGATCACGTATCGTACTTTCCTTTGATACAATTCCTCCTCCTACTAAACTCCATAGTGGTTGAAAGTAATGTTTTTTTGATGGATCAATAATTGCAATACTTTCTTTCATTAGGGGTACATTTCGTAACAAATGTGCAGTAGAAGATATTCCAGCAGTCCCAGCACCAATTACAACAATTTTATAACTATCTCTGGTCTTCATGATTCTCTTCCTATCTAAAATTGATTTTTAAAATAACTAATTAGTAGCCATATTTTCATCGTAGTAACATTATTATAAGTTAAAAACACCATGTATTTATTTGATTAAAATGAAAATTTTGTTAATTTAACTGTCAATCTTACTTTTATACCAGTTTCTCTCTACGCTCAAAGCTATCTTTATCTTCTTTTTCAAAGAATACTTCCTTACTTGTAATTGGAATTTAAAGGTTCGAATAGTTTTTCTTAAATGTACAAATTTACTTAATTGGATAGAGGAATTGTTATTTAAATACGGGAGGTTTTTATAACGCGCTAGGTTTTTATGTGAAAAAATTACTAATTACATGGAAATTAACTTCGACTTATATTCAATTGAGTGAAATTATTGAGGTTACCAAAGATAATTTATGCTTATGTTGAAAAAGGAGAAGTATATCTTATTAGTAAAGTAAAATTATCTATTATTTTCAATGAAATAGCCCTTTTAAATTTAATAAATGCATAAATATTACTGTACTGATTAATTTTAAAAATAACCAGCTTTGGAGTCTAGTTCTTAAACAATACAAAAACAACGAAAAAGAACACACTTTATTGTTATACAAGTGTGTTCTTTTTTTCGGTTTTAATAGCTATAATTCCTAGCCTATAGTAACTAAATTATTTTACACCGACCTGATTCCAAGCATTTTCTATGGCTTTATACGTTATACTATCATAACCATCATAATCAGCCGCAGATTGTAATAAAGCAGTACGAGCTTGTTTAAAGTCACTAGTTGGAGTCAAATATGTTGTTAACGCACGATAATAGATTTTTTCTGCCTTTTCTTTACCGATGGAATTAATTGTAAGATATGCAGCCTTATTCGGAATACCACTATTTATATGTACTCCACCATTATCCCCCTCTTCCGTTTCTGGAAGATATTGATAGTTTCTCATATGAGCAGGTTGTCCATATTTCTCAGGATTAGATAAACTTCGCAATGCGTCTCCAGAAACACCAGGTGTAAATACAGCATCCCCTACATCCCAATTGGTAGGATCAACAAAATAGCCAAACACATCAGAGAAAGATTCATTTAATGCACCTGATTGATTTACGTAACGAAGATCAGCAGAATACTCTGTAACAGCATGAGTTAATTCATGTGCTACAACATCTAGAGAACCAGAAAGCGGAATAAATCTACGACCATCTCCATCCCCATATATCATTTGCTGGCCATTCCAAAATGCGTTATTTACGTTAACTCCATAATTCACAGCGGAGCGAATCGTTTTACCTTTCCCATCAATACTGTTACGATTATGGACATTTTTATAATAATCATAAACCTTTCCTGCATGGTAATGGGCATCAACTGCTGGTCCCTGATCTTTATTTATCCAAGCATTATCCTCATCAAACAAACGATAATTTATTGGATAATCTTCATCACTATGATTTACTGTAAATGTTTCAATGTAGCCGCCATTCATAGGTTTTGTAGTGTCTTTTAAGTAGTATTTTCCCTTTACACTACTAAAAGTTGTATTCAATTCTTTTTTATCACCTAATACCCCATATCCGTAGCCTTTATGAGCACTATCTGCATCTGTAACTGCATTATATGAATCTACAATTGTCCCATCTTCCGCATTAACATAGATGTGCCAGTTAGCACCATAGGGTTTAATAAATTGTAGTTTCACTTTAAACGTTAAATAGTATGTTCCATCTTTTTCATATACAACTAAATTTGCTGTTTCATTAGTAGACTCTAAGTTTTCTTTTATCTGATCTAATGCATTTCCGTCCATTTTTACTAGCGTATCACTTTTTGTAAGTTTAATATGTTTCCAAGCATTTGAAAGTGCTGTTTCTTTTGTAATTTTTGCTTTTGTATTACCCTTTAAACTCTCCCCTGCAGCCGGATGGACATCTCCATTGACCGTAGTTACTTTACCCTCTTTATCTGTATGTACAATAAATTGAGCACCGTCAACAGGTATTTTATTTATAGATCGTGTATAAACATAATGTTTCATACCTAAATCATCTGATTTCACTTCTTTAAGTGTTAAATCTTTTTGTGGATTTATTTTAAATAATTCTTTATTTTCTTCAAGAAACTCTTTTACCGCCTTTTGAGTCTCTACCTTTTTATCAGATAAATCACCTGAAAGAAATGATGGACTTCCCTGTTCCTCATTCCAATTTTTTTGTAGTACCTCCATTTTATCCATTGCTTCTTGTTGAGAAGCTTGTTCTTCTGCAAACGCAGTTGAAAAAGGAGCACCTAACATTGTTCCTGCAGCAAGCAATGTAATAACCATTTTTTTCATTCGTTTTCCCCCTTCGATATGAGTAATTTAAAAGATATAATTGCAAAATTTAATATACAATTATTTTCGAATTTTTTGTTCAAATATGAATAATTGCATATTATCCGTTTATATAATTATCTAGATGTAAATTCCTTATAGGGGTACCTTCACATGCCTATCAACCTAAGATTTGAAAGTACCCCCAAACGAAAAATTTACTTTTCTACAGTCAGTTATAAGGATTTAGCTCATTTTTTACATCTTGCGAGTAATTATTTAATCATTGTCGTACTTCTGTATAAAATAAGTTCCCTTCATTCAAAAAACACCCCTGATTTCCATTATTCATAGGAAATCAGGGGTGTTTATCGGTATATAAACCTTTAAAATTATTAATAAGTCTTCTTTTAAAATATAAATGGTTAAACAGATGAAAAAAACTTCGAATGTTATATTATCCCTTATTTCTTAAATACAGGTGCTATTTTATCAATGCGATTTGTCCAAATTCCACCTGTATAATCGTCAGGAAGGCGTTTTATATCTTCAGCTGAGTCAAATCCACTTGAAAACCCAAACCCATTTCCTCCTACAATGATAACTCGAGTATCTGCTTTATCCATTCGATTAAGAAAACGATTTGGCCATCCCCAAAGCCAAGGAGCTACTTTGTCTGGTATATGTAATTCTCCATGCTTCAGGCTTGAAGGTATGTAGCCAGTCCATCCTAATGCCATATAAGTAATAAGATCTTTTTTCATGGTCGCTTTTGACATTGTTCGTAAACTAGGGATGCGCTCTTTTATCGCAGCAATTGGTTTATCGCCACCATATACAGTTAGTTGATCAAGGCGTTGCGCTGGTAATTTCTTGAGGTGAGTAGCCAATTGAATTCCTTCATTTTCATCATCACTTTTAATATGAATAAGAAAAGAACGGTCTGGAAAATGGGTAAGTACTTCATCAAGTGTTGGCATAAGATTAATCCCTTTACCACGAAACGGGAATGTTTTACCCCCATCAGCTGTATAACCGTAACCAATATCAAGTGCTTGTAATTCTTTTGTTGTAAAATCTCTTGTAACACCTTTACCATTAGTACGGCAATCAAGAGTCCAGTCATGAAAAATAACAAAATTATTATCTTTAGTTGGTTGAACATCAAACTCTACTAAATCAGCTCCAGCTTTAAATGCCGCTTCCATAGACGGAATTGTATTTTCTAAATAAGAATGTTCAGGTTTATTTATACGTTCTGCTGTACATGTATCACTCTCAATCTCTTCCATGCTAAATGTTTGCGAAAGTCCTCGGTGAGCAAGAAGAAGAGGAGTTCCATCGTCCCTCTTAGCAAAAAAAGAACTGTTATTTACATAAACAAATACGAATAGGATAAGAATTATCCAATTCGTTTTACGTTTCAGTAACTTTTTTAGTTTATTCATTGTATGCTCCTCTTAAATATTGGTTGAAATGCTTTAAACAATTTTCGACATTTAAATACTGGTAAATGTTACACCCTATCTTATCTTTCCGCAATGAATATGGTTGGTAATTAAAGGCCAGTACTTTGATATAAAGCGGGAGTAATAGAAATCAATTCAATAACCACTCAACCTTCAGTAAGAATAGTTTTGAAAGATTTCTATGAGAATTTAATATAAATGGGTATATGTAATATCCTATTATTTCAGAATCAATTTGCTATATTTATATTATTTGACAGTATCTGAATTACCTTATTGAAGGATTAGAGGCCGTCTAAATAAAACTGGATAATATATTAACATCATGCCTACAAATGAGCAAACTAAATAAAAAATAGCCTCGTATTTTATTACTAGAGAAATATTATTATCAATCTTTTTTTCATCTCTTTTATATATCATTTTGAATAATATTCTATATAATAAATACCCAATAATTGCTCCCAGAGTGTTCATAGATAAATCATCAATATCTGTAATTCTATTATCTAGCAATTGACCTAACTCAATAGCCAATGAAAAACCGAATCCAGCATAGGCGGTATTTTTTATTGTTCTAAACTGCGGCCAAATAGTCGGCAATAAAAAACCTAATGGAATAAACAGTAAAATGTTTAAGACATAAGTAGTCATACCTTCAGAAGCAAATGGAATCAAGTTAATTTGATTTGCACGAATTAATGTTTCGTAACTCCCTATGTCCCATATAGTCCCTATCTGCGTTACCTTATACACTAGTGAAAGGTAGAATAGAAAAACATACACCCATAGTAAATGCTGAATAGATATATTTTTTCTCGTTTTAAAATAAAACCCAATTTGAAACACTATACAAAAAATAATAGTAAAAAAATAAGTATATAAATAATTAATCAAAAATCCTGAATGCATATAGAATCTCCTAACTTTACATTTTAATCTATAACTTTGTCATTTTAGAATATAATTCAAGAACGGATGGTCACAATCACCCCGTCTATATTATTTCCAAACATTTCACACAATCCATTTACTGGTATTTCAACGTCGATTGTCTTGTTTTGAAAAAAGGGAGAATATGAAATCTTATATTTTTCCCCACCAATACTTTCTGAAATGCTCTCTTCTTCTTTTAAATAATCCAGGTATTCTTCCAAGGCTAAATTCATTTCTTGCATAATCGCACTGTGAGGCAAACCGACATAGCGAATAGGCTATTTACTGTTAATTAAGATCAAATTCCCCTGATAGATCTGTTCTTTTACAATCTCTTTCTTTTGAATAATTGAGGTAGTCCCTGTATTATCTATGTTATCTTTGTGATTTTGATCATATTTTTGTACATCTACTTTATTCTGAAAAAACAGTGCTTTATTCATGAAAGCAAAACCTAAGAAAAATAACAATAAAAAACACTACTTCTTCATTTTCGGCTTCCTCCTTAAGTAAATGACTTGATGATGATGTCACGCTAATTCAGCGCTGAAGATTTCGGATATGTAACTCTTAACGATTACTTTCTGCAAAGCGAAGCTATATCTATATGGATACTCTGTTCAGTGGTATGCAGGTACATCCAAAACAGCAGATTGCTCATTTGACACAATTCGTTAAAAGGAAAAGAAATATTTGTGTCACTCTTTTTCTAAACATTTGAGCTATTTTAATCCACGCATAAGTTATCATATCTTTCTTTGACGAAATAAAAAAAAAGCTCGTTCTTATGGTTTAAGTCTACCGCATAAGAACGAGCCATTTTTTAATATTAAATTGTTAATTTCCTAAGAAAAAGTAGAGATAACCTTAAGAATTCCTTAAGAAACAATGATTATTTTCTATGAACCCTCTTTATCAACCAAGTCTTGAAAGGCTGGAAGCTCTACCGTGAATGTCGTAGAGTTATCATTACTTTCCGCGTAAATCTGTCCACCATGCTGAACAATGATTTCTTTTGCAATCGCCAATCCAAGTCCCGCGCCGCCCGTATCAGAAGAACGGGCATCATCCAATCTGTAAAACTTTTCAAATATGGTAGCGAGTTTATCTTTCGGGATGTATCCGGCGTTCTCGAAAACGATAGATACCACATCCTCGGATAGGTCCGCCTTAATGTCAATAACGCTGTCGTCCTTGCTGTATGCAGTGGCGTTTTTCAAAATATTGTTAAAGACCCTCGCTAGCTTATCAGGGTCACCAAATACGGTCAAATCTTCAGAAGCATGGAGTACCACCTGTTTTCCCTTCGCGGCAAGCTGAGGATAAAATTCATCAGTCATTTGCACCAACATATAATATAGATCTATATGTTTTTTCGTGAGCGTAATCGTTTGAAGGTTATATCGCGTAATTTCAAAAAACTCGTCAATTAGCTGTTCCAGTCGATACGCTTTTTCTAACGTGATACGCACATATTTTGCCTTTTGCTCTCTTGGCATGTCTGGTGCCTCGTCAAGCAGGATTAGATAACCGATGACTGATGTAAGAGGCGTTTTAATATCGTGTGCCAAGTACATAACAACTTCATTTTTTCTTTGTTCGGCCAGCTTTGCATCATGCTCTCGCTTTTCAAGGGTTCGCTTTAACGTGTTGAGCTTCTGTTCCATGAACTCCATTTCCGCAGAAAGCTCAATTTGTTTATCTTCGTTCTGAATAAGTATATCAATACCGGTATTTATCTCTTCAAAGTATTTTACAAATTTTAAAAGCATAACTCGGCATAGAATAAGAATACTAATGGCAACCGCCACATAAATAAAAATTTCTATATTGTTCCGTATAGTATACTGATATATTATCATTGCGTCCCAACGCTCTAAATGATAACTGTTTTCCAAAAAACGTACGATCCACTCTCCAAGTGTTCCTTGGATAAATAGACGTAAAAACAGCACAAATACAACTGCTGCCATAACAATCGTAAGGATATATTGGTAGAGTTTCCGTTTTAATTTTGAATAATCGATTTTTTTATTCTTATTTTTATTTTTCAATTTTATAGCCGATCCCCCATACCGTTTTTATATATTTCGGATTATCAACCGTGTCGTTCATCTTTTCTCGCAGATGTCGGATATGCACGGTGATAGTGTTATTACTCTTGCTGAAATATTCGTCACCCCATATCTCATGAAACAGCTGCTCAGAGCTAACCACATTTCCCTTGTTTTCACAGAGGATACGCAGGATTGAAAACTCGGTGGGAGTGAGAGATAACGGTTTCTCGTTCAGAGAACACTCATGCGTGCTTATATTAATAACAAGACCAGAGTGGACGATAACATTCTCGTTCTGTGCCGTTACTCCATTGTATTTTTTATACCGGCGTAACTGCGCTTTGACTCGCGCAATTAACTCTAGTGGACGAAAAGGCTTTGTAATATAATCATCCGCGCCAATTGTTAGCCCAGTAATTTTATCTACTTCTGTATCTTTCGCTGTCAACATGATAATTGGATAGGTATGCTTTTCCCTTATTTTTTGACAGATAGTGAGACCACTTACGTCGGGAAGCATAATGTCCAATATTGCAAGGTCAATCGCATTCTTGTCTATACATTCCAACGCTTCTTTAGCAGTATAGTATTTGAAAACCGTATAATTCTCGTTTTTCAAGTATAGCTCAACCAAATCGGCAATTTCACGTTCATCTTCCACAATAAGTACTTTATCACTCATGATTACCAATCCTCCTTTATGGATGTGCTTTTCTCAATCGGAATCTTTTCTGAATAACGAGCCTATCATACCTATTACACCAAGTAAAGTCATATTGCTGTATACAGACACAGTCGGTTACACAAAATAGAATTTCGGATTTACCCATTTATTGGGGTTTAATTTTACACCAACAATAAGAGATCTATCGGACTCAAGATTATTTACAATAGTTAAAGCAATATACTCTCCCTTTAGAAAAAAGAACAATTTCAGCTTAAATTGAATTTGCATAATCTTAACTTGATAGCAATGGGGTACCGCCACATCACTCTCAAGTTAAAATTTTATAGTACCTCCAGAACGAAAAAATTACTTCTCTAAGGCTAGTGATTTATAAGAATTTAGCTCATTATTTCGTTTTATGTAACTACGAATTTCTTACCTTGATGGCAATAGGAGATTTTAATGAGAAAAAATATAAAAAGATTTCATCCAGTACGATGAAATCTTTTTATATTTTTCTTCTAATTTATTTATTAAAATTAGAATTTTTATTACTATAGAAACCTAATATAATAACAAACGAAGCTAATAGAATACTTAACCAGTGATTTAATTTATACGGTAAATTCATATCAAAAATAATGGTAGCAATCATAACAATTAGAGTTAATCTAGCTAAAAGATAAATAATTATTTTCATTAGTAATCATCTTTGTATATTAAAGTGATTATATAAAATCATTAGTATTTACATTAATATGTCTTTTTATTGAAATTGATTAGTCCCCCTGCGAACAATACAATAAAACTAATCAATACAATTAATATACTTTTTGTAGAAATAAATAATAGCCCTGTTTCACTACCTGAAGGTAACATAGCTAAAAGGGGTTGACTCCATGGATAAATTGGACCAAATCGTTCAGACTGACTAATTATTATACCAGGTATCGTTAGACCAGCACATACTACCATTGGAGCAGCAAAGCTGGACCATATTGCGGACAGCCACATTTGAAGTGCTATTAAAGGTAATGTTGTAAATATTCCACCTATTAAAGATTTGAATATATATGTTGTAGGAAAAGGGCCTGTTATCCCGCAAATAGAACCTACTATAATTATTTCTAAAAGGAATAAAAGTTGAGTAATAATTATAGAAAATAGCACAAAAATAGCTTTAGTACAGTAAAGTTGATAACGTTTTATAGGCTGAACTAGTAATTGCTTCCACCCACCATGTAAATGATCGTGACGGCAGATAAAAGCAGTAAAAATTCCAGTTAATAATGGGAGAAAGATCATAGCGTGTATTATTGAAGCAAATGAATAAATAATTTCCCAATTATCTAAAGATGCTAATGTATCACTCACTTTTAGGTAAGTTAACATCCCTGTTAAAAGGGGACTAATAAATAATAGTAGCCAGATTTTTGTCTTTTTAATCTTATGGAATTCAGCCAAAAATAATCTTAAATCTAGCATTATTTATCCACATCCCTTCTTACAAAATCAAATGTTGTTATCAAAATTAGTAAAACCCCAACTGTAGCCCCTAACAGTGTAGTTGTATTTGATTTACTTGCAAGTAAGGGTAATTTCCATATAATCCAATCTGGCAAGGATTCTGAGAATAGTGCTAATACTGTACCTAAAACTCCCACTATTAATGTGATTCCTTGATTTTTATAAACAATGGATAACCATAATTGTAATGCTAAAACTGGTAAGGCAGAAAAGTAAGGGAAAAAACTAATTTTTATTACTTTTGACCATGGAATAGAATATCCAAAATCTAATCCTATACCTAAAAAAATACTCCCTATAAAGAGAATGGAGCAAGATATAAATAATAAAATAAAACTTAATATAAATTTAGCTATAAATATTTTTCTTTTTTCTATTGGTAGTATTAAAAGGTGTTTCCAAGAAGTAGAGCTGTGTTCTAAATGGGCTATTATAGAAGTAATAATTGTAATCCCTAGTAGTATTGCTGGAAGGGAAAGAGACTGAACATTTGAAAGTAGCCCTCCCCACAAATCATTTTTATATTTTTCTATCAAATAATCGTATCTTAAACTAAAATTTATTGCTTGAAGTATAATAACACCTATTGGGGCTATCATTATTAAAAACCAAACCCACTTACGCTTTAATTTAAGAAATTCAGATGCTAAGAGGGATTTGTACATCGTTTTGTTCCTCCTTTACGATGTTTAGGAAAATATCTTCAAGTGAATTTTTTTCTTCTTCAATACGGAATACAGATATGTCATTTGCTACTAAAGCTTTCACAATCTTAGCTATAGCTGTATTATCAGTATTAGATATAACAATTTTATCCTCCTCCATCACTGACGGTATACCACTAGCAAGAAGGATTTTCCATGCTTCCTTAGGTTTATTAACTAAAATCTTAATTGAATTATGTGAATGTTGTCGTAAAACTTCAATTTTATCCTGGAAAATGAGCCGTCCCTTTGAAATAATCCCAACATATGTAGCCATCTGGTCTATTTCACTTAATAAATGACTTGATACTAGTATAGTAATGCCTCTTTCCTTAGCAAGGCTCTTTATTAATTCACGCATTTCATGTATCCCTTGGGGATCAAGTCCATTTGTCGGTTCATCTAAAATTAATAATCTAGGATCACCAAGTAATGCAATGGCAAGGCCAAGACGTTGTTTCATGCCTAAAGAGTATTCTTTAACTTTTTGGTGTGCTGCATTCTGCAGTCCGACAGTTTTTAAAACGACATGTAGTTTTTCTTTTGGTATATTTCTTAAAAGTCTATAAACTTCTAAATTTTCAATTGCGTTGAGGTGTGCATAATAAGAAGGATTTTCCACTAGTGCTCCAACATCAGATAAAATAGATAAACGATTTTCATTTAAATCTTTACCAAAAATTGTAATATTACCTTCAGTCGCTTTAATTAAACCTAATAACATTCTAATGCTAGTTGTTTTTCCAGCACCATTGGGTCCTAAAAATCCATAAATTTCACCTTCAGGAATTTTTAGATTTACACCACTAACCACACTACTTTTTTTATATTTTTTAGTTAGATTATTTGTTTCAACAATATATTTCATATAAACACCACCTTATATTTATTATATTTCACGAAGGTTAAATTAAATTTCTAAAGAGTTTAAAAATCATTTGATTACTGTATCTTTAAATATACAGAAACTATTATGTAGTCAACCAAAATTAAATTCCAATTAGAAGTTGAAAAAATGAGACATATTGTTTACCTAAATCATTAATTGCTCGAAAAATATCAATATTGAATTGAGAAAAAGACATTTTCAAATCCCTCCTTCTTCTTTCTTCCTTCTCACTATAATAAAAAAAGAAAAAGGAAAACATCGAACTTTCTTACAAACATTCGTGCATTCTTACAGTTTTGTCATTTTTCTCGTCATTTTGTAAATGTGTTCATCGCCTTGCCTTTCGCTATTTTCTTTGGAAAACATGGTGAATTACGAGAAAGAGCGCTACAAGATCAACTTCAAAGAATTAGTGCACTAAACCTATTAATTAATGCAATTAGTGTGTGGAATACTTTTTATTTAAGTGAAGCAATAAAAGCTTTGAAGAAAAAAGAACAATTTGATGAAGAATTATTAAAATATATTTCTCCATTAGAATGGGAACACATTAACTTTCTAGAAGAATACTGATTTAGCAAAAGAGAAATTGCACCATTAGACTCTCTACGGCCACTACAGACAACTTAACAGTAAGAAGCCGATTATCTCTTAAGCGTACAGGAAATCGGCTTTTTCTTTATGAAATTTTGCTTAGTGTACGAAATTTTCGTTTTGTTAGTGCTACCGCACCGCTATTAAGGTAAGGTTTGACACTACCCATAAAGCAAAAAAGGCGTAATCCTTTCTGTAGAATCATAAGAAAGGATGGCGTTTGTTTATGAATCTTTCGATTCTTGATGAACTTCAACCGATTGCTGAAGAATTACAACGACATATGTCTTCTCATGTTCTAGAACACTTAGCCAAAGAAAAAGGATTCGTTCAGCGAAAGAGTAAATATCAAGCACAGGAGTTAGTTGCTTTATGTGTATGGCTTAGTCAACAGGTCGCAACTACATCACTCACGCAATTATGTAGCTGTCTTGAAGTATCTACAGGTGTTCTTATAAGTCCTGAAGGACTTAACCAACGATTTAATGCTTCCGCAGTACAATTTCTTGAACAAGTTCTAGCTAACCTTCTAACCCAAAGAATTCATTCAACACAAGGAATAATTCATCAATATACCACGATTTTTAAGCACATTCGAATTCTAGATTCTACAACATTTCAGCTTCCAGATAAGTTTTCTTCACATTATCAAGGTTCAGGTGGAAGTAGCCATACGGCAGGAGTCAAAATTCAATTGGAGTATGACCTATTGAGTGGAAAGTTCCTGTACGTTTATGTAGGAGAAGGAAGAGAGAATGATAAAACCTTTGGTTCAACAAGCCTAAAAACCATTCAACCAAAAGACTTGTATATAAGAGATTTAGGCTATTTTGACTTACATGACTTACAGAAGATTCATGATAAAGGCGCTTACTATGTTTCACGTTTGAAATTAAATTCTCGAATCTATTGTAAGAATGATGAGCCAGATTATTTTCAAAATGGGACCGTGAAGAAAGGAACACTCTATATTCAATTAGATATGGAAGAACTCATGAATCAATTGCTCCCTGGTCAAACATTGAAAATTTCAGAAGCATACATTGGACAGTATCAAAAATTACCAGCTCGTGTTATTATTCATCGATTAACAAAGGAACAAACAGAGAAAAGGTTGAAGGAACAAGCAAAAAAAGAAAGGTATTACCTACAAAGAACGAAGTAAACGGTTGAGTGGAATCAACGTGTATATTACGAATCTTTCTGTAGAAAATGTTCCAACGGAACATATCCATGATTTATATTCATTACGCTGGCAAATTGAAATTTTGTTCAAAACATGGAAATCTTTCTTCCAAATTCACAAGTGCAAAGAAATCAAGAAAGAACGCTTAGAATGTCATTTATATGGTCAACTCATTAGCATTTTACTCTGTTCATCGACGATACTCAAAATGCGTCAGTTACTCTTAGATAAGAAAAAGAAAGAGTTAAGTGAGTACAAATCCATTTATATGATAAAGAATTATTATCTATTGTTTTACCATGGATTAAAAAAGGGCATCCAAGAATTATTAAAAGTTTTTCTGCGTTTATTTTATCTTTTAGAGAAAAACGGACGGAAATCTCACCGTTACGAAAAGAAAACAGTCTTTAATATCCTAGGCGTTATGTATAATTGTACGTTGTCACAGAGTTTCAAAGTTGCATAATACTTTTCAAAACACCTATTTGATAGGCTTATTTGTTATGCACATTTTTAGTGTAATCGTAGAAATCCAAAAAAATACACTCACATATACCCTCTTGGTACCCTTAGCTTGATGGCGATGTGGCGGTACCCCTTCAATAAAAAAAGATAATCACAATTTTTTATGCATCCTATTTGATGGTAACTAATGTATTACTGTGACCTAGTTCTATCTAACTTGAATTGAATCCCCTTGTTGTAGATTTTTATTTTATTATTAATAATTACGGTACATGAAATTATTAATAATAAAATAAAAAAAGCTCCCCTGAAAGGAGCTCCTTACATGACAAAACACTTAAGACGTTCTTCTAATAACAGCTCTACTTAAGATTTGGAGTATGGTTATAACTCATCCACCCCTGTTTGTTACGATAAATCATTGGTCGAAGACTATTCTTTTTCTATATATTATTTCAAGCTCTTTAGATTTTTTCTTTTTGTGAAATTTACCTCAAAACAAATTAACTAGATAACAAAACGTAAAATAACAATGCTGCTGCCTCTTGTCGTTTCATACTTTGTTTTGATAGATAATCTGCTGATCCATCTTCATTATATATAACTTCAGGCCCTACTAAACGATGACCTACAATGTTTTTCACGGATTCTATTGCCCAATCATCAGTTTCTCCCTTTAATGTTGCATCTGCAGATGGCGCACCTAACATTTTTAAATACTGCCATGTAATCCATGCTGCTTCTTGTCTAGTAATTGCGCGGTCTGGTTGGAATTGTTCCCCTTCTTTTTCATATAAAATACCAATTTCATATAACTTTTGAATATGCGGTGCATACGGATGATTTTTCACATCAGAAAATACTGGTTCTTTTTTTGAAGGTGGCGTAAAATAAGCAATTTGAGATAACCAATATGCAAATTCTGCCCGTGTAAGAGAAGATTCTGGATTGAAATCCCCCTCCTTATTTGCTTGTAATACCTCGTATTGATGTAAAGGATCTATAAACTTAGCATACGGGTGCTTTTCATCTACGTCTTTAAATCTCTCGGGCTCACTTAACTTCACCGCTGAGCTGCCAGAGTTCCAATGTATCATCTCTTTCACAGTACCATCTTTGTGAAGTTTAAATGCCATATAATTCCCTTTTTCATCCTCAAATAGTAAAGGGTCTATTTGTTTTAGCTGTTGTTTACCATATACTTTATCACTTACAAATAACTTCCCTTCACTTATGCTTACATGTGACATTAGGTTTTTTAATCTCAAATCTCGGTAAACGCCTTCAAATTTCTTTAATTCTTCTTCATTAGGGTTTAAATATTCAGGCTTTGTTTTATCTGGGAAATAGTGATTCATAAAATCATCAAATACTTCCACAGGAAGTGCTGAACTATCTTTATTTGTAACAACAAAAACTCCAATTTTATGCTCTGGAATTAACCACATTAAAGATGAAAAACCTGGTATATTTCCACCTTTACCGAACACATATTGCCCATTATGGCTTTGCGGTGAAAAGAATTCAAACCCATATGTCATATTAGGGTATTTGGGATGTAACGCAAATTTTGTTTTTTGCATATCTTCTACAGTTTCCTTTTGTAGTATTTGGTTATTTTTAAATTTACCATCATTCAATTGAGCAATCATAAAATTGGCTACATCACTTCCTGTAGAAAACATACTGCCTTGTGGCATGTCTGTTGGTCTTGTCTGATAAAATGGGATGGCATTGCCTTTAGCATCATATCCTGTTGCTAACTTTTCCTTAATAAAATTAGTCATAACAAAACTGCTATTATGCATTTCTAAAGGGTAAAAAACATTTTTAGCCATATATTTGTAAAAAGGTGTGTTTGTCAGATTTTGAACAATATACCCTTGAAGCATAGAAGCAAAATTATCATATGTATATGTATCCCCTGGTTTTCTTACTACAGTGGGCATATTATCTTCTACATAATCTTTAAGCATTGTATAATCATTATCTTGATAATGGATATCCTCTGGTCTTGGATCTACGTAATCAAACCCTGTTGTATGGGTAAGTAAATGCTCCATTGTAACTGGTTCACTCATGTTATTTTGGTACTTTAATCCCCCCATATAATTTACTATATCTTTATTTAAATCAATTTTTCCTTGTTCAACTAACTGCATGACAGCACTAGCAGTAAAAACTTTTGATATTGAGGCTAATCGAAAAACTGTTTTTTGGGGATCGATGGGAGTATTCTTTTCTTTATCGGAAAATCCAAATCCCTTTTGAAATAGAATTTGATTATCCTTTACAACGACAAGAGCTACACCAGCTGCATTTTCTTTTTTCATTTTCTCTGGAATTACTTTATTGGTGAATGTTTCTACCTCTTTAGGATTTAATGTTATAGGTGCAACAGTTTCGGCTTTTGAATAATTGCTCCCCAGAAAAAATAACAAAAAACAAACACTTACAGCTATTAACCTTTGAAAACAAATTTTCATTCTTTTATTCCTATTTCCCAAACTAATTCCCCCTTTAATACTAGATTTATTGATTAATCAGCTACCGGTTAATCAACCATATTCTACCATTATATAGTTATTTTTTCTAATTTTTCTTCTATTCCGTCTTTTAAACTGTTCGTCTGAGGAATTAGTCTATAGTTACCAATAGACAGAAATTTACCAACACGAAGATAGATTTATCTTGGTTAGGTAAGTTTGGTGATTAATATATATGCAGCACATGAAGTGACAGGTACTGTTAAAGTGGCTGGGCAAACTAAAGATATTAGTAAAAGGGGTTACCGTATGAAAAATATAGATTGGGATTACGTCGCTCCACCATCCGTTAATAAAAGCAGAAATTCGAATCTTCAACTAGCTTTAGATGTCGGGGTACCTTTTACAAAAGATAACCACAAAATTGAGTTACATCATTGAACGCAAAAAGAACCTGGAGCAATGATTGAAATACCAGCCAATAAACATGATGAATTTACTAAAGCATTACATGGTTTAGTAGAATTAGGAGAAAGTTTTAGAAACGACAAAGAGCTATATAAAACAGTATAATAATTTTAGAAATAACTATTGGAAAATGAGAGCGCGAGAACATTTAGAAGGGAAATAAAAAGATGAATCACAAGATTATTTCAATCATTACCACATATGAAAAAGATGGTGATTTTATGGGAGGGGTAAATGAATGTACAATTCGAGAGGCAGCACAAATGCTAAACATTAAATTCCCAAACAGTTATCATTGGTTTTTAAAACAGTATGGTAGCGGCGCACTGGATGGTATGGATATTCATGGTTGTGAGACAACAGCTGCGGATTCTTCCGTTGTTTACCACACCAAGTTATATAGAGAAACATATAACCTTCCTGAACAATACATTGTTTTAAATGATATCGATGGTACTGTGGCATGTTTAGATACCAATCAAATGAAAGATGGTGAGTGCCCTGTTGTCTTTTGGAGTCGTTTTTCAAAGGAACTGTATGCCATTACTTATGAAAACTTCAACGACTATCTATTAGATTGTTTACAAGAATCTGTAGATAATTTGTATGATGAGGATTAATTAATTATAGAATACTAAGAATCATACTTTATGTAATAATATATATTTATAGGTTTCATATGATTTTATTGTTTTGATTTACAAAGAAAAAGCCGATTATCTCTAAACTTAGAGGAAACAGCTTTTTTCTATGAAAATTTGCTTAGCGTACGAAATTCGCGTTTTGTTGGCGCTACCCCATTGCCATCAACCTAAGCTTTTGAGATACCCCCATACCGAAATTTTCACCTTTTTACAGTTATTTATGAGAATTCAGCTCATTTTATCGTTTTGGGGAACAATCAATTTCTTAAGTTGATGGGTATGGGGGAATATTGTTTTGTTAACTTGATAGCGATGTGGTGGGACCTCATACTCTACCCCTTCACTTCATCATGCTACTTTTAAAAGTTGTTCCTCTATCTTTCAAAAGGCCTTTATTCTTTACTAGTTTATAACTCTTATCTCTCCTAAATTAGCTGTTAAATTAAATTTATAAAGTTGTTCTCCTGATAATACAGCATCTATTACACATTTTCTAACCCCGCGTTTGTTTATTTGGACACTAGCCTTTGGTGGAATCCTAATATAAGCACCTGCTGCACCACATGAACAGTTCAAATCTCCACCTATCTCATTCATTTCTAAATTAATCTTCCCTGAAATAGACTTAACATTAGTATGCTGAATTTTTCTTAATAAACGTATATTTGCAGGGCGACTCCCAACCTTTAAATCTAAAGAATCACATAAGACATCATTTACTACCAACTTCGCAGTCTTCGTGTTAACTTGTATTTCTTTTCCTTGAAGTCCCTCAAGAGTCAGTTCACCAAGATCTTGATTAATAGCTAGGTATTCCATCATCTCTTCTGGAATACCTATATCTAAATAAACTGATTTTGGAAATCCTATCATAAGAATTGGAGTAATGCGAACTTCTTGTTTTAAAATTAGACGATTCGCTAGTTGTTTTATTTCTATCCCCTTACAATATCGTCCTAATGAACCATTAATAACTAATTCTGTTCCTTTTATTGCATGACAAAAAACAATGCCACCTTTAATCTGAATTTCTATTTTAGTTCTTTCATTTAGCTCAACTGTTTCTTGATAGTTACTCATTGAACTCCCTCCTAAATTAATCTATTTCCATCCGGTTTACTCTCTGCATCAATTCAAGAGAAACTAAGATCCCAATAGCAGCAATTATTACTAATATAATGATACCTAACATAGGATTATCATAACCAGATGCCACAGTATTCCCTAAAAGTGCAATTAAGCCGAAAGAAGAAATAATTGTAATAGGAACTGATTTTTTAATAAAACCTATTCTCATAGCAATAAGGGCTACCATACTTGTTATAAAAGCAGTAATTACAATCATTAACAATGTAGAGAAAATATCTTCCTGTGAAAGAGTATCTGGAACAATAGGAGATATTTTCTCTGTTAAACTAAAAATAATGATAGGTATGGCACTGCAAATAATCATAGCCACCGTAGTAAAACCACTTACAATAAGTAATTTTACAAGTAAAACTTTCTTCCGATTGACAGGATAAGCAAATAACAATGTCATTTGTTTTCCTTTGTATTCTTCAATAATAAAGCGAGTATACATTACAGATGATATAGTTGAAAAAACAATCATCCCCATTAAGATAGTGAATTTGTAAATATTAGCATAATTCTGAAATTGAATTTCATTTGTTTCTTTTGCAACAAATGCTACAAAATAGATAAATGCAAGCAAACCAATACTCGAAATAACACTTGCTAAAATAAAAGTATTTATTTTATTTTTTCCAATTTCAAGTTGGATTAAATTAAGCATATACTTTTCCTCCTGACATTATTTTGAAGAAATGAGCTTCTAACCCCTTTGGAGATTTTTTCTTTACCTCTTCTAGAAGTGCTTCCTCTACCACTACCCCATTTACAATGACTCCAATCGAATCTACAATGTGTTCAAGTTCACTAAGGATATGACTTGAAATAAGAATAGTCATCCCATAATTTTCTGATAGATCTTTAAATAACACTCTCATTTCTTGAATCCCAAGTGGGTCTAATCCATTTATTGGTTCATCCAAAATTAAAAGTTTAGGTTTATGAATGAATGCACGTGCTATGGCTAATCTTTGTCGCATGCCTAATGAAAATTTAGAAACTGGCTGATCACCTGTTTGAACAAGACCTACCATTTTTAATACTTTAGAAATCTCAAATCCTTCAACATTCATATAAGCCAAATGAAATTTCAAATTCTCAGTTGCTGATAAATGCTCATAAAATACCGGAACTTCAATTAAAGTTCCTATACTCTTTAGTATCAAATCGCGCTTTTTCGTTACGTCCATTCCAAAAATTTCAACTGTCCCAGATGTAGGAAGCAATAAGCCTGATAAAATTTTAAATACTGTCGTTTTACCTGCACCATTGGCACCTAAAAAACCATAAACAGTATTAGCTTTTACCGTCATCGTACTTCCTTTAATAACCTCTGAACCATCAAATACTTTTACCAATTTGTGTGTTTTTACAGCAATTTTATTCATTAATACCACCCATTTCTATATTTGGATAATGATTCATAAGTTCTTTTATTAATTGATCACTTACAATATCAACCCCTAATTGTCTCATCATATGTTGTAAGAACTTTATCCGACTAATCGTTTCTGATTTTTTACGATTAAATAGGATCGGGTTCGTCCAAACATCCATCAAAAGCATAAAAACTTCTGCACATTCATTGGGATATTCCGTTGTAATGGAACCATCTGCTATCCCTTGTTTCATGATTTCCGTAAATATTAACGCTTCTTTATTTACACTTGCTTTTATTCCTTGCACAATAAACTGTGGATTTTTTATTTGGTAATTCAAAATATCATCAATAGAGTGAATGTTTTTATCTGATGCAATTCTTTCTAAAATTTTTGTTAACTTATCCCTACTATTTACTGAATCGATACTATTAACTAATTGCTCCAACATCTCGTAAGTATAATTAAACTGTCGTTCCATGACTGCTTCTAATATGTCTTCTTTCGTTTTAAAATGATGAAAAATAGCTCCTCTTGACATTCCAAGAGAATCAACAATATCTTGTATGCTCGTTTTATCAAAACCTTTTTCACTAAACAGTGATGTGGCTACTGTTAGGATTTTTTCAATTGTTTGCTTTGAATCTTTACTTCTCATTTAAAAACCTTCTTTCTTTATAGATACCGGACGTCGGTATGTTTAGACTAACATTACAATATTTGTATGTCAACATGATATATTGACGAATAGTCTAAATTTTCCAACATAGATTCTCGCCCCACTACCATCAAGTTAAGAAATCCATTATTCCCTAAGACAACAAATAAGCTGGATTCCCATAGACAGCTATGAAGAGTTGAAATTTTCGTTTTGGAGAACAACTAATTTTTTAGGGTGATGGATATATATATTGACCCCTACATAGCTAAAAAGACATATAAAATACGCTCTCTTCTCCAACAACTCTTTCTTGTAAATTTAAGAACTATAACTTCGCCACAAATAAAAAGCAGCAACTATACAGTTGCTGCTTGCTCAATTTCTTTTTTTATTTCGACACTTTTAATTTGATGGGCATCTTTAGAAAGAACCTTAAATTCATATTCTTCGCTTTTTATTGTCTGTCCTTCTTCGATATCATAATTCTGCATCATAATCCAACCACCAATCGTGTCAACATCATCATCATTCATATGTAATCCCAGCAAATCGTTTAATTCACTAATGAGTACCTTACCTTCTACTATGAAATGATATTCATTCATTTGCTGAATGGGCGGACGTTCATCTTCGTCATATTCGTCACAGATTTCTCCTACAATTTCTTCTAGAATATCCTCAATGGTTACAATACCAGCTGTACCGCCATATTCATCATGCAATACAGCCAATGGAATACGTTTCTTTTGCATTTGCAGTAAAAGATCATGTATTGGAATGCTTTCAATCGCTTCTATTACTGGACGCGTATACAAGTGGATCGAATCGGATTCTTTAGTTTCTTTATTG
Source organism: Bacillus sp. BC05(2025) (assembly GCF_056725905.1). NCBI lineage: Bacteria > Bacillati > Bacillota > Bacilli > Caryophanales > Bacillaceae > Bacillus > Bacillus sp. BC05(2025). Next base: position 879 of record NZ_JBWYRA010000014.1, on the reverse strand, counting down.
ATGTAACGAATAAAGAAGTCTTTCACATTCACCATTCCAATGATTTCATCTTTGTCTTCTCCAAATACAGGATAACGTGTGTACTTTTCATGGCGAATTATTTTTATATGATCTGCTAAAGAATTATCTACATGTAGTCCTATAATTTCCGTTCGAGGGACCATAATTTCTTTAGCAATACGATTATCAAATTCAAAAATATTATTTACATATTTATACTCAGCTTGATTAATTTCTCCACACTCATAGCTTTCAGAGAGAATGAGTCGTAATTCTTCTTCTGTATGAGCCACGTCATGCTCTGATGCTGGTTTTAGGCCGAATAGTCCTGTTATCATCCTTGCAGAGCCATTTAACAATCGTATAAATGGGTACATGATTTTATAGAACCAAATAAGCGGAGGCGAAAGTAATAAAGTAATCTTTTCAGCCTTTTGAATCGCAAATGTTTTTGGGGCTAATTCTCCTACTACGATATGTAAGTACGTCATGATAGTAAAGGCAATTCCTAAAGATAATAAACTTGCAATGGAAGGATTGACATTCACTTTATCAAATAAGGAGTGTAAAAGTCTTTCGATGGTTGGCTCACCTAGTGCACCTAGTCCCATCGCTGTCACTGTAATCCCCAATTGACAAGCTGACAAATATTCATCCAGTTTTGTGGTCACCTTTTTAGCTGCAAGCGCACCCTTCTTTCCTTCTAATACAAATTGGTCAATCTTTGATCCTCTTATTTTTACTATGGCAAATTCTATCGCGACGAAAAATGCTGTAAAAGCGATTAAAACTACTCTCTAGTTTTCTAGCTGGACTTTATCTCATTTCTTTTCATTTTTTAGATGTTAATATTTATCGAAATATCTAAAAACATATTCG
>NZ_JBWYRA010000013.1:0-106645 GCF_056725905.1 Bacillus sp. BC05(2025) | reverse complement strand
TTCCCCCTCTCACATTAAAAATGAGAAAACTCTTTTACTTCTTTATTATATGAATTCCTTTTTTCATTCTTTTTTAAGTTTTTGTAAAATTAAACAGTCTTCGTTAATTATTTGTTAAACCAATTTAGATTTTACAGGAATGAATACTCCCCCTAATTTCTTTCCTCCAACTAAATTTTAAGGGCTTGAGCATTACTACCCGTACACGCGAGATAAATTCCCACATTTTAACACGGAACTTACTCATTTCTACGTGTAACACTTATAATATTGAAATGAAAGTATTCATCATCAAAGAAAAAGAAAAAATGTCATATTCTAAATTCCAATACGATTAAACTTCTCAAACGATTCAACATTCTGTATACAATTGTCATATATTCTATCTGCTCCCATTTACCATACAAAGAAAAAAAGATTGAATTCTAATCTTTTTGTGATACCATATGTTATGAGCCTGTAAATAAACATCATAATTTTCAGATAAATACATTAAAAAAATTACGTTAGACTATAAAAGGGTGGGGTATTCATGGACTCACAAGTGATTTATGCCATTTTGGCATCTTTCATCACTGTACTCGTCGTTACTCCTTTAGTTATTAAGTTAGCTTTTAAAATAGGAGCAACAGATAAGCCAAACGCTCGTAAAGTGCACCAAAAGATCATGCCTCGTCTTGGCGGGTTAGCGATATTTATTGGTGTAGCTGTAGGATTTGTTGTCGGCGGCTTATACGAACAAAGAATGTTATCGATAACGCTAGGTGCGATTATCATTGTAATCATCGGTATTTTAGATGATATGTACGAGTTATCTGCGAAGGTAAAATTCGGTGGACAACTACTAGTTGCCATTATGATTGTAAAAAGTGGATTATTAGTGCAAGTATTATACATCCCAATCCTCGGGGATACTGAACTTGGATGGCTTGCTTATCCGATTACAGTATTTTGGATTGTAGGTATTACAAATGCAATCAACTTAATTGATGGCTTAGATGGATTATCTGCTGGTATTTCATCTATCGTACTTGCAACGCTAGCATATATGGCCTTCACTAGCCCATGGGGCACTGGAGCTGCTATTATCTTACCACTAGCATTAATTACATTAGCAAGTACAATTGGATTTTTATTCTACAACTTCCATCCAGCAAAAATATTCATGGGAGATACAGGCGCACTATTTTTAGGATACTGTATTTCTGTTATATCATTACTTGGATTATACAAAAGTGTAACGTTATTCAGCTTTATCGTTCCAGTTATTATTTTAGGCGTACCTGTATTTGATACGACATTTGCAATTATCCGCCGTATCGTAAATAAAAAACCTATTTCAGCACCAGATAAATCGCATTTACATCACCGTCTACTTGCAATGGGCTTCTCTCATCGTAAAACGGTACTAATTATATACGCATTCGGTATTTTCTTTAGTGTAAATGCAATCATTTTCTCTAGTGCGACATTATGGTTATCCATTATTCTTCTTTTCGTTTTAATCTTCTTTACAGAGATTATTGCTGAAGTAATCGGGCTTGTACACGAACGTTACAAACCAATTATTTCCTTTTATAAAAAAGTGAAAAAACGCGAAGACTAATTGTAGTATAGCCTTTACTATTATGAAATATTCAAATAGCATCCTCTTTCTTATAAGAGGATGCTATTTTTTTAATCCCCATTTCATATTTCCAAAATATAGTTTGTTTGAGAGTCCCACTATTGGAGAAAGATATACATAATAAGAAAAGGATTATATTTTCTTTTTTTACATCTTGATTGTCAAACTGAGGGTGAATGTTATGATCAAGCGAGTATTTCAATCCATTATTTTATTTTTAACAATTACTATGTACGCGTCATCTCATGCAGGAGCGACTACCATTCCCCCTGCTGAACATCATCCAAATACCGAAACTACCTCTTCTACCCAAAAAATCGCGTACTTAACATTTGATGACGGACCAAACAAATATACTACGCAAATTTTAAACATCTTAAAAGAAAAGAACGGAAAAGCAACTTTCTTTGTTATTGGTGGAAAAGTGCCACATTATAAAAAGACAATGCAACGATTGATTAAAGACGGACATTATATCGGACTTCACAGTATGTCACACGATGTAAAACGCCTTTACACTGGTGATCCATCTACTTTAATTACAGAGATGGAACAAGCACAAAGCATCGTTCAGCAAGTTACAAAATTAAATTCACATCTCGTTCGTGTCCCGTATGGTAGCATGCCTTACTTAAAAAAGAATTACCGTGATGCACTTGTATCAGCCCAGTATAAAATGTGGGATTGGACAATCGATACATATGACTGGAAAAGCTATGACAATCCTTCTGCCATACTAGAAAGAGTACGTAATCAGAGCGATGAACAAGTCGAAGTGATTTTAATGCATGATTCGAGTGTAACTGTACAAATACTTCCAAAGGTAATTGATTATTTACAGTCACAAGGATACAAACTGCTTCCCTATAATCCATCTTCTCATCTCGAAGTGAACTTTTGGAAAGACACAAGATTGTAACAGCTTTAGCGCTTATATGCTAAAGCTGTTTTATTTTTCTCTTCCCACCCTTCCCATTTTTGTGTAAAATTTTAAATAGTGATGAAGTTTCGAGGTGAATAGAAATGAAACGAATAGATCTCATTTTTAACGCAATACAAAAAGGCAATTATACAGAAGGTGTAACCGCATTAGAACTCGCTACCCTTCTGCAATTAGATCGCGCCAATGTAAGTAGCGACTTAAACAAACTTGTAAAAGATAAACGTTTATTAAAAACAAATACGCGTCCTGTTCGTTTTTATATCGAAACGAACGCTTCATTGGAAACGCATTCAAAAGAAGTGACTTCATTAGATACATTTGCAATTGAAAATACGAGCCTTAAAATCGCAATTGAAAAAGCGAAAGCTTCTATTCTCTATCCTCCAAACGGTATGCATACTTTACTGCTCGGAGAAACAGGAGTCGGAAAATCTATGTTCGCTTCTTTAATGCACGAATATGCAATTGAAGTCGAGCAGCTTCCTAAAAATGCACCATTTATCGTCTTTAACTGTGCTGATTACGCAAATAATCCACAGCTACTACTCGGGCAGTTATTTGGGATCAAAAAAGGAGCTTATACAGGGGCAAGTGATCAAAAAGGGTTAATTGAAAAAGCACATGAAGGGATCCTTTTCTTAGACGAAGTACATCGCCTTCCTCCAGAGGGACAAGAAATGCTTTTCACCTTTATTGACCGCGGTGTATACCGCCGCCTTGGAGAAACAGAAAACGAACGTAAGGCACAAGTATTAATCATTACTGCAACAACAGAAGAACCAAATTCATTTTTATTAAAAACATTTACAAGACGTATACCAATGACTGTCACGCTGCCACCACTTCGTGAGCGTACGCATAAAGAACGCTTTGCATTACTACAACTATTTTTCACAAATGAAGCAATCCGCCTGCGTAAAGAAATTCACGTTAGTCCGAATGCAATGCGAGCTTTCGTCTTTTACAATTGTCCCAATAACATTGGTCAATTAAAAACGGATGTACAAATTGCCTGCGCGAAAGCCTATTCTGACTTCGTGACAAAGAAACGTGATTCTGTCTATGTTTCAAGTACAGATTTACCTTGGTATATGAAAGAAGGACTATTCATTGAAAGAAAGAGCCGTCACCTATACCAAATACCGAATGAAACATTTGTATTTACAGGTGATGAAGGTTGGAGTAATCATAAAATAGAAAATGAAAAACAGTCTTCTATTTACGATTATATTGATTATAAATATGAAGAACTTCAAGCTCGCGGTATTGAAGAGGATGAATTAGAATTACTAATCGAAAATGATATTCAAAGCTTTTTCGTACAATATTTTAACCAAATGTCAAAAAAGACAAGTCATGAAAATGTTTTTAAAATTGTGGATCGTAATATCGTTTCCGTCTGTGAAAGAATTGCAGAACTTGCTGAAAAGCATTTATCTAAGACGTTTGATGAAAAAGTATTTCTCGCTTTAAGTCTACATGTACAGACAACTCTACAACGTTTGCAAGCTGGAAAACAAATTCATCACCCACAATTAAATCAAATTCGTACAAAATATAAAGAAGCGTTCTCTGTAGCTATGCAATGCATTCAACTACTGGAGGATGAATTACAAATAACAATGCCTATCGATGAAGCAGGCTTTTTAACAATGTTCTTCGTTGTTGATCCAATTCCTGCCTCGCAAACAGAAGTAAAAGTATTAATATTAGCGCACGGTAACGGCATCGCAACCGAAATGGCAAACGTCGCAAACGAACTGCTCGGCATTGATGAAGTAACCGGTATCGATATGCCATTACATGAATCACCGAAAGATTTCTTAGAACGTGTGAAAGTGTATATGAAGACACTCCAAAATGTAAACGGGCTCCTCTTACTTGTTGATATGGGATCGCTCGCTTATATTGGTGATATATTAGAAACTGAGTTCAAAATTCCAGTGCGTGTTCTTTCCATGACAAGCACTCCACATGCACTAGAAGCAGCTCGAAAAGCTCAGCTTGGCTACTCGTTAGATGCATTATATGAAACGGTGAAGAACTTAACACCGTTTTACTTAAACGTACAAGAAGAAAAGAAAAAGCCACTATCTCCAATGAAATCTGTTATTTTAACAGCTTGTTTAACTGGGGAAGGCAGTGCTTTAGCTATTCAAAAAATGTTGGAAAACTATTTGCGATTTGACAAAGACTTAATTGAAATTATTCCGATTAGTATCGTCCATGAAAAAGATTTAACGAAAATGATTGAGAACATAAAAAAAGAGCGGAATATTATTTGTATCGTCACGAATTTCGATGTACAGGTACCATGCTTAACGTATCATTTCCAAGACATTGTAAACTACACAGCGATTCAGCCAATTCAAGAATTAATTACGTATGAAGAAACATATGCAAAGATGGCTGATATTCTTGAACAACAAATGCAGCGTAACGACGGAGCACTACTTATTAAAACAATTCGTTACGCATTAAATACAATTCAAGAATTAATTTCCTTACAGCTAACTCCTGACAGTTTAATGGGTGTTATTCTTCATATGAGCTGTATGGTTGACCGTCTTCAAAAAGGAGAAAGCCTTCTCCCTCATCCAGATAAAGAGAAACGAAGACAAGATGAATACTGGATGTATATGAAAGTGAAAAAAGCGTTGCAACCGATTGAAAATACGTTTGAAATACAAATACCTGATGACGAAGTGTTTTATGTTATGGACTTCTTCATTAAAAATCAACCTACAAAAAATTAATCGAGGCAGTTCTTTAGTATATCGACTGTAACTTGGATTATATTAGCGATTTTCAATATATATCGATTTACCGGCAATAATCGCTAAAATTTGCACCTTATAGCAGAAAAGGCTGTTCCAAAATATGGACAGCCTTTTTTCTACTTCTTTACTTTCCTGATTCTTCCCCTGATTTCGCCCTTCTTATTGGACTTCGTATAAACATTTACATATACATTCGCCTGCACGATTTCTTGCAGTAAGCTATCAAACGCTCTCCCCTGTAACGGCCCTTCAAAATCTCCCACATTAGCTACACCAGTAACGACTCCTTCGTTTACACTAATCCCTTGCTTTAACGGACCAAATAACCTTAAAACAACTGGGCCAATTTGATCCGCTTTCCCTAAATGAATTTGGCATGATGTAACTTTTTCGATGTTTTTCAATATGACGCGATATTGTAATTTCTTTAAATCACCACTAAATATAAACTCTGCTACGCCAAAAGCTTCTGTATTTACAGGAGGTATTTCCCTCTTGCCTGTTAACCTCGCAAAGAAATGTGTTGTCATACGGGCATTCTCCTCATATAAATTTCCCAGCACTACTTCTACTACTTTATGGTTTATACATAATCATTTATGACTTTTTCAAGTGTTAATTACGAAGAAAAGATTCACACAATCTTTACATTACAATCGTTCCTTTTGCGTTACTACCTCCTGTATAATTCATTTAGGAAACACATTTTCGGAGGTTGTTTTGGAAAAAAACAAATACACTTTTCACACATTATTAGAGATTTTTCTCGTTTCATTTAAATTAGGACTTACTTCATTTGGTGGCCCCGTCGCCCATGTCGGCTATTTCCACCACGAATATGTACAAAAAAGAAAGTGGATGGATGAACGAAGCTATGGAGATTTAGTAGCACTATGTCAATTCCTTCCTGGCCCTGCTAGCAGCCAAGTCGGGATGGGGGTTGGATTATTAAGAGGCGGGATATTAGGAGCTATTATTTCATGGATTGGATTCACTTTACCGTCTGTGCTTGTTTTAGTTTTCTTTGCCTCATTCCTTAATCAGCTCAATCTTGGAAGTGCTGGCTGGATTCATGGGCTAAAACTTGTAGCAGTCGCTATTGTTGCTCATGCCATATGGGGAATGGCACAAAAATTAACGCCAGACCGAAATCGTGCGACGATTGCGATTGTAACTGCCGCAATCGCCTTATTATGGCCCAGCAGCTGGACACAAGTCACCCTTATTATAATATCTGGCTTTATAGGCTGGTTTTTATATCGCAACCAACCGATTAGCCAATCTCAACATATAAAAGTACGTATTTCAAAAAAGATAGCAGTTTCTTGTCTTATCTTATTCTTCGGGCTGTTACTACTGCTACCAATATTAAGACCGTTCTCTTATTACATCGCTTTATTTGATAGTTTCTATCGCTCTGGTGCACTTGTATTTGGAGGCGGACACGTCGTGCTACCTCTTCTTGAAGGTGAGTTCGTACAAAACGGAATGATGACGAAAGAACAGTTCCTAGCTGGATACGGATTAACACAAGCAATGCCAGGACCACTATTTACATTCACCTCTTATATAGGAGCAGTGCTAAACGGGACGCTTGGGGCAATACTTGCAACAATTGCGATTTTTCTTCCTGCTTTCTTGCTCGTTATTGGTGTTTTACCATTTTGGAACAGTGTGAGAAAAATATCTTTCATACAAGGCGCACTACTTGGAGTCAATGCCGCTGTTGTTGGTATTTTAATTGCCGCTTTTTATGATCCTATTTGGACAAGCACAATTATGAACGCTGTAGATTTTGTTTTTGCGTCTCTTCTATTTTGCTTGCTCGCTTTTTGGAAAACACCACCTTGGGTTATCGTTATACTCGGAGCCTTTGGCGGATATATTCTATCCATTTTGTAAATAGAAAAAACGACGGCATGATATAACCGTCGTTTTTTCTATTAAAACTTCACAAGCTCTATTCCTTCAGGCAATTCACTCTCTGTTAAAATACGCAATTCTTTCACGCGATCCATTACGTAAGAAGAACGCTTCACAAGCTCTGGATCAATATACGCTGGATGAACCATAATTTCTACCGTTTGTTCACCGTGTACTCTTTCTTTTAACTTCACAAAGTAATCTTCCGTCACACCATCCGCATAAAAGTCACTGTAAAATACGTCAGAAAACGGGCGTACTGCTCGCTCTTCCTCACAACGACGAATCGGAACATTATATGTAGCCGCTAATCTCTCAAGAACATCGTGCAAAATCGGTAAACTGTGCACATGGTGATGACTATCTAAATGAGTTGGTGTTAATCCGTAAGATAAGAATTTCTCAATTTGAGCAGTCCATTCTCGTTCGACTTCTTCCGGTTTTATCTTCCCTTCCCATACGATACTTTGTTTATGAAACAATCCATCTCTACTTACAAGTGATGGTACGTCTCCAAGAAGTGGTTTCCCTGCCGTTAATACGAGATGTACGCCTACTCCGAGTAGGTTATGTTCTTTCGCTAAACGTACTGCATGCTCTGTTCCCGGCATATTCATCATCATCGTCGTTGAATTTACAAGTCCGTTTATGTGCCCATCAATAATGCCGTAATTTGTACCTTCTGTAAGACCGAAATCATCTGCGTTTACAATTAACTTAATCATCGTAATACCTCCTAATAAAGTGAAACTTTAATCAGTGGGGGTTTTCTTCACCCCCCACTGATCATTAGCCCTCACCAATCGGACTTTAATGGGCAGCCCGACCCCCACCTAATTTCTTTGCTTTCGCTGAATTTTGAGGTAGGGGTCTTACTGCCCATTAAAGTGGGATAGAATAAAAAAAGCGGGCTAAATAGCGCCGCTTTATTTCTCTACCTTTTTGAAGAACTGTGGAAGATATTCCTTATGTGCTTCCAACATTTCATCTAAAATTTGTTTTGCCACTTTATCTGATGGTACAAGTGGATTAATTGTCATAGCAAGCAGCGCTTTATGATAATCCCCTGTAACAGCAGCTTCAATTGTTGTGCGCTCAAATGATTTAATTTGCTGTACTAAACCGCGAACTGGTACTGGAAGATCTCCAACTGCAATTGGTTTTGGACCTTCTTTCGTAATAATACAGTTCACTTCAACAGCCGAATCATGTGGCAAACTTGCAATTGTTCCATTGTTTCGTGTATTAACAGGCTGGATATCACCTTTATTATTATAAATAGACGTAATTAAGCTACATGCTGCGTCACTATAATAAGCGCCGCCACGTTTTTCTAATTGTGGTGGTTTAATATCTAAGTTCGGGTCTTTATATAACTCGAATAAATCATTTTCTAATTGTTTTACTACTTCTGCACGTGTACCTTTTTCAACTGAAGCTTCTTTCTCTTCTTCTAACATTTCACGTGTTTTGTAGTAATAACGGTGGTATGGACACGGAATTGCGCGAAGGCCGCGAATAAAGTCTGGCTCCCAGTTAAGCGCTGCAATATTTTCCATCGTAATTTGCTTTTCTGGATCTGTTACAAGCTCTAACACACGATCCATTACACTTACGCCATCTAAATATACGTCTAATCCGTATACCATATGATTTAAACCTGCGAAATCAACGTGAACACGACTTGCATCTACTTCAAGTAATTTTGCAAGACCCATGCGAATTCCGATTGGAACATTACATAGACCAACTACTCTTTGAATATTTGTATAACGAAGGACAGCTTCTGTTACCATACCTGCTGGGTTCGCGAAGTTAATTAACCATGCATTCGGACAAAGCTCCTCCATATCCTTACAAATATCTAAAATAACAGGAATCGTTCTCAGCGCTTTGAACAAACCACCAGGACCATTCGTTTCCTGACCGATTACATCATATTTTAATGGGATTGCTTCATCTTTCGCACGAGCTTCTAATAAACCTACGCGAAGCTGCGTTGTTACGAAATCAGCATCTTTTAATGCCTCGCGGCGATCAAGCGTTAAATGTACTTCGATTGGTAAACCAGATTTTTTCACCATACGTTTTGCTAAGTTACCAACGATTTCTAACTTTTCCTTTCCTGCCTCAATATCTACTAACCAAATTTCACGAACAGGAAGCTCATCATAACGTTTAATAAATCCTTCAATTAACTCTGGTGTATAACTAGATCCACCGCCGATTGTAGCAATTTTAATTCCAGTCATGCTTTATTCCCCTTTCGCTTCTAATTTTTTATAAAGGTCAATAAATTCTGCCGCCAATTCTTTTACTGTAATCGCATTCATTAAATGATCTTGTGCGTGAATTAAAAGGACACTAACCTCTGTTTTTTCTCCTCTTGCTTCTGATTGTATGAGCTCTGTTTGGAAATGATGCGCTTCATTAATCGCTTCTTTCGCCTTCACCATCGCTTCATCAGCCTCTGCCATTTTCCCCTGTTTGGCAAATTGAAGTGCCTCCATCGCAAAGCTTCGTGCATTACCACTATTTAAAATTAATTGAAATGGAATTTGTTCTGCTGTAGTCATCATAATTACCGCCCTCTCTATTATGGTTCAACCGATTTACATACCCCTTCAGTTTGAACATTTCTATTACATTATTATTTTATGAATGATAGTTTGGTGTTCTTGTAGATGGATTTCATCTTTTTGAACATGATATAAAGATAATTGTTCTCACAGATTATGTTATCTGTGAGAACAATTACTATGTTACATAGGTACAGAGTTGTTATTTCCTTGTGCTGCTGCTTTTTCAGTACGAACAACAGAACGGTCGCATAATACAACGAATGGATAGTAGATTACCATCGCAATTACAAAGTTGAATAACTGTAGAATTGCACCTGAAAGATGTCCACCTGTTACAAGATAACCACTAATAATTGGTGGTGTTGCCCATGGAATCATCGCTACTGTTTTTGGTACCCATCCAATAGATATAGCTGTATAAGAAGTTATTACTAATACAATTGGTGTTATGATAAACGGTAAGAATAAAACTGGGTTTAAAATAATTGGTGTACCAAAGATTACTGGTTCGTTAATATTGAATGCACCTGGCCCAATTGATAAGCGAGATACACCGCGTAATTGTGCACTTTTCGCTACAAGTAATACCACTACTAAGAACGCTAATGTTGCACCAGAACCACCAAGATATACGAAAGTATCAAAGAATGGTTTTGTAACAATGTTTGGAACATCAAATGCAGATGTGCCACCTTGGAATAGCTTCATGTTTTTCTCTAATGCCGGTAAGTATAATGGCTCAATAATACCACCAACGATATTTGGACCATGTAAACCGAAGAACCAAAGAAGATGAACAAGTAATACAATAACAATTGCACTTGGTAATGTTCCTGCTAAACTTTGCAGTGGTGATTGAATCGTATTAAAGATAAATTCATGAACACTTGTACCAGCTAATTTCACTGCTAATTGAATACCTGCAACTACTGTTAAGATAACAAAAGCTGGAACTATAGCTGCGAAAGATCTTAAAACTGCCGGTGGTACTCCATCAGGCATTTTAAAAGTAATGTTTCGTTGTACAAAGAAACGGAATACCTCAGTAACAAGGAGCGCCACAATAATTGCTACGAATAACCCTTGTGCACCTGTCCAAGCTAAGTTCAATCCGCCTTCTTTCGGTGTTGTTGGCGTAAGAATAATTAACGCACCAAATGAAATAATACCTGCTGACAAACCATCAACGCCGTAAGATTTTGCTAAGTTATAACTTGTTGTAAATGCTATGATTAGTGCTAGAATCGCGAAAGAACCAGTCCACATTCCACCGCCAACTTGTTTCCACGTTTCACCAAATAACCCTTTCATGAAATCTTGGAAAGCTTCAGACGGAAAACCATTAATTAGTGATGCCAGTGCACCAACTAAAATAAGTGGCATAACTGCAATAAATCCATCACGGATCGCAGCTAAGTGACGTTGCGATCCGATTTTACCAGCGACAGGAACAATATACTTCTCCATGAATGCAATAAACTTTTGCATTTCGCTTCCCCCCTAATTATTTTTTAAGTGTTAACGCGTGATCTAAAACTGCTTCTCCATTCATCATGCCGTAGTGCATTGGATTGATAACGTCGATTCCAACGTTTTTCTCATCAGCAAGCGTTTTCATTGAAGAAAGCATGTAACGAACTTGTGGTCCTAGTAATAATACATCTGCTTGATCGATATTGTTTTTTACTGCATCCCCAGATACAGCCCAAATCTTTCCTTCTAGACCGCGAGCTTTTGCAGCCGCTTCCATTTTTGTAACTAGTAAACTTGTAGACATCCCTGCTGAGCAACATAATAAAATATTCATTTGAAAATCCCCCTTGTGTAGTATAAAAAATTTATGTTTTATTTATTTTTCTTTACGCTATTTATTAATGCAATTAGCGTGCCAACTTTTTAAAACCACTAAAATCAGTGCTTTTTCGAGCATTTTCTTTGTGTGTTAACGCTTTCAATTAGTGTGTCACTCAAAAAACACACAGTGTGTTATAAAACAACACGCTTTTAACACATAACTGTATGAAAATAGATTAGTGTTTAGTTGTCTAGTTGTATTTAAAATAAAAAAACACTAAAAAATTTTTTTAGAATGAAAATCTAATAAAAAATAAACCTCTCTTAAACCCACTCTTCTCTCTATTGTCCAAGCAGCTTCTACTAGATTACATAGAATAGAGTAAAATAACACAATTCGAAAGGGGATTCCTATGCCAAAACATAGAAAACAGAAAAAAATAAAGATTTATAGAATAACTAGCTATAAAAAAGACAAGCGCTCTGAATTAGACTCTGACAAATTTGAACTAAAACAGCAAGAAATACAAAATAAGCAGGACAAGCAAAATAAACAGAACAAGCAGGACAAGCAAGAACAATTGGAACCTATAATAGAAACAAGTTCACACAACTTAGATATATGGGATGAAATTTCTCTCAAGGAAATACAAGCTGGTGAACATACAAGTTTATTTGCAGAACAAAGTAATTACCAAAATATTAATTTGTTACAAGTAAGCGATGTTCGTTTATATTTGGACAAGCAACTACAATTTAGTTCCGTTGATGAGCAAATTTATCATGAAGCACTTGTTCATCCAATTATGTCAAAAGTAATTGATCCAAAACGTGTTCTCATATTAGGTGGTGGCGATGGTCTTGCTTTACGAGAAGTTTTGAAATATGAAAATGTGCTACATGTAGACCTTGTTGATTTAGATGGATCGATGATTGATATGGCTCGTAACGTTCCTGAATTAGTTTCTTTGAACAAAAGCGCATTTTTTGATAATCGTGTGAACACACACGTATGTGATGCAAAAGAATTTCTGAATTCCCCTTCCTCTTTATACGATGTAATCATCATTGATTTTCCAGATCCAGCAACAGAGTTGTTAAGTACTTTATATACAAGCGAACTTTTTGCTCGTATAGCTACATTTTTAACAGAAGATGGAGCATTCGTCTGCCAATCTAATTCTCCTGCTGATGCACCACTTGTTTATTGGTGTATCGGTAATACAATTGAACATGCTGGATTGACTGTGAAAAGTTATCATACGATCGTTCCTTCTTTCGGAACTGACTGGGGATTTCATATTGCTGCTAACTCTGCCTATGTACTCGATCAAATTGAGCAATTATATGTTGTGCCAACTCCTCGAACATTACCTTCTCTTCTTTCTCCTTTATTTCAATTTAAAGAAGAACATTTAGAACAACGTAATCTCGCTCTTTTAAATTCAGAATCGAACCTTATCCTACATCAATGTTACAAAAAGGAAATGGAATTTTAACGATATTATAGTGAGGAGTGCTACCTTATGGAATACTCTACTTTCGGTAAGCATATAATAGTAGATTTATGGGGAGTGGACTTTTCTCTATTAGATGATGTTCACTTTTTAGAATATCATTTAGTTACCGCTGCTAATCGCTCTGGTGCCCATGTTTTAAACGTAAGTGCAAAAGAATTCGATCCGCATGGCGTTACTGTTTTAGTTTTACTATCTGAAAGCCACCTTTCTATTCACACTTATCCAGAAAAAAACTTTGCAGCCATTGACTGTTACACGTGCGGTACGACCGTTGAACCGCAAATAGCGATTGATTATATCGTAAGTATATTAAAACCAAATGAGATGCATATAAAAAAGCTAATCCGTGGTATAGGGAAGATTGTTACTACCGATTAAATACCACCCTTACTCATTTCTAAAAAGGAGGATTGTAAATACCATCAGTGGAACGAACACTCCACTGATGGTACAGACACATACATAAAAAACCTTGCATACGCAAGGTTCATTCAGCTACTGACATCTTCTTATATAATTCTACAAATTCACTCGCTAATTCCTTCACCGTAATTGCATTCATTAAATGATCTTGTGCGTGCACCATCAAAAGGGTAACTTCGGTCTTTTCCCCACCAGCTTCTTTCTGTATGAGATCCGTCTGTACACGGTGCGCCTCTTTTAATTCCTCTAACGCTTCTTGTAATTTAGCTTCTGCTTCTGTAAACTCTCCACGCTTTGCGCAATCAATTGCTTCCATTGAACAACTTCTCGCATTTCCCCCATGCAAGATTAAGTGAAAGGCCTTCGTTTCTATCGTATCCATTTTAGTTCTTTACTCCCCCTTTTCTTCCGCCACTTTTTGTTTATCCCATATTTTTAAGAACGGTAAATAAATGAAGAATGCAAGCGCAAAGTTAACAAGTTGTAAAACAACACCTGAAATTTTCCCACCTGATCCTAAATATCCACTAAATAGAATTGGTGTCGTCCAAGGAACAGCAGCACCGCTCGGACGAGCAACTAATCCCCATTCCATTGCAAAGTAAGAAACAATTGTTAACACAACTGGAACCAATATAAATGGGATTAATAAAATTGGATTCATGACAATCGGCATCCCAAAAGTTACCATCTCATTAATATTAAATATACCAGGCGCAATTGACAATCTACCTATACTTTTTAATTGCTGACTTCGGGCAAATAATAACATTCCTACAACTAAAGCAAGCGTTGCACCAGATCCGCCCATATAAATCCATAAATCAAAAAACTGTGCAGTAATCGTATTTGGTATATCTTGCCCTGCTTGGTAAGCAATTCGGTTTTGATCCATTAACGACAACCAAACGGGACTCATTACACCACCAACAATAGTAGCTCCATGAATTCCACATGACCAAAGAACATGAACGAGAATAACAGCTATTATTGCGCCCCAAAGACTAGCACCAAGTACACTAAGTGGTTCCTGTAAAATTTGCCCTACAATATTATGGATACTGCCAAAAGAAGTATTTTCTATAATTAAGCGTAAAATCCAAATAACCGTTACAACAATAAATCCTGGAACAAGTGCGGCAAATGAACGTGTCACAGCTGGCGGAACTGTCTCTGGCATCTTTATAATTATCTTTTTTTGTACAATAAACCGATAAAGCTCAGTAGATATAAGTGCAATAATCATTGCTACAAATAACCCTTGGCTTCCCATTAATGCAGCTGGGATAGCACCTTCTACAAGTACACTCTCTTTTGTACTTGGTATAATATATGCAACTTGAAATGGCGTCGCAAGTAAAAATGTCACAAGCGACAATGCCCCGGATGCTAAAGCGTCCACTTTATAATATTCTCCAAGCCTGTAAGCGATTCCAAAAACAGCTATTAAAGCCATTATATTAAAAGTTGCACTAACTGGATACCCCAAAGCCCTCTGCCAATTCTCCCCAAACAAACCGGCCATAAAATCATTATAACCTGGTATTGGTAAAGCACTAATGATGAGGAAAAATGATCCTATAATTAAGAAAGGCATCGTCAATACAAGTCCATCACGAATTGCTAGTAAGTGCCTCTGCTCTGCAACCTTCCCTGCTACTGGCATTACATATTTCTCTAAAAACCGTATCATCTATCCCACTCTCCTCATGGTTTCATTAACAAAGCTGCTTGCAGGATTGCTTCCCCATTACAAAGCCCGTAATGGACAGATTGAATGACATCAACAGGTACTCCCTTCTCCTTACATAACTCTTTCATTTTCGGTAATAAATAACGTACTTGTGGTCCAAGTAAAAGTACATCAGCTTCATCTATGTGACTATTTACTTCAGAACCTGATACTGCCCAAATCTTTACCTCTATCCCTCTTGCCTCTGCTGCTTTCTCCATTTTCGTAACAATTAAACTGGAAGACATTCCCGCTGCACAGCAAAGTAAAATATTCATCCCTTTTCCCTCCCCCTTTTTCCAAACCTAAGTTACGGCGCATCCTTTGCCACCACTAGGTTACAAATATATATGTCTAGATTTCCTGCTGTATGCCGAGCTTAAAAACAAAAATTTCTCGGTTTTCACGCTATTCCATCTATCATTATTCTCCTAGTAAAGAGGACGCTAACTCGCTATAATAATTCAGTATGATTTTTTTTATTGATAGGAGGATATATTTATGAAGGCATATCGCTTTCCACTTATTTTATTATCTTCTATCCTAATTGGTGGTTTCATTGGTTATTTCATGGGTGCCGATGCAGTTGCTTTAAAGCCGCTTGGTGACATTTTCTTAAACTTAATGTTTACGATTGTTGTACCGTTAGTGTTCTTTAGCATTGCATCATCTATTGCTAATATGGATGGATTAAAACGTTTCGGTAAAATTATGTCTAGTATGGCTGGGACTTTCTTATTTACAAGTATTTTAGCTGCTATTTTTATGATTATTGTCGTGAAGGTATTCCCGCCAGCACAAGGTGTTGTATTAGAACTAACACAACCTGACAAAGCTGAAAAAGCAGTTAGTGTTGCAGATCAAATTGTCGGTATTCTAACAGTATCTGACTTCTCGAAGTTACTATCTCGTGAAAATATGTTAGCTCTTATTTTCTTTTCTATTTTAATGGGGGTTGCAACTTCAGCAGTTGGTGAAAAAGGAAAGCCATTCGCTACATTCTTACAAGCTGGTGCAGAAATTTCAATGAAAGTTGTATCTTTCATTATGTACTACGCTCCAATCGGACTTGCTGCTTACTTCGCAGCATTAGTTGGTGAATTTGGACCACAACTTCTTGGAACTTACTTCCGAGCAGCAATGGTATACTATCCAGCGTCTCTCATTTACTTCTTTGTATTCTTCACGTTCTATGCATACCTTGCAGGTCGCAAACAAGGTGTACAAGTATTTTGGAAAAATATGGTCTCTCCTACAGTTACATCACTTGCAACTTGTAGTAGTGCTGCTAGTATTCCAGCGAACTTGGAAGCAACGAAGAAAATGGGTATCTCGTCTGACGTTCGTGAAACAGTTGTCCTTCTTGGATCTACACTTCATAAAGACGGCTCTGTTTTAGGCGGCGTATTAAAGATCGCTTTCTTATTCGGTATTTTCAACATGGAATTCGAAGGACCGAAAACATTAGCAATCGCACTTGTTGTTTCTCTATTAGTAGGAACAGTAATGGGCGCTATTCCAGGCGGCGGTATGATTGGTGAAATGTTAATCGTTTCTTTATATGGCTTCCCGCCAGAAGCATTACCAATTATCGCAGCAATCAGTACAATCATTGATCCTCCTGCAACGATGTTAAACGTAACAGCAGATAACGCTTGTGCCGTAATGACAGCTCGCCTTGTAGAAGGTAAGAACTGGATCAAAAACAAATTTGCTTAATAAATAGAAAGAGGATGCTCGTTTTGAGCATCCTCTTTTTGTCGTTATTTGTTGATAAGTCGATATCCCTTGTCGAAACGTCGATATATTGAAAAAATCGTCGATATAATCTATTCCGCCACAAATTTGTTAAAACCTTCACAAATATTCCACACTCATTATCCATTCTCCGTACTATAATCATGTATGGAAAAGGAGATGGACCTAATGACCCAAAGCGCACCAGAATTTAAAGTTTTGCAAAGCATTGCATTCCTTGCTGTCGTTTTGCAAAGTTCCTTATTATATACAATGAATCAAGGAAATGTTTTACTTGAGCAATCCCTCATTATGGGCATGCTATTTAACCTTGCAAAATTTTCAGCACCTGCATTCATATTTATCATCGGCTTTCACTTAATTCGGCAATATACGAAGCAACTAGCCTACACAGAATATCTTTATGAAAAAGCCGCACATTTACTCATCCCTTATTTCTTCTGGTCTATTCTTTACTTATTAACAACAAACGATATGATTACACTACAAAGCGGAATAAAAAGTTTATTACTCGGAACAGCAGCACCCCATCTTTGGTACGTAATTATGATGTTCCAAATTCACTTATTGTTTCCTTTGCTATGCACGCTATTTTATTGGTTTCAAAAACGAACAGAAAATAAAAAAGACATATATAAATATATGACCGTCTTTGCTTCTCTATATTTCCTCTTAATGTGGTATTCTTCTCACTACATTTTTAATGGAGAGAAATTGACTAGCTCAACCATTTTGCATTATACAGACCGTTCCTTCTTCTTCTACTCATTCTATTTTGTCATGGGAGGAATCGCTGCTGTCGCACTAAAAGCGTGGCGTACATTTGTCATAAAACATATTCCTCTTATTACAATCTTATTTTTTATCTTATTTTTATTCATCAATTATGAGTTATTTAGTTTTTACGGAGCAAACTCTATTCATTTAACCGTTTCGACTTATTTAAAACCGTCTATGTTTTTATATATCGTATGCGAGATTATTATACTTTACGTGCTGTCTATTACAATCGTACAGCGACGCGGTTTCTTATATAAAGCTTTACGCTTTATCGGGAATTACACATATGGTGCTTATTTAGCTCACTTTTTCTTCTTGCAACTATGTACAAAATTTCTTTCTTTATTCACACTGCAAGAAAACACAATATTATATAGCCTATTATTATTTACAATAACGGCCACAATCTCAATTTCAGCAATGGTCATTTGCAGTACACTACCACTTCATACGTGGATTACGGGCCCTTCTCCTAGGACAAATATGAAATGGGCGAAGATTGTACTTCGGAAAAATCATGAAAAAGTATTCAAACCATATCTTTGATATAATAGAATTCCATACAAGAAAAGAAAGTAGGACACACCTATGATTAATCAAATTGGACAAATTATGTTATATGTAAATAACCAAGACGAAACAGTGCAATTTTGGACAGAAAAAGTAGGGTTCCAAATCATCGGTGAAGAAAATAACGGAAAAGGATTTCGCTGGATTGAAATCGCTCCAACGAAAGATGCAGGCACAAGCATCGTCCTTCACGATAAAGCGTTAATTGCGAAGATGCAACCTGAATTAAACTTACATACGCCTTCACTTATGTTCTTCTCTAATAACTTAGATCAACTGTATAAAGATCTTTCTGAGAAAAACGTTACAGTTGGACAAGTTGTAGATTTACCTACAGGTAGAGCATTCAACTTTGCTGATAACGAAAATAATTATTTTGCGGTAATGGAACGCAAATAAAAAAGAAGCTATCCGAAAAAACGGATAGCTTCTTTCATTTTAAGAAACTTGTTCTGCATTCGTTTCCTTATGCTGTATATGACTCGTGATCCAAGCAATTCCGCCGGCAACAACGAGATAGCATAATAATATTAAAATTTGCATTTGTAATTGCGACCAATCTCCTAAAGAAATCACATCTTGTAGCCCTCTAAGAGAATGGGACATTGGGAGAAATTGTCCAATCTTGCTAAGAATAGCTATATTTAATTCTCCTGGGAAAGTACCCCCGCTCGTCGCTAATTGCAAGACGAGAAGTGTTACCGCTAAGAACTTTCCAACGAGACCAAATACCGTTACTAACATGAGAATAAATGTCATGAACGTAAAGGAAATAACAATACTTGATAAGATAAAGAGTGGCACACTTGCAACTTCTAATTTCATAGCTCCTAGCACAACCACATCTACTAGTAATGCTTGAATAAGTCCAATTACATATACCAATCCTAGTTTATTAATAAAATGTACCGTTCCGCTTACCTTCATATTTTGTCTACGGCCAAGAGGTAAAATATTCGATGCCATAATTCCGCCAACATAAAATGCAAGTGATAAGAAATATGGTGCAATACCTGAACCGTAATTAGGTACATCAGAAACTGTCGACTTCACTAATTGAACTGGCTCTGAGAACATCGTATTGCGTGCATCATCATTGCGAACATCCGCTATCTTCTCTGCACCCTCTCCCAATTTCGTAGAAAGTTCTTTCGCGCCATCGTCAAGTTTAACAAGTCCGTTCGTTAACTGATCAGCACCGTGATTTAGCTCTGTTCCACCACTCGCAAGGTGATTTACACCTTCTTGTAATGATGTAAATCCACTTCCCCACTTCGTAAATCCATTAGCTAAATTTGCAGCACCATCTGCAAGCTTTTTCGTTCCAGTAGTAGCCTCATTTAACTTAACTCCGAATGTATTCATGCCTTCTTCAATCTTATGCTGACCATCCGCAAGCTTCTGCGCACCTTGTGTCAATTGTTGTTGGCTGTTATTTAAAGTATTTGTTGCTTTAGCTAATCCATTAGAAGTAGCAATAATCTTTTGAAAGGCAGGATCTTGTTGCACTTCTGGATGACTTTTCACGTACTCTTCTAATTGTTGCTTTACACTATTTGCTGCATTGTCCGCTTTCACTTGCCCTTCAGCAAGTTTCTCACTTCCGTTCATCCATTCATTTGTACCAGCACTTAATTCACTAACCCCTGATTGTAAAGTTTTTTCACCTTGCACCAATAACTCCATCCCGCTATGAAGCGAATTTGCTCCTTGGCTTAGCTCGTTTGCTCCGCCAGTTAAGGCTGATTGGCTAGCAGCAAGTTTTTCACTTCCCTCTTTCACTTTTGATGTCCCTTCATTTAAACGATGAATACCATCTGCAAGCTGATTGGCCCCATTTTTTGCATCTGTCGTTCCTTCATGTAACTTCTCAGCCCCATTACTTGCATCACTCAATCCTTGTGCTAAGTCTTGAAACTTTGAAAAGACACCTTCTGTATAAGATTTCGTAATACTATTTGAAATTTTTGTTTTCATATTTTCAACAGCTGTCGTTCCAATTTGAGCTGCTACAAAGTTTTTACCCGGATTTACTTTGTACTGAAGCTGCGCTGGCTCTGGTTTCTCATCCATTAGTGTACTTACCTTTTGAGAGAAGTCCTCTGGAATCGTAACAACCATATAATACTTATCTTCTTTCAACCCTTCATCAGCATGTTTTTTTGATACGAAATGAAAAGCTAGTTCCTTATTCTCTTTTAAATTTTTTACAAAATCGTCTCCTGCATGAATTGTTTTTTCATCCATCGCAGCACCCTTATCTAAATTTACAATCGCAACAGGTAATTTATCTAATTTCCCATATGGATCCCAGTATCCAGCTAAAAAGAATCCTGAATAAATTAAAGGAACGATTAATAAAAAAATTAAAGCGATACGTCCATGTTTATGGTGCCACATCGCTTTCCAATCTTTAAATATAAGTTGAATTCCCTTCATGAAACATACTCCTTCTCCTAATTTCACACCATTACAATGGTTTAACAGATTTACTATACACGCCACTTTTCATACTGTATAATACATCTTTAATTATCAATTCATTCCTTTTAGTCTATAGAAAGGAGAGTCAAAATGGAACTTCTTCAACTAAAATACTTTCAGACAGTCGCACGATTAGAACATATGACAAAAGCGGCTGAGGAATTGCATATCGCACAACCTTCGCTCAGCAAAACAATTGCTAGATTAGAAAAAGACTTAGGCGTCCCGCTATTTGATCGCCAAGGTCGACAGATTACATTAAACTCTTTTGGGAAAGTATTTTTAAAACGAGTAGAGCGCATTTTTCATGAATTAAGTGAAGGTGAACGAGAAATTAAAGATTTAGCTGAATTACAACAAAGCTCTATTACACTGGCAGTTTCTATTCCGAGAATATTACCAGAACTACTCGGTTCTTTTTTACTAGAACATCCTAACGTTCGTTTCCAACAGTTTCTCGCATCTACTCCTTCTATGAAACGACAACTAGATAATATAGAAATTGACTTTTGCATTTCTTCTGTGCCAATTGAAGGCGAGGAAATTATGTGGGAACCACTTATTACAGAAGAAATTTTCTTAGTCGTCCCTTCAGGTCATCGTTTATCAGGACGCAACAGTATTCACCTGCATGAAGTAAAAAACGAATCGTTTATTAGTATGAACACTGGTTACGGATTTCGGCACTTAACAGATGAATTTTGCAAGGAAGCTGGTTTCACTCCGCATATCGCTTTTGAAGTAGATGAACCAACCGTAATTAGCGACCTTATTAAGCAAGGTCTCGGCATCGCTTTCGTCCCAAGTTTAACTTTATTAAAAAACTCTACTTTAGCATTAAATAAGTTACGTATTATTGAACCGAATTGCGAGCGAACTATCGGCTTAAGTTGGTCGAAAAAACGCTATTTATCGAAAACTGCTCAGCAATTTCGTGAATTCGTGATTGACTACTTCTCTAATATTAGGACGTAAAATTACATCGATAAATAACGATATAAATAGAAGGTGCCCCCTCAAAAGGATGGCACCTTCTATTTCTTACTCTTCTCCAATTCCATTTCCGCTAAAAGTGGCAATACGTTATCGAAAATATGCGTATTATTATTTTCACCCGTTACGTATCCACCGTAATATCTACTAAATACATTATCATTTCGAAATGTAACCATATGATCATATAGTTCCTTTGCAAACTTTGTATCACCTGTTTGTAGTACGTACATAATCGTTAATCCGTAAGCCGCTGGTGATTCATAATTCACAGTTTGTTTTCCCGTTTCTAAATTGTAACGGCCGTATAGCTTTCCATCCTCCTGAAATTTCTTCTTTATAAATTCCAAGTAAGCATCTGATGAAAGTCCACCTAGACTCCGGTGATAGGCAACGTATGATTGATCAATTAAATTCACTTCTTTATCGTACGTAAATGTACCATCTTCTTTATACTCTTTCGGGAATGCCCAGCCATGCCTTGGGTAATCCGCTAACAATTGAACGACTTCCTGATATTGCTGAGCAGAAACTTTACCGTACTTCTTCATATAAGAGAATGCGTGCGGATTTAAGTATGATGTAGTTGCAAAGTTATTTTGTTTTCCTGCATCTGCATCATAATAATCAACGTAATAATTACCTTTCTTATTATAACGAATTACAGCATCGCTCAATTGATCTGCCAAGGTTTTATAACGCTCTTCCTTATACATTTCATAAGCACGATATAATTGTTCTATAATACGAAGATCATCTATAAGTGCATTGGTAGCAGACTGTATTTCTCCCTTTTCAGAGATTTTCCATATAACGATTTGATCCTTATGTACAAAGTTATTTTGAATAACCTTAACTTGTTCATCGAATAACGCTTGATCGTCTTTATCGAGTGTATATTGTAGCCATAGCCCTGCCGATTCCGATAAAGCTTCACGGCCCTTCGCTTCACCCGTTCCTGCCTTTGTATCCGCTAAACGATATGTAGCAAGCGTCCCATTTTCATTCACCATATGTCTCAAAATAAAATGTTCTGTACGGTTTCCTTGTATAGCTGACCAAAATACAATTCCACCTAAAGCGATTAAGAGAACAACTCCAACCCCTATATATAAACGTTTCCTCAATCTATTCACCTCCCTAATAAGGCTAGCCTTAATTTTACCAGAACATACGTAAAATTAAAAAAGACAATCTATTAGATTGTCTCCCGTTCCTCTATCCCTCACAAGCCTCTTTAGAAGGTCTATATAGCGATTCCACAAGTCGATCATATTCACGACGCGTAATCTCTTTATTATACAGCTTCAATAATAAATCTCTATGCTCTTTTGAAAATGCCATCTTTTTAATGACTTCAGGATACATAAAACATCCTCTCCATTTCACATAAACTTCTTCACCCCGGAAAAAAAGAACTTATGTTCGCATAAAAGATTATAAAATATTCCTTACTAAAAAACAAACAAAATATTATTAAACATTAACTTTTTTCTTTTTAGAATATTCAAACATTATGTTACCATATCCACTTTTTAAATACATATATATTTTTGGTAGTTTTTTTGAATAAATCTTCCAATTCAATCAGAAAATAATGGCAAAAAAGAAGAGGAGTTTACATATGGATACGGTAACATTAGCAAGAGCATTTTTCGGTTCTTCATTAGCATTCCACATTATCTTTGCAACACTTGGCGTGGGACTTTCATTAATGATTTTTATAAGTGAAATACTCTACCACTGGAAGAAAGATTCCGATTACGCCATTATGGCGAAAAGATGGACGAAAGCGTTCGCCATCCTTCTCGGTGTAGCAATTCCGACTGGAACAATCGTTGGTGTGCAAATCTCACTTCTTTGGCCTGGTTTTGCCAAAATTGTTGGGCAGGTTATTTCTGTTCCCTTTCAAATTGAGATTTTTGCCTTCTTTTTAGAGGCTTTGTTCATGTCCATTTATGTATACGCAGCTGACAAACTACCTCCATTCATGAGATTAATCTCATTATTCTTCGTCATGATTGGTGCCACGGCATCTGCCGTGCTTATTACATCAGCAAATACATGGATGAATACACCAGCAGGCTTTTCAATGGGGCCAGATGGATCCGTTTTTAACGTTGATCCTTGGAAAGCTTTCTTTAATCCGAGTTTTGGCACGAGCGCATTCCATGTCGTGATTACAGCCTACGCAACTGGAGCTGCTGTCATTGCCTCTATCGCTGGATTTAAATTATTAAAGAAAAATTTAAGTGAGCGTGAAGTGGCGTATCATAAAAAAGGACTGCTGTTAGGACTCGTTGTGACATTTATTACAGGGGCTACGATGTGGCTTTCGGGACACGAATCGGCAATTGCCTTACATAAGCATTCCCCTGAAAAACTCGCATCTGCTGAAGCTTTATTTGAAACGACATCACATGCACCGTTATCAATTGGCGGCGTTGTAGATCCTAACACACTTGAACTAAACTATGCACTAGAAATTCCGAACATGCTTAGCCTACTAGTGGGACTAGACCCTAGCACCGTCGTAAAAGGACTAAATGAATTCCCACAAGAAACATGGCCACCATTTTACACACATACACTATTCAACTTAATGGTTGGCACCGCTGCCTTCACCTTTGCAGTTGCAGCAATTGCCCTCTTATATTGGTACTTTGTTTACCGAAAAAAAGGCGCAGAATTACCGAAGTGGCTTCTTTGGGGAGCGGCCGCATGTGGACCAATTATGATGCTCGGCATTGAATTTGGATGGATTTTTAGCTGTAGTGGTCGTCAACCGTGGACTATTTATGGTATGCAACGTACAGTCGACGCTTCTACACGCGCTGATTTTGTCGGTCCTTTATTTATTTTATTCATCATTTTATATATTGGACTCGGTATTTTAACTGTTTTTGTACTACGGACATTCTTTAAGAAACATCCGCTTACAAATGATTTACATCACGAAGGAGGCGATTCTCGTGCATGAGGAAAGTATTGCAATCATCATCTTATGGGCTCTTATTTTCGTTTATAGTATCTTGGGGTCCATCGATTTTGGGGCAGGTTTTTGGGGCATGGTATACGCAAAACATCCAACGCTCGCTGCTAAGCTTGCCAACCGATACTTATCACCAACTTGGGAAGTAACAAATACATTTCTCGTCTTTGTTGTTGTCGCTTTTCTCGGTTTCTTTCCGAAAGCCGCTTTCACCCTTGCGACAGTCATGTTCGTACCAGTTATGTTAATTTTAATACTCATTGCAATTCGCAGTACATTCATGGTATTTGCTTACTCTGTACCAAAGTATCAGTATCTTCTTCGGGTTATTTCAGGTATTACCGGGCTCTTAATTCCAGCCTTATTAATTACCGTTTTACCCGTTACAGAGGGGGCTTATATTACAATGTCTGAAGGAAAAGAAGTACTCCTGTATGGAAAGCTTCTTTCTAGCCCAGTGATCTACTGTTATATGCTCTTTGGGCTAACTTCGGAACTATTTCTCTCTTCTCTCTTTCTTGCTGATTTTGCGAGAGAGCAAGGTTCAGAAGATTCGTATAGAATTTATAGAAGAAACGCCATCATCCTTGGCCCTGCAACACTCGTTACGGCGATTATCGCCCTCGTTGTAATGGACCCGGAAACACACTGGCTTATGCAAGGACTCATAAAGCAATTCCCATGGTTTACAGTTTCTATCGTTTTATTCGTTATCGGGTACTCTTCTCTTTGGTGGACAAACAAGAAGTATGACTCACTAGGATACCCTCGTATTGCAGTTTTAGCAGTCATCGCTCAATATGCATTTGCAAGTTACGCTTACGGTGTTGCACATTTACCGTATATTATTTATCCTGATGTAACTGTATTTACAAGCTTTACAACGGTCGAAACATTCTATGCATTGCTTATTCTATATGCAATTGGCATTGCAATTTTATTACCAGGATTTATTTTCTTCTGGAATTTATTCTTGAAGGATCGAACTTTTTTAAAGGAAAAATAATCCATCCTTGGAGTCTGTCCCAAAAATCATATTGGGATGGGCTCCTTTTGTCATGTTTTTTCGACAAGTTGATATATTTTAAAAATCACTGATATATTTTGAGTTACGCCGATATATTTTAAAAATTGCTGATATATCTCAATAATTGCCTATATAATTTCTATTTACTATCTTACTGCCCCACTAATTTATAGACACCTCTCACAATAGTTATTTCACTATTCGTGACACTTGTCCTTTCGCTTGAAAAACACATATTCACTTTATTCCATTATATGTCTAGTTCTTCCTATTTTTCGCTGAATATACTACTAATACAAACCTTGAGACAAGCTACATTGGTTTAAGGAAAAGTAGAAAGGTAGGTAAAATATGAGCATTGAAATATGGATTACTATTATTGTATTCTTCTTAACGATGATTGTTATCTTTTGGCGACCCCGTGGTTTAAATGAGGCGTGGCCGGCAGCAATTGGCGCTGGCATTATCTTGATTACTGGACTTGTATCAAGACCAGACGTCATAGACATTATTAGTAAAATTGGCGGTGCCTCTATAACAATATTAGCGACCATCGTTATGGCGGTTATATTAGAAAGCTTTGGCTTCTTCCACTGGTCCGCGGCGAAACTTGCAAACTTAGCAAAAGGCTCTGGTCGCCGTTTATACTGGTATATTCAATTATTATGTTTTCTTATGACTCTTTTATTTAATAATGACGGTAGTATTTTAATTACAACTCCAATCTTAATTCTTCTTCTAAAAAACCTTCAATTAAAACCGCATCAACAAATCCCCTATTTATTAAGCGGTGCTTTAATCGCTACTGCATCTAGTGCACCAATTGGTGTAAGTAATATCGTAAACTTAATTGCATTAAATATCGTGAATATGACTCTTTATATGCATACTGCTATGATGTTTGTACCTGCAACATTAGGACTATTGTTTATGTCATGGCTTATGTATACAGTGTTAAAGAAAAAGCTACCAAAAAAATTACCTGTTTCTTCATATGATATCGAAGAAATATTCTTCACAAAAAACTTCCATCCGTTAAAAGGAAAAAATTCAGTTGATACGAAACAAAAACGGACAAGATTCATGCTAAAAGTATTAGGCTTCGTCTTCCTTATGCGCTGTCTTCTATTCGTTGCATCCTTCTTATCCATCCCAATTGAAATTGTTGCCGTACTCGGTTCACTCATTCTTCTCATCTGGAGATGGTACTACTTACGAACGAATCCTGTCGACATTTTGAAAAAGACACCGTGGCACATTTTAATTTTCGCTTTCTCTATGTATGTCATTATTTACGGGCTTCATAATGCAGGATTAACAGCGGCGCTTGTAAATTGGCTTGAGCCAGTGGTAAGTCAACATCTACTCTATGCTAGCTTTGCAATGGGCGGACTTGTCTCCCTCCTCTCCAACGTCTTCAACAATCACCCTGCACTTATGATTGGGACAATCACATTAACAGAAATGGGACTAGATCCAATCACTTTAAAAACGATCTATCTTGCAAACATTATTGGTAGTGACATCGGTTCACTATTATTACCAATCGGTACGCTAGCTTCCCTCATATGGATGTATATCCTGAAACAAAACAAAATTAAAGTAAAATGGAAAGACTATTTAAGTGTATCCCTTATCGTTATTCCACTCACTACAGTCGTCACATTATTCCTCTTATTCTACTGGGTACATCTCTTCTTCGCCTTATAAAGTGAAACTTTAATCAGTGGGGGTCTTATTACTGCCCATTAAAGTGGGATAAACGACAGAAGCCCGCTTTGCTACCGTCTTAGCAAAGCGGGCTTCTTCTATATTTAAGTTAGGTACTACAGTGTGATCAATCAAGTAAAGAGGTGTAACATGTTATTGGTATAAATGACTACCTGTTTCTTTAAATTCTTTCGCTTTCTCTTTCATTCCTTTTTCAATTGCTTCTGTCGTTTCTAAATCATTTTCTTTTGCATATTCCCGAATATCATGTGAAATTCTCATACTACAAAACTTCGGTCCACACATAGAACAGAAATGAGCTGTTTTCGCGCCTTCTGCTGGCAATGTTTCATCGTGATATTCCATCGCACGTTCAGGATCTAAAGATAAATTAAATTGATCGCGCCAACGGAATTCAAAGCGAGCTTTTGAAAGTGCATCATCACGCTGATGAGCCGTTTTGTGCCCTTTCGCCAGATCAGCCGCATGCGCTGCAATTTTGTACGTAATAACACCCGTGCGTACATCATCTTTATTCGGTAAACCTAAATGTTCTTTCGGCGTTACATAGCAAAGCATTGCCGTTCCAAACCAGCCAATCATCGCAGCTCCAATTGCGGATGTAATATGGTCATAACCTGGTGCAATATCTGTCGTTAATGGCCCAAGTGTGTAAAACGGCGCACCCTGACAAATATCAAGTTCTTTCTCCATATTCTCTTTAATTAAGTGCATCGGTACATGCCCAGGTCCTTCAATCATCACTTGCACATCATGCTTCCAAGCAATCTTCGTTAATTCACCAAGTGTTTCAAGTTCAGAGAATTGCGCTTCGTCATTTGCATCTGCAATCGAACCTGGACGTAATCCATCTCCAAGAGAGAACGAAACGTCGTACTGCTTCATAATTTCACAAATTTCTTCAAAATGAGTATACAAGAAGTTTTCTTTATGATGGAATAAACACCACTGTGCCATAATCGAACCACCGCGTGAAACGATACCCGTCGTACGCTTTGCAGTAATCGGAATGTAGCGAAGTAATACGCCCGCGTGAATTGTAAAGTAATCAACGCCTTGCTCCGCTTGCTCAATTAACGTATCACGATACACTTCCCACGTTAAATCTTCTGCAATTCCATTTACTTTCTCCAGCGCTTGATAGATTGGTACAGTTCCAACTGGTACAGGCGCGTTACGAATAATCCACTCACGTGTCGTATGAATATTTTTACCTGTAGATAAATCCATAATCGTATCTGCACCCCAGCGCGTTGCCCACGTCATCTTCTCTACTTCTTCTGCGATAGAAGAGGATACAGCAGAGTTTCCGATATTTGCATTGACCTTCACATGGAAGTTACGTCCAATAATCATCGGTTCTGCTTCCGGATGGTTAATATTTGCTGGTAAAATAGCTCGACCTTCCGCGATTTCCTTACGAACAAACTCAGGCTCTACTCCTTCACGGATCGCAACATATTCCATCTCAGACGTAATAATGCCATTACGTGCATAGTGCATTTGCGTAACATTTGCACCTTGCTTCGCTCTAAGCGGTTTGCGACCCATTTGCGGGAAAACAGGTGTATGTTTTGAAGCTACCTTCACACCGTCATCCTCTGGTTTCACTTCGCGCCCTTCGTATGCTTCTACATCCCCGCGCTCTAGAATCCAAGAGTGGCGCGGCGCCTGCAACCCCTTTTCCAGCTCCACTTTATACGCAGGATCTGTATAAGGACCGCTCGTATCATATACACGAATTGGCGGATTCGGAATGCCGTTCGTTTCACTTTGTTCAATCTCACGCATCGGCACTTTCATACCCGCGCGTGGCCCATCCACATATACTTTCTTACTTCCCGGTAAACTCGATTTCAATTCAATTTGCTCAGATGAAACAGATTGTTTCATAACCTTTGTTGCCCCCCTGTACGTGACAAGGACGAGATATGGCCAGCGTATGCCAAAATAAAAAGAGCCAGGTCCATAAAAAAATAAGGACCTGGCTCATAAAGACATCATTATGTAAAGCCGTTAACTTCCCTACGCTGGTACGAGCCAGATCAGGTCCAAAGGGTTAAGAAGTTCACGCGCTTCTCTCTCAGCCTACGCATACGTTAGGCACCCCTAGTTTATCACTGATTTAATTTTCAATACTTTCTCATCATACACGATAATCTGAAAAATGCAAAGTTTATTTCTTTTGTTACTTATGGAATCATCCACGTTAAATAATATGCCTGTACATACGTCATAATACCAACAATAATTACGAAGAATAAACTATGCTTCACTGTAAAGCGGAATAAATCTGATTCTTTTCCAGCAAGTCCAACTGCTGCACAAGCAATTGCAATCGATTGCGGAGAAATCATTTTTCCTGTTACACCGCCCGTTGTATTTGCTGCAACAAGAAGTACTTCAGATACACCGACTTGCTGCGCTGTAATCGCTTGTAAATTCGAGAACAGTGCATTTGCTGACGTATCAGACCCTGTTAAGAATACCCCAATCCAACCTAAGAATGGTGAGAAGAACGGGAATAGTGCTCCAGTTCCTGCAAGCGCTAACGCTAATGTAGAAGATAAACCAGAATAGTTTGCAATAAATGCAAATCCTAATACGAATCCGATAGATAGAATTGGCATTTTAAGCTCATTTAACGTTTCTTTAAATGTCGCTACTGCATCTTTTGCACTCATTTTCAAAATAAAGATAGAAATGATACAAGCAATTAAGATTGCTGTTCCTGTTGCTGATAGTACATCAAACTTCAAAATCGCCTCGTAAGGCGTTGGTTTATTTACAATTGGCTCTGCTTTCATTACTAAATTGTGTAAGCCTGGAATTTCAAACTTAAACACGAGGCTTTCCAATGCGCCGCCTGGAGCAAATAACGCTTTAAAGAAGCTTTGACTCCAAATGACTACCATCACAGTTAAAATAATAAATGGAGACCATGCTTTTACAACTTTTCCTACTGTTAGTTTCGGCATAGATGTTGCCGTCGTTGTCGCAGCTACTTCACTATTTGCTTGTTTAGACTGATAAATTTCTTTCGGCTGCCAAACTTTTAAGAATAGCGATAAACTCACTAAACTTACTAGTGCTGACGTAATATCCGGAAGTTCTGGTCCTAAGAATGTCGCTGTAATGAACTGCGTAATTGCAAATGAACTACCCGCTACAAATAGAGCAGGCCATGTTTGTCTTACCCCTTTAAATCCATCCATTAAAAATACGATGAAGAACGGAACAAATAATGATAAGAACGGTAATTGATGTCCAGCCATTTGTCCAATTTTATGTGGATCAATACCAGTTACTTGTCCAGCAACTGTAATCGGAATTCCCATCGCTCCGAACGCTACCGGTGCCGTATTTGCGATTAAGCAAAGACCCGCTGCATATAAAGGATTTAATCCAAGACCTGCAAGAAGCGCTGCCGTAATCGCTACTGGTGCACCAAATCCTGCTGCTCCTTCTAAAAATGCTCCGAATGAAAAACCGATTAAAATAACAAGTAAACGATGGTCATTCGTAATGGATAATACGGATGCACGAATGACATCAAATTGACCTGTTTTCACAGATATTTTATATAAAAATACCGACATAATGATAATCCAAGCAATTGGCCATAGTCCGTATAAAAAACCATATCCGGTCGCTGCCATCGCCATTGTGAACGGCATCTTATAAGCGAATAATGCCACTAAAATTGTAAGTACAACTGTAATAAAACCTGCCACATACCCCTTCATGCGGAAAACTGCTAACGCTAAGAAAAAAAAGATAATCGGAATAAGTGCGACCGCTGCCGAAATCCAAATATTTCCGAACGGATCATAAACTTGTGTCCATGTGTTCATTGTTTTCTCCCCCTAAAGAATCCCCTTTTAAATAGAATAATCTCATCAATAGACTATCAGGTCATCATACCTTTAAGTCTAAAATAAAAAACGTTTAAGAAAACGTTTTCAATAATTTTATCACAACAAATTCCATTACAAAAGATTTTTTTGAAAATTTTATTATTTAGTATGGGAATCTTACAAAAACGTCATGTTCTTGTAATGTTCATCGATAGGAAGCTCGCTACATTTCCTGCATAATAAAGATATAACAACGGATATTATTTATGAGGTGATATATATGAACGGAAACAAAATATTAGCAGCTTTATCATACTTTAGTGTATTATTTGCTCCTATCTTATTCCCAATCATTGTGTGGATCGTGGGGGATTCTGAAACGAAACCACATGCAAAACGTGCTCTATGGACACACATTATTCCAAGTATCGCGGCATTTATCGGATTTATTATTCTAGGCATTATGGGTATCGGATCAAATCAACCAGACGTAACACTTGGCATTGGATCAATGATCGTCTTATGTATTTGCGGTATTATTAGCTTATACTACTTCATTTGGAACATTGTAAAAGGTATTAAAATACTGACAGCTTAAGTTTAAACAAACGTTTGATTAAAACAGCACGGTAATACGACAACCTTTTAATAAGAAAAAAACGTCCCAAAATATCTTTTGGGACGTTTTTTTATCTTCTGCGTTTTTTCTTTTTTCTCATCATTTTTTTGCGGCGCGTATTCACTTTATCCGCTATAATGTGAAGCGTACTTGCTACAACAATTCCCATTACGAACGTTACAATTTCAACCTCATGTTCCTTCGCCATTTCTATTAAATTCCCATCAAACGCGATTACATTTAATAGGAATAAAAACGGAGAAAACACAATTAACATGTATGCAATACGAATTACATCACCAAGTATAATTGTATGCGTAAAGAAGGAGCGATGCGGCATGACCTTCTTATACGGATACCAAAATATACGCAGGAATCCCCATTTATTATACGCATTACTATACGTATCTAAATCCGGTGTTAAAAATGTAGTACCTACTAGAAAACCAATTGCAAAAGTTAATAAAAAATCAAAATTTGTTAATCCATACGAAAAGAGCATAAACAAAACAACCGGAAGGGATATTAAGTTTATTTTCGTATGCGTTCTTCCTGATGGCATAATGCACTTCCTCGCTTACGTTTGCCCTGTCACCATATGACAGTTCTCACCTATTGATCTAATTTCTGATCGATAAAGGATGTGTCTATATCCGAACCAAACCATTCTGCCAACTTCACTCGTGCCTTATCTTTCACATCTTCATTGACGTATAACGACGCTTGTAATAGCGCAGCCATTAACGCCCCTAAATCATCCGTATAACCAATTCCAGCAACGAAATCTGGAATTGCATCAATCGGCGCAATAAAATAAGCAAGTGCTCCAATTACAATAATTTTCACTCGTTTTGGAACATCCGGTTTCTGCAAAACGTAAAACAATAATAAACTTGCATAAATAACCGATTGCCCTGCTTGTTTTGCAACATGTTTCACTTTTTTCCAAAACGCTTCAACTGAAAATTTTTGTTCCATATAAAAGCCTCCCTATTTTTTAAAAGAAATAAGCTACAATATGTTATCAGTAAAAGTTCATCAAAATTACACATAATCTATCAATGAACTTCCATTGTAACAAACAAACGAAAAAAGAACAAGTGTTCGTTAATTTTTACATACTTTCCTTCATATAATAGGTTTCTAGATAACCACTTACCCATTGTCATTTCTTATTTCTCAACAAGAAAATTTTCACTTTCACTTAACATTCCGCTCTACCTTTGTTATATTTTCTAGTTGACGGACATATAAACGAATGTTAAAGTTTTCTCTGGTAGTGACAAATCTCATACAAAAAATGTAAAATGTTATAGTGTTTCTCAGAAATGAATTTTGTTGTATAATACAGAAATGACGTTATGCTTATGAGTAACACAAGAAACTAAAAGGGTATGCATAGTTATAGTCGTATATGGGTGAATATAGAACCTCTAATTATGGCCAAGAAAACTATGTATTTTTTATTTTAGCATTTTTCGCTCCAAAATCGACCAAGCCTGATAGAGAAAGGGTGGAAATGAATGAAAGAAACCTTGAAATCACAATTTCAAAACGTGCGTTTCACGGTATTCGTAGCTTTAGCTTTATGGCTGAAGACGTACCTTATTACACGCACAAGCTTTGATTTAAAACTTGAATCTTTCATGCAAGAATTCATTTTATTCCTTAGCCCATTAGCAGCATCATTACTGCTTGTTGGTCTTGCATTATTTGCAAAAGGGAAAAAACGTAACTATATAGCACTTGGAATTAATTTTGTTTTAACAATCGTTCTTGTTGGTAACGTAATGTTCTACGGATTCTACAATGACTTTGTTACTTTACCAGTACTGGGACAAACATCTAACTTTGGAAGTTTAGGTTCTAGTGTGAAAGAATTGTTTAACTACAAAATTATCCTTGCATTTGCTGATATTATCGTATTCTTCATTTTATTGAAGAAGATGAAGAATTTTGCACCGACAGAACGTGTAGCACGCCCAATGCGTTCCCTATACTTCGTGTCAACAGTTGCTATTTTCTTCGCAAACTTAGGACTGGCAGAAGCTGAGCGTCCTGAACTATTAACACGTTCATTCGACCGCGTTATGCTTGTTAAAAACTTAGGTTTATATGTACACCAAGTGTATGATCTTGGCTTACAAGCAAAATCAAGTTCACAAAAAGCCTTCGCTGACGGTAGTAAGTTACAGGAAACAGAGAACTACGTAAAAACAACGCAAAGCAAACCAGATCCAAATATGTTTGGTACTGCAAAAGGGAAAAACGTAATTGTTGTCTCTCTTGAATCATTACAAACATTCTTAATTGGTGCAACAGTTAACGGACAAGAGGTTACACCATTCTTAAACCAATTTACGAAAGAAAGTTATTACTTTGATAACTTCTTCCATCAAACTGGGCAAGGAAAAACATCAGATGCTGAATTCTTAGTAGATACTTCAATGTATCCGCTAGACCGTGGTGCTGTATTCTTCACACATGGTAATAATGAATATACAGCAACTCCAGAAATTTTACGTGAGCAAGGATATTACACATCAGTATTCCATGCGAACAACGCAACATTCTGGAACCGTAACATTATGTATCCGGCACTTGGTTACGACCGTTACTACAACGAGCTTGACTACAAGATTACGCCAGAAACAAAATTAAATTGGGGATTAAAAGATATCGAATACTTCGATCAATCTATCGATATGTTAAAAGAAGTGAAGCAACCATTCTACACTCGTTTCCTTACTTTAACAAACCATTACCCATTCACTTATGATGACAGCACGAAATTAATCGATGAATACAATTCTGGTGATGGCGTGTTTGACCGTTACATGGTAACTGCTCGCTATTTAGACGAAGCAATGAAACACTTTATTGAGCGTCTAAAGGCAGAAGGCATTTACGACAACTCAGTTATCGTATTCTACGGTGATCACTATGGTATTTCCGAAAACCATAACCGTGCAATGGCACAGTTCTTAGGAAAAGAAGAAATCACTGCATTTGACCATATGAACTTACAAAAAACACCGATGTTTATTCACGTTCCAGGTCAAAAAGAAGGTAAAACAATTTCAAAACCAACTGGTGAAATTGACATTAAACCAACAATTCTAAACTTACTTGGTGTAGATTCTACGAATCAAATTCAATTTGGTCATGATGTATTCTCACCAGAAAATAAAGGATTCGTTGTTCTTCGTGATGGTAGCTTCGTTACAGATAAGTACATGTACACAAACAGTACATTCTACGACCGTACTACTGGTGAAGTTGTACAACTACCAAAAGAAGAATCTCAACCACTCATTGATCGTGCCCAAAATGAATTGAACATGTCTGACAAAATCATTGAAGGTGACTTACTTCGCTTCTCTGAAAGTAACAAGACCAAAACTGGTGAAGTAAAGACAGCTATTAAAGAAGAAAAGAAGAGCGCTGAGTAATCTCAGCCTCTTTTTTTATATTTCTCCATACAATTACTTATATTCATTAACTTTAACATTACATAACCTTTACCAAATATTCACATAGAATTAACGAAACATCTCTATAATAAAATATATAAACGAGGTTCTCTATATTTCTTATCTCTCATCTGTAATAAGATCCCTTAAAGAAATATGTGAATCGTTTATTTCTACTTTCTTATAATTGTCTTTCAACATGTTTTGTTTCCATACACAAAACATTCAATAAGACGATGTCCCTATGAAAGATAGCTACCCTCCTTGTGCAGCATTCCATAAGAATGTTGCTTTTTTTTATTGAAAAGCAGGATTCTTATTTCTTATTTTCGAATTTGTATATACAAAATGCTATACACCACCACTACTTCTCTACCATTTACAAATACATATACGTCATATGTAAAGAAGTACTCACATAAAAATTACTATAGTGATTTTTATTCCAAATGAATGAAAGTTTCACTTTACTTATGTACTTACGAAAGGATGGGACGAAAATTGGCATATGAAAGATTTGTACTTTGGAATAATGCAGTTATTGATACAACAAAACAAAAAACGTACATAGAACTCGAAGAAAGAGGCTTACAGTTTGGAGATGGTGTCTACGAGGTTATTCGCCTATATAAAGGGAACTTTCACTTATTAGATCCGCATATCACAAGATTATATCGCTCCATGGAAGAAATAGAATTAACACTTCCTTTCTCAAAAGCAGAACTGATTATCCTACTTTATAAACTAATCGAAAATAATAATTTCCACGAAGATGGAACGATTTATTTACAAGTATCTCGTGGTGTACAAGCTCGTACCCATACATTCTCATATGACGTCCCTCCGACAATCTACGCCTACATTACAAAGAAAGAAAGACCGGCGTTATGGATTGAATATGGTGTACGTGCTATATCAGAACCGGATACGCGCTGGCTACGCTGTGATAT
Organism: Bacillus sp. BC05(2025); assembly: GCF_056725905.1. NCBI lineage: Bacteria > Bacillati > Bacillota > Bacilli > Caryophanales > Bacillaceae > Bacillus > Bacillus sp. BC05(2025). The sequence continues at coordinate 70,087 of NZ_JBWYRA010000013.1, read as the reverse complement.
TAAATCATTAAATTTATTACCCAATGTATTAGCTGCTACGAAAGCGGAACGAAAAGGTTGTAAAGAGGCTCTTTTCGTACGAAATGGTACTGTAACTGAGGGAAGCCACTCTAACTTCTTTCTAATTAAAAACGGAACTCTTTACACACATCCAGCTAATCACCTTATTTTAAATGGCATTATTCGTCAATATGTCCTTTCTTTAGCGAAAACCCTTCGCATTCCGGTACAAGAAGAGCTTTTCAGCGTTCGTGATGTTTATCAAGCGGATGAATGCTTTTTTACAGGAACGACAATTGAAATTTTGCCGATGACTCATCTTGATGGAACCGCAATCCAAGATGGTCAAGTTGGTCCTATCACTAAAATGCTACAAAGATCCTTTTCTCAAAGTTTATTACAATCCAATATGTCATCTTCTTAAACACGAATCATTTCTATCCTTTCTACATTCAATATATGTATTTAAATGGAAATCAAGGTATAGATTTATGCCTTGATTTTTTTTGTAATCTTTTTGTCATATTCAGATTCCCGCATAAGTCTTGACAGTAATCGACATGCTCTTTAGAATTTTTAACAGTTGGTAAATATTTCTTCACTACATTACAGACAGAAAGGAATCGACAAATTATGAAAAAATACCTTGCCGGTCTTGCGGCAGTGTCTGTAGCAGGAGGAGCAGCACCTACACTTGACAGTGTTCAAGCTGCCCCTGAACAAAATACACAAAAAGCTGCTACAACTGTCCAATCTTCTGCATCAAACAGCTCATCTTATAAGGTTAACGCTGACGTATTACATGTTCGTGCAGGATCAAGTACTTCTCACGACATCATCTCGCGCGTTTATAACGGCCAATCTTTAAACGTGATTGGCGAAGAAAATGGTTGGTTCAAAATTAACATTAATGGAAAAACAGGCTTTGTTAATGGCGAATTTATATCAAAAAATGGAGCAAGTAATTCTAATGTAAGTACAACAGATGGAAAGAATAAAGTTACTGCTGATGTATTACGTGTACGTACAGCTCCTAACACTTCTAGTTCTGTTTCAGGACGTGTATATGAAGGACAAACATTAAACGTAATTGGCCAAGAAAACGGTTGGGTGAAAATCAACCATAATGGACAAGTAGGTTATGTAAGTGGTGAATTTGTATCTGGCGTTTCTGCTAATGCAGGTTCTTCAAACAACAATACGAATAATAACAACCAAGAATCTGTAAAACCAGCAAGCGGAAATTATACAGTAAATGTATCTTCCCTTCGTGTTCGTACAGGTCCTAGCACTTCTCACACAACTGTAGGTTCTGTTACAAAAGGACAAGTCGTACAAGTTGTTGGCGAAGTTCAAGATTGGTTCAAAATCAATTATGCAGGACAAACCGCTTACGTAAGCAAAGACTACGTAACAAAAGGCGGTTCTAACGATAACGTTACACAAGGAAACAACCAAAATAATAATCAAAATAATAATGTAACTGTTCAAACAGGTGGTACTTACGTTGTTAACGCAACATCTCTACGCGTTCGAACAGGCCCTGCTACTTACCATAGCGTAATTGGTGGCGTATTAAATGGTACGACATTAAACGTAATTGGATCTGAAGGTAGCTGGTTTAAAGTTAACTATCAAGGAAAAACAGGCTACGTTAGTAGCGAGTTCATGAAATTCGTTAAAGGTGGCACTACTACTCCTGAGCAACCAAAACAACCTGAACAACCTAATCAAGGTGCAATTGGTGACTACTACATTAATGCTTCTGCATTAAACGTACGTAGCGGCGAAGGTACAAATTATAGAATCATAGGCGCACTTCCACAAGGACAGAAGGTTCAAGTAATCTCTGAAAACTCTGGATGGAGTAAAATTAACTACAACGGTCAAACTGGTTATATCGGAACACGTTACCTGTCTAAAACACCAGTTGGTGGCGCAGTAGATAATAAGCCTAACAACAACCAAAATAACAATCAAAATAATAACAACAATAATACGGGCAATAATAGCGGTGACAGTTCTTCTATACTTGCATATGCAAAATCAATGCAAGGCGTACCATACGTTTGGGGCGGTACTTCTGCTACTGGCGTTGACTGCAGTGGTTACATCTATCACGTATTTAAGAAATTTGGTCATAACATTAGTCGTCAAAGTGTTGCAGGATATTGGAGCAGCTTACCAAAAACTTCAAGCCCACAACCAGGTGATTTAATTTATTTCCAAAATACTTATAAATCGGGTCCTTCTCACATGGGTATTTATCTTGGGGGCGGATCATTTATCCAAGCTGGAGATAAAGGTGTAGCAATCGCTTCATTAAGTAACTCTTATTGGAAGAGTCATTTCTTAGGATACACAAAAGCACCTTAAGTTATATTTTTAGAGCCTTCTAGATTACTAGAAGGCTCTTTTTAATGTGTATAACCTATTTCCCTAAAAAAATAATGTATCTATTTTTCTATTTCATACACTATATTCTACAATAATGATCCATAACGTTATCATAATGTATATTTTCACATAAAAAACATAACCTATTTCATGTCTATTTATTTTATATGTGTTTTTTTAAAGAATTTTCTTTTTATTTAAACTTTTCGTTAGACGTTTGACCTCTGATGTCCATTATGATAAGTTACTTAAGATGTTATATTCGTAAACGTATAGACAACTGGTTTATACACTTTTTTTACTATGAGGAAGGAGCATACACTGCATGAATCTTTTATGGGGAATTGGCGGCGTGATTGGAGTATTAGCAATTGCTTTCTTACTATCTTCCAACCGCAAAGCTATTAATTGGCGCACAATTTTAATCGCGCTAGCATTACAAATGTCATTTTCATTTATCGTATTACGCTGGGATGCCGGAAAAGCAGGTTTAAAACACGCTGCAGATGGCGTTCAAGGATTAATTAATTTTTCTTACGAGGGAATTAAATTCGTTGCTGGGGATTTAGTCAACGCAAAAGGCCCTTGGGGATTTGTTTTCTTCATTCAAGCACTACTTCCAATCGTATTTATTAGTTCATTAGTTGCAATCTTATATCATTTCGGTATTATGCAGAAATTTGTCAGTGTCGTTGGTGGCGCATTAAGCAAACTTCTTGGAACTTCTAAAGCAGAAAGTTTAAACTCTGTAACGACTGTATTTTTAGGACAAACTGAAGCTCCAATCTTAATCAAGCCTTACTTAGCACGTTTAACAAATAGTGAATTCTTCACTATTATGGTAAGCGGTATGACAGCTGTTGCCGGATCCGTTCTTGTCGGCTATGCAGCAATGGGTATTCCGTTAGAACACTTATTAGCAGCAGCAATTATGGCAGCTCCATCAAGTCTATTAATTGCGAAACTAATTATGCCAGAAACAGAACAAGTAGATAATAACGTTGAACTTTCTACAGAGCGTGAAGATGCAAACGTTATTGACGCAGCAGCACGTGGCGCATCTGAAGGTATGCAACTTGTTATTAACGTAGCAGCAATGTTAATGGCTTTCATAGCATTAATTGCCTTATTAAACGGTTTATTAGGATTAATTGGCTCTCTGTTCCATATTAAACTTAGCCTTGATTTAATCTTCGGTTACTTACTATCACCATTTGCAATCTTAATCGGGGTTTCTCCTGGTGAAGCTGTACAAGCAGCAAGCTTTATCGGTCAAAAACTTGCAATCAACGAATTCGTTGCATACGCAAACTTAGGACCACACATGGCAGAGTTCTCTGCAAAAACAAACTTAATTTTAACATTCGCAATCTGTGGATTCGCAAACTTCTCTTCTATCGCAATTCAGTTAGGTGTAACAGGAACATTAGCTCCTACTCGCCGTAAACAAATTGCACAATTAGGGATTAAAGCAGTTATCGCTGGTACATTAGCTAACTTCTTAAATGCAGCAGTTGCAGGTATGATGTTCCTATAAAAATAACGCAAAGCCCCTACTCTTTGTAAAGAGGGGGGCTTTTTATTATGTTCTTTATTTTTTTAATATATATTAAATACTTTATGTCGAAATATAAAAACATTATGATACAATAATTATCAAGTCTGTTTATTTTTTCTTGCAAAAGAGGGATACTACTTGTTGTTACCTATCAAAAAGAAGCTAGTCACCCGATCTATTTCTTAATAATTGCGCATACTACAAGTATCCTTGTATGAATTATCTTTAAGGAGGAAAGTTTTGTGAAAGATAACTTCTATAAAGTCCTCTCTATGTGGATTTTACAAATTTTATTTTATTTTACAACCGTACATGTAACGCAATATGAGCATGCTCTCATTTTTACAATCATATATGTAATTGTTAATGTACTATTTCTATTTTTGCCTGATAAAACTGCATTTGTTCTCTTCATATTAGGAACCATTATTTCGGTATTCTACCTATTCTACCAAGCATGGCTTTACTTATGGAGCACATCAGAACAATGGGAATATATTATTACTCACTTCCTAATGGCAGCAAACTTCTTTATCGTATATATCTCCACTCACCTATTAAAGAAGGTTATTCATGAAAATAAAGAATTAACCGAACGTGTGAGAACGTTAGAACAATACATTGGAGAATCGAAATTATTAACAAGACAAGAATTCGAAAGACGACAAGCATTATTAATCAATGCAATGAATCGTCGTAATGAAACAGGCGTTATGATTTATTTTGACTTCACTTCCTTTAGTAAATATACGAAAGAAAGTGTTATGGATCGCGTAGCTTCATTATTAGTTGGAACGGTAAGAGCTGACTTTGACCTTGCTGCTAAATACGATAATAATACGCTCGTTATTCTATTACAAAACACAAATGAAGCCGGTGCTGACATTGTAATGAACCGCCTAAAACCAAAAATGGAGCAATGGCTTGCTGCTGAAGCAATCCAAGATATAAAAATTTCACGCGAGCAAATTGGGAACAAAGGACAGACGTTATTATGATGACACTCGTTATACTTCTTTTATTCCTTTTATTTTGTGTACTCGTGTTTTGGATTAGCATTACATTTTCGATTAAATATGTACTTATTTTCACGGCCTTTCTATTCTCTGGCTTACTCGTTTACTATTCTTTCTTAACACTCGCAGGTTTAGTTCACCGAAATAGTAAACGAAAAGATCGTACGCTAGAACATTATCCAAGTGTCGACATTTTAATACCTGCCCACAATGAAGGGGTCGTTATTAAAGATACTTTAGAGGCGATGGCGAAGATTGAATATCCAGGGAAACTAACTGTTTATTTATTAAACGATAACTCTCAAGATGAAACACCTGAAATTGGTGACGATTTTGACAAAGCTTATGCTCACATTCGTCACATTCGTGTTCCGCCTGGTGAACCAAAAGGGAAATCACGTGTATTAAACTATGGTCTTAGTATTTCAGATGGTGAATACTTCTGTGTGTATGATGCAGATAACCAACCTGAACCACATGCACTGCGAATGCTTGTAGAACATGCAGAAACAACTGAAGATGCCGTTGGAGCTGTTGGTCACGTTCGTACTGTAAATGAAAACAGAAACTGGCTAACACGAATGATTTCATTAGAATTTCAAATCTTCCAGCTCCTTATGCAATCTGGCCGCTGGTTACTCTTCCAAACAGGTTCACTAACAGGAACAAACATGCTTCTTCGTCGCTCTGCATTAGAAGAACTTGGCGGCTATGATCCTTATGCAATTGCAGAAGACGCTGAATTAACATTACGTATTACACAAAAGGGCTATCTCTTACCAATCGTGCCGGAATCGATTACATGGGAACAAGAACCTGAACATTTAAAAATCCTTATTAAGCAGCGTACACGTTGGCTCCAAGGAAACTTGTACATTTTAGAAAAAATGTTTTCTTCATTAAGTTTCTTTAAAGGGAAACTTCTCGTCCATTCCTTACAACAAGTTTTAGTGTATGTTGTATTTTGGCTATTCTTAATCATTTCGAACGTTTGGTTTGTAATTGGATTACTCGGGATATTCCAAATTCAATATAGCATTCCGCTACTATTTATGTGGTATGTCGCATATGTTACATATGTTTCTCAATTATTTAGTGCCCAGAGCGTGGAACGAACCTTTACACCAACTAATATTTTCATTAGTGTAATCATGTACTTTACGTACGCACAACTCTTTACGTACTTATTCATTCGCAGCTTAATTTTATACTTACGTGCAAAGAGCAAGAAACAGGTCATTGGCTGGGATAAAACAGTTCGATTCAAAAAAGATAAATAAATAAATAAAAATAAGCACAGAGCGCCGTATGCTCTGTGCTTATTTATTGCCGTATAAATTATATATATCAGACAATACCCCTTAGCTGAAAGTAATTTCACGTCCATCCCCCAACGAACGATCGACCTTCATTTATATACGAAAAAGTGATTGCTATTTTTGTAGAACCAATTGCTTCTCTTGCTGTTCTTTGCGCGTTTCAGTCTTAGGTTCCGTGCTTTCTTGGACACTACGATGTGCCACACGTTTCAAACAAATATGCTTCCACTTTCTTTCGTAACGTTTCATTATTCTAGATGTCCCCCTTGAATGCGCTTTAAAACTATTTGAAATCGCTTACAGGAAATAATATAGCACATATACATAAAAGTGACAACACATTTCCGACAATTTTTTGTCAAAAATACAAATAGAATTCTCAAGATATCGAACATTGTCGAAATGTATCGATTTTTCTCCGCATAAAAGGCATACTACTCACATAGTAAAGTATTTTATTTCCCTGACTTGCAATTAGAATTCCTTCTATATAAAAAAAGAGCTGATACAAAATCAGCTCTTTTTCCTTCTATTATTTATGACGCTTCATACGCCCTTCTTTTTGTAGCTCTTTAAACAATGCTGCCATCATAAAGAAAATAACGAAGACGAATGGGAATGCCGCTATGATAGCTGCCGTTTGTAAGGCTTCTAATCCTCCAATATATAATAGGGTAGAAGCGATCGCAGCTAAAACGATACCCCAAATCATTTTAATGCGATTTGGTGGATTTAAACTACCGTGTGTCGTTAACATTCCTAAAACAAATGTCGCAGAATCTGCTGATGTAATGAAGAATGTTGCAATAAGTAGAATACCTAATACCGATAAAGCTGATCCAAAGCTGCCCATCTGATCGAACATAGCGAATAATCCTACTTCTGTTCCCATCTCTTTCACTTTATCGAAGATATGAGCATCACCAAACAGCTCCATATGAATACCAGTCCCGCCGAAAACAGAGAACCAAAGTGCACCAATTACGGTCGGTACGAGTAACACACCGATAACAAACTCACGAATGGTACGCCCTCGTGAAACACGCGCAATAAATGTACCTACGAATGGTGACCATGCGATCCACCATGCCCAGTAGAAAATTGTCCATGACTGAATCCATTGATTTCCGCCTTCGTCTAATGGACTTAAACGGAAACTCATGCTTGGCAATTCCTGAATATAAGAACCGATTGTCGAAGTGAAGTAATTCATAATAAAGTTTGTTGGACCCGCAAATAATACAATGATCATAAGTGCAAATGCAAAAATAATGTTCGTATTACTTAAATATTTAATTCCTTTATCAAGACCTGTTTGCGCAGATAACATAAATAATACTGTTACGATTGCAATAATAACTAACTGAGTCGTTAATGAATTCGGGATAGATGTTAAATAACTAACACCACCGGCAATTTGTTTTGCGCCAAGACCTAATGATGTCGCAACACCAAATACAGTCGCAAAAACAGCTAACACATCAAATGAATGAGCGATACGCCCATGTTCTCCGCCTTTAAATAACGGTCCTACTGTCGCACTAATTGTACTTACTTTTCCTTTTCTAAATGTAAAGTAAGCAATACAAAGCGCTACAAATGCATATAGTCCCCACGGATGTAATCCCCAATGGAAAAATGAAAAGCGTAGTGCAAGACGCGCACTTTCCTCAGTTGCCCCTTCTCCAAACGGAGGTGCATATAAATGGTTTAATGGTTCGGCAACGCCCCAGAAAACTAAACCGATACCCATACCAGCACTAAATAACATAGCAAACCATGTCATATAACTATAATCAGGCTCGTCATCATCTTTACCTAAACGAATAGAACCGTATTTCGAAACAATTAAAAAGATAGACACACCTAAAATAATAGATACAGAAATAATATAGAACCATCCAAACTTACTCACTAATGCAGTTTGAATTGCGGTTGTTACATTTCCTAAGCTACCTTTTCCAATAATAGATTCGGGAATAATCCCCCAAATTGTAAATGCAATACATAATGTTAATGAAACGATGAATGTTTTTGTCAGTTTCCTCATCAAATCCCCCTTCGTAGGTTTCACTTTTGTAAATAACATAAATTCCGATATGTAAAATCGGATAGAAAACTATAATTTCACGGTGATTTTCTTACTTTCACCTTCACCAACTAGAATTCTTATGGACAGCCTTACCTTCCGTATAACCTTTTTCACTCTGCAAGAGCTATAAGATCGAAATACTGCTGTCGAATTGTGCGAGAAAAATGCGGATGGGAATGTGTTTTCCCAAAAAAGGATGTGTTACAGATTTAAAAAAGGGCATTTTTCTTCCTTGCAACCCTTTCTTTTTGTAACAATTATGCGGTTTTTTTGCTAGTATATAGCACGTGTTTATAGTTTCACAAACGAAATGTTTATGTTTATATAACTATATTACCCATAAAACGGTAAAATACTCAAGGAATGTAATCGTTTAGTAAACATCATGTAACACTCCTGTAATATTTTTATTTACGTCGAAAACAATATGTTGTATTAAATATTTTGAATATAAGTAGAAACCTACTAATCATATAGAATGAAAAACGCTTTCCTATATTTTTTGTTATATTACAGGATGTTAACGACTTATTACGAATGGTTTGTAATTGTGTGTTTTCCCCAAATCCGAAAAAATCTGTTGCTATAATGAGGACACGAAAACAAACGCAATGGAGGCTATCATGAAAAAATTAATTGGAATAGCAACAGCAGCAGTTTTTGGTCTTGGGATTTTCACATCATCTGCTAATGCAGAAACTGTTGTAACAACAGACGTACTAAATGTACGCGAAAACCCTACTACTGAATCAAAAGTTGTCGGTAAATTACTAAACGGTAATAAAATAGATGTACAAAATACAGAGAACGGATGGTCAAAAATCACTTTAGATGGTAAAGACGCATTCGTAAGTGCAGATTTCACAAAAAGCATCTACTACGTAACAGCTAACGTATTAAACGTACGTGCTGAAGCGAACACAAACTCAGAAATTCTTGGGACGCTTAAGAAAGAAGATATGATCGAAACAACGAACCAAGTACAAAATGAGTGGTTACAATTCGAATATAACGGGAAAACAGCGTATGTTCACGTTCCTTTCTTAACAGGTACAGCACCTGTTATCGAGAAACAAGAACAACCTGCTCCTGCTAAAGCTGTAGCACCAGCTAAAGCACCTGCAGCACAAGCAAAACAAGCTGCTAAGCCTGCTGTGAAAGCTGCTGAAACTAGCACACCTTCTGGTGGTCGTGAGTTAACAGTTGTAGCTACAGCATATACAGCTCATCCGAGCGAAAACGGTGGCACATACGGTGGCCGTGTATTAACTGCAATGGGTCATGACTTAACAGCGAACCCGAACATGAAAATGATCGCTGTTGACCCGAAAGTAATCCCATTAGGATCTAAAGTATGGGTAGAAGGTTACGGAGAAGCTATCGCTGGAGATACTGGCGGTGCAATTAAAGGTAACCGTATCGACATCCTACTTGGATCAGATAGTGCTGCTCAAAAATGGGGCCGCAAAACTGTTAAAGTGAAAATTTTAAAATAACCAATGACTGCTAAAGCCAGTTCTCTTTGTTGAGAGCTGGCTTTTATTTTTTTATAATAGCTATAAAGGAGGCTATGCCCATGAATGTACAAGCAAAAGTAGACTGGATCGGTACACCAAAACCATATATATATAAAGATGAAGTAACATATGACGCTACTTCCATTGATTTTTCACTCGTTGGTGATGACAATCGATATAAATTAATTGTGCTCAGTTCTGAAGAAAATACACATTACAAACTTGTCCAATATGGAATCAAACCAGGCTCACAAAAGCCATTCCCTATCGACATTCCATTTGAACAAAACATGTTACCTATTATAGAACAAATATTACATGACCCATATGTACAAGCGATAGTAAAGGAAACGCGTTTATAATTGTAAAAAAGGATATCACCTCGCCATATTTTTTGGCTAAGTGATATCCTTTTTGTTTTTCCTTCTTAAACACGAGATATACACTACAAAAAAAGAGGTTGTTCAACAATATTGAACAACCTCTCTCCTTTATTAGCGAGTCGGACCAGATACTTCCTCTGACTTAAGCGTATTATTCGCTCCAAGAGAATGGTACAATATCTTTCCATTTCCATTAACAGTAACGATATGGTCATTATTAAAACTTTTGAACTTCACAGATCCATCACCGTAACGAATATGATACTCTTCATATGTCGTTACTTTATATTTCGTAGCACTTTGACGCTCTACGTTACGAATTTCTATTGTTAATAAGTCTTCAGTAATTCCTTTTTTGTGTAAATATTGTATATAATCACGGTCTTCCTTGTATGATTTCCCGCTCTTATCATAATTATTTTCAATTAGACTAAAATCATTTAATGCGATTGCACGTACATTATCATAAATATGATTTCGTACAAAATCACCAACTCCCGAACTAGAAGCTTCTTTCGGGAATTTTAAGTAGTATGTACTTTGGTCTCCCACTTTGATGCTTTCAGATTTAATGACACCATATTCAGCGTTTTTCTCTAAATGTACCTCTACTGTTTCATCTGCCGGTACAGGACCAAGTTTATAACTTCCACGGCTCAACTTCCCGCGCTTCTTACCGTTGACAAATACAGTTGCATCATTTTCATCAGAAGAAATGGTTACATAGTTTCCTTCTAATGATAATTTAACATCCACCTTCGACTCTTTTTCATCTGCTAAGTCCACTTCTTTTTCTGTTTCTAACTCAGTTAGTTCCGTCTTCGCTTTTGCCTTTACAACGTAAGAACCAGGGAAATATGGACCAACTTCTTTTGAAGTTTTATCATTTGATAACTCTGTCTCTTTTTTATCATTCACATATATTTCAGCACTTTTCGCAGTTGTGCTTACATTCATATAATAAGATTTCATATTAAGTTTATACTTCGGATATAAAAACCATTCTTTTCCGTCTTCTATAATTTGACCATCTTTAAATGCTGCTTTATCACTTGCTAGTTTTTGATCAACTGTCTCTCTTTGTAAATAAGATAGCAGTTCTTTATTATAAGAAGGATTTTCTTTTAAATAACGGATGTACCCCTTAATATCTTCAGCTTTAATTTTCAAGCTTGGATCATCTACTTTTACAAACTCATCAATTGCATTCACATCTTTCTTTTGGAATGCTTCAATCATAACATTGACCTGTTTTTCTTTTGAAAACTTGCTTGCACCAAATTTATAGGCACCAAACAATATAGCAAAGATAATAACAAATCCTATAAGTAACACTATATTTCTCTTACTTTTCACTGGCTTTATTTCTCGTTGTATGTCTGAATGAGAAGAAGCTGTTTGATCAGCAACTACCTCTATCTTACTTCCACACTCCGGACAAAAGTTCAAATGATCCGCAACTTGTTTATTACATTTCCTGCAAAACTTCAAATGGCTCTCCTCCTTATTTTTTTACTAACTTCATACCAGCAAACGTTAATGCGTAAGAAAGAAGAAAACTACCTACTATTAAATACACTGTGCTACTTTGAATAGAGAATAATGGTCCGGAAATATCAACAAACTCCTTCATAACTTCTCTACTTCCTGAAGCTTCAATATGAATTTTTGCCAACCCATTTACACAAAGCATCATCACAGTATACACTGCACTAAATACCGCGATAGTTACGTACATATTTTTCATCGGATATTGAGCCAATTTCATTCCAGCTCTAAATAGTAAAATACATGGTAATAAAATTAGTAATCCCCACCAGTGCATATAGGAATTGAAATCCTCAATTTCTTTTACTCGTTTTAAATTAGCTCCGTTAGCGATTTCCAGATCTTTTAATGACGTACCATTTATTGATATTCCTGATGTATAAGATAAATGCAATGGACCTTTTTCCACTGAATATCTTCTCATTTCTTTATCCATACCTCCCCATTCAATTTCCGTTGGGGCAAAGTGAGCCATATTCCACATATATGGTGTTGCTTCTAATGAAATTAATGTTTTATATGTTTTCTCCGGAAAATCAATTGGTCCCACTGACTTTGAACTGCTAAATAAAATTGTAATAAGTATAATACCAAATGTAATAAGCAATCCTTTTAATACAGTTACTACACTATAATAAATAGATGCTGCATATGGAACGCTTCGACTCATAGAAGATAATAGACGGTATGGCCCTGCTTGAATACACATACCAACAAACGTAAATAATACAGCAAATAGAATGCCGTACAATAAACTAACAATATGAGAATAACCAATGTTGATTGTCATCGTTTTATAAAATTGAGAAATTGTCGTAGAAGAACTTGCAATAAAGCTTACGATACACAAGAAAATTCCATATACAATACCAATAACACTTGATGTTAGTAACTTCTCACGCCAAACAGTAGAAGGATTGCTTCTTTCTACAAAGAATCCAATTCCACCTAATATAAGTGCTGGAATAGTTAACAAGATGAACAATGGGAAATGAAGGATAAATGACATCGCATATTCCCCGCTCCCATTAACTTCAAGGCCTATTAAATGATACATTAAGATTAATGGTGCTATGCCAATGAAAGATTGATTAATAGTAGCCATATTCAGCACACCATTCATATTTGTAAGCATCGTTCTCACTAGGTCATTAATCGCTGCATCGACAACTAAGCTACCAATCCAACCGGCTATAAACATACATATGATTGCAAGCCCACCACCAAGTAAACCTTTTTTCAAAGTGCTTCCAGATGAACTTACATGTAATTGTAAACCTTCGTCTTGTAATCTTGTTTTCATTTCTTTTTTCATAATACCTAATAAAGAATCCCCGCATTTCTCACAATACGTAGCAATCCCTTTACTTTCCACTCCACAAGTTCGGCAATACTTTGAGTCTTTCGGCGCTAACGTAACTTCACTCTCTACACTACCTGTACTAGATCCATCGTGTGTACAATAATTCGCTACATCCGATTGTTCTAAACCACAAGTTTTACAATACATGTTCCTCACTCCTTACTTTGCTTCATACCACAAACTGGACAGAATGTAGCCTCTGTTGCAATTTGTTCACCACATGAAGTACATGATTCATTTTCAACATTTTTTGATTGAAGGAGTAACTCGTTTTCTTTCCCGCACTGTCCACAAAATTTATCATTTAATGATAATGGGCCTCCACAGCTACACTGCCCTTTCTGTCCTTGTTTCTGTAAATTAGCAATTTGCTTACGCGTGTTATAAATAGCAACATCCAGCTCTTGTACTGGTTCTATCATATTTTTCAACACATCTATTCGAACTTCATCATTGCGGAGTTGCATATATGCCGTTTGGCCCAGTTCAAGCAAAATTTCAGTTTTCGCTTGTAATTTCTCTTGCGTAATTTTCTTTAATTGCGCAACCTCCTGAGCTACTTGCAACTTCATCTTTCCTTGCTCAATCCCCTCTTGCAATTTGTTCATACCGTTACCAAACTTCGCTTGTAAATCTGACAATTTTTTCCCTCCTATAAAGAATATAGTAATATACGAAATTAACTTTTTATATATTACCATGATTTTCAAGTTATGTAATCCAAATTTTGTAATCAAAATTTCATTTTTTCTGTTTTGAGCATTTTTTGTTTATAATGGTAGAGGAAAGAAATATGTGTACGGAGGAATATTATGCTGCAACACTCAATTACGAAAGATGAAATTATGATGATTGCGAATGAGTTCGTTCAAGGACTAGATCCACAGCAAACAGCTGATCAGGAACATGTCGCTACAGCTCGGCACCTATATCGTAGTGGTGTTGTCTACAACGTTGACTTTGATGGTTATACGCTATCAGGAACTGTAGATGCTGAAGGCAGCGTATATAGTGTCCATATCCCGATTCGTAACGTGGCTGAAAGCTATTGCGATTGCTTCGCACCAACGCAATGTGAGCATATGCTCGCTGTTTTACTATCTGCAGCGTCTAGTTTCGGGCAAGTAGGAGATGTATTAAATTTATTTAAAAATAATACGAAACCTTCTCTTCCTCCTATTCGAACTGCAAGACAAGTATTGCAATCATCAGCTTTTGAAGACACGGATTATAAAAGTTGGCAATCCTATTTTGATAATGAATATGAATCATTTAAAAAAGAACAAGCTCGGCTTACTTATAAACAAATGTATTTTCTTATGAGTATTTTTACGGACTTCTATACGAAACTTGAGCGGAAGGCTCCGCGTATCGTTGTGATACATGAATTGTTCAGGTTACATGCAGCGCTTTATTGCTTTCAAAAATTATTAGAAGAAATTCAGGACTTCGAAGCAAATAAAACGTATTCTTATCATCAGCCTGTTAACGTCGTTCGCCTATTTGTAGATAAGGTAGAATCCATCGTTCGGGACTTACAATCAGAAGCGATTCCTTCAGAGTCCGAAGCAATTTTGCAAGAAACAGCTCGTCTCGTTCACGAAGTATTCTTCTCCACCGATGCCTATACGCAAGAGAGGTTCTTTATTTATCGCCACATATGGAGTGAACTGTTACACAATAAAGAGCAACTACATGAAGAAGAAAAACGAATCGATACGAAAATCAATCCACTTTCCAAAGCGTTAGCATCTTCTCATCTACTGTTTTTAAATGATGAAGACCTATTAGCGATGGACTTACTAAAGAAACAACCTGCTTCTGTTGTAAGTCTGTACTTCTATTGGTTAGAAGAGTTGTTAAATGCAATGAAATGGGATCGTGCGAAAAACTGGCTTTCCTTTACGTATAAACAAGTGAAGAAAACGATACATGAGCACGAAAATACAATTTTCATAAAAGATATCGTTCGCTTATTCGTCATCATGTATGAAACGTATGCAACTCATACAAATGAACAAGCTGGATTCGAAATGATTTTGCAAGAGCTATTACCATATAGTTTCGCAAACTATGAACAATACGTACTCGCGAAAAAGCAGTATCGAACATGGGCAGAACTTCAGCTCTTACATGGATTTGAAGCAATTGAACTTTTGAAAGAGCCACTGAAAGATATTGAAAAGGAAGCACCAGAAGCGGCACTTCCTCTTTATCACCTTGCTGCCGTAGAGGCCATTGAAGAGCGAAATCGCAAATCATATAGACGTGCAGTTCGTTACTTAAAGAAATTACGTACATTGTATAAACGATTAAAGCGTACCGATGAATTTGATGCCTTCATTATTCACATCGCAAACTTACATTCACGTTTGCGTGCACTACAAGAGGAATTACGGAAAGGAAAATTAATCGATGATCAATCAAACTGAAGTAACAATTAGGCTCCAGCATGTTAGTCAAGGTTGGTTCCTTTGGGGAGAAGATGATAGCGGTACTCCATTATCCGTAACCAGTTGGAAACGAAATGCATTTACATGGCACTCCACTTCCTTCTACGGCACGTTTCTAAAAGAAGCAACCTTTGAAGGAAAACAAGGTGTTATGCTGACAAACGCACAAGCATTTGAATACATCGCTAATAAACCGATGAACTCCTTTTCCCATGTTCAAATGAACGGCCCTATTACAGCACTTACGGAAGATGCAAACGAATTATGGGATGCCTTCATCAGCGGTAGCTTCGTTCCTGATATGGAGCGTTGGCCTAAACAACCATCTTGGAAAGTTCAAAATACTCCAATCGAAGATGACACATTGGCATCTCTTTTCTCGGCTGCAGTAAATGAAAGCATATTACAAGATAACCGTTCAAATGACGGATGGGAAGATGCAAAGAGACTTTATGAACATTACGACTTTACGAAAAGACAATTGGATGCAGCACTACATGAAGAAGATTGGCTTCGAAAAATTGGTTACATTGAAGATGACCTTCCCTTTACAATCGGACTACGGCTACAAGAGCCGCAAGAAGAATTTGAAATGTGGAAGCTTGAAACAATTGTTACACCAAAGCGTGGTGCTCATCGCATATATGTATATGAAAACATCGATTCCTTACCAAAACGCTGGCACGATTATGAAGAACGTATTCTGGAAACACAAGAAGGTTTCAGTAGGCTCGTGCCATGGTTAAAAGAAGGAGATACATTCCGAAGCGAGCTCTTTGAAACAGAAGCGTGGAACTTCTTAACAGAAGCAAGTAACGAATTACTCGCTGCAGGTATTACGATTTTACTACCATCATGGTGGCAAAATTTAAAAGCGACAAAACCAAAATTACGTGTGCAACTGAAGCAAAATGCGACGCAAACGCAATCTTTCTTCGGTATGAATACGCTCGTTAATTTTGACTGGCGCATTTCAACGAACGGCATTGATTTATCAGAAAGCGAATTTTTCGAACTCGTTGAACAAAACAAACGATTATTCAATATAAATGGTCAATGGATGAGACTGGACCCAGCCTTTATTGAAGAAGTACGAAAGCTCATGAACCGTGCCGATAAATATGGACTCGAAATGAAAGATGTCCTTCAGCAACATTTATCCAACACGGCTGAAACAGAAATTGTAGAAGAAGATAGTCCATTTACCGATATTGAAATTGAACTAGATGGATATTATGAAGAGCTATTCCAAAAACTATTGCACATTGGAGATATTCCAAAAGTAGATGTCCCTTCTTCACTACATGCTACACTCCGCCCGTATCAACAACATGGCATTGAGTGGTTATTATATTTAAGAAAACTTGGATTCGGCGCACTGTTAGCTGACGACATGGGACTTGGGAAAAGCATTCAAACGATCACTTACTTACTATATATAAAAGAGAACAATCTCCAAACAGGACCTGCCTTAATCGTGGCACCAACATCTGTTCTTGGAAATTGGCAAAAAGAATTTGAACGTTTCGCACCAAATTTACGTGTTCAGTTACATTATGGAAGTAATAGGGCGAAAGGCGAATCATTTAAAGATTTCCTTCAATCAGCAGATGTTGTATTAACATCTTATGCATTAGCTCAGCTTGATGAGGAAGAACTTAGTACGTTATGCTGGGATGCTGTTATTTTGGATGAAGCACAAAATATTAAAAACCCACATACGAAACAATCAAAAGCAGTACGAAACTTGCAAGCAAATCACAAAATTGCTTTAACCGGTACACCGATGGAAAACCGCCTTGCCGAGCTTTGGTCTATTTTCGATTTCATTAATCATGGATATCTTGGCAGCTTAGGACAATTCCAGCGCCGCTTCGTCTCACCAATTGAAAAGGACCGTGACGAAGGAAAAATCCAACAAGTTCAACGATTTATCTCGCCGTTTTTACTGCGTCGTACGAAAAAAGATCAAACAGTCGCATTAAACTTACCAGATAAACAAGAACAAAAAGCTTACTGTCCACTTACTGGAGAACAGGCTTCCTTATATGAACAACTTGTTCAAGATACGTTGCAAAATGTAGAAGGATTAAGCGGGATTGAAAGACGCGGATTTATATTACTCATGCTGAACAAACTTAAACAAATTTGTAATCACCCTGCTCTTTATTTAAAAGAAACAGAACCAAAAGATGTCATCGAACGTTCCATGAAAACGAGCACGTTAATGGAACTCATTGAAAATATAAAAGATCAAAATGAAAGTTGTTTAATCTTCACGCAATACATCGGTATGGGGAACATGCTAAAAAGTGTATTAGAAGAACATTTCGGTCAGCGCGTCCTTTTCTTAAATGGTAGTGTACCGAAGAAAGAACGTGACAAAATGATCGAGCAGTTCCAAAACGGAACGTATGACATTTTCATCTTATCGTTAAAAGCAGGTGGAACTGGCTTAAACTTAACCGCTGCCAACCATGTCATTCACTACGACCGTTGGTGGAATCCAGCTGTAGAAAACCAAGCAACAGACCGCGCATATCGTATTGGTCAAAAACGCTTCGTTCATGTTCATAAACTTATTACAACGGGGACACTCGAAGAAAAAATTGATGAAATGTTAGAAAGAAAACAATCACTAAACAACGCCGTCATTACAAGCGATAGTTGGATGACCGAACTATCTACAGACGAGCTAAAAGAATTACTTGGTGTATAAAGTGAAACTTTAATCAGTGAGGGTTTTCTTCATCCCACACTGATTATCAGCCCTCACCAATCGGACTTTTATGGGCAGCCCGCCCCCCACCTAACTTCTTTGCTCTCGCTGAATTTTGAGGTGGGGGTCTTACTGCCCATTAAAGCGGGATAAACAAAAGGAGCTAATCTCAAAAGATTAGCTCCTTTTTCTATTCCAAAACCAATTACTTATTATAATCCCTGTTAATCCGCCGCACGTATCCAGTAATGAATCTTGCCACATCGGTGTACGATCTCCCGTAAACCATTGATGAATTTCATCAAATGTTGCATATCCCGCAACGAAAAGAAGAGCGTATAGGAAACACCTTTTTCTCGAATAACCCGATCGATGAAAAGCATAATATATCAATGACCCGAGCATAAAGAACACCATAAAATGAGCACCTTTACGAAGGAAAAACTCAATAAATCCGCCTACACCTTTATTTGCAATGCTAACAGGTGTACCACCGCCATAATCGATAGATACCCACGAGAAATGCTCTTTTACAAACTCCACATTTACATATTGTTCAATATCTGAGCGCATATCCTGCTTTTTATACGGTTGTGCTGAGGAATAGAAAATCAACCCCATCCATAGTAAAACAGGAATCCAAAATAACCATTTACGATTCATTCTTCCGAAACCCCTCTCTTAGTCTTTTAAGAGTACCAAAAAAAAGAATAAATTTCACGCCAAAACATGACATTTGAACCCTATTTATATAGTGAAAGGGGGTGATAAACATGGCAGTCGAAACAATCGTAATGGACTTAACTTTACGTCTTGTCCTAAACAATGGATTAGATAAGAACGGAAAAACAGTTTTCAAGAACAAACAATTTAAGCGCGTTAAAACAAACGCAAACTTAGAACAAGTACAAAACGTAGCACGTGCTCTTGCTTCCTTACAAGCATCACCACTTCACGCTATACAACTTGTTAGCACATCAGATCTTTCTAACCTATAAGGTAGAACTGTAATCAGTGGGGCATCCCCCGCTGATTATACGATAAATAAAAAGGAGGAAACAACGTATGCAAGTACTAGAATTAATTTTCGCGAAAGAAGATGGAAAAACAGTTGTCTTTTCTATCGAGAAACCAATCACACCCGTTGATGCACAAGTCGTAAATCAAGTAATGGATACGATCCTTGCCTCATCTGTATTTTCATCAATCAATGATAATACCCGAAAAAAAGGAGCACGTCTCGTAGAAAGGAATGTATCTGAAGTTTCCATTACCCTATAAACAAAAAGACGAATCTGCATCATTTTGCAGATTCGTCTTTTTTCTTCGGCATTTCAATCGGAATAAAGATTTTAGAAAAGCCGACACATACATATTTATAGTGTTCTCCACCTATATCGAACTCAGTCTTATATGTTGAGAAGAATATATAATCATCTCGCTTCGTATAATGATCGATTAATAGTCCAACTTGTGGCTCAACATATTTTTTCGCCAACTTCTTACCAGCCGATGCTAAATCGCCAAGGAGACCCTCTTCATTCTCTTTTTGAACTTCGTCTAGCTTCTTACTTACATCATTACGTTTCATAAACTGCTTCGCTGCCCAGTCCGTATATTCACCTTTACTCGGATTACTATTTGCTAAATATACTAGAAGAACAACAACTAGAGCCATAATAATATACCTTTTCTTCATACTATATCACCGCCTACTCTTTTCTATTTTCATATATATGTACAAGCGATGCAAATTAGAAAGACTAACATCTATTGATTGTAAACGAATAATCAAAATTTACAATATGAAACGGAATATTAACAATTATTTTACTTAATTCGTATATAATAATATCGATAATATTATTTTAAAGGGGAGGACTCGAAGTTATGAACAATGAAAATGATATCTTTATTTCCAATGCAACAATGATGTTAGAGCCTTACAAGCACCCTTATTACCAAACAAAAATAATAGAAAGTAGTGGGAATCATCTTTACTCCTGTCAAACTGCTCTCCAGCTCATCAAACAATCTTGTCTAACCAATGTTCACTCTACTTATCAAGGCAGGCGTAAAGCAGTTCAGACAAACTTTCATTTCAAACAAAATGTCCCAATTCCAATTAATCATCGAGAATATATTTGTACTTTCCCGACAGAATCTCCTTCTTCTCCAAACTGTATATGGCTGTTTTATAATCATATAGAGGACATAGAGTTTTTCAAACAGGGCAAAAAAGCTACCATTCATTTTTCAAATGGCACTACTACAACCATACATATCAGTCCTCATAAGCTAAAACAACAATTATTAAAAGCTGGATACGTATTAGCACGTATGAACATGCAAGATTCACTACAATTCAAAAACCTCTTATTACATTTACTACCTTAACAAAAATAAATAGAATGGAAAGCAATATACTTTGCCTTCCATTCTTATAATACTATTTATCCTCTTAAGCTATTTCGCATTTTATCAAGTGCTTGCCGATACACCCATCTCACTTGATAATAAGTCATTTCCATCTCACTAGCGATCTCCCCCATCGTCTTCCCTACAAAAAAGCGTTCAAAAATAATGTACTTCTCCTTCTCATCTAACACACTCATAAAATCTTTCGCTTTCATTTCAATATCTTCAAAATGAAAGATATCCTCATACTCTCCTACATATACGCACTTTTTTTGCACTGCAAACTCTTTCTTCAATCTTTCTAATATATAACCACGCACTGTTATAACTGCATATGCAGGAAAGCTTCCTTTCTCCGCATCATACCTTTCATATGCATACCAAAGACCAATTAAACCACATTGATAATACTCTTCATGATCTTGATAAATACCTAACTTCTTTATTTGATTCACAATCATACCTTCATACAAAACAACTGCCTCTTTAAAAGTTGCTGGTTTCACACAGTACCCACTTCTAAAAGGTATACCTCTTTGTTATTCCGCCGGTACCTCCACAATATAAAAATAAAGAAGTGATTTCACTGTGAGTAATTTCAAATACGTCCGCCGAAATTTGAAATTACACTAAACCGTATTTGAAATTCTGCTGGTGGTATTTGAAGTAGGAGTAAAAATAAAAAAGAGTGACTCCCTTGAAGAGTCACCCTTTAAAAATCATATTATACAGGCAAACCAGGTAAGAACTTTGCAATCAATACAACAATCGCAGCTAGGAATCCCGCTTTAATAATGAATAAAACAATAATTGGGATAGCTGCTTTCACTTTACTTAATCCCGCTGTAACTTGTAATCCTAACCAAATTAAAACTAAATTCCATAAATAGAACAATTCAACTGTATTACCAATTCCATATGCAAGTGAACCCTGATCGAATAGTGGTCCTAAACTTGTATACGCAGTTGGTCCAGCACCTAAAATTAAAGCTATAACACCATTAATAAGTCCACCAATAATAACAATAATATCCGCGTATACAATAATCATTACTATTTTTTTATAAGAAGTATCATTCCCATAGAACATCATAAACACCTTATAAATAGCTGCAATAACAAGTGTTGCAATCATAACGCCTACTGTTCCCCATATCGTACCAGAAATTACATCTGATACAAGCGAACCCTGCTTTGCAAATTCGCCTCCTAATTTCTTTTGCATTTCAATCATCTCAGGTGATGTATACGTAATATACGAATTTAAGCCACCTACAAGCCCTTGTAATAGCGCTACTATGAAGAACATGCCCCAAACTTTCTCAGTCGTCTTCATTCTCTCAAACTGTAAACCAGGAGAAGTAATCATTCCAAACAATGATGGCTTTTCTCCGCCAACTTTTTGTGTATTCAAATTCGCTTCCATTATAACGCCTCCTTCTATGTATATAACCCGTTCTAACGGGCGGTTCACTTCCTCACATGTAGGCTACGAACCGCCCACTAGAACGGTAATATGTAGTAGAGAGCCTCCTCTCTACTACACTACTAACTTACTCATAACGTAATGCTTCAATTGGATCTAATTTCGCAGCTTTATTCGCTGGAATTAATCCGAAAATAATACCAAGTGTCATAGAGAACAGTACGCCTCCGACGACAACTTCCCATGAAACGAGTGGTGGCCATTTCGCAAATGTGGAAACGATATAGGCCCCGCCATATCCAAGACCAATTCCAATTAAACCACCTAGAAGTGTTAACATAACTGCTTCAATTAAAAACTGTAATAAAATTTTACTACGCGTTGCTCCAAGTGCTTTACGTATTCCAATTTCGCGCGTACGTTCTGTTACAGATACGAGCATAATATTCATAACACCAATACCACCAACGACTAATGAAATACCCGCGATACCACCGATAATCATCGTCATGATGTTAGTTACTTTAGAAACATTTTCTTGGAATTCTTTTAAGTTCACCAGTTCATATTTACCTGGAATTTCACTTGGCTTACGACTATTTAATACATCAACAGCTTGTTTCCCAGCCTTTTCTAAATCATCTACATTTTTAGCTTGAATTGCGATATTTTGAATATCATCTGTTCCGAATAAAATAGGCCATAACGTAAGGGGGATTAATCCTTCTTCCATTTCAAATCCCATAAACTCATTATCAGATGTATACACACCAACAATTTGCATTGGCTGCCCCTTCATCTCAATAATTTGTCCAACTGGGTTTACGTCCTTAAATAACGTTTCTTCTGTTTTTGTACTAATCATCATAACGTTATTTGCATGAGTAATATCTGATTCACTTAAAGTACGTCCCTTTACGACCTTTACTTTATTAACTGCAAAATATTCATTATCAAGACCAATAACATTCAGATTTGCTTTTTTATCATTTACATCAAGTATCTCCATCCCTTGATTTGTTGTAATAACGTGGGATACATCCTTTACTTGTTTTACTTCCATAATATCTTCTTCTGTTAATTTCGGTATTTCATGCCCACCCATATTAAACTCATCATTAATATCTGCTTTAAATTGAATTGGCATCAGGTTATTACCACCAGAACCTGCGAATTTCGACTTCAGCATCGCTTCCCCGCCTTGCCCAATTGCAACGACAGTAATAATAGAACCTACCCCGATAATAATACCGAGCATCGTAAGAGCTGAACGCAGTTTATGAGCTAAAATAGAAGATAGGGCAATTTTTATACTATCTAGTAAACTCATACCGCACACCTTCTATCTTCTGTAATTTTCCCATCTCGCAATACAATACGGCGGGAAGAATACGCTGCTACTTCCTCTTCATGTGTAACCATAACAATCGTTGTACCTTCTGCATTAAGCTTCGTGAAAATATCCATAACTTGCTCACCAGACTTCGTATCAAGCGCACCAGTCGGCTCATCGGCCATAATGAACGTTGGATTATTGGCAATAGCTCTTGCAATTGCTACACGCTGCTTCTGTCCACCTGATAACTCATTCGGTAAATGATGCACGCGATCCGCTAATCCAACTTTACCTAACGCCTCTAAAGCACGCTTACGACGCTCTGCCTTCTTCACGCCGCCATATACGAGCGGAAGCTCAACATTTTCCACTGCTGAAAGGCGCGGCAGCAAATTAAAGTGCTGAAACACAAAACCAATATATTCATTACGAATTAATGCAAGCTTTGACTCATCTGCTGTTAAGATATTCACATCATTCAGCATATATTCGCCTTCTGTTGGACGATCTAAACAACCGATAATATTCATAAGCGTTGATTTACCAGAACCAGACGGTCCCATAATCGAAACGAATTCACCGCCCTGAATCGTTAAACTAATACCGTGCAAAATCGGCACTGCCAATTTTCCTTGATAATACGTTTTAGCAATATGATTTAACGTAATCATTTCTCTTTCACTTCCATTCCGTCATACACATCGTCGGAAGGATTTTTAACCACCTTTTGCCCCACTGTTACGCCTTCTACAACCTCTGTCCAGTCTCCATCAGTAGAACCTTTTTTCACATTTTGTTTACGAAGCTTTCCTTTATCCTCAACATAAACAAATGCATCATCGTCTTTTTCTACAATACTCTTAGTCGGAACAGCAATCATCTTCTTATTCTCTAAATTTACTTGCAGAGAAACGTGATAACCTGGAGATAAACCATCTTGACTATCAAGGCTTGCCTTATATGTATATTGGGACATATTTTGAGTCGCTTCACCCATACCACCAGCTTGCGCCATCTCTGCACTCGTTGGGAATTCACTTACCTCTGTAATCTTACCTGTCCACTTTTTCTTATTATTTGCTTTCGCAGTTACAGTAAATGTTTGATCCTTTTGAATTTGTGACTTTTGAAGCTCAGTTAACGTCCCTTGAATTTGGAACGGATCTTTAGAAGCTACTTGTAAAAATGCTTTCCCTTGACCACCTAACGCTTGAGATGAACTTTGCGCCGCATCCTTATCTAACTTTTGAACGACACCAGCAAAATTACTATAAATCGTAAGTTCTTTCTGCTTTTTACTTAACTCTTCTTTTTGTAACTTCCCTTTTTCTTTCTCAAGATCAGTTGTCTTTTGCGCTATCTCCAGCTCACTTACTTGCTCTTCCATCGGATCTGTTACTTCTTTCCCAGCTCCGCTATCTTTCGCTTTCTTAATTTCTTTCTTCAGCGAATCAATCTTCTTCTTCCCTTGATCATAACGCATATCAGCCATCTTCTGATCAAGCTCAGCTTGCTTCATTTGCAAATTAATCTCTTCATTATCATAAGAGAATAACTTCGCGCCTTTCTCTACCTCTTGTCCTTCTTTTACTTCAATATCTTTCACTTTTCCTTTAGTTGGATCCGCATAGAAACTTTCAATATTCCCAGGCTTCACCTGACCAGAAATCAGCTTCGTATTATTAAGCTTTCGCTCCGTTACCTTCTCAAAGCTTACAGCATCAGCCGTTGTTGCTGCGCCTTTCTTCTTACCTTGCATTACAAAAATATTAACTGCTGCTACAATAACAATTAGTGCAATAACCCCAATAATAATCCACTTCTTCTTCTTGTTTGGAGTACGAACCGTATTTGGTACCATATTCTCTCTCCTTTTATAACTTAATAGTTTAATATAAAAATTGTATAAAACTTTCTGAAAACAAATTACATATTATTACATTCTTTTTACAAAGTTTTACACATCCATTTATATTGTAACAAAAATTCCAATGATTAGAAATATGACATATTATCTTTTAAGATAGATTTAAGGAAAGATTATATTCATATAAAAAAAGCTATCCAAAATAATAATTGGATAGCTTTTCGAACAAAATATTAAGCTGCTTTAGGAGCTTTGCTCTCATGTCCACGTTGAACGATGAACAAGAAGACTGTCGATAAAATTGCACCTGTTAATAGTAAAATGAAACAACCATCCCAGCCAGAACGATCAACAATAACACCGATTGCTGCGTTTGCTACAAGACTTCCGCCTACATAACCGAACAGACCACACATACCAACCGTTGTACCTACTGCAAATTTCGGTACTAATTCCATCGCACTTAAACCGATTAAGAACTGTGGTACATAAATTAAACAACCGATAATAGAAACAGCAATACTTACAACAAGTACGCTAGTTGCTTGCCAATATACAAACGTACCAATAACAACTCCGACCATACTAATGATACATAATGGCATACGTTTTCCTTTAAATAGTTTATCACTTAAAAAACCAACGATTAATGAACTTGGAATTGCCATACCTTCAAAGATTGCGTACGCCGCGTGTGCTTCATTTTTTGAGAACCCTTTAACTGTCGTTAAATAAAGTGGAACCCAGTTAATAACACCGAAACGAATTAAATAAACAAATGCATTCGCAATACATAAGAACCATACAAATTTATTTTTCACTACATACTTCATTAAAATTTCTTTTGGTGACATCTTGTTAGCATTATCTGCTTTTTCAAGATTTTCATAGTCATTACGATACTCATCAATTGGAGGAAGACCTTCTGATTCTGGCGTATCCTTCGCATTAATCCAAACAAGAACTGCAATTACCATTGCGATAATCGCTGGGAAAATAAACACGCCGCCTTGCCAGTGGTTTTCACCGAAAATACCTACACCAATTCCGACAAGTGGTGGTACAAGCATTCCGCCAACGTTATGTGAAATATTCCAAAGACCTGTTTTCGTACCACGTTCTTTCTTCGAGAACCATTTCGTCATAACGATACTACAAGGGGGTGCTCCCATACCTTGTACAATACCATTTAGAACAAGTAATGTAACAATCATTCCAAATGACGATGCAAAACCGAAACAAATATTTACAAGCCCTGATAAGAATAAACCGACTGCGATAAAGCGCTGGGCGAAAGCTTTATCTGATAAATTCCCCATAAAGAACTTACTAAATCCATAAACAATTGCCATTACTGAACCTAGTAGACCAATTTCAGCCGTACTAAAGCCATATTCTTGTACTAAATACGTACTTGATAACGTAAAGTTACTACGAACTAAATAATAAGCAGCATATCCAACTGAAATCCCGATTAACACACGAATACGTAGTAATCGATATACACGATCGATCATATCCGCTGGCAATCTTTCAATTGCAGGTGCTGGCTTGAGCCATTTAAACATATTCTTTCGTCTCCTTTTCTCACTTCTGAGAGAGACGTTGTCTATTCCATATCTCGATTATTCCGCTATTTGATATATTTTGGTTCGTTCTTCTAACCGGCTGTCCTTCTATTTCTTTCTCATTCTTCGCAAACATTGTTGGTACGCCAAACGAAACTTTTTCTAAAATGTGACCCGCTTCTTCCGATAAACAATAATCAATAAATAAATCCGCAATAATACCATTCGGTGCACGCTTTAGTTTCGAAATCGCATTAACAGATAACCCTGTTTGCTCAGGTACGATACTTACAACTGGAAAGCCTTGTTTTTGAAGCATTCTCTGATCTCCCATGAAATTGATGCCTATCATATACTCACCGCTCGCAACAAGCTCTACTGGTATGTAACCATTCACCGTTACTTCACCAACTTGTCCTGCGAGTTTCTTAACATATTCCTTCGCTTCCTCTTCACCTACAGTATCAATAAGTGATTGAAAAAACGTATATGCTGTTCCTGACACATTTGGATCTGGCATCACAATCTTTCCCTTATACACTGGATTTAATAAATCTTGCCACCTTGATGGATAAGGAAGTCCGAGCGGTGCTATTTCTTCATTCCACCGCTCTTTATTGATCGCAATTGCTAGCTTCTCCACTTCATAACCGTACCAATAACCGTCTTTATCTGTAACAGTTTTTGGAATACGGTTCGCGTGCTGACTCGTAACAGGAATAGATAGATTTTTTTGTTTCATCATTTGATGTGCATCTACCGTACCGCCAATAATAATATCCGCTTTCGGATTTCCAGCTTCCTCTTCTACCCTTCGAAGAAGCTCCTCTGTCGAAAGACGAATAAACTCATACGTACAGCCGCGTGGTTTACAAAATGACGAAAGCAAAGCTTCACCAACTTCCTCACGAGCTGCCACATACGCAACAAGATGACGATCATCCAAAAGAGGGAGACCACTTTTATTATATTTAATAGAGGTTGTATCTCGAGAGCAACTAGACATCGCTCCTCCAATTACTAGCAAAAAGAAGAAAAAGGCTATCTTTCTCATGACACATTCTCCTTTACAAATACATTTGCGAGGGAGCTTTTCATATACATGACATTCCCATTATTATCACCGAGATATTGCACAACAAAATACGATGGATATACAGAAATAGTAAGAACGTCTTCTCGCTCATTCTTTATACGCTTCCCTGTTTTATAAGCGGTAATATAAGCAATCGGTTCATTCTGTGATTGTAATAATTTCTGTATTTCTCCGTAATCTGTAATTTGCTTTGCGTACCGAATCGAATCAAGTATGTGCGTAAGATTCATCGTACGTTCTACATCACCTTGACGTACTATGACATCCTGTGCTAACGCAAAAAAGTCATGAATACGTTCTGGCGTGTAATACAGGCTTAACAAATACGTTTGAAATGCTGAGATCATTGGATCCGTACCATTCTTTCCGTACATATCAGCCCCGTACTGGAACAAGTCACCTACTGCAAAAGTACGTTTCTGTCCATTCAAGTACGTTACTTCTCCAGTAAATACTTGTTCTTGACTCTTAGCTTCTCTCGGTTCTATTTGAATTCGGTCAAAGAATGAAACAATCGTATGCAAACGAACTTCATCCGTTATAACAATTTCTCCCCACTTTTCATGCCTAACCTTCATTTCGGTAGGCAGGGATTCATTCACTCTTTGTAAAACAGTTTGTTTGTCATTCACTATTGTGATTCGATTGTATATTTGCTTCTCCATTACATAAAACAACATAAGAGAAAAGATTATACAAAGAACAAACATAAGAATTTGAAATGATAGCCTTTTCATTTCTGCCTACCTCCAAGATAAAAAAACGTTGTTTCGAAAATACCGCATAATTGTTTCATAAATGTATCATTTAACCGCTTTCAAGTGTTTTATGTCTTCCATCCGTCTCGGGAGCAAGAATGTAATAAATATTGTAGTACCAACTGCTTCACTACTCTCAATCCGCATACTTCCGCCCTGCTTATTCATAATCTCCTGACAAATATACAAACCGTAACCATTTCCGTAACTAGAAGGAAGTACCTTCCCTTCTGGTGATTCATTCCACTCTGCAAGCACACCTTCATCTATACCAATGCCATCATCATGAACAAACACCTTTGCCTCACGTTCATTTACAATTACATTCATCCGAATTTGCGTAGCATCGCTATATTTTATCGCATTATCGAGCACGTTTAAGAATATCTGCTTCGTTTTATCAAAATCCGCAACAACGTGTACATCTGTTAACTCATTTATCACTTCAATCTCGAACTTCTGCAGGCGAGGTTTCACAATTGAAACTGCTTCTTCAGCTAATTCCTTTATATTCACAACTGTAGGTGACACTTCAAAAGTACTCGTCCCGTACTTTGAAGATTTAAGCAATTCCTCTACAAGTGATAATAAACGCTCACTTTCTACAGCTACATAACGCAGGCTATCCTGTACATCTTCCTTCGCCTTTAACTTCGGAATTAAATCTACATAGCCAATAATCGCCGTTAGCGGTGTTTTCAGCTCATGTGTAATACGGTCTAAGAAATCTTTCTGCTTCTCTTTCTCCTCCTTCAATTGCTTAATATGCAGTTCAATTCCATCAGCCATCGCATTAAAAGATGCTGAAAGCTGAGCAATTTCCACATATTCATTTAGCTCAATCTTACTTTTATAATCACCATTCGCAAGTCGGTGCGCCATTTGTCTTAACTGATCAATCGGCTTATGGAGAGACTTTGCCAAACGAATCGCAAAGAAAATACCCGCAGCTACTAAACAAAGAGACGTCATTAAGAACGTCCAACCGACATTTGTTAAAACTTCCTTCTCACCCGTTAACTCATTTATAAAACGAACACTTCCAATGACATCGTTTCCATAATATACCGGGCTTGAAAATAAAAGAATTGGAGCTGGGTCTCCCTCTTCAAAAACATACGATTTCTTCCCCTTCAAAGAACTCTCAATATCAATATTCCGGTGAAGAAGTGCTCCCTTTTGCGTATCCGCAACAACATCTCCATTCTTCCCAATCATCTGTACACGGACATCCATACGCTTCGCTAAATACGAAGCAATTAAAAGTGAATTCGGACCGAGCGTCTCGACCTCTGCTTCCTTCTCTAAATAATTCATCGTATAAATTTGTGCTTCTACACTTAACTTCTCCAAAGAATTGGCAGCATTATGATACATATTCTTTTCTAACGTAATATAAACAACTGCATACAAAAGAACAAAAATTGGGATTAACAGTCCAACTATTCCAAACACCATATTTCGTTTTAAAGACATACCATCACCACTTAACAATCCAGTTTATAGCCGACGCCATAAATTGTCTTAATATATTCCCCGCTATTCCCTAACTTCTTCCGCAGTCTTTGCACCATAATATCAACCGCTCTCGTATTTCCGATATACTCAAACCCCCATACCTTCTCAAGTAACTCATCTCGCATAAATACACGCTGCGGATTTGAAACAAACAACTGACATAAATTAAACTCTCGGTACGTCAACTGAATTTCTTGTCCACTAACATGCACCTTTCTTTCCTTAGGACAGATTGTTATCTCTCCCGCTCCGATTACTTCATGACTTACCGTTACCTCTTTCTTCTTCACACGCCGCGTCATATTCTTAACCCGAAGAATAAGCTCTGCATAATTAAATGGCTTCGTCACATAATCATCAGCACCAAGCTGCAACCCAAGCAATTTATCATTCATCTGACTCTTCGCAGTTAACATGAGTACTGGAATATCTCGATCCTTCTCACGGAACAAACGAAGCAACTCATAGCCATCTGTATCTGGAAGCATAACATCCAAAATCAAAACATCCGGCCCTTCATTCCATCTCTCTAAAGCTTCTCTTCCATCGGCCGCCGTAAGTACTTCATACCCTTCCATCTCAAGCTGCATCCGAATCAAATTACGAATACTCGATTCATCATCAACTACAAGTATTTTCATTATTTTCCTCCTTCCATTCCGTATTATAAGTACATTTTAGTATAGCAAAAATCCTATAAAAAAAGAGAGGGTATTGTCGAACAAATGTTGAACGACAGTACCCTCTCCCCTTTTATTATTTAGCTACAAAATAATCCGTTACATATTGTGCCCAAACTTCATGACCTTTAGCAGTTGGGAAACCGAATTCTGTCTAAAGAAGTTGGGTCATTACTTATTATTTATTACTTAGTTACTTCAAGATGCGCTCTTAATTTATTCGTTAAATCTTGTTTTGCTGCATCTGGAACATAGTAGTACCAAATGCCATCAGCAGCCTTGTGACCGTCACCTGGGATTTGGATATCCTCACTATTTTTCAAGCAATCTTTATAATTCTTTTGCATATCAAACATTTGATCTTGCGTTAAGTTAGTTTTCACATTCTTTTGAATTGCTGCTAATACATCTCCATAACCTGTTAAAGAAGAGAAGCTTGCACCTTTTTTGATAACACCTTGCATCACTTGACGCTGGCGCATCTGACGACCAAAGTCACCACGTGGATCTTGTTTACGCATACGTGTGAATGCTAGAGCTTGGTCACCTGTTAAATGAATATTTCCTTTCGCAAAATGATGTCCATCCTGCGTAAATTCTAAATCATTATTTACATCTACCCCACCAACAGCATCAACGATATCTTTAAAGCCTTCCATGTTCACTTCAATATAATAATTAATAGGAACATTCAAGAAGTTTTCTACTGTCGCTACAGACATATCTACTCCACCGAATGCATAAGCATGATTGATTTTATCGCTTTTACCTTTTCCAACAATTTCTGTATAAGTATCACGAGGAATACTTACTGTTTTCATAGAGTTATTTTTAGGATTTAATGTAATCACCATTAAAGAGTCTGAACGCCCTTTATCATCACCGCGCTCATCTGCTCCTAGTAATAAAATTGACACTGGTTCACTCTTACTAACTTTTTCTCCAACTTTATTGTTGTTTTGATCACGTTTTAAAGGTTGATGAACTTCCTTTAATGTATTAGATACAGAAGAATAGACATTATAAGCATAAATTCCTCCACCTATGATTAGTACTCCGAGAATACCGAGTACCCAAAATAAAATTTTCTTTTTCATACCTTTACCCTCTTTATTAAAATTTTAAAATAATATATCTATTTTTATACTCCTCACTATATTACATTATTCTTGATTAAAAATAAAAGATAAATTAAACAAAGCAATTAGTATTTGCCAACAAAACAAGGAAAACTCCATCAATTAAATGATGAAGTTTTTTATTAGCTTCTACATTCATATGAATGTAACTTCTTTATAAAATAATAAGATTCAATCTTTTTATTTCTAATTCTTTTAAAGTTCGGCCATCCTCTCGCATTAATATGGATTTCTTCTATAATTATAAAATCCCTTGTTTCATGCATACCAAACACGAGTGATTTAATATTCGGATAATTAACCCTATACATCGTACCCTTTTCACTACTTTTCTTTGATGTACCAAATATCTTTTGAAATATCTTTGCAACTAACAGCTACATAGTCATCGCTCCAAACAAAATTACCGGATTTAAAAATTGCAATCATCCTTGGATTATTTTGATATAAAAACATATCGCCATCTTTAAACTTTCCATTCTCATAATCATGTAAAACCTCGTATAGCTTCACATTCATCATCTCTTTTTCTCTATTTTGATAAAATCATTTTATATTCCTTTTACTAAAAAGTTGTGATTTTCTTATGAAATCGCTGCGAACTTTTGTAATTTTTTTAAATCTTGTCCTTATATGCTTAACAATTTAATTTATAAATTCTTACCTTTGCTTTATTCTTTCATCAAACTATAAATACCTGCAAATTTATATAAATTCCCTTCTTATTATTCCAATTTCTCCATAACTTATTTAATAAAAACTCTTACTCATATTCTAAAGTTTTCCTACTACTAAACTTATTTGTTAAACAAATCATATATTACTACTTGCAAATAAAATAGGTGGACACAAGGCTAAAAATTCAACCCGGTATCCACCCATCTGTATCAAAAACATTTTACGTTTACTATTCTTTTTTATCTCCAAGGGCGAACGTTATTTCTGTCTCACAAGCAATTTCACCATCTACAGTAGCAACTGCTTTTCCTTTTCCAATTGCTCCACGTACACGCGTCATTTCAACTTCTAAACGAAGTTGGTCACCTGGACGGACTTGTCGTTTAAAGCGGCAATTATCAATGCCTGCGAAGAATGCTAAGCGACCACGATTCTCTTCTTTCTTCAACATAGCAACAGCGCCAACTTGTGCTAACGCCTCTACAATTAAAACACCTGGCATTACAGGATAATCTGGAAAATGCCCATTAAAAAATTCTTCATTAGCTGTAACATTCTTTATCCCAATAGCACGCTTTCCTTCTTCTACTTCTAAAACTTTATCCACTAGTAGAAATGGATAGCGATGAGGAATTATTTCTTTAATTTGTTGAATATCTAGCATACACTTCTCTCCTTACACAAGATTGGTCATACCACCAGAAGTTATACTATCATTATCCCATTTTAAATCTCATTTGTCATTATAAAAAAGGATTTCAAAATTTCTCTTCTAAATAAAAAAATGTATACACTCTTTTCAATATGTATTATCACTGACACGGAGGTTGAAAAGAGTGTATACCCAAGCTAGGGAAAGGCAAATTATATCAAATATATTAAGCCTTAATGTCGTATTCAAGATTCATTATATATGACAAAAATAAGAAATTAAAACCTAATTTTCGACCTTTTTCGTATTAATTTCCTAATATTACTCATGATTTCTCTATTTTCCTTACATTCTCTTAAATGTGATATTTAGAAATATGAATTTTAATAAAAAATTATTAAAATAAAAGCAAAAACGCTTGTAATAGAATTTACATAACTATATCATAATAAAATGAATATGAGATTTTAACCTAATTATTCAAATACCTTTATTTTTAGAAAGGGATCAAAAAATGGCAAAAGGTATACATACTATAGAGTTAAATACTTCACCAGATCAAATTTGGAAATTTATTAGTGATATAAACAATTGGGCTCCACTAGTAACAGGCTATGTTAAACATAAAGTTATTGATGACAAACATTCGACTTGGCGTTTGCACGGTGATTTAGGATTTATTAAACGAGACGTTAGTCTAAATGTTGAAATTATTGAGTGGAAAATGCCTCATAAAATTAGCTTTACGATGGCTTCTCCAACAAAAAAATTAATTGGTAGCGGCTCTTTTCATGCTGAATCACTCTCTCCTTCTACTACGAAAATAACAAGTCAGTTAGAATTGCGAACAACTGGTAAAGGAGCCTTTGTTTTTAACGGTGCCATAAAACCATTTGTTCCTAAAGTGACAAAGCAACTTTCTAAAAAAGTGGCAGATAAATTAATGAAACAGTTATAAAAAAACATCTCAGAAATTTATTGTACAATAAATTTCCGAGATGTTTTTTATGAAAGTTAATTATTAACCATATCTTTTTTTAATAATTTCTCCATATAGCTTAATAATTCATTCTTTAACCCATCATGCTGTAATGCCATTTCAATTGTTGTTTGAATGAATCCAAGCTTCTCTCCAACGTCGTATCGCTTTCCTTCGAAATCATAAGCAAATACTCTTTGTATCTCATTTAAGCGCTGAATAGCATCCGTCAACTGAATCTCGCCACCTGCTCCTGTTTGTTGATTCTCTAAGAACGTAAAAATCTCAGGTGTTAATACATAGCGCCCCATAATTGCTAAGTTAGATGGTGCTGTTCCTTGATCTGGTTTCTCTACAAACCTGCTAACCTGATAACTACGACCTTTTTGTACTAGTGGATCAATAATACCATAGCGATGTGTCTCCGTTTCCGGAACAGTTTGAACACCGATTACCGATGATTGTGTTGCCGCATATTGATCCATTAATTGGCGTAAGCATGGCGTTTCAGCTTGTACAATATCATCACCAAGTAAAACAGCAAATGGCTCATTACCAATAAACTTACGAGCACACCATACAGCATGACCTAAACCTTTTGGTTCTTTTTGACGAATATAGTGGATATTAATTTTAGAAGACTCTTGCACCTTCTTAAGGATTTCATGTTTACCCTTTTCTAGTAAGTTCTGTTCCAACTCAAAAGAATGATCAAAGTGATCTTCGATAGCACGCTTTCCTTTTCCAGTTACAATAATAATATCTTCAATTCCGGATTAAAACGCTTCTTCTAAAATTTATTGCTTTAGTTGCTGGTAAAATTACTTTTTACTGTTTTCATTCCTACTCCATTCGTAGTTAATAACACGTATTTTTAATCATATTACTGCAAGTTATAATCTATATTTCAACTATTCTATGTTAAAAATTAAATATTCAAACAAAAAATCTCAATATGCATTCAACATTTTAAGTTCCTTAGTTTTTATCAGCTACTTAACCATTCAAAATAAGAGCTATCTTTATAAAAAGATAACTCTCCAACAAAGCCTGTTACTATTGTTTTTTTACTATTGATATTGACTGAACCTCTTTATGTGTTTCATCGGAACGTGCGGAAATATAATAACTTTTAGTTTCATAAAAATAATTTTTTTCATTATCATTGTTCATCATTTCGGTACCTAATACTTCATGTAATTTTGCAAATGACATTGAAATATCTTGAAACACAACTTCAACAACTTTATCTTGTGAAATAACAAATTGAATATTTCCATCTTTAATAATTTTTTTTCCAACTTGATTCGGCAATGTAATTAAAGGGCTAGGGTATTCTACTTTTAGTTCATCAATTCCTTTCCCTAAATATCCTGAAGCAATTGCAACATTTGCACCGTATACACGCTTCAATAAATCGGTTAAATTTGTTAATTTTATATCTTCAGCCATTTCAGTTCCTAATTTAAATGGTTTCATATACTTTTTATTGATCCATCCACTTTCACCATTTAATAGCTTAACTTCTAGCCATTCTTCATTTTTTTCTACGCTCTTATCCTTATTATCTACACTAAAAATCTCACCAAAATTTGCTATACCTATTTTATCACTATTTATCTTCGCTTCTTTACGAATACTAATCCCATTACTCATTACAATGTACTTCTGTATCTTTTCTTTTTCGCTTATCTTATTTTCAGATACAGTCTTACTTGAAACAATTTTTTCTGCAGTTGTTTCTGCCTTATTAGAAACTAACAACATATCCTTATAATAAATGCCTGCAGTAATTCCTGCTACTATCATTGTTAAAACAATAGCAGGTATAACAAATTTTTTTCTCTTTGCTTTGACTTTACGGTAAGGCTTCCTTTTAATACTTGTAGAATTTGCTTGTAATAATCCGTGTTGACAATTCGATAACTCTTCTTCTTTTTGTTTTTCTCGTTCTTCTGCTGTCATTTGATTATATCTTTTTAGAAATCCTTCGTAATGCCCAACTACTTCATGTACATCCCCATACTCTTTAAATTGACCATAATGTAGCCAAAGAGCTTTTGTACAGAAGTTTTTCACTTGAGAAAGTGAATGACTAATAAAAAAGATAGTCTTCCCTTGTTCCTTAAATTCATTCATTTTATCTAAACATTTTTTAGTAAACGTTTGATCTCCAACAGATAAAGCCTCATCAATTACCAAAATATCGGGATTAATATGAACTGAGATCGCAAATCCAATTCTAGACTTCATCCCACTTGAATAAGTCTTCACTGGTTGCTGCATAAATTTTCCTATATCAGCAAACTCAATAACTTTTGGTGTAATCTCTTTAATTTGTTCTTTCGTAAGCCCCATCATTAAGCCTTTTAGCTCAATATTCTCAAGCCCCGTTAACTGTCCATTTAATCCTGAAGATATTGCAATTAATGTTGCTGATCCTTTAATAGTGACTTTCCCTTTATTAGGGATTGTCACCCCAGCAATTAAATTAGATAGGGTACTTTTCCCCGAACCGTTTAGCCCAACAATACCAACTATCTCCCCTTCTGGTACTTCAAAGGATACATTATTTAAAGCGTAATGGTATTCACCATCTTTACTTTTAAAAAATAAATCTTTTAGCTTATCAGAGGGTTTTTTATACATTTTATACCTTTTTGTTACATGTTCGAATTTCACTTTATAATTCATTGAATCATTCACCTTTTATAAGTAGTCAACAAACTGCTTGCGGAACCTTATATGAAACATTGATCCAATCACAAACAAAATAATTGCGATTCCCCAGAAATATAATGTATATAATGACCATATAAAACTAATATCACCATGTAATAATGAAAGTCTATAACCTTCTATCACATAATAAAATGGGTTTGCTTTCATTAAAAACGCAAAAGCACCACTCATATGTTCACTTGGTTTCCACAATACTGGTGTTAAATAAAATAACATTCTTGTAATTGATTGAATAAACAAATGTATATCTCTTGATATGGTAGAGATTGTAGAAGTAATAAAAGCTAACGCAATTAAGAAACAAAAAGTACAAAATATGCAATATATCAAACCAATTATACTAAGAAAACTTAATCCTTTAATACATACTATAATAATTAATAGCACACCTAGCAAAATCATGTGTGTATATAATTGCGATAATATAACATATGTTGGAATAACACTCAGCGGAAAATTCATTTTAGATACTGCATTAAGCTTAGCGTAAATAGAATTAGAGCCCTGAATGATTGAACTGTTAATAAAGAACCATGGAATAATACCACATATCATCCAAACAAAGAAAGGAACCCCTTCTACAGGTGCCCCGCCCCTTATGCCTAGACCAAATACTAACCAATAAACTAAAATTTGTGTTAATGGATTTAAAAATACCCATATAACTCCTAACGTACTTGCTGCATATTGTTGCTTGAGTTCATACAAAGAAAGCCTTCCCATCAAATAGATGCTATCTAATTGTTCACGAATAACACTTTTTATTGCTTTCATACAACAACCTCATTTTCCTTTAACAATTTATATATATTCCCAAAGTTAATAATCTCCATATTACTATCAGGATTTTCTACTATAAAGTTACGAGTATCAAAAAGAAGTGGTTGTCTCATTTTGGAAGCTAATTTATTATAGTCCATACTACTAAACTCACTATGATCAGCTAATACAAGAAGTAAATCCGCTGCCTCCAAGGCCTCTTCTGCTGGTAGTGTTTTAAAGAAATTTGTTTGAATGTATGGGTCATGAATTGTAACTTCGTATCCTTGTTCATGAAGCAAGTTTATAACTTCTAGCGCCGGACTCTCCCTCATATCATCTGTATTTCCCTTATAAGTTACACCAAATACGGCAACTTTTGGTTTTTCAATTCCTTTAAGTAATTTCCTAACATTCTCCATAACATATGAAGGCATAGAAGTATTTGTATCTCGGGACATTCGAATAATATTTGTCAGTTCTGGTGCTTTTGCTACAATAAAATATGGATCAATAGCTAAACAATGTCCTCCTACTCCAGGGCCTGGTCGATGTAAATTTACACGTGGATGCTTATTCGCCATTTCAATAACATCTAATACATTTATCTCTAAATTATTACATACCTTAGCCAACTCATTTGACAATGCAATATTAACATCACGGAATGTATTTTCCATTAACTTAGACATCTCTGCTGTTTTTGCATCTGTCTCTACTATTTCTCCTTTTACAAATATACCGTATACTTGAGCAGCTCTCCTAGCACAAGCTGGGGTTACTCCGCCTACAATTCTATTATTATAAACAATTTCATGCATAATTTTCCCTGGTAACACACGCTCTGGACAATGTACTAAAAAGATATCTTTGCCTACTTCAAATCCAGCTTCTTCAACCAAAGGTTTTACATAATCATCCATACTACGCGGGGCAATTGTTGACTCCACAATTAATATATTCCCTTTTTTAATGTAAGGAATAATTTTTTTTACTGCCGTTAAAACTCCCGTCAAATCACATGATTTATGTTCATCTTTTTGATTAGGCGTTGGGACAGCAACAATAAAAACATCTGCTACTTCCGGTGTAGAGGAGGCGCGCAACATCTCTGTATTTACCGCCTCTTTTACAACCTTCTCGAGTTCTGGCTCTTCAATATGAACTTCTCCTCGATTTAATTTATCTACAACATCTGAATTAATATCAACCCCCACTACTTCAACGCCATGTTTCGCAAACATGGCGGAAGTAGGGAGCCCAATATACCCTAATCCTATTACACAAATCTTCACAAATTATCGACTCCCACTAACAAAATTCACAAGTCTATCACAGTTACGTCCATCATCATATTTAATATATTTCTTCTTATTAATTCTCTTGAGTTTTCTCTGTTTAACCAGATATGATTCCACGGCATAAATTACATCATCTTCTGAATAAGATACATATCCTGGTAATAATTTCTCAATATTTTCTTGAGAGATTGGTGTGTTATTTTGAAACAAGTAATTAATGATTGGTTTCTCTAAATATACAAAGTCAAAGGAAATACTTGAATAATCTGTAAGCATCATAGAACTTCTCTCAATTAATTGTCTTACATTCACCTTATTGAAGTCATGGATTTCAACATTTGGTGAGGATTTTAACTTCTCTACTATACCTGAGTTGTCTTTTTCTAAAAGTTGGCATGTTCTTGGATGTAAACATACATCTAGTATGATATTGTTTCTTTCCAGGACCTCTATAAATTTATTATTATTCAATAAAGATTGGATGGTCTTGAAATACTTACTTTCCATTAATTGATCTAAACTTTGTATATTTTTACGCCAAGTAAATGTCATCATAATACGTTTTTCTTTTTCTTTATTTTTTAACGTATCAAATCTAGGAAGCCCATAATTCAAAATTTCCTCATTATTGTAACCAAAATGATTCTTAATAATTTGTTCCTCTAAATTACTACTTGTCAAGATATAGTCTGCTAAGTCTTTATTAGAATGATATACATTCTCCACTCGTCCAGGAAGAATAATACCATGTTGAATAAATACACGTTTGGCTTTCCTTAAATGCTTAATATTTGATGGTAACAATATATTTACATTATCACTACTAAATATATACTTAGCATTCATTGAATAGATAATATGCTTTAGACTATAGAATGGGATAACATGCCCAAGTTTTTTAACTTTATCATAGTCAGGAGATTTTTTATCAATTAAATAATATACATCCTTATTAGGGTATTTTTCTCTACAATGTTTAAAGAACCAATATCCAGTGTCATTTGCAGAATTACCCAGTTTTTCTCCAACTAACCAAATTTCTTTTTTATGAAGCAATAAATTTGAAATATCCTCTGTTATTACTCCTAATAGCAATTTTAATTTCTTAGACTTACTAATATAATTATTATTTTTAATTTGCTTTATCGAATATTGTTTTTTCCTTATATTAGACGCCAATTTCCTTTTTAAGTACTCCCACTTACTATTAAACTTCTTGTAATTTAAAGCCAGCTTACTCCTAGTTTTCACAATAGGAATAATTTCAAATCTATTCTTTTCATTTTCTACAAAATGATTATTTGCCTTATAAATAAAATTATTATTCATTCCTCCAAGTGCGACGCTTTTTAATTCCCCTAGAAATTCAGTCTCAATAAAGAAGTCATATCCACCTGGTTCGATACTTTCATCAAATTTAATTATAACTTCATAACCACTATGACCGTATTTAAAACGTGCTGAAGAAAATTTATTGTTATATGAATAAGTTGGTGTAAAGCGATATTCCTTCTTACTCTCTCTATGCTTCATTAGAATAGTGTGTTTAATATCTTTTTTATTTGTGATTGAAATATTTTTAAGATATGCTAATCCTTTTAAAACCAATTCATTATCGACAAATTTAATATCAATTAATCGATTCACTAACTTAGTAGACTTAAAGAGATGTGTAATATCAATTAAAATTTCTTTCTTTTTATACATAAAGGAAAAATATACATTATTGTTACGTTTTAGGGTCTTAAAAGGAAATTGATCTATATAGTCATACATCATAACTTTATTAAGTAATTGTGATAAAGTTATTAACTCCCCATACTTTTCACTTATCAGAAGCGATAATTTAACATAATTTATTATAGAAAAAATTTTTATTCTTTCTTGATCAAAGTTCTTGCTAAATAAAGTATTCTTTACTATCTTTAGTGCTTGAATTTGTTCATTTTCAGGATAATCTAGAATATTAGCAATATGTTGATTCGCTTCCAACATTCTATAGTATTGAATATCATCATGAAATCTCCCTAACCTAGCAATAGAAAAACGATTCTTATCGATAATCGAATCGACAGTTGTTAAAGCTATTTGTAGATCTAGTAGGTTTTTTATTGTCTTCTGTTGTGTAGTAGATTCATTATCAGCTTCACGCCTACCACGGTAATAATATACAAAATCCTCAATTAAAATAGTTTTTCTAGAATCAAAAAAGCTTTCAATAGCAAATAGGAAATCTTCTCCATACCTAATGTGTTTATTAAATTTAGTTCTTTGGATTAACTCTGCTCTATAAAATTTAGCACATGAACTTGGGAATAAATATAAAATTGGATTATGCTTAATATGTGTTTCTTTATACCCTTCAATACTATTTTCATATTTATACCTCTCGGCAAATCTTGGATTCACTTTGGAAGATTCAAAGAATGAATCACCTACAAAGGACATCATTTTACCCACCACTAAATCTGCTTTTTGTTCTTCAGCATATGAGTACATTTTCTCACAAGCATCCTTTGCTAAATAATCATCTCCATCTAAAAATGTAATATATTTTGCCTCAGCTAAACTAATACCTATATTTCTTGGTTCTGATGGACTCCCCGTATTCTCTAAAAAATACCACTTGATATTTTTATATTTATTTGCCAAATCTCTAATGATATTTTGTGTGTTGTCTGTTGATCCATCATCAACTACCACAACCTGTACATTTTCAAGTGTCTGTTTTAGTACGGATTGAATAGCTTGTCCAATATAATTTTCAACATTATAACTAGCGATAACAACCGCAGCATTATATTTATACTCTCTTTCTTGGTATAAACATTGAATTTCTTTTACAAGCCTTTGAATATACTTCTCATTTTTTTTTGCAGGATTTAAAACCTTGATTAAAGACATGTCAGAATAATTTTCTTCTTTAATACTAATTACTTTAGCATTATGAATATTTTCTTTTAAATATTTGTAATACCCCTTTAGTTTCTCATTCCACGCTCTAATTTCATTGATATTTTTAAATTCCTTAAATTCTCCATCCTTTAAATATCGTTCTGATAGATACATTTCATGAATAATTACCTTATTAGTAAAATGACTATTTAAAAGCTTTACAAATTTATCACAATATTTTTGCCAAATACTAAACTCAACATTTGAAATCACACTAGAAGCCGGTTGTATTTTCGAATATAAATTGCTGTCCCTTAATAACCAACTATCCACAATCATGGTATCTTTATATTTCAGTAAGTTATATCGCTCATCTAATAAGTCAATAACAATATAATCGTTTTTTCTGCCTAACTGTTCTATATCCTCTATAATCTTCTTATTAAGTTCATTGGCTAGAATAACCTGTTTGTTATATACTGCTGGTTGTATTTTTTTAGAATCAATGTTTAACGATGGAGACATTATATCTATAATAGAACCTAGTGTATAATCAATATCAACATATAACTTTTCATTTGATACCATACTTAATATTGTTCCTGTTTCATAACCAAGAGAAATAATATTCATTCTGCTCACCTTCCAACCGTTTCTAATCTGTAATTTTCCCTATTTGTCTTTCTAACTCTAAGTAATATTTATCATTAAAGTGATATGGGAAGCATCCCCATAAATGTTTTGAGTCGCAGTAGAAATAGTTCTCTTCCCTCGGCTTAATTACATTTATCCCCTCAAAATTTTCTTTGAAATATTGATAATAATGGGCTAATAGCTTATTGAATTTACCAATATAATCCTGATTTTCAAATAAATACATCTGATTATCTTTTAAATAGGAATTTACCATTTGTACTTCATTTAAAATAATTTGCTCTGGACGGAAGTATTTTTTTAATTCCTCAATAAAATTGAAACAATTTTCTTCCCAAATCTTTGTTACCTCCGCTTCAAATCTATCTAATATAGTCACATTAAGTTCCTTTTGTAAATTCGATTCTCTATATTCCCAACTTCTTGTAAAATATGTATTTTGATACCTTAAAATATCAAAACGTTCTTCCATAAAGTCTATTACCAAATAATCTGTCTTCTTAGCAATATCTTTTAAATTTTTTATAAAAGTTTTGTCTAGGTCCCTATGTAATGCTTTTCTTCTAAAAGCACTAACCAAAGATATTTGGTCCTCGTTATATGATATTGGTTTTGCTGTTACACTAGCCAAACTACTCCGAGCATAGTAATCTATTATTTCATATTTCAGGTGACCATTATGCTCTTCATATACTCTAAAAATATCCCTGGAATCACAGCTACCAAATATCAATATTTTATTTTTTAAACTTTCATTTCTATATTCCGGTTTTTTTATAGCAAATTCATTCCATAAAGCCTCATACAGACATTCATAATAACTGGCACTTAATAAATGTGGTCTTAATAAATACTTATGATTAGCATCCGCATAGTTCTGATCTATTTTTATAATATTAATCCCTTCAAAATTCTTTTTAAAAAATTCATACTTCCCCTTTAAAACCCCGTTAATTTTTTTAATCTCTTCCGAATTAGAAAACTCTAATAATTCCCCATCCTTTATATATTTTTCCGCCAAATACAGTTCATGAAGAATAACCTTTTCATTAGAAATTAACTTTTTTAATCTATCTATTAGTAATAAGCATGCGCTATACCACGCTTCATTAAGTTCGTTTTGATAAACTTCATTATCCTTTAAAAGATTCATTAATAAACTACCTTGAACATCATAATTTAGAGT
The DNA here is from genome assembly GCF_056725905.1 of Bacillus sp. BC05(2025). Classification (NCBI taxonomy): domain Bacteria; kingdom Bacillati; phylum Bacillota; class Bacilli; order Caryophanales; family Bacillaceae; genus Bacillus; species Bacillus sp. BC05(2025). Next base: position 26,070 of record NZ_JBWYRA010000013.1, on the reverse strand, counting down.
AATAAAACTACTATCTTTTTTTACTGAACTATACGTTTCATCCAAAAAGTCTATAATAATATATTCACTCTCTTTCGCCTTCTCAGATAAACGTTTTAAATAATCCTTTTTTAATTGTTCTAAGGTATAATGATTTAAATTTATTGTATCTTGTCGCTCTAATCCTTTAATGGGTTTAGACATTAAACTCATTATATTTGTTTTACATATGCTATCAATTAAAGATATACCTGGTTTTTTATATAGATCGAACAACAACCTGCTTCCTGTTCCAATAGTGATGACTTTCATATTTTTTTTTCCTCTAATCTAGATATTTTTTTTAATATTGCCTCGCAATGCAAGGTTTTATCCCTCACTAAAAATTTGTTCTCTTTACTTTGAAAATTGTAAAACAATCTGCTTCCTTTAAAGCAATACAATATACTTTGAAGAATTGCATCTAAATCCGTTACCACAGGACCAAATAAATCTTCTTTATGGTTAATTGGTCCTTCGTTATAATGTCTAGAATAAAATTCATCATAATCAAATTGAAAAAAAATAACAGGCTTATTCATATAAGCAAAATCAAATGAAACTGTAGAATAATCTGTAATTAGTAAACGATGTCGCTTTAATAGACTTTGTACTGTTTCTTCACCCTGTTTTAGGACCTTGATTCGTTCATGAAATACAGGCGTTTCTGCGCCTAATTTTTGAGTCTGGTAATGAGGAAAGAAAGTCAATGTCATGTCTTTCTCTTCTAACATCCGATGAAGCTCTTTGCTTTTTAAAAATGACATATATGTCTGCCAGTACTTAGATTCCATTAATTGGTCTTTCGTTTTAATCCAACTTCTCCAAGTTGGCATAAGTAAAATTTCATTCCCTTTACTTTCATCCTTTAAGGCATCCCAACGTGCAAGCCCTGTTACGATTACCTCATCTTCCTCATATCCAAATTCTTTGACGATATGCTCCTTTTCAAACTGTGAGGACACAACAAATAGAGAATAGCCCATTCGATTTTTATTTAACACATGATTTACGCGACTTACACCTATAACCCCATGTTGAATAAAAATCTTCTTATTTTGCTGCCATTCGGGATAGTACTTTAAAATGTGTTTATAGTCATCTGTATACATATTGGCTGTTTCTGAATAACTGTTAATTGTTTTATTACAAATCAACAAATAGAATGTATGTTTAAAACTTCCGTATTGAATTACATTACCTAATCCTTCAATATTTTTATAATCATTACTTTTCTTATTAATAATATAAAAAACTGGAACATCCGGGTGTTTCTTTCGAATATACGTAAATAAGTGATAGGAATTATCTTGTGCTGTATCTTCTCTTTCACCAATTAACCATATATTCTTTCTACGAAAATATGATCCAAATAATTTATAGAATATAATTGCAAGTAATGCTTTATAATTTTTTCTTTTAAATAACCCTAAATCATAACGAATTGCTCGCTTAACTTCACTATATGTATTCATCATTCTCTTCACATAGTTAGACTTACAAATTTGAATTGTAGCTTCACTATTTTTATATAGTACCTTAATATCCAATGAATTTTCATTTTGATACTTTGTATTATTGCGTAACTGTGCTAACAGAACTCTTAACGGTTCTTCAATAACAGTTTTCCCTATGCTGAGGCGTATTGATATTTTCCATTCTCCCTCTTCTAACAAATCTCTTACATTGACTTCTATTGTTTCAAATCCCGCATCATTATAGTCAATGGTATTGTTAGAAAATAAGTATGATATATCCGTACGTAAGGAGTTTTTTAGTTGAATTGTTTTAGTGGTTCCATCTTTATAAAATACTAATTCTTTTTTTATTTTCTTAGTTGATACATTTTCAACGAATGCATATCCACTAATTGTAAGAATCTCTTTACGAAGTTTTATTCCTTCTATTTTATGAACTACAGTTAAATTATTAACTTGTAATAATTCTTTATATCGAGGGAAAAATTGATAATAAAAATAGTAATATTTTCCATTCTCATGTACATGTTCTTTTGAAATTAATTCATTCTGAAAGATATTTAATAATTTCTCTAAACCTTTATAATCATTTTCTTTTATCATTTCAGTTATTAATTTGTCCCGCACATTAAAATCTTCTACATGCTTAAAGCTAATTAAGCTTGATAGAAACTCATTTCCTAGTTGAATGACTTCTAAAAGCTTTTCATTTGAAAAATCTTTTCCCTTTAAAACAATAGAATCCACAAAGAATTTCCACTGTCTTGCCTCTATAGTATGGATTAATGCAAGCCTTTTTCTCTCTATATACATGGCTGTTAATTTCATTTGTAATATAACTAACTGATTAAAAAACATAATCGTTGCATTTTTAGATAGGTTATTATTATCGTTATCTACTATCCTATAATAAAGCAAGGGTATCTCGCGTACGATTACCCTTTCTGCAACCAACAAACATTGTTGGGTAAATAGCAAGTCTTCCCCTACCCAAAGATCTTCATCAAAATGAATATTATTAAGGACACACATTTCTCTTTTAAATATCTTATTGCTCGTGGATGGAGTGAGATGTAATTCTAAGTTCTCCGCAATATTTCTAATCAATGGGAATTCCTTATTAAATAATTTTTTCATATATGAAAGTGGCCAATTTTTATATTCATTAAAACAAATAATATTGGCAATAACCATATCTGCATTATTTTCGCTCGCAACCTCATACATTTTCTCGTATCCAGCTAAATGCACATAATCATCTGCATCTAAAAATGTAACGTATTCCCCGTTTGCTTTTTGTAATCCAGCATTACGAGCGGCACTCACACCAGCATTCTGTTGTCTATAAACTTTCAAATTATTATGTTGCTTTTCATACTGCTCCAATACTTTCATACTATTATCGGTTGAGCCATCATCAACAACAATAATTTCAATCCCCTTTAATGTCTGTTCAACAACAGATTGTAAACACTGAGCTAAATATTGCTCTTTGTTATAATTTGTAATTACTACACTTAGCTTTACTTTCTTCAAGAAACCCTCATTCCCATCTTTTAGTTCATATGGTAACGTAGAAATCAAAAATATTTTTCCCTATATTATTCCAAATCCTTATATATTTTTATAAAGAGTTCTTTTTCATTTTCCCAATTATAATTATTACGGGCAATGAAGCTATTTTCTCTCATTTTCTCTCTCTCTTCTGGATGTTCTAGTATGTAGTTTACTCCTTCAGCAATGGAAGCCGGATTATGAGAATCTATACAAATCCCAACATATTCATTTTCCACCACACGTTGTATCTCTGGAAAACTACAAGCAACAACTGGAACCCCGCTCATCATATATTCAAATAGTTTATTAGATGAAGCTGAATAATGGTTAAAACAAACGTTATTTAAAACTTGAAAACCTAAATAAGCGTTCTTCGTATAGTGTAATAATTCATTCACAGGTACTTTCGGAATGAATTTTACTTTATTTTCTAAACCTAAATCCAATACCATCTTCTGTAACTCAGGTTTAATACGTCCATCACCAATAAATACAAGTGTGCCCTTTTTAAACATTGGAACTGCTTGTACTAGCTTTTCTAGACCTCTACCCACTTGAATTCCGCCTTGATATAATAAGATAGGCTCTTCCTGTGAAATCTCTAACACTTCATGCAAATTAATCGAATTACTGTCCTCTGGTTGTGTTACAAAAGGATAATTATGAATGACCTTAGGGTAGAAGCCATATAAATCTTCCGCATATTTTGCACGAGTATGATTTTCCATAATCATCACATCTGTATATTTCAGGAAGAATTTCTCCATAATCCCATAAATTTTACTATTGTATCCAGTGCGGCTAGTCTGTACCTCATGTGAATCATAGATTAATTTCTTCTTTCTAAATACTTTCGCACAAAGCCATCCTTGTGGTAGTGTATTTAAATCATTGGAATGATAGAAATCATATTCTTTTTTCAGACCAACCTTAACCATTTGAATCAATATATAAGAGCGTACAATTAATGTCCGTAGCTTTCTCATAGAAAATAATGCACCAAATAACAATATCAAACATGTTATCATTGGGAATTTCCACAAACAAATTGCTGCAATTACTCCAAATAAAAACATTGTAACTATATTTTTCGTTATTAATTGCTTTACTCGTTTTGCTGCACCCAAGCCTTTTTGTAAAAGAGATAGTCGATTATTTACACGTGTTACTGTAAATCCTTCTTTTCGCATCTCCCATTTAGGTAAATCATTTTGTTTCCAATCATGAATACAAATCAAGTCTACTTCATAATCCTCTTCAGCTAAAGCCGTGCATTCTCTTAATACACGAGCGTCATTTGTGAAGTGGTTCCATACGAACATACATACTTTCTTCTGTGGCATCATTTTCCTCCATTAAACTTGTTAATACTTTAATATTATTTTTCCACCTCAAATATTGGAAAGCAAATTCATGCCCATTGTTTCCCATTTTTCTACGCAATATCTCATTTTCAGCTAGTTTGATAATGTGTTCTCCTAATTCTTTAACTGTTCGATCATTTGAAATCAAACCACATTGAGCTTCATTAATAACTTTCTCGGCATATCCAGACACATCTCCAATAATAGGCTTTTTCATACACATATAATCAATAACCTTTCCTGGCAAAACGGTTTGAAATACTTTTTCATCTACTAAACTAACATATGCAATATGTGCCTTTGCAACTTCTTTTAGGGTTTTATTACGACTTTTCGCTTTAATAATTTCTATATTAGAAAGTTTTTTTTCTTTAATAACCTCAGCCACCTGATAACTTTTAAACCCATAACCAATTATTTTAAATTTAATATTTTCCTTTTCTCGTAAATATTCAGCCACCTCGATCAACTTTAATACATCTTGAGCTAACCCGATATTTCCTGTATAAATTACTTCAACTGTTTTAGTACTCGAATCAGTTATAGCTTGTTTAGTTTCTATCATATGTAATTCTTCTTCTGTTAAAGAGTTTGGCATAAATGATACTTTTTCACGTCTAACCCCTTTTAACTCCAGGTATGGAATAAACCCTGCACTATTTACAATAATTTGATCAGCTACACGATATAACATCTTTTCTAAAGCATATGCTATCGATAATACAAACCGATTTGCAAAAACTCCAACTCCTAACAATGATTCCGGCCATAAATCTCGTACATCTAATAATAATTCAGCTTTCAACTTTTTTTTAGCAAAAAAGCCTGCTATACCAATAAAAATAGGTGGAGTTGAAACGAATACATAATCATATTTTTTATCCATACGGAATATAGCCATAATAAAAAGCATTGTGATTTCTAAATACAAAAATAATCTTCTTAGCATATTATTTGTGTATTTTTTCACTCTTGGTTTTACTCTTATAACATCTTCACTATTTATCGATTCTTCATCCCAAAATTCCTTCTTCTTATATAAATTCTCATTTGGATATCTTGGATCAGTAGTCAAGATTGTAACATCGTATCCTCTTTCACTTAATTCTAAATAAATATTCTTTATTCTATTTGCCGCACTTCCAATTTCCGGATAAAAATTTTGTGCTATTACTAACACCTTCTTCATTTATCTATGTCCCTTCTTCCTCCCATATCAAATAATACCCCATTCTATTTCACCTAATTACTTACTATTTTTTAACAAAGTTCGCTTTAAATTTACAAAGTTCGCTTTAAATTTACAAATACAAGGATATCACTAAATCTGACAAAATTGAACCTTTCTAATTAATAATTTACCTTTTTACATCCTATATAAATACAACACAATATATAAATATAAACAAAATACGTTGCATTCTTGATATTTACTATTAAGTGCCCCAATACAAATAAACCTTGAGCAATAGATAATAAATCCAACTGTTCAAGGTTTACAGTATTCCAAATAATATTAATTCAATATTTATCGTAAAGCGCGACGTGGTAATTTATCGATATTCTCTAACATAATGCCTGTACCAACCGCAACGCAGTGCATTGGATTTTCAGCAATTAATACTGGTACTTTTAGTTCTTCTGCTAGAAGCATGTCGATACCGTGTAGTAAAGCTCCACCGCCTGTTAGAATTACACCGCGGTCGATGATGTCCGCTGATAATTCTGGTGGTGTACGTTCTAGTACGCCTTTTGCAGCTTGTACAATAACTGCTGCATTTTCTTTTAATGCTTCTGTAATTTCTTCAGAGCATACTGTAATTGTGCGTGGTAAACCTGTTACCATGTCACGTCCGCGAATTTCAAGCTCTTCGCTACGTGCACCTGGGAATACTGTACCAACTTTAATTTTAATATCTTCTGAAGTACGTTCTCCGATTAATAGCTTATACTTACGTTTAATGTAGTTTAAGATCTCCATATCAAACTTATCGCCAGCCATTTTGATAGAGGAAGAGGTAACAATATCACCCATAGATAGTACAGCGATATCTGTTGTACCTCCACCAATATCAACAACCATGTTACCGCTTGGTTGGAAGATTTCCATACCAGCACCAACTGCGGCTACTTTTGGTTCTTCTTCTAAGAATACTGTTTTACCGCCTGAACGTTCAGCAGCCTCACGAATTGCTTTTTGTTCTACTGATGTGATATTTGTTGGACAACAAATTAAAATGCGAGGTTTTGAAAAGAAGCTCTTTACGTCCAATTTGTTAATGAAATACTTTAACATTGCTTCTGTAATTTCGAAATCTGCGATTACACCATCTTTAAGTGGACGAATTGCTACAATATTACCAGGCGTACGCCCCACCATACTTCTTGCTTCTTCACCTACTGCTAATACTTTCCCTGTGTTGCGATCAATAGCAACAACAGATGGCTCATTTAATACAATACCTTTACCTTTAACATGGATTAATACGTTAGCCGTACCTAGGTCAATTCCGATATCTCGCGCAAACATTCCCGTTTTTTCCTCCTCGATATTCAAAATCAGGTTACACCCGAATTCTTTTACACCTAATTTCTGATTTTATCATAAATTTAACAGAAACGTAATATTCACAAAAAGAATTCTTCTGAAAAATATTACCGAATTGAAACGGGATGTTTACGATCGCATATTTATTGACGTACCGGCTTTTCTACATCTTCTTTTCTATACTTTTGCTTTGTTGCTTCTCCGCCTCTTAAATGACGAATAGACTTATGATAATCAAGAATTTCTTTCACTTCATTTGCGAGCTCTGGATTAATCTCTGGTAGACGTTCCGTTAAATCTTTATGGACTGTACTCTTTGATACCCCAAATTCCTTTGCAATGACACGCACTGTCTTTCTTGTCTCCACGATATACTTACCAATCTTGATAGTTCTCTCTTTGATGTAATCGTGCACACCACTCGCCTCCCTAATTTGGATGTGAGAAGGGTGAAATGAGCCTCGCTGCATACGACTAAGAAGTAAGTGTGAGTGCTGTTTGTAAGCGTTAAACATTCTTGGATTTATAATGAAATGATTCACGATTTCTCACCTCAAACACTCTCTTTGCTTTGGTTTATACCATTGTATTGCCCGCACTACTGATATATGCTACATGTTCACTATTTTTACGGACTAAGTACAAAAATATTTTAACTTCAGAAAAAATACAGGTTAAAACAAAAAAGCCTATTAGAATTTGAATACAATTCTAATAGGCTTGAACTTTACTTACTTGAAATCTCATATTTACCTGAAACTATTTTCTCAAAAATATCCATTTTAGTATCCGCTGAAATAAACCAACGTTTAATCTCTAGCGGTTTACTGTTCTCTGTAGCATACCCTGCCGAACTAGTAAAAGCTAATACTACTCCCAATTCATTTAATGCTTCTACCGAAGCATTATTATATTTTCCAAATGGATAAGAGAAATAGTTTGTTTGCAACAATTTATTACTTTGCAAAATATCTTTCTTAACATCATCTTTGGCTGCTTTAATTAATGCTGGTTTATTATCTATTACTTTATTAAGATCGTGTGTATGACTCCCAAATTCAAATACATCTTTCATTTTTTCTAACTCAATTTTACTCAACGTTTGAATATTCTTAGAATCAAACTTTTGAACTTTTTCAGTCAGTTTAGATGATACCGCAAATGAAACGGCATGCATTTTATATTTTTTTAGAATTGGGTATGCATAAACATAATTTGATTTTGAAGAATTATCAAATGTAATTAGTACACTTTTTTCAGGAAGTGACTTCTTATCTTTTATAAAGCCCTCAAATTCCTTTAGCGTTAACGCATGATACTTATTGTCTGCTAAATATTTAATTTGTTTTTCAAATTCACTTACAGATAAAATATTTTTCTTATCCTTAAATTCTGGATTACTCTTCTTATCTTTATCTTTAGCTAAATAGTAATACTGTAAAACAGGTACCTTCTTCTGGTTACTTTCAGCATTCATTTTATTATAAATGAAAAATCCAATCCCCGCGATTAATGCCACTACAACCGCTATTACAATAAATAATTTTTTCGAACTTTTGCTTCCTCTAGCTTTCAATTTAAAACTTCCCCCTCAACCACAACAAAAAAACACAGTATTTTAGAGTCCTACTGCATTCAAATATCGTTTTCTTATGTAAAAAATCACAATTAGTATTATACGGTCTAACCTTAAAAATTCCAATAGTTGTACAAAAAGAAAAAGACACTCTTTCTTAGAGTGTCATTCTTCCCGTTCAAACTCTTCTTCTAATAACTGATGGTGGGGAACCTCTTTTTTACCAGCAATGTAATAATATAAAGTAAATAAAACAAACAATAAAATAATAGCAGTCGACAGAACAAACAAAAATGACACAGTATCCCCTCCCTTTTGTAATATATATTCGAGAATCTCGTCATTTTTCCTTGTTATTGCAATTTTTTCTCGAAATTGAGTATTTTTATATGAAAATAAAAAAATCAGCTCTCTAGTGAGAACTGATTTTTTCACTTTCTTATTCTTGTGAAGAAGAACTGTTAGATGATTCTGTAGAACCATTTGTTGATTTTTCTTCTTTCTTCGGTTCTTCTTTTTTGTCACTAGTCGAACCGCTTGTTGATTTCTCTTCTTTTTGAGACTTGTCTTCTGTTTTATTTTCTGGTTTCGTGCTCGTTGACTTTTCTTCTTTTTGAGATTTGTCTTCAGCTTTTTTACCAGAAGCGTTCGTTGCCTTTGCAGCACCTGCATCAGCTTTAACTTCTGCTACTGACTTATTTAAGTAGCGCTCAGGGTTCACAGCCACATTGTCTTTACGTACTTCAAAGTGAACGTGAGAACCTGCTTCTTTATTCATTGCACTTAGACCGGATTTTCCTAATACTTCACCTTGTACAACTCGTGCACCTTTTTCTACTTTTACACTGCCTAAGCTTTGATAAGAAGCTGCTACACCATTTCCGCTATCAACTGTTACAACATAACCAAGAAGTGAATCTTTTTCAGCTTTCGTTACTGTACCACTTAAAGCAGCTGTAACATTGAATTCTTTTCCATTCTTCGCAGCAATGTCAATTCCTTTGTTCGGGGAATATGTGTTGTTATAAAAGACAAGTGCTTTTTCTTGTTCCGCCTCAGTTGCTGCATCTTCATAGAATTTCTTCTGTACGACTACTTCCACACTCGCGGCAGCTGGCATTTTCACTACTTCTGAAGATTTCGTTACTGGTACTGCTGGATCTTCCGATTGTGTATACGGTGTTGCTTGATCTTGGTTCGGAGTCTTCTTCGGATTAGCTCCTTGGAACCATAACGCAACCATTAAGATTACCGCTGCACAAGCAATGTATAGTGCCGGAAACACCCATCTTTTTTGAAATAAATGTACTACCTTTTGCGACTTTTTATTATTTCTTCCTCGCATTCCATCATCACCTCAGCAATCATTTTGAACAATATTCACGCATCCTATACAACCTATAACTAATTACTTTTCGACAAAATATGTAAAAATATGTATAGGAATTGTAAAATTTCCGAGGAAATGATTGAAAAAAGAAAAAACTGAGCATTTCAGCTCAGTTTTTAGTCCATTTGTTTCTTTCTATACACGAAGAGTGTAATAGCAAGTACCGCAACTAACCAAATTATTATGTTCAATAAATTACTAGTAATTGCACTAAACCCCTCCCCTTTTATAATACTGCTAACTGCCAAACCGATATGACGAGTTGGTAAATAATTGATTATTTTTGTAACGACTTCATTCTTCACAAACATTCCAATTAAATCACCGAAAAGAAATATCATTAATATTGGCAATCCAATTGTTGATGTTTGTGGTACATTTTGAGCTAATAATCCAATACAAGTACCAATAAGGTTAAATATTAGCATCCCGAGAACAAAGATAAGTAATAATAATGCAAAATTACCTTCTAATTTACCTAAAATAAGTAGATTAATAAAACAGATTGCAACTGTAATCAGACCTGTTAATGAACTTTTACCAATTAATACTTCAATTGATGATGCTGGTGATAGCATAAGAACACGAAGAGTATTTTTTTCCTTTTCTTCAGCAATGAGCATTGCCTGTACAAAACCTCCGACCATAACTAACGTCATCGCAGTTAATGAATTCGCTCCAATTTCTCTCATATTATCGGAGCGACTAAATAATACCGAAAAGACAAGTGGCATTAACAACATAATTAAAGTTTGTGAATTCGTTTTAAAATCTTGTAACTCTTTTCGAAAAATAGCTGAAAATCGTCTCATTGAAAATGTCATTATAATCCCCTCCCAGTAACTTCAATAAAGATATCACCTAACGTTGGCTCATAAGAATGAATGGATAATAGTTCTCCTCTTTTCATCCACTCTGAAATGCGTTTTGCACCTAATTCATCTTTTTGTACCGTTTCTTTCTTCTTATCCTTTAAAACGACTTGTATTTGATCTTTCGCGTATTGTAAGCGAAGGTTCTCCGGTGTATCAAGCGCTACAATTTCTCCGCCACACAGAAAGGCAATGCGGTTACAAAGCGTTTCTGCTTCGTCCATGTTGTGCGTCGTTAAGAAAATTGTCGTTCCTTCTTTATTTAAGTCTTTTAAGATTTTATGAATGTTTTGTACGTTAACTGGGTCGAGTGCCGATGTTGGTTCGTCTAAGAAGAGGATATCTGGTTTATGAAGGATTGCTCTTGCTAGTGTGACGCGTTGCTTCATTCCTTTTGATAGTCTCTTTACCAATGTTTTTTTATCATCTAATAGATTCACTTGCGCTAGTACTTCATCGATTCGTTCTTTTTTACAATCGTATAAGTCACAAAATAATAGTAAATTATCATAAATGCTAAGCCTCTCATATAAACCGCTGTTGTCTGTTAAAATACCAATTCGTTTGTAATCGATGCTGCTTGGCCCTGTAATATCTTTTCCTAGTACTCTTACCGTTCCAACACTATGAAGTAGTTGAGAAGTTAAAATCTTTACTGTAGTTGTTTTTCCGGATCCACTCGGTCCGAGGAATCCAAAAATTTCTCCTTGCTTCACTTCAATATTTACATTTCGAAGTGCTGTTTTTTCGTTGAAACTTTTCATTACATCTTTCATTTCAATTGCTAATGTCATCTCGTCATCCCCTTTATTTTTTCTTTTATAGATGAAAGTCGCTTTAGCGCTTTTCGTTTGTTTGTTTCGCTTTTCTTGACTCAATCATATGAAAAACAAAGAGTAGGCGCAGTAAAATAACGGTAAAAGGAGTATTTTTACCGGTGAATGAATCGTTTTTTGAGCTTATTAGAGCAATTTTTATAGCCCAATCACACCTTTTAATTCATCCATTCGTCCTTTTGAAAGCGGGATTGAACTTTTTCTTTCGTCGTCTAAAATTAAACTAAAACTATTACGAGTCCACGTAATCACTTCTCGTACTCTTTGTAAATTCACAAGGTACGAGCGATGACATCTAAAGAACCCGAACCCTGTTAATCTCGCTTCTAGTTCAGTTAATGTTAATGCACATACGAAATCACCTTCGCGCACATGAATATGTGTCACTCCGTTTTGCGTTTCAATAAAATGAATTTCCATCGGATCAAGTAAAATGATTTTATCGTTTACTTTCGCTGGAATTCTTTCAAGTTTCATTTGCGGAATCATTTGAACAACCTTTTCTTCATCCAACTCTGCAATTTCTTCTTGTTCAATTTCTACTTTTTTCACACCATCATTGTTTAATATGTATACATCTTCTGTTAATGAAAGAGCGTCTGATAAGAAAGAAGATGTGATAAAAATTGCCTTTCCTTGCTCTTTCATTTTCATAATTGCTTTCCTGATAATAATCGTACTCTCTGTATCTACATTTTGCTCCGGCTCTTCCAAAATAACTAAGTCTGGATTATGAATCATAACTCGCCCAATATGAAGGCGACGTTTCTCTGAAAATGATAACTTTTCTATTTTAACGTTTAATTTATCTAAGAGGCCGACATATTGTACAACTTCCTCCGTGCTCATATTTGATTCATAAAGTCCTATTAAAAATTTAAAGTATTCCTTTACCTTCAAACGTTCGTATGCTTCATCTTTCAAAAAACAAAAACCGATGCGGGAATACATTTTCTTTCCAATTGCTTCCCCTTCAAACAGTACATTGCCAGTTGAAGCTTCTTCTTCACCAATAATAATGCGGTGTAACACTTTAGCTGTATGATTATTGCATTGCAAAACAATACATTGTCCCTTCTCTACCTCTAGCTCAATTGTCGGTAACTGGTTCGTCTTTCCTAACTGTTTCAACTCCAGTAGCGCCATTTCGTCTCCCCCAAATACTTTTTATCCTATTATACCAAACAATTAATGGAAAATTATGATATTTCATACAGCATTTTAATAAAACTATGAAAACATAAAAAGAGTGGAAACGAGGTAACACACCCCCTATATCTTCTCACCACTGAACATTGAGGATTTGTCAAATATACTTATCGTACTTTAAGATATATTTACGATTCGACAAAAATAACTTATCTACCAGCAAAAGAAAAAAACCGTCCCAATATACATCCCGGGACGGTCTATTCTGCACCTATTTCTTCACCATCAATTTTCCTTCATAATCATTCATCGTCTTTATTTCAACGCCTTTGTAGTAATGAGCGACGATATCTGTATATTTCTTGCCTTCCGCTGCCATACCGTTCGCTCCGTATTGGCTCATGCCGACGCCGTGGCCGAAGCCTTTCGTTGTAACAACGATTTTATCTCCCTCTTGTTTCCAAGTGAAGTCAGAAGAGCGTAAGTCTAACTTTTCACGAACTTCTTTCCCTGTTAATGTTTTCCCTTGAAATGCTACGTCTTTTACTCGCTTTCCTTCCGTAAGATCTTTAATATTTCCAACCTTCCCGTCTGCTAGCACTTTCACACCGAGACGTTTTTGAAAGTCAGCTACCGTAAAGGTTTGCTCGCTCGTAAATTTCGGAGAAGCTTGATCCCACGGACTATCTACGCTCTTTAAGTACGGATAATCATTTCCCCAGTAATCAGCCGCATTTTCTGTCCGGCCATTACTCGTTGAGAAGAAGGATGCTGAAATTGGTTTTCCATCATACGTTAAAACTTGTCCTGCGGTTTTCGAAACAGCTTCTTCGATTTTCTTCAAATTATTTTCGTAGTTATTGCCCCATTGTTTCTTCAATTCTTCTTTACTTTTGTACACTTGATCTTTCACCGTATCTGTCACGTCCGCATTGTTTTTCTTACCTCCGCTTAGCATACGCTGGACTACAAATGTTCTCGCTGCTAATGCCTGCGCCTTTAGCGCCTCTATTTCAAAACTGGCATTCATCTCAGAAGCTACTACACCGGTCACATACTCCTCCATAGGTAATGTCTCTACCTTTTTCTGTTTCTCGCGATATACAGCTACTTGAACCGCTGTATCCACTTTCCCTGGAGCTGGTATACTTTCTATCGCTGGAGGAGTTTTAGAAGCTGCTTCTTCCCCTACTTTTGCTTTCGCAAACGGAATAACAAGAGCAGCAGGTACAATGATAACGAGCGCTATGAGAAGCGCTACTGTAATAAAAAGTGGCTTTGAAAATTTCATCTTATTTCCCCCAATATAAAAAAGCTTTACTCCCTTCATTCTTATGGAACAACTCTTTCTTTTAGAACATACTTAAGGGGACCTATATAAAGTGAAAATTTAATCAGTGGGGGTTTTCTTCATCCCCCACTGATTATTAGCCCTCACCAATCGGACTTTTATGGGCAGCCCCGCCCCCACCTAAATTCTTTGCTTTCGCTGAATTTTGAGGTGGGGATCTTACTGCCCATTAAAGTGGGGTAAAATGAAAATTTTCTAAATTTTTTCACTGGTACATGCATAAGTATAGAATTTCTTGACTATAACAGTAATAACCCCAAAAAATAGCCTCTACGTCAAAAGACGTAGAGACTATTTCAATTAAGCGTGAAGATCAGAAACTTCTTGTTCTTTCACTTCTTCTACTTTTTCGTTTACACGTTCAATAGTTGCACCTAATGCAGCTAATTTCTTATGGAAATCTACATAACCACGGTCAAGATGCTTTAACTCAGTTACACGAGTGTAACCTTCTGATACTAAACCAGCTAAGATTAATGCAGCAGCAGCACGTAAGTCAGTTGCGCCTACTTCAGCACCTTGTAAGCTGTTTGGACCGTTCATAATAACAGAACGACCTTCGATTTTAATATCAGCATTCATACGACGGAATTCTTCAACGTGCATAAAGCGGTTTTCGAATACCGTTTCTGTAATCATACTTGTTCCCTCAGCTTGTAGTAATAATGCCATCATTTGTGATTGCATGTCTGTTGGGAAACCTGGATGAGGCATAGTTTTAATATCAACCGCTTTTAACTTATCTGGGCCGATAACACGTACACCTTCGTTTTCCTCAATAATTTTAACACCCATTTCTTCCATCTTCGCTGTAATTGAGCGTAAATGTTCAGGTACAGCATTTTCAATTAAGATGTCTCCACCAGTAATTGCTGCTGCAACCATGAATGTTCCCGCTTCAATACGGTCAGGAATAATAGAGTGGTTCGCACCATATAATTTATCAACGCCTTCGATACGAATCGTTCCAGTTCCAGCTCCGCGTACTTTCGCTCCCATCGCATTTAAGAAGTTAGCTAAGTCAACGATTTCTGGTTCTTTCGCTGCGTTTTCAAGGATTGTTGTCCCTTTTGCTAATGTAGCTGCAGACATAATGTTTTCTGTCGCGCCCACGCTTGGGAAGTCTAAATAAATTTTAGCACCTTTTAGTTCTCCCTCAACGTATGCCTCAACAAAACCGTTACCAACCTGTACTTTCGCTCCCATTGCTTCGAAGCCTTTTAAATGTTGGTCAATTGGACGTGAACCAATTGCACATCCACCAGGAAGTGCAATACGAGCACGACCATTACGCGCAAGTAATGGTCCCATTACTTGAACAGATGCACGCATTTTACGTACATATTCAAATGGCGCTTCAATGTTTAGCTCTTTAGAAGCATCGATTGTTACTTGGTTATTTTCAAATACGACTTCAGCATTTAAATGACGTAATACCTCATTAATTGTGTATACATCAGACAAAACTGGTACTTCAGATAGTACATTCTTTCCATCACTCGCTAATAGGGCTGCAGCGATTATAGGTAATACAGCATTTTTTGCGCCCTCAACACGCACTGTGCCGTTTAACCGCTTTCCGCCACGGACGATGATCTTTTCCAAATTATTCCCCTCCGTGTCCTTTTTTCAGTATCTATTCACTCAATACTCAGAAGTTATGATCGGTGTGCCAACCACAATTGTATCTTTGTTGTCTGTAGAACGCATTGCTATTTGCACATTTATTTTCTCTCTATTTGTTGAAAGAGCGTCATCCCACTTTTTATTGTATGCGGAGACTGACACAAATGCTCTTTCTTCTATCTGTTCGATCGCTCTTGCTGAAAGATCTTTCAAAACCTGATTGGTTTTATTTTGCAAAACACCTTCAATCTTATCATTCAGTACACCTTGAACACAAGTGTAAATTATAGGTTTTTCACTAAAAATTTTATTTGTTTTCTGAATGTACTTCGGGTCCCATTTCGCCCCACTCACTTCAAAAATAATGAAAGTGTTTTCTTTAGTATTTTCCTTACTCCAAGTTACTACTACTCGTTCTTCATGAGAAGGGAACTTTTTATAAGATGTAGCTTTATATCCCTCTGGAGATTGCTCTAATTCCCATTTTTGAATATTTGCCTTGTCCTTCACATCGTTTAACAACTTTTGAAACGTATGTATATTAGAAATTGTTTTTGTTTCTCGCGCTAACCATGACCATTTCTCTACTTTAGCATCATTTTTCTCTAAGGATGCAATCATGCTCTCCATTTTCTGTTCATCACTGATCGGTTTCATCTCTCTATATCCAACCAAAAATAAAACAACACTAAGTGCAATAATAAGAATGGCTTTAAGCTTCAATTTCATCCCCTCCTATCCCCATTGTTAACGGAGATATGAGGTTCTATACACTTACTTTACTAAATACGTTAAACTCTTTGAATAGCCTAAATAGTCAAGGAAAAAGTTACTTACAGATGTCCCAATTGCAATTGTAATTAGGATGAGTAATACTCTCGTCTGCATTACCTTTCCAGGCTTCATTAAACGCTCAATATGGATACCTTGTAAGGCCCACCACGTAATGGTAATAAACAATAAATGCGAAACAATGGCAATCAGTGCTTGTTGCCCTAAAAGATGTGCCAAAAAATCGACCCCTTTTTACCTAGCTACTACCTATGGAATACTATAAAAACGATACCATAATAAGTAGGAGCCACACTTTTTCAAATACAAATAAGCATCTTACATTTCACATCATAATTTTCTCTAAAAAAACGTATACCTATATGCATTTTCATTTGTAGTTCACACAAAATAAAAAGCGCAGAGTAAGGACTCCACACCTTTTATTTTCACTATTGTACCACGTTCCCTAAGAAGAAGAAATCTTTCATTAATGGAAAATATTCATAAAAGAAATTGTATCCAATCATCGGCATAATCCCTAGTATTACAATAGAAATTGCACAAAGACTCATTACAACCTTTATATTAAATGGCAAATGAATCTTCTCTTCTGCTTCTCCCGTTCTGAAAAACATTTGCTGTAAAATACGGAAATAATATACGAATGAAATGACTGTCGTTCCCATCATAATAGAAGCTAGTACGTAATGAGCTGGCTCTACATGAAGTGCACCTAAAAAGATGTTAATTTTCCCGATGAAACCAGCTGTTCCTGGTATCCCGGCCAACGATAAAATAAAAATCGTCATTACGATCGCCGTAAATGGCGACCTTTTATATAATCCAGTGAAAATGGTGATATTTTCTTTGTCGCTTTGTAAGATTAAGCCGTGGATAATCGCAAATGCGCCTATATTCATCAGCATATACGCAAGCATGTAAAACCACATGCTATCCATCGTAAATGGTGATAATGCGACAAGTGGAACGAGTAAATACCCCGCATGTGCGATTCCCGAATAGGCGAATAAGCGTTTTACGTTATATTGCTTTAATGCGACTACGTTTCCGATAATCATCGTAATACTCGCCAATGCAGCAATGTATATGCTCATACGTCCGTATAAAGATTGCACGTCTCCTTGCACCGATACACTTGCAAAAACCATGAGGAACAGACGAATAATGAGTAGGAACCCTGCAATTTTAGAAATCGTCCCTAGAAAAGCGGTAACAGGTGTAGCCGCCCCCTCATACACATCTGGCGCCCACATATGAAACGGTACTGTTGCAATTTTAAACGAGAGTCCAACGAGTAATAGTAGAAATGCGAGAGCTAACAATAACTGAATACCACCTGCAAGCTCTCCTGCGAATACTTTTTGCATATCCACGATGTTGGTTGACCCTGTAATACCGTACAAATAACTCATTCCAAAGAGTGTAATGGCCGTTCCGATTCCTCCATTAATCACATATTTCATGGCCGCCTCATTTGATGCACGGTTCTTTTTTCGTATTCCTACTAAAATGTAGGAAGAAAGTGAAAGCAATTCTAAGCCGACGAAAAGTGTAATGAAATCAACGCTAGAAGCCATAAACATAGCCCCAAGAAGCGCCATTAAAAATAAGTAATAATATTCTCCCTTATCTTCAATGGGATTCTTCTTGTCATCGCTCATTGCGGTGCATAAGATGAGGGCGGCTCCGCCTAATAACAACGTTTTAAACCCTTTTGAAAACCCATCTAACACAAACGATCCGTTTAAAATATCTCCCGTTGGTTCACCGTATAGCGTAATTAATGAGACGATTGCTAATATGACGGCTGCAATTGCGCTAAGCGCTACATTTCTATGGTTCAGCTTAAAAAACAAATCACATATGGAAAGAAGGATGGCAGCTCCGAGAATAATGAATTCTGGCACCATGAGATGCCATGATAAGCTAAGTAACGTATTCATATCCATCCTACTTCACCCCCAATGTTTTCAATGTATTTTGAAGCGGATCCCCTAGTATTTCTGGCATTACTCCAATTGCAATAATGCAGAAGATAAGCAGCAAAATCGGGACATACTCCCATCCGTGTATATCAGCTTTCGCTTCCCACTCTTTCTTACCGAATGTTACTTGCAGTGTTGCTCTTAATACATATACAGCGGTTAAAATGATGCCAAGTACACCGACTGCAGCAATGAATGGCTCCCCTTGGAATAAACCGAGAAAGGCGAGAAACTCGCTAACAAATCCAGACATTCCTGGCAATCCAAGCGATGCCATTCCTCCCGATAAGAAGAATCCGCTAAGTACTGGTACACTTTTTGCGAGTCCGCCAAGCGCTGTAATATCCGACGTTCCAAAACGCTGTTCTATAACGCCGAGTAGGAAGAAGAGTAAGGCTGCGATTAGACCGTGAGACACAACTTGGAATAGTGCTCCTTGTGTACCCGGTGCATTTAACGCCGCAAGCCCCATTAATACAATGCCCATATGCGAAATACTAGAGTAAGCGAGTACCTTCCGAAAGTCCGTTTGGATGAGCGCTAAGAAGGCTCCGTACAATAAATTAATGACCCCTAAAATCGCAATGAGCGTTGCAAATTCGCGAAAGTATTCCGGGAATAATCCCTGTCCGAAGCGAATCATACCGTATGCTCCAATCTTCAGTAAAACACCCGCATGAAGCATAACTACAGCCGGATGCGCTTCAATATGTACATTGACCATCCAGCGATGTAACGGGAAAACGGGTAGTTTAATCGCAAAAGCGATCATTATGCTAAGAAACAAGCCGAATTGTAAGCTACTTGAGACAGCCATTCCTCCGCCAGCACCTACACTCGTTAATATTTCTTTCAGCTCTGTCATATTCGTTGTACCTGTTTTCGCAAATAAAACTGAGAAAACGATGAGCAAAATAGCGGAGCCAATACCGTTATATATTAAATAACTATAAGCTGCCTTTTCACTCGACAATTTCCCCCACTTCCCAATTAATAAAAACATCGGCGGCAATGTAATTTCAAAGAAGATAAAGAACAACATTAAATTTTGAGCAGCGAAGACGCCGAGCATCCCTATTTCTAACATGAGTAATAGCATATAAAATGCTTTCAAATTCCTTTTAATCGTAAATGCCGCAATTGCTGCAAGCATCGCTAGCAGGGCCGTCAGCACCATCATAACGAGTGATAAACCATCAATACCAAGCTCGTAATAAATGGAAAACCACCTTTTATCGACCGCTGCAAAATCCCCAAATTTAATCCATTTCACTTTTTCATCAAATAGCGACAAACTCTTTCCAGAAGCGTATGTACAAGCGAGGACAATAGCGATTCCGAATGGAAGCGCCGTTCCAAATAAACCGAGCGCTCGCACTGTACGCGATTCTTTTTTCGGCGTTAATGCAAGTAAGAGAATTCCTAAAAGCGGGGAAAAAATGAAGAACGTTAATAACAAATCATTCATCGTAAATCCCCTCCCGTATAGAGCAAAATAATGACGAGTACTGCAAGTGAAACAGCTGTTACAGTCCCGTACACTTGTACATTTCCGTTTTGGAGTCTAGACCCGATTCCACTTAACCCTTTAACTAAACTCCCTATTAAAACGGCAATTCCTTCGACTACATACACCTCAAATAAGCGAAGCACATGAGCGATTCCTTTCGTAACAGGAAGCACCGTCATATTGTATAGTTCATCCACATAATATTTTTCTTTCAAAAGATTATAAAAAGGTGCTTCTTCGCTCCCAGCCCAATCTCTAGAAATAGATTTCTTGCCATATATGAAATATGCGAGAGCAATTCCTGCAAATGAAACGAGCGTCGCAACAATCATAATCCAAAACGGTCCGTGTGCTTCTCGCGCTTTAAATGCTACATCTTTCGTAAGCCAATCCCCGAGAAATGTCCCAAACCACGGTGTATTAATATAACCTGCCACTACTGCAAGAACCCCGAGAACGATCATCGGATACGTCATAATGCGGGGCGATTCATGCACATCTTCCTCCGTCTTCGCTTCCCCAGTAAAGACAAGGAAGTATAGCCGGAACATGTAGAATGCTGTTAGGAAGGCTGCAATTACTGCTAAGGTGAATAAAACATAATTGCCGTTCATCCAAGTCGCCGCTAAAATTTCATCTTTACTAAAGAAGCCGGAAAGGAGTGGCACACCACTAATTGCAAGAGTACCGATTAAAAATAAGGCACCCGTTACTTTCATCTTCTTCTGTAAGCCGCCCATTTTATTAATGTTTTGCGTATGCACTGCATGAATGACACTTCCTGCTGCCAAAAATAGTAGCGCTTTAAAAAAGGCATGTGTCGTTAAATGGAAAACACCTGCTACATAACCAGCAGACCCTAGCGCAAGCATCATGTACCCGAGTTGGCTAACTGTAGAATAAGCGAGCACTCTCTTTATATCCGTTTGTACAAGACCGATGGAAGCCGCAAAGATTGCAGTAAAGGCGCCAACGATTGCCACCGTCTGCATCGCCACCGCACTTGCTGAAAATAGCGGAAACATCGTCGCCACTAAATATACGCCAGCTGCGACCATTGTCGCCGCATGAATAAGTGCCGAAACAGGCGTCGGACCTTCCATTGCATCTGGTAACCACGTATGAAGCGGGAACTGACCTGATTTCCCCATTGCACCAATAAAAATTAATATCGCTGTTATTGTAATCATCGTAGGGGTAAGATCCCCAGTATGAATCGCTCTAAAAATTGCATCATATTCAAAACTACCTGCATGCCAGAAAAGTAAGATCATCCCAATAAATAAACCGACATCGCCAATACGAGTCATAATAAAAGCTTTTTTCGCAGCGGCCTTCGCTTCTTCTTTAAAGAAATAAAAACCGATGAGTAAAAATGAACCGAGGCCTACTAACTCCCAAAATATATACAGCTGTAATAAATTCGGTGATATAACGAGCCCAAGCATCGCAAATGTAAAGAGCCCTAAATAGGCGTAAAAGGTTGGTAATCTTTCCTCACCTTTCATATAACCTTTCGAATACACATGTACAAGTAAACTCACAAGCGTAACGATAAACAACATTAAAGCCCCTAATGCAGTCACTTCAAAGCCGAATGATATATCAATATCTCCAGCTCTAAGCCAGACCCACTTATGTTTCACTGGTACTGTCGAAAACCGTTCTATTAATACAAGTACCGCAAATATAAAGGAGAGAAAGACGAAGAAAATACTAAGTACACTGCTTCCTTCTCTAATTTTCTTCCCGAATATAATTAATAACAAAAACGAAACAAGCGGGAAAAGCGGTATGAGCCATGCATAATCGATCATTGTTTCCTTCCCCCTTTTCGGTCACAATGTTATCCTTTGAGCGTATCCATTTCATCTACATGAACTGTCGTACGATTACGATACAAAGCAATTAAAATGGCGAGTCCTACCGCCGCCTCCGCTGCTGCTACGGCCATCGTAAACAGAGAGAAAATTTGCCCTGTTAAATTTGGGAACAAACCTAATTTACTAAACGCTACTAAATTTAAATTAGCTGCGTTCAGCATTAATTCAATACAAACTAATACAATCACTGTATTGCGCTTCGTTAAAGCTCCAAACAAACCGATGCAAAACAAAATAATCGCAAGCGTTAAATACGCAGAAGCAGGCACGCTACTCATTGGAATCCTCCTCTTTCTCATCCTTCTTCGCAAGAATAATTGCACCGACAAGTGCTACAAGTAAAATAACTGAGGTTAACTCAAATGGAATAATATATTTTGAATAGAGAAGCGTACCGATTTGAAGTGTGTTTTTTTCATGGAGAGGTAAACTTCCTTGTGCGCTTTCATTTGCGAAATCAATATTGTTAACAGCGAAATACATAACTGCCCCAAATGCTACAACCGCAAAGAAGATAATCCATTTTCGAAGAGTAAGACGCGATTCATTTTCCGCGTTATGTTTCGTTAACATAATGCCAAAAATCATAATAATTGTGATCGCACCCGAGTAAAGTAAAATTTGTGCAACTCCGATAAATTCAGCTGATAAAAGAAAGTACAAACCCGCAATGCTGAGAAATGTCAGAACGAGAGCTAACATCATATGCATGACTTTCGTTAAGTTCAACATAAGAACGCCGCCAATAATTGCAGATAAGGATAGTATAAAGAATGCTATAAACTCGCCATTCATGCTTTATTCTCCTTCCTGACGTTTTCGTCGTTTTCGTCAAGCCACTGCAAATTTTTAAATAAGTCATCTCGTGAGTATTCCGCGAGTTCAAAGTTATTTGTCATAACAATCGCTTCTGTCGGACAAACTTCTGTACATAAATCACAAAGAATACAAATTTCAAAATTAATATCGTACGTATCGATAATTTTCCCTTTTTTCGTAGGGTCGGGATGTTTTTTCCCCGTTAATTGAATACAGTCTGTCGGACAAATGTTGGAGCACTGATTACAAACAATACACTTTTCCGGATAGAACTTTTGAATCCCTCGAAACCGGTCTGGCAATGGCAACGGTTGGTTCGGATAATCATAAGTTACCTTCTTCTTGCTCAAATTGCTTAATGTATATTTTAATCCTTTAAATAGTCCTTTCATCTCTTACTGGCACCCCCTTCATAGATTAGAAGAATAACTCCTTAATCAATGCCGTTAAGAAAATATTTGCAAGTGCAATTGGCAATAATACTTTCCAGCCAAACTCCATTAACTGGTCACCTCTTATACGTGGAAACGTCACGCGGAACCAAATTAATAGAAAGACTACACTGCTAAACTTTAAAGCAAACCATACGGCACCTGGAATAAATCCAAGAAACATTACTGGATTCCATCCGCCTAAAAAGAGCACAGTAATTAAAGATGCCATCCCGAAGAAATATACGTACTCTGAAAGCATGAAAAACGCCCAGCGAAACCCTGAGTATTCCGTATGGTATCCAGAAACAAGCTCCGACTCGGCTTCTGGTAAATCAAACGGCGTCCTATTTAACTCTGCTACCGCTGCGATTAAAAACACGACGAAACCGATTGGCTGCACGAAAATGTACCAAACATTCTCCTGTGCCGCTACGATTTCATTTAAATTTAGGCTGCCCGCTAACAAAACAATCCCAATCACACTCATTACGAGCGGAATTTCATAAGAAATCATTTGCGCCGCCGCGCGCATCCCTCCTAAAAGGGAATATTTATTATTTGATGCCCATCCTCCGGTCACAACCCCAATCGTCGTAATGCCAGAAACAGCAATGTAATACAGTAGACCTACGCCAATATCCGCAAACTGAAATTTATCAGTAAACGGGATGACTGCAAGCACCATAAATGCTGGTGCGAATGCAATGACAGGTGCTAATATAAACAACGGTTTATCTGCCGCCTTCGGAATACTATCTTCTTTCAATAATAGTTTTAAAACATCGGCTACCGTTTGCAGTAAACCGAACCGGCCCCCGACTTGGTTTGGCCCAATCCGCCCTTGCATAAAACCCATCACTTTCCGCTCTGCCAAAATACCATATGTAACGAAGCCAAGGACCGCAAATAGTAGAAGCACCGCTAACCCGAAAAAAATGAAGAAATTCGTCCAGCTTGAAGGTGATTGTAAGAGCGTTTCAATCATCAGCCATCAACCTCCCCAAGTACAATATCAACTCCGCCTAAAATCGTAATTAAATTGGCGATGTTTTCACCTTCCAATAACTTCGGTAAAATTTGCAAATTGTAAAAAGACGGCCTGCGAAACTTCAAGCGGTACGGCTCTTTCTTTCCGTCACTAGCAATATAGCAACCAATCTCTCCGCGCGGCGACTCTATACGAACGAAGGCTTCCCCTTTAGGCGCCTTAATAATTTTCGGCACTTTCGCAAGTACTGCTCCCTCTTTCGGGAACTGCTGGACAGCTTGCTCAACAATTTTTAACGACTCCTCAATTTCTTTCATGCGGCAAACGTAGCGATCCCAAGCATCCCCCACGCTTCCAACAGGAATATCGAAATCAAAACGGTCGTAAATCGAATACGGCTCATCTTTGCGAAGATCCCAGTTTACTCCTGTGCATCGTAAATTCGCTCCGCTTAAAGAATACGAAATCGCATCTTCCTCGCTATATATACCAACACCTTTTACACGATTTAAGAAAATCTCATTCCCACTAACGAGATCATGGTAACCTGCCAATTGCTCTCTCATATACGGAACAAACTCTTCCACTTTTTCAATCCAACCGTCCGGCGCATCCCACTTTACACCGCCGACTCTCATATAGTTAAAGGTAAGCCGGGCACCGCATAATTCGTTTAATAAATTTATGATCATCTCTCGCTCACGAAACGCGTACAAAAATGGGCTGACTGCTCCTATATCAAGAAGATTTGTCCCCCACCAAACGAGATGGCTCGCAATCCTTCCAAGCTCCATTGCAAGCACTCGCAAGTATTCGGCCCGCTCCGGAATTTCAAGCCCCATCATCGTCTCTACAGCGTGGCAAATGACGTAATTATTCGTCATGGCCGATAAATAGTCCATTCGATCTGTATAAGGGATAATTTGCGTATACTGTAAGCTCTCTGCAATCTTTTCAGTCCCGCGATGCAAATATCCAATAACCGGTGTAGCTTCTTTAATAATTTCCCCGTCAATCTTAATAACCAGTCTGAACACACCATGCGTACTCGGATGCTGAGGACCTACATTCAAAAGCATTTCTTCCGTACGGATCATTTAGCTACACCTCCACATCATACGGTTCATAATCTTTCCTAAGCGGATGCCCTATCCAATCATCAGGCATTAAAATACGTGATAAATTTGGATGCCCCTTAAATACAATACCAAGCAAATCATAAGCTTCCCGCTCTGGCCAATCCGCTCCTTTCCAAAGTGCTGTCACCGATTCTACTTGCGGCTCTTCCCTATCCAGCTTCACCTTTACCGCTACTGACTGTTTCTTTCCATATGAAAATAAATGAACATACACTTCCATATGTGTCACAAAATCCGTCGCATGTAGCTCTGACATATAATCAAATGCAAGTCCCTCATGGAATCGCAGTAACTCCATTACTTCATAATATTTGGAGGTCTCGACCACAAGAGTTGGCACATCTTTTGAAAGTTTATTAATGTAGCAATCTACTAATGTATCTTCTCCTACTTTCCCCTTAATAACTTCAACATACTGGTTTAAATACGGTTGATTCACGGATGGTTCTTCCGGCTTCGGCTCCTCTTCCTTCTTACCTTCAGCGCTCTTTGTCTTCGCTCTTGCAGCCGCAGCCGCTTTTGCTTTCGCTGCTGCAATTGCCTTCGCCTTTTCATCTCCTGAATCCCCATCACCTTGCGAGGCTTTCTGCTTTGCTAGCGCCGCTGCTTTTGCCTTTGCTGCCGCCACGGCTTTCGCTTTGGCCTTCTCTTCTTCCGTTACCTCTTCTGTCCCTTCCCTTTTTTGCTTCGCTAACGCCGCTGCTTTTGCTTTCGCTGCAGCTGCTGCCTTCGCCTTCGCTTTGGCCTTTTCC
>NZ_JBWYRA010000012.1:0-107790 GCF_056725905.1 Bacillus sp. BC05(2025) | reverse complement strand
TTGGTTTGAAAATTCATATAATTCTTCACAGTATTCATTCGTTACGATACAATTAACATGCTAATGTTTGTAAAAAAGGGGATAGACATATGTCGCATCATATTTTATTAGTTGAAGATGATATTTCAATTCAAGAGATGGTGGAAAAGTATTTAATAAAAGAAGGTTTTCAAGTAACAATTGCGTCTGATGGAGAAGAGGGCGTGAACACATATTTAAAAGGTTCATTTGATTTAATTATTCTCGATATTATGATGCCAAAGCTAGATGGCTTAGAGGTTGTGCGAATCATTCGAGAAAAAAGTGCTGTCCCGATTTTAATGATGTCGGCAAAAGATACAGATGTTGATAAAGCTGTTGGATTAGGACTTGGAGCAGATGATTACATTTGTAAGCCATTTTCTATGATTGAATTAGCTGCACGTGTAAAGGCAGGCATTCGGAGGTCTACGAAATATTCGGCTACAGAATCAACAGAAGAAAAGATGATTCAAATTGGTGATTTAACAATCGATCCAATTAATTTTACGGTTGAAAAAAACGGGAAACCTCTCAAACTTACTTTAAAAGAATTTGAGATTTTAAAACTGTTCGTAAAAAATCAAAATCGTGTATTTACAAAAGCACAAATATACACGTTAGTTTGGAACGAAGAGTATTACGGGGATGATAATGTTATTAATGTTCATATGAGAAGATTGCGTGAGAAAATCGAAAGCGATCCATCTAATCCAGAATATATTAAAACGTTATGGGGCATCGGCTATAAGTTGGAAGTGATGTAATATGGTCAATTTGTTAATAGGTATTATTTTTATATTGTTATGTGTCATTTACATACAGTATAAAATGAGGAAAAACAGTAGCAAAAATTTACGATACACATATGAAAAGTTAGAAAGTATTGTAAATGGACAAACAGGCGAGAAGTTACTCGTTATGACAGATGATTTAGAATTGCAAAAATTATTAGTGGCAATTAATCAATTATTAGATGCAAACCAGAAAACGAATGCAGATCATGCAAAAGTAGAAATTTCGATGAGAAAAATGCTTTCAAATATTTCACATGATTTAAAGACGCCACTAACAGTTATTCTTGGATATACAGAAATGTTAAATAAGGATAAAATGATGAAGAAAGAAGAACAGCAAATATTACTTGAGAAAGTGCATACGAAAACACTAGAAGTGATGGAGCTAATTCATAAGTTTTTTGATTTAGCAAAATTAGAATCTGGTGACAAAGCAATTGAAATGACAAAAGTAAATATGAATGAAGTTTGCCGCGAGAAGATTTTATCATTTTATGATTTAGTGACGACGAAAGGTTTTCATGTTCATATTGATATACCGGAAAGAAATATATATGCACTTGGAAATGTGGAAGTATTAGGTAGGGTATTGAATAATTTAATATCAAATGCGATTACATATGGAGACGATGGAAAGGCACTCGGAATGACGTTAAGAGATGATGAAACGAGTGTGTATATAGATATATGGGATACAGGAAAAGGAATTGATGAATCTCATATTGATAAAGTATTTGAGCGTATGTACACACTTGAAGATTCCAGAAATCGATTGTACCAAGGAAGCGGTCTAGGGTTAACGATTACGAAAAGGCTTGTGGAAGCGATGGATGGAAAAATACATCTTTCTAGTAAGCCATATGAAAAAACGATTTTTACAGTTGTATTAAAAAAGATGCTGTTTTAGCTTGTAGAGAATTAGATTCTACAAGCTTTTTTCAGCGTAAGGAATTTGTAAGGAATGGGTAAGAAAAAAGAGATTTCCATTGTCTATTATAGAAATATAAAGTAGTGCGAAAGGAGAAAATGACATGACATATATATTAAAAACGAATCAGTTAACGAAAGTGTTTAAAGGGAAAGAAGTTATTTCTAGCGTTAACATGCATGTGAAAAAAGGAGAGATTTATGGTTTCTTAGGACCGAATGGCG
Source organism: Bacillus sp. BC05(2025) (assembly GCF_056725905.1). Classification (NCBI taxonomy): domain Bacteria; kingdom Bacillati; phylum Bacillota; class Bacilli; order Caryophanales; family Bacillaceae; genus Bacillus; species Bacillus sp. BC05(2025). The sequence goes on along the minus strand of NZ_JBWYRA010000012.1, from coordinate 105,823 downwards.
CAGGTAAAACGACGATTATGAAAATGATCACAAATTTAATAAAACCGACGAGCGGTGATATTGAAATTTTTGGTGAGAAGTTAACGGATACATCTTATGAATTGTTAAAGCGCATGGGGACAATTATTGAATATCCAATCTTTTATGATAAATTAACGGCGAAAGAAAACTTAGAATTACATTGTGAATATATGGGGTATTACGATAAAAACGCAATTGATCATGCTTTACATTTAGTAAAACTGCACGGTATAGATGATAAAAAAGTAAAAGATTTTTCATTAGGGATGAAGCAACGACTTGGTATTGCAAGGGCGATCATGACAAAGCCAGAATTACTCATTTTAGATGAGCCAATTAACGGTTTAGACCCAATTGGTATTAAAGAATTAAGAGACTTATTTAAAATGCTTTGCAAAGAATACGGTATTACGTTATTAGTCTCTAGTCATATTTTAGGCGAGATGGAACTAATGGCAGATACAATTGGTGTAATTCAAAATGGAAAACTAATAAAAGAAGTTTCGATGAAGAGTATTAACGGAAAACAAACAGAGTACATTGAAATTACTGTTCCTGATGTGAAGCGTGCAGCTTATATTTTAGAAGATAAACTTGGTATAAAAAATTACAAAATAATGAGTGGAAATATGATTCGCGTGTATGAAGTGAAGGCGACGCAGCAAGCTATTTCAAAAGCACTTATTATGAACGATGTAGAAATTGAAAGTATTAATAAGAAACATAGTTCCTTAGAAGAATATTTCTTAAATGTAATGGATGGAGAGGGTATTCATGCTTAACGGATTGTTAGTGAATCTAGTAAGCGGATTGATCGTACTGTTCATAAGTGGGATTTTATATTATAGGAAACCAGAGCGGAAATGGTTGTTAATTCTAATAGTGATAGGAATGATGAGCGTAGTTACTGCTGGAATTAGAATGTTACCAGTGTAGAGACAGTTATATAAAGAATGGAGGCGTGGTTTATATGTTTAAATTAATGAAGCTCGAATGGAAGAAACATCAATTATCTAGTTACTTTAAAAGTGTAGTAATTTGTATTATAGCAATTTTCGCTGTAGTAAGCCTTATGGCATGGGGAATGAAAGCCGAGGAAGACATGCTCTTCTCTGACTTTACACAGAACATGGCTTTAGTAAATATTTTTATTAGAATAACATTCATTATTTTTAGTTCGGTCATTTTGTCACGTTTAGTAATTGATGAGTATAAGAATAAAACGATCCAACTATCATTTATGTACCCACTGCAAAGGGAAATGTTAATGAGAGCGAAATTAACAATTGTTTTTTGTTTTTGTTTTGTGAGCACGATTATCGCTACTTTCATTATTAGTTTGCTCGTATATTTTGTGAGTCCAATGATGGGACTGATTGAAACGCCAGCTACGATAGGTGAAATAATAGCTATCGTTCCAGCTACTATTATAAGTGCATTTATGATATCTGGTATAAGTTTAATTCCCTTATTTTTTGGGATGAGAAAGAAATCAACACCGACAACGATTACTTCGGCAGTAATAATTGGTATGTTGATTAGTGGTAACGTTGGGGTTGAAAGCAATCAAGTAAGTATGTTTGATTTTATAGCTATCCCAATCGTGCTCTGTTTATTAGGGATTTTTATTAGTTATCTATCGTTTCGTAAAATCGACAAGATCGATGTGGCGTGAAGCAAGCCTAAAACAAAAACGAACTGGGGTATGAATGGTGAAAAAAATAATAGTAATTGCAATATTATTTTTGACAATTGCTAGTGTGATTTTTGGCTTTAAGGTATTTCAGGGGAAAGATTTTAAGAAAGAAAAGTCTTTTGAGATAAATCATATAAAAGAAATAGAAGTGAAAAATGAAGACTGGGATATTGAATTTAAAGGTACAGAAGCTAACAAAATAGTAATTTCTGCCCAAGGTAAACAAGTGGATAAAGAGATAGCCCCTGTCGAAATAGAACATGAAGGGAATAAAGTTATAGTTAAGCAAAAACAAAAGGCGACCAGATTCTTTAATGGTTTTACGTTTAGGAAGAAAAATAGTATATCGATAGCTGTTCCGAAGAAAGGAATAGATAAAATTGTATTAAATAATAAATCGGGTGATGTGAAAATAAGGGATATAGTAGTAAAAAGTATCGTGACAAAAGGCAAGTCTGGAGATGGAATGATTACAGGACTATCGGCAGAGAAGGGTGAATTTACATCCGAAAGCGGAGATTTAATGTTAAAAGATAGTTCATTACAAGAAGTAAATATAACTTCTACTACTGGCGATAATTATGTGAAAAATATAAAAAACGAAAATATGAACATTACTTCAACATCCGGTGAAGTATTACTGAAAGATATGAAAGAAGGAAAATCGTTATTGGTAGAAACAAAATCAGGGGATATTGGCGTACGGTATAAAGGTGTCCCGGCATCATTGAAGCTTATGGCTAAAAGTAATTTGGCTGACGTAATAGTGGATTTAAAAGGACTTAAGAAAGATAAAAATACAGAAAAAATAAAAGTAGGAACGATTGGTGATGCAAAAAACAAAGTGGAGATTTTAAGTAAAACAGGGGTAATTTATATCGATTAAAATGTAAATGAAAGGAGGACTATTATGCTACGTCTTATGAAGCTAGAACTGAAGAAATTTAAGATTGGATGGTATGTGAGGGGAGCAATTATTGCAAATATCGCTATACTGGCATTACTAATCTTTACGAGCATCGTTTCTCAAATAGAAGGAGATCCAGAAATAAGAGATCCACAGATGGTTTTGTTAATGGCTAGTACATTAGTAAGAGCAACATTTATTATTTTTGGTAGTGTGTTAATCGCAAGGTTAATAATTAGTGAATATAAAAACAAAACAATACTACTTATGTTTTCTTATCCAATTAACCGAAAGAAAATGATGGTTAGTAAGTTGGTTATTACAGCAGCATTAACATTTATAACAGTTATTTTATCTAATATTTTAGTAGTAGGAGTGTTCTTTGGGATAGATAGCTATTTTTCACTTCTTCCTAATTCATTCACAGTAGATCAATTGATGCGAGAAGGGATAAACCTTGTTCCTTTAGCCGTTGCAACTGCGGGAATAAGTTTAATCCCATTACATTTCGGAATGCGTAAACGTTCAGTGCCAACTACAATTGTTTCATCCCTTATCGTTGTATCAATTGCAATGAATAGCACTACGTTTTCTGTAGCAACTTTTCTTCCTCTTCAACTAGCATTGGCAGCAATTGGAGTTGTGATTGCATGTTACGGAATTAAAAATATAGAGAAGGAAGATGTAACTGTATGACAAGAATAAGAAAAAAGAGTTGGCGTTACACCAACTCTTTTTTGCATATGCATGCTTCGTTACTACTCTGTAAACTTGGAGTGTTTGCTTAAATACGCTTGTACTCCTGGAGAAATATTAAAGTTATTAGGACTTTTATATTCAATAGTAAACTCTCCGTCTTTACTTGTTTCAAAGGAGATTGCATAGCTATTCATTTTAGCATCGTAAGAAGTATTTTTGACTTCCGCATCTAGATTAAAGTATTTTGTAATATATTCTTTTGATTCCGTAACTGCTGTTTGTTTTCCCCAAGGGGTACCATAACTTGTGCAAAAAAGAGACACACTGATAACTCCGATAATAGAAGTTAGTAAAATAGTTCCTAGATCTATTTTTTTATTTTTTGTATTCAATTTGGTTGCCCCTCCTCATAATATGTATTCATTTTAACGTATTTTTTCCATAAAACAACCATTTAGCAAAAAATAGTTTCACATGAAACAAGTTACAGAAAAAGACAAGATGTGTAAACACCTTGTCTTTTTTGTGGTTACATTTTAGGAGCTTCCATTCCAGCCGCGGCCCATTCTTCTTTTGCAGGACCATATACGCCAGGGACGGTTAAACCAGCTTGGCGCATTAAAACAGTGATTTGTCCGCGATGGTGATTTTGATGATTAATGAGTGTCATTAAAAATATAGAATTCGGCATAGGACGACCAAAGAAGTCATTAATAGTTGCTAAATCTTTATCAGTCCATTCGTTTTGAAGTGCTTCAACAAGAGCCGCATTCACTTTACGATACCCATCTGCAATTGTTTTAGCTGAAGTTGGTACAGGATAATCTTTCGTTTCTCCTTCAAATTTAAGTCCCGTACCAGATAGTATAACTGGAATTGCCGTCACGATATGCCAAGCAACCCTGCCTAACGTCCAGTGCCCAGGTGCAATTTCTTGTGACAAAGATTCGTCGGTTAATGCATCGAGCATTTTTTGAGTAGACTCAGCCTCGTATGTCCAGGATTGCAAGAAGCCTTCAATAGTTTGATACATAGTTATCCCCCCTAGTTATGTTCATAGGTTACATTCGTGAAAAAAAGATAGTTTCCTTTTTAATTAAATTTCTTCCCACTCTCCCTTATCAACCATAAGAAGTAAGGTACTTCAAGTACGAGAACATCAAGCTGTTTTATTAAGAAAAGGAATTTCATTTAACCAGAGAGGCGAAAGTACAAGCAAAAGGGGTAAGAGTCGCATGTAATAATTATTAGAATGTACGGAGTAAAGTTGTTCTATGTTATTTGATAGGTGTTTTTTTATGTGTTGCTTATACTTAAAAGATTGAATTTGAAGGAAGGGATCAACATGTCTTCATGGCGCAATAATATAAATGGGTATTGTGAGTGTAATAATCAAAATGGTGTACATGTTGATTCGTGTTGTTTTAGTTGCGATGGGACAGTTCCTAAGCTAGGTCCAACAGGTCCGACGGGAGCAACGGGAGCAACGGGAGCAACAGGTCCAACAGGTCCAACAGGTCCGACGGGAGCAACGGGAGCAACAGGTCCAACGGGAGTAACCGGAACAACGGGATCGACTGGTCCAACAGGGGCGACGGGAATAACGGGGGCAACCGGTCCAACAGGAGCGACAGGAATAACAGGAGCGACAGGAATAACAGGAGCGACAGGAATAACAGGATCGACTGGTCCAACAGGAGCAACCGGTCCAACAGGGGCAACGGGAATAACAGGAGCAACAGGAACAACGGGAATAACGGGATCGACTGGTTCAACAGGGGCGACGGGAATAACAGGGGCAACCGGTCCAACAGGAGCGACAGGAATAACAGGGGCAACCGGTTCAACCGGTTCAACCGGTTCAACAGGAGCAACAGGAGCGACAGGAATAACAGGGGCAACCGGTTCAACCGGTTCAACAGGAGCAACAGGAGCAACAGGAGCAACGGGAGCAACGGGGGCAACGGGGGCAACCGGTTCAACAGGAGCAACAGGAGTAACGGGTCCAACAGGAGCGACCGGAATAACGGGAGCAACGGGGGTAACCGGTCCAACAGGAGCAACAGGAGCAACAGGAGTGACGGGAATAACGGGGGCAACCGGAGTAACGGGTCCAACAGGTTCAACAGGCCCAACGGGAGCAACAGGTCCGACAGGTTCAACAGGAGCGACTGGTGCAACGGGAATAACAGGTACAAGTATCACGGCGACGTATGCATTTGCAAATAATACGTCCGGTTCAGCGATATCGGTACTTCTAGGTGGAACGAATGTCCCGCTTCCAAATAATCAAAACATCGGTCCAGGTATTACTGTTTCTGGGGGGAATACAGTATTTACGGTTGCGAATGCTGGGAATTATTATATTTCATACACGATTAATATAACGGCTTCCTTATTAGTTAGTTCACGAATTACAATTAATGGAGCACCACTTGCTGGGACGATCAATTCTCCTGCATTAGCAACTACATCATTTAGCGCAACAATCATTACCACTCTTGCAGCAGGAGATGCTATCAGTTTGCAATTATTTGGTTTGTTAGCTGTTGCGACATTATCAACAACTACACCAGGAGCTGTGTTAACGATAATAAGATTAAGCTAAATAATAACTCTCTTATTTTTTTATAGATTAGGAGAGTTTGTACATATAATAAGAAGTTAATAGAGTGAAGCATAGTTATATAAAAGTCAGAATATTATGATTGTAACGTTATGGTGACTATAATATAATGAAACCAACCATCATGAATGAACATTCATTTATTTTTATGTATTTGAAGGGGGAATGAAGGTGGAAAAACCATGGTTGAAAAGTTATCCAGGGGAAATTCCGAGTACGATTTCTTATGATATTCAGCCGCTTCATAGATATGTAGAACAGATGGCTTCTCGCTATCCAGAAAAGAAAGCGCTTCACTTTTTAGGGAAGGATATTACATTTTCAGACTTCCATGATAAGGTGAAGAGGTTTGCAAATTATCTTCAAAAGCTCGGTGTGGAAAAGGGTGATCGAGTTGCTATTATGTTGCCGAATTGTCCGCAGGCTGTAATTGGTTATTACGGTACATTACTTGCGGGGGGTATCGTAGTACAAACAAATCCACTATATACAGAAAGAGAATTAGAATACCAGCTTCATGACTCGGGAGCAAAAGTAATTCTTTGCCTCGATTTAGTATTTCCAAGAGTAACGAATGTTCAATCTGCAACAAAAATTGAACATATTATCGTAACTCGTATTGCGGACTTTTTACCCTTCCCTAAAAATCTATTGTATCCATTTGTGCAGAAAAAACAGTCGAATTTAGTTGTGAAAGTATCAGAGAGTGAAACGATTCATCTTTGGAACTCAGTAGAAAAAGAAGTGAATACGGATGTTGAAGTGCCTTGTGATCCTGAAAATGATTTAGCTCTTTTACAGTACACAGGAGGAACAACTGGATTTCCGAAAGGCGTTATGTTAACGCATAAGAACCTCGTATCCAACACGTTGATGGGGGTTCATTGGTTATATAATTGCAGAGAAGGAGAAGAAGTCGTTCTTGGGGTTCTTCCATTTTTTCATGTTTATGGTATGACAGCTGTTATGAATTTAAGTATTATGCAAGGATATAAAATGGTTCTTATTCCAAAGTTTGATATGAAAATGGTTTTTGAAGCGATTAAGAAGCATAAAGTGACGTTGTTTCCAGGGGCACCAACTATTTATATCGCACTTTTAAATAGCCCGCTTTTAAAAGAATACGATATTTCTTCTATTCGTGCTTGTATTAGTGGCTCAGCACCACTGCCAGTAGAAGTACAGGAAAAGTTCGAAACAGTTACAGGTGGTAAACTAGTAGAGGGGTATGGTTTAACAGAATCATCTCCGGTTACACATAGTAATTTTTTATGGGAAAGGCGAGTGCCAGGTAGCATTGGAGTTCCATGGCCAGATACAGAAGCAATGATTATGTCGCTTGAAACTGGCGAGGCATTACCACCAGGAGAAATCGGTGAAATTGTAGTAAAAGGTCCTCAAATTATGAAAGGATATTGGAATAAGCCAGAAGAAACAGCCGCTGTATTACAAGATGGATGGCTCCATACAGGGGATGTTGGTTACATGGATGAAGATGGATTTTTCTATGTGAAAGATCGTAAGAAAGATATGATTGTTGCGAGTGGATTTAATGTGTATCCTCGTGAAGTAGAAGAAGTATTATACGAGCATGAAAAAGTGCAAGAAGTAGTGACGATTGGAGTTCCTGATCCGTACCGCGGGGAGACAGTGAAAGCATTTGTTGTGTTAAAAGAAGGTGCGGAGTGTTCTGAGGAAGAATTAAATCAGTTTGCACGTAAATATTTAGCTGCCTATAAAGTGCCGAAAGTATATGAGTTTAGAGATGAACTGCCGAAAACGACAGTCGGAAAAATTTTACGCCGTGTTCTAATTGATGAAGAGAAAAGAAAGAATGAGGATGAGCAAACGGGCTAAGGCCCTTTCTTTTTGAAAAAATAGGATTGACACTTTTCTAAATAGTCAGTATTATAAGAATATGAATGACTATTCATTCAGTCATCTTCTTGAAGGGGACAGTAAAGTGAAGAAAAATAGACCGAAATACAATCAAATTATTGATGCGGCAGTCATTGTGATTGCGGAGAATGGGTACCACCAAGCGCAAGTTTCTAAAATAGCAAAGCAAGCTGGGGTAGCTGATGGCACGATTTATTTATATTTTAAAAATAAAGAAGATATATTAATATCCTTATTTCAAGAGAAGATGGGAGAATTTGTCGAAACAATTCGTCAAAAAACAGCAGGAATTGAAAGCGCTGTATCGAAGTTATTCATGTTGGTAGAAACGCACTTCTTGCTGTTGTCGCAAAATGATCCTCTTGCTATCGTTACGCAATTAGAGCTAAGACAGTCCAATCAAGACTTACGCCTGAAAATAAATGAAGTATTAAAAGGCTACTTACAAGTTATGGATGAGATTTTAGAGACAGGTATAAAGCAAGGTGAATTCCGAGCGGATTTAAATGTTCGCGTGGCAAGACAAATGATCTTTGGAACAGTAGATGAAGTTGTGACCAATTGGGTAATGAGCGATCATAAGTATGATCTGGTCGCACTTTCAAAAACGGTACATGGGCTACTTATTGCAGCCTGTGGTTATCGTCAATAATGGGAGGGATCATGTTGAAATTCCTATCTGTAAGAGTTGAAGATCATATCGCGGTGGCGACGTTAAATCATGCGCCAGCTAACGCGATGTCTTCACAAGTTATGCATGACGTTACTGAATTAATTGATCAAGTGGAGAAGGATGATAACATTCGTGTTGTTGTTATTCACGGTGAAGGGCGTTTCTTCTCGGCGGGAGCAGATATTAAAGAATTTACATCTGTTACTGAAGCGAAGCAAGCGACTGAATTAGCGCAGCTTGGACAAGTTACGTTTGAGCGCGTTGAAAAATGTTCAAAACCAGTTATCGCGGCAATTCATGGAGCGGCACTTGGCGGCGGCCTTGAGTTTGCTATGTCTTGCCACATGCGCTTTGCAACTGAAAGTGCAAAACTTGGTTTACCTGAATTAACACTTGGATTAATTCCTGGATTTGCAGGTACACAGCGATTACCACGTTATGTTGGGAAAGCGAAAGCTTGTGAAATGATGTTAACAAGTACACCGATTACTGGTGCAGAAGCATTAAAATGGGGACTTGTTAATGGAGTTTTTGCTGAAGAAACATTTTTAGATGATACGCTTAAAGTTGCAAAACAGATTGCTGGAAAAAGCCCAGCGACGACTCGTGCTGTATTAGAGTTATTGCAAACGACGAAATCGTCTCATTATTATGAAGGTGTACAACGCGAAGCTCAAATCTTTGGGGAAGTATTTACGAGTGAAGATGGAAGAGAAGGTGTAGCGGCGTTTTTAGAAAAACGCAAACCTTCATTTAGTGGCAGGTAGTTCAATTATTTTTTTAATATAAATTAACAGAAAATTAAAATTGATAGAATCTTTCTGAAAAACAAGGGGGTAAATGGAATGAACATCTACGTACTCATGAAACGAACATTTGATACAGAAGAAAAAATCGTAATTAAAAACGGTGCAATTTACGATGGCGAAGCGGAATTCATCATCAACCCTTACGATGAATATGCAATTGAAGAAGCAATTCAAGTAAGAGACGCACAAGGTGGAGAGGTTACTGTTGTAACAGTCGGTGGCGAAGATAGTGAGAAAGAGCTTCGTACGGCATTAGCGATGGGCTGTGATAAAGCAGTATTAATTAATATTGAAGATGATGTAGAAAATGGTGACCAGTTCACGACAGCAAAAGTGCTTGCTGAATATTTAAAAGATAAAGATGCAGATTTAATTTTAGGCGGAAACGTTGCAATTGATGGTGCATCTGGACAAGTAGGTCCACGTGTAGCTGAAGCGTTAAATATTCCGTACGTAACGACAATTACAAAACTTGAAATTGACGGTACAAACGTGAAGATTGAGCGTGATGTTGAAGGTGATACAGAAGTAATTGAAACTTCATTACCAGTTTTAGTAACAGCACAGCAAGGTTTGAATGAACCGCGCTATCCATCGCTTCCAGGTATTATGAAGGCGAAGAAAAAGCCATTAGAAGAATTAGAATTAGATGATTTAGATTTAGAAGAAGATGATGTGGAAGCAAAGACAAAAACAATTGAAATCTATTTGCCTCCTAAGAAAGATGCAGGAAAAGTGTTACAAGGCGAGCTGCAAGATCAAGTAAAAGAACTTGTATCGTTGCTCCATACAGAAGCGAAAGTAATCTAATAAAATACGAAATTATATATGCAGGAGGGAAAATCTATGGCTCGTAAAGTATTAGTAATGGGTGAAGTTCGTGATGGATCACTACGTAACGTTTCGTTTGAAGCGGTAGCAGCAGCAAAAACAATTGCAGAAGGCGGTGAAGTAGTAGGTCTTCTAATTGGAGACAGCGTTGCCTCTTTTGCAAATGAATTGATTCATTACGGTGCAGATCGCGTTGTGACAGTTGAAAATGATAAATTAAAATCATATACATCTGACGGTTATGCACAAGCATTTTTAGCTGTATATGCTGAAGAAAATCCAGAAGGTATTGTATTTGGACATACAGCACTTGGTAAAGATTTATCACCAAAATTAGCAGCGAAGCTTGAAGCTGGTCTAGTTTCTGACGTAACTGCTTTAGAAGTTGAAGGTGGAAATGTTATCTTCACTCGTCCAATTTACTCTGGTAAAGCGTTTGAGAAGAAGATTGTAACAGATGGCATCTTATTTGCGACTGTGCGTCCAAATAACATTGCGACGCTTGAAAAAGATGAGTCTCGCAGTGGTGACGTGTCTTCTATTACAGTAGATGTGAAAGACCTACGTACAATCATTCAAGATGTCGTTCGTAAGACAGCAGAAGGGGTTGACCTTTCTGAAGCGAAAGTTATTATCGCTGGCGGACGCGGTGTGAAAAGTGAAGAAGGATTCAAGCCATTAAAAGAGTTAGCTGACGTATTAGGCGGCGCTGTTGGAGCATCTCGTGGTGCTTGTGACGCTGAGTATTGCGATTACTCATTACAAATTGGTCAAACTGGTAAAGTTGTTACGCCAGACCTATACATTGCATGCGGTATTTCTGGTGCGATTCAGCATTTAGCTGGTATGTCTAACTCAAAAATAATCGTTGCGATTAATAAAGACCCAGAAGCAAGTATCTTCAAAGTAGCTGACTATGGTATTGTTGGTGATCTATTTGAAGTCGTACCTCTTTTAACAGAAGAGTTTAAAAAGTTAAAAGTACATTCATGATTTGAGTACCCTTGAGTTCCAAGTGAAGTACCCCTATATATAGAAAAAGGTGAGAGATCCCCTGTCTCTCATCTTTTTAGTATTTAATCCATATTTTTATATAGTATAAAGGAACACTTTTTTGTTACAATACATAACGATACATATTATTCGCCACGTATATAAGTTAATGATATACTCTTGGTAGAATATACTTGAAGGAGGAAATAAAATGGCAATTGTAAACGCAAATGACCAAAGCTTCGCAGCTGAAACTAGCGAAGGTGTTGTATTATTAGATTTCTGGGCACCTTGGTGTGGACCTTGTAAAATGATCGCTCCTGTATTAGAGGAAATTGATGCAGAACTAGGCGAAAAAGTAAAAGTAGTAAAAGTAGACGTGGATGAAAACCAAGAAACTGCTCGTCAATTCGAAGTAATGAGCATTCCAGCTCTTTTCGTATTAAAAGACGGTAAAGTAGTTGATCAAACGTTAGGTTACAAACCGAAAGAAGCGTTAGTAGAATTAGTTTCTAAACACTTCTAAAATAAAGAGGCTACCATTTGGTAGCTTTTTTATTTTCCTTTTTTACACCTTTCCGTTACAATAAAAGAACGTATGTTGGGTGTTTTGGCATAGTATGTTTTCATGTGAAAATAAAAATGCTAAGCATGTAGAAATGGAGGGTAACGAGTGCACGAACATTTAAAAGAAAAATTGGCTATTTTACCAGATCAACCTGGTTGTTATTTAATGAAAGATAAGCAAGGAACGGTTATATATGTCGGAAAGGCAAAAGTGCTTAAAAATCGTGTGCGCTCGTACTTTACTGGTTCGCATGATGGGAAAACACTTCGGCTAGTCGGAGAAATTGTAGATTTTGAATATATTGTAACTTCCTCAAATCTAGAGGCTTTGATTTTAGAGTTAAACTTAATAAAAAAACACGATCCAAAATATAATATTCAATTAAAAGATGATAAAACTTATCCTTTTATTAAAATTACAGCTGAGAAACAGCCGCGATTACTTATTACGCGAAATGTGAAAAAGGATAAGGGAAAGTATTTTGGCCCTTATCCGAATGCACAATCAGCTCATGAAACGAAAAAACTGTTAGATCGTATGTATCCGCTTCGTAAGTGTTCAAATATGCCCGATAAAGTTTGTTTATATTATCATATGGGTCAATGTTTAGCGCCTTGCGTGAAAGATGTGACGGAAGAACAAAACAAAGAAATTGTAGATGAAATTATTAAGTTTTTAAATGGTGGACATAAAGAAGTTCGTTCAGAATTAGAAACAAAAATGTATGAAGCTTCAGAGAAACTAGAGTTTGAACGTGCAAAAGAGTTACGTGATCAAATTGCACATATCGATGCGATTATGGAAAAACAAAAGATGATTATGAGTGATTTAGTGGATCGTGATGTATTTGGTTATGCAGTTGATAAAGGTTGGATGTGTGTTCAAGTTTTCTTCGTTCGAAAAGGAAAGTTAATTGAACGTGATGTTTCTATGTTTCCAATCTACGATGAACCAGAAGAGGGATTTTTAACGTTTATCGGTCAATTTTATGAAAACAGTAGTCATTTTAAACCGAAGGAAATCGTCGTTCCAGGAAGTATCGATTCAGAATTAGTAGAGCGCTTTTTAGAGGTGGAAGCGACACAGCCGAAACGCGGTAAGAAAAAAGATCTTGTAGAATTGGCAAATAAAAATGCGAAGATTGCTCTTGAAGAGAAATTCTATTTAATTGAACGTGATGAAGAGCGAACGATTAAAGCGGTAGAGAATCTAGGGAAGCAGCTCGGAATTGAAACGCCTTATCGTATTGAAGCGTTTGATAACTCAAATATTCAAGGGACCAATCCTGTTTCCGCAATGATTGCTTTTATTGATGGAAAACCAGCTAAGAAAGAATATAGGAAATATAAAATTAAAACGGTTCAAGGACCAGATGATTATGAGTCTATGAGAGAAGTTGTGAGACGCCGTTATACAAGAGCGCTGAAAGAGAGCTTACCTTTACCAGATTTAATCATTATTGATGGAGGAAAAGGTCATCTGGCGGCTACAAGTGATGTTCTAGAAAATGAACTCGGTTTATACATTCCGATGGCAGGGCTTGTAAAAGATGACAAACATAAAACATCCCATTTAATTATTGGAGATCCACCTGAACCTGTGATGCTTGAGAGAAATAGCCAAGAATTTTATTTATTGCAGCGCATTCAAGATGAAGTGCATCGATTCGCGATTACATTCCATCGTCAATTACACGGGAAATCTGTCATTCAATCAGCGTTGGATGATATTCCTGGAATCGGGGATAAACGAAAAAAAGTATTGTTGAAACATTTTGGGTCGCTAAAAAAGATGAAAGAGGCTTCGGTAACGGAATTTGTCGAAGCTGGTATGCCGAAAAATGTCGCAGAGACGATTTATACTTATTTAGCAGATAAGAAGACGTTGTAGTTTACAACGTCTTCTATTTTTTGGTATAATTTCTGAAGATTTAAAATAAATGAATCTGAATGAAAATACAAAAAAGTCAACTAAACTTATATGTCTAGTTGACTGTAGGTAATGCTACACTTCAATGAGATCTTTTATATCCCATTTCACAAGAAACGTAATAGAGTCTGAACGTTTTTTCTTTTCTTCGTAGGACTCTGCAACGACGTTTCGTTGCTTTTGAATTTGTTCAGCGATGAATCCAGCTTCTAATTGATAAGAAGAATGTCTTTTTTGTTTTTGACGTTCAGCAATAAGAGTGCCTTTAAGTTGGAACTGCATTTCACGACGCTTATGTTCAATAATGCTTAAAGTGCCCCAGCCAGCTTTTTCAAAGAACTGAATGACTTCTTCAATTGTTTCTAGTGGATATTTTCTTGCAAGATTTCTACCGGACCAGTATAAAATACCATCTAAATCGTTACCAATTAAATCAGGTAGTAATTCTTCACGTAGCAATTCATAAGCGAAGGCGTTCAATGAAACATCTTCTAAAGATGTTGTATCGATTGTATTTTTACTCACAATATTCCCCTCTTTCTATAGGGATTATTATATAACATTTCTCATTTATAAAAACAGATTTTTCTTTGGGAAAATCTGAATATATAAGAAGAAAAAAAGAATCGCCAAATTATATGCAAATTATGTATACGTTTTCTTGACGCTTCGACAAAAATAGGAGTAAAATGAACTTGGTATCAAATTATGCTGAAATATTTCGAATAATTTTTTCAGTTTTTCTTATGCCAATAGTGAAAAAACATTATTGCCATAAACTAATCTGAAAACAGCAGTCAATCATTCAAGGGGGGTAATGGGGACATGAAAGGCCGCGAGTATACGTTTCGTAAGTGGCACTCATTAATGGGGGTCATCCCGGTTGGTGTCTTTTTGACGCAACATTTAATTGTAAACAACTTTGCAACACGAGGAGCAGAGGCTTTTAACAAAGCTGCAGGCTTTATGGAGCTCCTTCCATTCCGGTATGCGCTAGAAATTTTCATTATCTTTTTACCAATACTGTACCATGCTATATATGGCTTATATATTGCATTTACAGCTAAGAACAATGCGGTTTCTTACGGTTATTTCCGTAACTGGATGTTCGTCTTCCAAAGAATTTCAGGTATCGTTACGCTGATCTTCATTTCTTGGCACGTCTGGGAAACTCGTATTCAAGCAATGTTAGGTAAAGAGGTAAACTATGATATGATGGCAGATATTTTAAATAATCCAGCTATGTTTGCATTCTACTTAGTTGGTGTTGTTTCAACAATTTTCCACTTTGCAAATGGACTATGGACATTCTGCATCAGCTGGGGAATTACAGTATCTCCACGTTCACAAAGAATCTCTACTTATGTAACATTAGCTATTTTCTTAGGTCTATCTTATGTAGGTGTGAGTGCATTATTAGCGTTCATCGATCCACAGCTAGCAAACCAGTAAGGAGTGGGAGAGCATGAAAGGGAAACTTATAGTAGTCGGCGGTGGCTTGGCTGGCTTAATGGCAACGATTAAAGCGGCGGAAGCAGGAGTAAATGTTGAACTGTTCTCTTTAGTACCAGTAAAACGTTCGCATTCTGTATGTGCCCAAGGTGGAATTAACGGTGCCGTAAATACAAAAGGTGAAGGGGATTCTCCATGGATCCACTTTGACGATACAATTTATGGTGGGGACTTCTTAGCGAACCAACCACCGGTTAAAGCAATGTGCGAAGCAGCACCTGGTATCATTCACTTAATGGACCGTATGGGTGTTATGTTCAACCGTACGGAAGAAGGACTTCTTGATTTCCGTCGTTTTGGTGGAACGCAACATCACCGTACAGCATTTGCTGGTGCAACAACTGGACAGCAATTACTATACGCATTAGATGAGCAAGTACGTCGTCACGAAGTAGCAGGACTTGTAACGAAATATGAAGGTTGGGATTTCTTACGAGCTGTTGTTGATGACGAAGGTGTGTGCCGAGGAATCGTTGCACAAGACTTACAAACAATGGAGATTAAAAGTTTCGGAGCTGATGCCGTGATTATGGCAACAGGGGGCCCTGGTATCATCTTCGGAAAATCAACTAACTCTATTATTAATACAGGTACAGCAGCTTCTGCTGTATATCAACAAGGTGCATATTATGCAAACGGTGAGTTCATTCAAATTCACCCAACAGCAATTCCTGGAGACGATAAATTACGTCTTATGAGTGAATCTGCACGTGGTGAAGGTGGACGTGTTTGGACATATAAAGATGGTAAACCATGGTACTTCTTAGAAGAAAAATATCCGGCTTACGGAAACCTTGTACCTCGTGATATCGCAACGCGTGAAATCTTTGATGTTTGCGTAGAGCAAAAGCTAGGTATTAACGGTGAAAATATGGTTTACTTAGATCTTTCTCATAAAGATCCGAAAGAACTAGATATTAAACTTGGTGGAATTATTGAAATCTATGAGAAATTTACAGGTGATGATCCTCGTAAACTACCAATGAAAATCTTCCCAGCTGTTCACTATTCAATGGGTGGACTATGGGTTGATTATAAGCAGATGACAAATATTCCAGGTTTATTTGCAGCAGGTGAGTGTGATTATTCTATGCACGGTGGTAACCGTCTTGGTGCGAACTCACTATTATCAGCAATTTACGGTGGTATGGTAGCAGGACCAAATGCAATTGAATATATGAAAGGTCTTACTAAATCATCAGATGCTGTTTCATCTACTGTGTATGAACAAAATGAATTGATCGAAACAGAGAAATTTAACAATATTTTAATGCTCGATGGTAACGAAAATGCGTATGTTCTTCATAAAGAGCTTGGAGAATGGATGACAGATAACGTTACAGTAGTTCGTGAAAATAAAAAGTTATTAGAAACAGATGCAAAAATTGAAGAGTTAATGGCTCGTTATAAACGTATTAACATTAACGATACAGCGAGATGGAGTAACCAAGGTGCTTCATTTACACGCCAACTTGCAAATATGTTTGAGTTAGCACGTGTTATTACAATTGGCGCATATAACCGTAATGAGAGCCGTGGGGCACATTACAAACCTGAATTCCCAAATCGTGATGATGCAAACTTCTTAAAAACTACGATGGCAAAATTTGAAGGAGAAGGAAATGCACCAGCATTCCATTACGAAGACGTGGATATTTCATTAATTAAACCACGTAAACGTGATTATTCTTCAAAACATGATGTAGCTGCTAAGAGTGAAGAGAAGGGGGATAAACAACATGTCTGAGAAAACAATCCGCCTCATCATTACGAGACAAGACGGGCCAGACGCGCAAGCGTTTGACCAAGAGTTTGAAATTCCATATCGTCCGAATATGAATATTATTTCGGCGCTTATGGAAATCCGTCGTAATCCTGTTGATGCAAAAGGAAACAAAACAACTCCGATTGCATGGGATATGAACTGCTTAGAAGAAGTATGTGGTGCATGTTCGATGGTGATTAATGGAAAACCACGTCAATCATGTACAGCGCTTATCGATCAATTAGAACAACCAATTCGCTTAAAGCCGATGAAGACATTCCCGGTTGTTCGTGACTTACAAGTTGACCGTAGTCGCATGTTTAATGCTCTAAAACGTGTTAAAGCGTGGATTCCAATTGATGGTACGTATGACTTAGGACCAGGACCAAGAATGCCAGAGAAGAAACGTCAATGGGCTTATGAGCTTTCAAAATGTATGACATGTGGTGTTTGCTTAGAATCATGTCCAAACGTAAACAGCAAATCTGACTTTATTGGGCCAGCACCGTTATCACAAGCTCGTTTATTCAACTCACATCCAACGGGTGAAATGCATAAAGCAGATCGCTTACGTGCAATTATGGGTGATGGAGGGCTTGCAAACTGTGGTAACTCTCAAAACTGTGTGCAATCATGTCCAAAGGGTATTCCATTAACAACTTCAATTGCGGCATTAAACCGTGACACAACAATTCAATCGTTCAAAGATTTCTTTGGTAGCGACAATAACTATTAATAAATATTGCCTCTTCAACATGAAGAGGCAATATTTATAACTTTATTTTTCTGTTTATTCTGTATATTAAAAGAGCGAAAAGGAGAGGGAACAATGAAGAAGATTTCTTATATTGAAGACTTTGGGCAATGGGAAAGTGGTTTTTCATTTTACAACCCTGTAAAAGTACGTTTTGGCGAAGTAGATATGTTTGGGCATGTAAATAATGTCGTTGCCTTTACCTACTTTGAAGAAGCACGTATTGCATTGTTTAAAGAACTTGGATTTATGCAAGAATGGACGCATGAATCTTCAGAAACGATGATTGTTGTTGCAGATTTACAATGTAATTTCATTAAGCAAATTTATTTTGATGAACAGTTAAAGGTGTATGTAAAAGCGGAATCGGTTGGGAATTCTTCTTTAGATTTGCATTATATGGTGAAGAACGCAGCAGGAGAAGTTTGCTTAGTTGGTCGTGGAATGATGGTTCAAGCATCGAAAAAAACGGGTAGAGGCGAACCGTGGCCTGAAGAGTGGAAGAAAAAACTACTACAATGATAGAGTGAAAGAAAATAAGAGAGCAATTTGCTCTCTTATTTTTTGTCTTCCATCGCTTCTTCTAACGTTAAATGATGTTTATATATGTATGTAGCGTATGGATTTCCAACGTAGCGTAAATGCCACGGTTCATATGAATATTCTGTTGTTTCGGTTTTATCTTCTAAATAACGAATGACAAAACCAAATTCATGAGCATGTTTTGCAACCCATTTTCCTTCGGCTGTCTCTCCAAAAATAGGCTCTAATTGGAATTTAGCAGATTTTGAACTAATGTCCATTGCTAAACCAGTTTGATGTTCACTCGTACCAGGAATGGCACTTACTGAATCAGCTTCAGTTTTCCCTTGACGTCTAACGTATGTATCATGTAATGATTTTTGGCGTTTGTATGAACGATAACCAGATACAGCTGTAAGTTCAAGCCCTTCTTTCTTTGCCGCTTCAAACATATTTTCAAGCGCATTTGCAGCATCTTTGCGCAGCAATGTTTTTTCTTTATCTTTTGGGCTAGTAAATGGTACGTTTGGTCTTGTTAAGTCTCCAGGTATGTATCCGTCTGGTAGTTTTCGATGTTTATTTACTAATACAAGATTAGACTCTAGATTTGTTACAACGGAAAAATCATTGTCTAGCTTCTTTGCATTATGATCAGCTTTTGGAAAAGCGGGAATCTCTTCTTTTTGGTGGTTACTATGCTGTTGACTTTCGACAGCTTTCGCATTATTTTGTAGTGGTGATTTAGAACTAAAGTAAGCGAAAGAAGTGATACCGATTACAATAGTAGTGGCAGAAATAATAATTATCTTTTTCATGATGCCTTGTAATCACAGTCCTTTCTTAATAAAATGTGTATTGTTTTTTATTATAAGTCTAGTTTACTGAAAAAGAAATATAAGAGTCGTAACGTAATAGAAATGCAAAGAAAATGTCAGAAAATGTGTGAAATTGTAGTATTTTTTTATATAATTCATTTCTTGTCTTTCATGAAATTCATTTTTTATGTAATATATATACATAAGAAGATGTAGCGATTATCGAGAATAAAGAACTTCTTGTATAGACTAGGAGTGAATGGGAATGGATTTTGCAACACTTATTGGAATTATTTTAGGAGTAGTAGCGGTAGTAGTAGGGATGGTCGTCAAGGGCGCTGACATAATGGCCTTAGTTAATCCTGCCGCAGCATTAATTATTTTCGTTGGTACATTTGCTGCAGTATGTATAGCATTTCCAATGAATCAATTAAAGAAGATTCCAAAATTATTTAAAGTTCTTTTTGGTTCTAATAAAAAAGATTTAAGTTATGAACAGTTGCTAGAATTGTTTGTTCATTGGACATCTGAAAGTAGAAAATACGGTATTCTGTCTTTAGAGCAACAATTAGACAAAATTCAAGATGAATTTCTTTTGCGTGGTATGAAATTTGTGATTGATGGCGTATCTGCAGAAGATTTAGAACAAATTTTAGAAGCTGAATTAGAAGCAATTGAAGAAAGGCATGCAAAAGGAGCTGCAATTTTTTCTCAAGCTGGTACATATGCACCGACATTAGGGGTTTTAGGTGCTGTTATTGGTCTTGTAGCTGCACTTGGCAATTTAACTGATATTGAAAAGTTAGGACACGCTATTTCAGGTGCGTTTATTGCAACGATTTTTGGTATTTTCTCAGGTTATATATTATGGCATCCATTTGCTAATAAATTAAAGCAAAAATCTGCAGCTGAATTAGAGAAAAAACGTTTAATTATTGATTGTCTATTAATGTTACAAGAAGGTACATATCCGTTTATTATGAAGAACCGTATTTTAGGTGCACTTTCTGCAACTGAGCGTAAAAAGCTTGAAAAAGGGGCAGAAAAAAATGCGGAGTAAAAAAAATAGAAGAAGTAAAAAGAAAAAGCATGATGAGCATATCGACGAAACTTGGTTAATCCCATATTCTGATATGTTAACGTTGTTATTTGCATTGTTCATCGTTTTATTCGCAATGAGTAGTATAGATGCTGCGAAGTTTAAACAGATGGCAGTTGCTTTTCGAAGTGAATTAGCCGGTGGAACAGGCAACAAAGAATTTTTAAGTGATCAGAAGCCAAATGATGAAAAGGAATTATCAGCAAGTAGCCTTGAGGCAGAACAAATAAAAAAACAAGAAGAAGCTAGAGAAAAAGAAAAAAAAGAAATGGATGAATTGAAAGCATTACAAAAAAAGATTGATCAATATATTAATGAGAAACAATTATCCTCTTCTTTTCAAACTAAATTAACTGAAAAGGGATTAATGGTGACAATATTAGAGAATGTGCTGTTTGATTCGGGGAAAGCAGATGTGAAGTTAGAATCACTAGGGATTGCAAAAGAGATGTCTAGCTTACTTGTTTCAGCATCACCTCGTGAAATTACAGTATCTGGCCATACAGATAATGTCCCTATTGCCAATGCGCAGTTTGCATCGAACTGGGAATTAAGTACGCAGCGGGCAGTTAATTTTATGCAAGTATTACTACAAAATAAAGAATTACAACCAGAAAAATTTAGTGCAATTGGTTACGGGGAATACCGCTCAATTGCTCCAAATGATACGCAAGAAGGAAAGGCGAAAAATAGACGAGTAGAAGTGTTTATTTTACCTTTAACGAGAAATATGCAATAAAGAGGATGGTGTATGCCATCCTCTTTATTTTGCATCAAATGATTTTAAGTTGTCATGGCGGATTTTATCTTTTTCTGCATCTGACTTTTTGAAATCATAATCATATAAAGCACCTTCCCAATCGCCATACATTGGATTCGGGAAAATAATAAATTTCTCACCAAATTGTGCTTTTGAATCCGCTACTGCTTGATTTCGATCTTTTACAGACTTTCCGTCAAAACCAGTGAAATCAGATAAGTTATCACCGAAGAATAAGACGATATCATGTGTTTGAGAAACGAGTTCACGGCGTTTTTCTTTTCCTTTTTCTTTCGGATCTTGTAGTAATATATGTTCTTTCGTTGCTTGAGGTGCGCCTACACGCTCAAGATTTTTAATTGTTGCATCTAGTTGGTTCATTTTACGATTTGAGATGTAGTAAATATCTACACCTTTAGACTCGGTATATTTTAAGAAATCAATTGCGCCTGGAAGAGCCTCAGCTTCAGCCTTATTAATCCAGTCATCCCATTTATACGGATAGCCTTTTCCTGTCTTTACGCTCATTGCTTGATGAGGACTATTATCTAAAACAGTTTCATCTAAATCAAGTACGATAGCAGGCTTTTTCTCTGTCCCTTTTGCAAGAGTTGCATCAAGCTTCAATTGACCGATATTGTACCCTTGGTAATAAAGTGCTTTCGTTTCACCAGCTGTTTGATACCATAAATCAGCCATTAGTTGCTGTTCTGTTAATTTTATTTTCTCTTCTTTCGCCACTGCTTTCTCTTGTGTTCCTGAACATGCTACAAGCGATGTAGATAGAACCGCTACAGATAATAAAGTGGTAATGCCCCTCTTCATCTTCATATGTATCCTCCTTGATGTTAGAAAATCAGTTAATATTATATATCGAAAAATAATAATTTTTGTATGAACATTTGCATATTGTCTTTTGTATATATAGTAGTATGTCCTATATTAGAAAGATGAGAAAAAATGATGGGAATTATTTTGTCAATTATAATTGTCGTAATGACAATTATAATTGACAAACGATGTGATATTATTTACAATTTTAACTAAATAGAACAAATGATGGATTAAGGGGATAAAGCGTAGTGCTATATTTTATCCTGCATAAACATAGTCTTTGAAAGAGAGTATGAATGATACTAAAGGGGGGGCTTTATACTTTGAGTTTACAAATTCAAAACTTAACGAAACTATTTGGGGAATCAAAAGCAGTTAACGGCTTGCAAATTTCGTTACCAAAAGGTGAAGTACTAGGATTACTTGGACGAAATGGTGCAGGGAAAACAACGACAATCAAAATGCTTCTCGGATTATTAACGCCTAATGAAGGCTCTATTACATGGGATGGAAAATCATTTGGGACTAGTGGGGTAACGATTGGATATTTACCAGAAGAAAGAGGTTTATATACAAAAAGTAGAGTAATAGACCAGTTACGATATTTTGGTAGATTAGAAGGAATGACAAAGAAAGAAGTAGATCTTGCTATCGATCACTGGTTAGAGCGATTAGCGATACCGGAATATAAATTTAAAACGGCAGGAGAGCTTTCGAAAGGAAATCAGCAAAAAATCCAATTAATTGCTGCTCTTCTTCATAATCCTGAACTTCTCATTTTAGATGAACCATTTAGCGGACTGGATCCAGTGAATGCTGGAATGTTAGCTAGCATTATTGAAGAACAAGTACAGAGCGGAAAGACGATTATTTTATCAAGTCATCGTATGGAACAAGTAGAGGCTTTTTGCCAACATGTATGTATTTTGAAAAAAGGCGAAGCAGTCGTAAAAGGCCAGTTAAGTGATATTAAAAAAGAATACGGTTTCCGCAATTTAACGATTGAAGATACAGAAGAGAATGAGAAGGGATTAGCGGCTATTCATGTGTCGTATGAAAAACAACAAGGCCTTCTTTATGTGCGAGTACAAGATGATGCAGAAGCTCTAAAGATTTTACAACAGTTGCAAGAACAAGGTGTTACCTTGCGACAATTTAAAATGTTAGAGCCGACGTTAAACGAAATCTTTGTAGAGAGGGCGAAATAACGATGCGTAAATTTTCTCACGTATTTTCATTTTATTTCAGGGAAGCGTTTTTATCTAAAAAATCATTAATTACAAGTGCGATTTTATTTTTAGTTGTGTTTGGGCTTTTTGCATTTAATCATTTCACTGCTGATAAAGATAAAGGAAAAGATAAAATTGCTGTAGTAACTGAAAGTGATACTTATAAAGTGCAAGAAAGTGATGTAACAAAGCTACTGCCGTCTGCTAAAGTAACTGTAGAAAGTAAGGAGAAATTTAATGAGTTACGTAAGCAAGTGGAAGATGGGGATTTAGACGGTTTATTCCGTATTACAGAAAAGAATGGTATTCCAGAAGTGACGTATATGTATAGTGGTTTTCCGAGCCAATCAACGGCTACACTTATGGCAAGTTATTTAAAGGAACAGTATACAGCGGTAATGATTGAAAAAAATAATGTATCTGCTGAGGTAGCAAAACAGTTACAAATGGAAATTCCGTTAAAGCAAGAGGCAGTAAAAGATCGTGCATCTTCCTTTGGAATTGGTTATGTTTTCTCGTTTGCTTTATATATGTTTATTATTATCTTTGGTGCTGCAATTGGAACTGCGGTAGCGTCTGAAAAATCATCCCGTGTTATGGAGTTAATGCTTCCGAAAGTAAAGCCATTAACAATGCTACATGCCAAAATTTTAGCAATTGTTTCTAGTGCTCTACTATTACTTATTACTGCTTCCTTCGGTTTTCTTGTACCGTATTTATTAGGGTGGGTAGATTTAGATAACGCATCTTTAATGGGGCTCACACTAGATTTTTCTAAATTGGATGCAGTAGTAATTAGTATGTTCTTTGTATATTTTGTTACGGGCTATTTACTATATGCGATGCTATATGCAGCAGTTGGTGCTGTTGTATCAAAAATTGAAGATGTGCAATCTCTTTCATTCCCAATTACAATGCTAGGTATGGCAGCATTTTTTATTAGTCTTAAATCATTATTTGATCCAAATAGTACATTAGCTATAGTTAGTTCATACATTCCATTCTTTACACCTATGGTCACTTTTTCAAGGCTTGTAGCTGGTGAGGCAGGCGTTGTAGAAGTTGGTGTGACGTTAGTGATTTTATTGGTGACTATTGTTATCGTCAATATGCTTGCAAGCCGCATTTACGTAAACGGTGTAATGAATTACTCAGACAAAGTGAAATTTAAAGATTTAGCGAAATTTATAAAGCGTCAATAATGAGAAAAAGCATGATTTCCTATTGAAATCATGCTTTTTCTTTATGTATAAATTAAAAATAGTATATAATAATAAGAGTCGTCTTTTAATAGAATGAATACAAAGGAGGGTGTGCAGATGGGGATTAGTAGTCGTTTTACAGTAGGTGTTCATATGTTGACGTTACTTGCGATTGATCGAAACTCTCGCTGTACCTCTGAATGGATTGCTGGTAGTGTGAATACAAATCCGGTTGTGATTCGTCGCATTACAGGAATGTTGAAGAGAGCAGGACTTGTTGATGTACAAGCTGGTAAAGGTGGTACGACACTTGCTCGTGATTTAGAAGAAATTACATTACTTGATGTATATAAAGCAGTGGAAGTTGTAGAAGAAGGACAGCTATTTTCCTTCCATGAAAATCCCAACATTGAATGTCCAGTAGGAGCTAATATTCAATCAGTATTAGAAATTATTTTAATGCAAGCGCAAGAAGCGATGGAAAACGTACTTGCAAATGTAACGGTAGATCAATTAGTTACAAACTTAAAGTCTAAAATGAAAGAGTAAAAAAGCGAGCAACCTCATAATGAGGGCTCGCCTTTTTTTATTCAGAAATATTGAAAATTCTATTTTTCAGTATTTAAAATAAATTTACCTACGATAGCTGCTACGATACCACCAAGAATTGGTGCAACGATGAACACCCATAGTTGAGAAAGTGCTTCTCCGCCAGCAAATAAAGCTGGTGCGATACTACGAGCTGGGTTAACAGAAGTTCCAGTTAACGGAATACCTAATAAGTGAACTAAAACTAATGTGAAACCAATTACTAATCCTGCTAGTGAAGAACTTCCTTTTTTACCTGTTACAGCAACGATAACTAATACAAATACGAAAGTTAAAATAAATTCAACTAGAAATGCTCCAGATAAACCAAGAGTTCCAAAACCATTTTGTCCTAAATTATCTAAAGGTGTTTTAGCAGATTGTAAAATTGTCACCAATGTTGCAGTTCCTAATAAACCACCTAAAATTTGAGCTAATACATAATAACAAAGTTCCATAGCATTCATTCTTTTGTTGATGAACATAGCTACTGATACTGCTGGGTTGATGTGACATCCAGAAATTGTTCCGATACTATATGCCATAGCCACAATAGATAGACCGAAAGCCATAGCGATTCCTAATGTTCCAATTCCTTCAATTCCGCCGCCAATGACAGCTACTCCAGTTCCGAATAATACAAGTACAAATGTACCAATAAATTCAGCGATTGCTTTTTTTAACATAATTTACCTCCTATTATTGCACATGAAACGTATTATAACATAGGTTTTAGTATAAACAGCTAATAAAATACTATTCTGATAAGGCGAAATAGGGGGACAATAAAAAAAGAGTATGGTTCTTTGTTCAAGAACCATACTCTTTTTTACGCTGTTTTTTTCTGTTTAACGATTGGAACAGAACGGTTTAAAATGCTATTTGCAACCATTCCTAACATAATAATAATCATTCCAAGTAGGGAAAGACCACCAGGGAATGAACCATTTAAGAAAATAATTTCGCCAAGCACGGTAAAGACCATCGTTCCGGCTTGTGTTGCTTCAACAGCTCCAAGTAGAGCGAGATTATCTTTTGCTAAGTCAGTAGCAAAGAAAAATGTCATCGTTGCAATTACGCCAGAACATAATGCTAACAAAAACCCTTGCAACATTTGACTTGATGTTGGAATACCAGTAGTAGAAAATCCGTATATGCCAAGCAAAATTGTTATAGGAAGACTGCCGATTGCCATTCCTAATACACGTTGGAACGTATCGAGACGTCCGCCGACAAGCTCCATCATTTTACGATTGCCGAATGGATATAAGAAAGCGGCTAACACGACAGGTAAAAATCCTGAAATGAACTGAGTTAGTGTAATATGACCTGCTGCAGTTGCTTGCATACAAATTACACCAAGTAAAATAAATAATGCGACATATAAACTACGAAGTGGAATTTTTCCACGTACAAGTTTTGTGCCTGATTTCGTTTCTATTTTAATGAAGAATAATGGTGATAAAAGTAAACCTGCTAATATCGTAACTTGCCAAGTTCCAGCAACGAGCCAAGCTGGAGAAAAAACAGCTGCAAAACTTAATAAAGAATAGAAACCAATACCAGCAACGGAACCCCATCCAATCCATGCTAATGGATGTTTCTTTAATTCTTCCCATAAACCCCTTAAGTTTTTGCGAAATAAAACGATAAGGAATAAAATAGGGAGAGCAAATAAAAAACGGAAGGAAGCTGTCCAAGCCCAACTCGTTCCAGATACATTCATCGCTCGATTAATAATAAAGGTTGCGGAAAAAAAGGCTGATGATAAAAGGCCTAATAAAATTGCGCGCATAAAGTATAGCACTCCTTTCGGAATTCGATGATTATGTATAGTATAATATACTTTAAAAACGCAAAAGTAAACTATTTTATACTTTAAGGTGGTTTTATAGATGAAAGAACATGAAGATATGCAAACGAAAGAAGTCATTCAGCAAGTAGGTCAGCTATTAAGACAAATTCGAAATGAACAAAAATTAAGTTTAGAAGAATTAGCTCAAAAAACAGGAGTTAGTAAATTAACATTAGGAAAGATTGAAAGAGGCGAAACGAATCCGACGTTAGCTGTCATTTGGAAAATAACGAAAGGATTATCGATTCCTTTATCGAGATTGATGGTTGTTGGAGAACCAGTAGCTGTTGCGCGCTGCGGAGAAGGATTTGCAGTAGATGTAGGACAAGCGTGGCACTTAGAAACGATGTTCCGCTATACGAAAGAAACGGGAATGGAAATGCACCGTGCTTGTTTAAGATCGAATAGTATATATGAACCAGAAGCTCATCATGAAGGTGCTATTGAGCTTGTAACGGTCATGAAGGGAAAAGTATCGATTCAAGTGGAAAACGATGTATACGAATTGAATGAGTTTGATTCTATTCAATTTGAAGCGAATAAGAAACATAGTTATAAGAATGAAGAAGATGAAGTTGCAGTATTGCATTTAACGATGAAATATTCTTCATAAAAAATCACCTATAGAATTCTATAGGTGATTTTTTATATTTCGACTAAGTATATGCAGGATGCCACTAGTACGAACGTGGCATAAGTAATAAACAAATGAAATAAACTAAAAAACCAGTCCCAAAACATAAAACAGCAATGACCCAAAGTATGCGAATGAGAGTAGAGCTAATATCAAAATATTCTCCTAAACCACCACATATACCAAATAGCATTTTATCAGTTTCGGATTTATATAACCTTTTTGACATCTTCCAATCCACTCCTTTTTATGACAAGCTATATACTTCTATTCTATATGGAAATTTATGAGAAGACTATGAAGTTCTATGACATTTTTTTAGAGAACAGTCGTATTAATTGTCTTAATTTTCAGTGGATATTAAACTTATAGTAAGAAGTAACT
This sequence comes from Bacillus sp. BC05(2025), assembly GCF_056725905.1. Classification (NCBI taxonomy): domain Bacteria; kingdom Bacillati; phylum Bacillota; class Bacilli; order Caryophanales; family Bacillaceae; genus Bacillus; species Bacillus sp. BC05(2025). Next base: position 78,219 of record NZ_JBWYRA010000012.1, on the reverse strand, counting down.
TTTAATAAAGGGTGGAGGAAGTAGAGATGACAGCATATTGGTTGACTAATGTAATGCTTGAATCAGGCTATACATATGAAGAGGGGAGAATTTCCAAAACAGAAACAGAGATATGTAGTTTACTCATTGAAGATGGAAGAATTAAAAAAATGATAGCAGGGGCTGTTCAAGAGGAAGGGGTACTAATTCTTGATGCTAATCGTTTATTGATTTTGCCTGCTTTCGAAGAGATGCATATTCACATTGATAAGACGTATTATAGTGGTCCTTGGAAAGCTTGTATGCCAGCAGAAAGCATTTTTACACGTTTTCATGAAGAAAAGGAAATTTTACCGAAGCAATTAGCAACAGCTCAAGATAGGGCGGAAAATATGCTAGCGTTATTGCTTCAAAATGGTGCAACGAATATAAGAACGCATTGTAATGTTGATCCAATTATTGGACTTGGTAATTTAGAGGCGACGTTAGCGGCTTTGGAAACATATAAAAATCAGGTTTCTGGTAGAATCGTTGCTTTTCCGCAACATGGATTATTACGCAGTAATTCTGTGCAACTCGTGAAAGATGCGATGCGGATGGGCGCGCATCTAGTTGGTGGTGTGGACCCAGCTACAGTGGATAATGATATTGAAAAATCATTACATACCATTATGGATATCGCAGTAGAATTTAATGCGGATGTTGATATTCATCTGCATGATGCGAATAATCTTGGAACTTTTACGATGAAGAGGTTGGCAAGTTTAACAGAGGAAGCGGGTTGGCAAGGTCGCGTAACAATTAGTCATGCGCTTGGACTGGGTGGTGTTACAGATAAAGAAGCTGAAGAAGTGGCGGAAAGACTAGCTACTTTAAACATTGATATTACTTCAACCGTTCCAATTGGGAAACAAGTAATCCCAATTCCGCTGTTAGATAAAAAAGGTGTGAAAGTCTCGTTAGGAAATGATAGTATTACTGATCATTGGTCACCGTTTGGAACGGGGGATATGCTGCAAAAGGCAAATCGATTAGCGGAACGTTTCGGCTGGAGTGACGAAAGGTCTTTAGGAAAAGCCCTTCGCTTTATTACGGGAGGAAAAGAAACGTTAAACAATGAAGGGAAGCGAACATGGCCGAATGTAGGAGATGAAGCGAGTTTTGTTTTGACGAATGCAACATGCGTCGCTGAAGCAGTAGCGCGTCAAACAGAGAAGCGTTTAGTCGTGTATAAAGGAAATATTGTTGTTGGAAGTTTAAGTGAGGTTAAATTAAATAATCTTTTGTAAAAGAATCGTTTACAAGTTTTGAGGAGGGTTCTGATGGTGAGTATAGAATCCTTCTTTTTTTATTCTAACAATATATTTTTTATAGGAACCTAGAAGGGATGAAAAACTTGGACAATCAACATAACCAAAATCATATTATGGGAACCTTGCAATGGTTTATATTTTTATTAGCGAATTCAATTGCACTACCAATTGTCGTTGGCGGATTATTTCATCTTACGACGGAAGAAATATTTTATTTAATGCAGCGTACATTTTTTGTAGTTGGTATATCTTCTTTTTTACAAGGGTGGCTTGGACATAGACTACCAATTGCGGATGGACCAGCTGGATCTTGGGTTGGCGTGTTTACTGTACTTGCTTATGCAACAGTCGGACAAAATCAATTACATAGTACGTTGCAAATTTTAGAATTAGGAATGATAATTTCCGGTGTTATTTTAATAGGATTAGGGGTAACTGGTTTTATCGGGCGCATTTTATTTTTATTTACACCGCTTGTGACAGGGACGTTTTTACTTTTATTATGTTTACAATTAAGCGGTGTATTTTTAAAAGGAATGCTAGGAATTACTGCTACTGTTTCTCAAATTGATGGATTTACAGCGATAATTGCGTTTAGCATATTTCTTTTCGTTATTATACTATCTAACTTCGGAAAAGGTTTTGTCAAAAGTTATGCAGTTTTAATAGGATTAATTAGTGGATGGATTCTTTTTCTCATTGTAGGAAAAGTGACGATTCCATCTCAAGTAACTCATTTTGTGCAACTTCCGCAAATATTTGCTTGGGGAATTCCAAAGTGGAATACAGGTATGGCTGTATCGAGTTTCGTTATGGTATGTATTTTAGTTTCAAATACAGTGGCGGCGATTATAGCAATTAATCAAGCTACTATTCAAAAAGGGACTATTGAGCAGAAACAGTTGAAGGATGGTACGTGGGTTGGAGGGATTTCACATATCATTTCTTCTGTATTTTCAACTGTAGGTGTCGTGCCGTTACCAGCAACGGCAGGATTTATACGTTTAACGAAACAAAAGTATATACGATCGTTCTTACTAGCTTGTATGTTATTAGTCGTAATGTCGCTGTTTCCGAGTATTATTCGCTACTTAGCATCTTTACCATCTGCTGTCGCATCTGCCGTTTTAATGGCTTCGTTCGTACAGCTAATTGGAATTGGATTCAATAATATAAAACAAGTGGAGCTTAATGAAAGGAATGTAACAATTTTAGGTATTGCAGTATTATTTGGCAGCGGTGTTATGTTTTTACCGTCTGGAGCACTCCAATCATTACCGTCTGTTATGCAATATATATTTGGAAATGGTTTGTTTGTAGGTACCGTTGTTAGCATTTTACTAGAACAAATAGGGCGTACTGAAAAGTGAGTGGATACAAGGAGTGTCTGCACTGTATAAAAGTCTAAAATAACATGTGAAATAAAGCCCATTTTCATTCACCACCCGCACATTTCGTTCATACAATATCTTGACTAAATAAACACCCAACTTACACATACACAGCTCTGGCTTAAGCAAGGAGGGTTATACCAGTTGAAGGAAAAAGCGTATCAATCTAAACCTTTACTCACAAAGAGAGAGAGAGAAGTATTTGAATTACTGGTTCAAGATAAAACAACGAAGGAAATTGCAGGTGAACTTTTTATAAGTGAAAAGACAGTTCGCAACCACATCTCAAACGCAATGCAAAAGCTAGGGGTTAAAGGACGTTCACAAGCAGTTGTTGAGCTTCTTCGTATGGGAGAGCTCGAACTATAAAAAGAAAGCCGACTTATATAAAGAGTCGGCTATTTTTCTGTTTATATTTTGAACTTAAAAAAGGTATCTCAGACTTTGAGAGGGAAGATATGTTTAAGAAAGAAACGCTAAAAAATAACTACTTTAGAATATGACGAGGTATTTAGGGTAGGTATCTTTGTCATTCACAAATAAGAAGGTGCAAGTATGAAGTTGTATTTTAAGGATATGGAGATAGGTGAAATTAAAGATGTTTTTGGAGACATGCCATGGATGTATGGAACAATTCGTCTATACGAGAATAGTAAACCGTTCCAAAAATATTTTCGTGAGATGGTAGATGAAGATAGTGTATTTGATTTTGAAAGCATAGACCCTGAATTTTTATATGAAGAAAATTGGTCTATTTTTGATGAGGACAATCAGCGGCATTTAGGGATTGATATACCTGCTATTCGTATGGAGGATAACACGATTGCGTGGCGCTGGAGATAAAGTTATCAGGTTGTAAACATCTTTGTACGAAAGAATTCAAACGAGAACAACAAGCCGACTTTTATAAAAAAGGTCAGCTTATTGTTCTCGTTTTTTCCGCTTACTGTATGAATGATAAGAACACTCCATACATAAATAGGTAGTAAGGAGGGGATATGTTGAAAAGGATATTGTTAGTTTCAACAAGCGCTCATGATATGAATGGACACCCGACTGGTTTGTGGTTGGAAGAGCTTGCAGCTCCTTATCGTGTATTTAAAAAGGCTAAGTTTGATGTTGATATTGTGTCGATACAGGGTGGTAGAGTACCTATTGATAGAGTGTCTATTCCGAACGGGATACCTCGTGAATTTAAGTATGTTGCTTCTTTATTGCAAAATACGAAGCCGATCTCAACGGTTCATTTTTCAGATTATGATGCGGTTTTGTTTGGTGGTGGGCACGGGGCGATTGTAGATTTTCCAGGTAATTCATATGTTGCAAATTTAATTGTGAATATGTACAACAATAACAGGATTGTAGCGGCTGTGTGTCACGGAGTAAGTTCTTTAGTCGGTGTGAAAAATAAAGATGGCTCGTTTTTTGTTACCGGTAAGCGTATAACAGGTTATACGAATGATGAGGAAAAAGCTGTACATTTAGAAAAGCGAGTGCCGTTTTTATTAGAAAGTAAATTGAAAGAAGAAGAGGCTTTGTTTTATGTGGCTCCAAATTTCACGCCGCATGTCGTAGTAGATGGGCGTTTAATTACAGGGCAAAATCCGCAGTCTAGTATGGAAATAGGGAAAGCTATAAGAAGAGCTATAAATAAATTATAGAAAAAGTGCTCGCTTTAATTTCTGCTCATTTCTTCTTATTAATTGGAATGTCTTCTTTCCAAAAAAAGATGGAGCAATAAATACGTGCTTTATATAGAAGAAACCGACTTTCATATAGAAGGTCGGTTATTTTTCTGTCTTGCAAATTATGAAAAAAAGGAGCAAAATAAAAAAGTCCTAGTCTATACAGGTACAAATGAAAATTTTCATACAGAAGCAGTTTAAGTGAGCGAACTTAAAGTGTGTAAAATATAATGATAAAATAAGATGATGAATGAGAAAACGGGTGATGAAGTTGAATAGAGCAATCGGTGTTATCGATTCAGGAGTTGGTGGCTTAACAGTAGCGAAGGAATTAATTCGTCAGTTGCCGAAAGAGCGCATTATATATTTAGGGGATACAGCACGTTGCCCTTATGGTCCGCGTTCTCGAGAAGAAGTGCGTCAATTTACGTGGGAAATGACGGAGCATTTACTAGATTTAAATATCAAAATGTTAGTTATTGCGTGTAATACAGCAACTGCGGTTGTATTAGAAGAGATGCAGAAACAATTACCAATTCCAGTGGTAGGAGTTATTCACCCAGGATCACGTACAGCTTTAAAAGTGACAAATACGTATCATGTTGGGATTATTGGAACAATTGGAACGGTGAAAAGTGGTGCATACGAGGAAGCGTTAAAGTCTATTAATAACCGTGTTATGGTAGAAAGTTTAGCATGTCCGCCTTTCGTTGAGCTTGTAGAGAGTGGCAATTTTGAAAGTGAAATGGCATATGAAGTTGTAAGAGAAACGTTGCAACCGCTGAAAAATACTGATATTGATACACTTATTTTAGGTTGTACACATTATCCGATTTTAGGTCCTGTTATTAAAAAAGTAATGGGAGATAAAGTACAACTCATTAGTTCAGGTGATGAAACAGCGCGTGAAGTAAGTACGATTTTATACCATAGTAAAATGTTGAATGAGGGAGAGGAACAAAGTGATCATCTCTTCTTAACAACAGGAAAAATAGGTCTATTTAAAGAAATTGCATCAAAATGGTTCGGTCAACCGATTGAAAATGTGAAACATATTCATTTAGAAAAAGAATAATAGTAGTATTCATATAAGTGAACTCCTGATAAATCAGGAGTTTTTTGTTTGTAAGAAGCACAGCTTGTTCTAAAACATGAAACAGCTCGTATACATAATAGTACAAACTTAGATTTTAGGGGGGAATGGCATGCCTAAATCCACTTTTAAATGGGTTGTTGGTGCTACTGTGAGTGCTGTTTTACTAACAGGGTGTGGCTTTATAAATCAGGAGAAAGCAACGGAACAAATTGATCCGCCAAAACAAGTTACGTATACAGAGGGTGGAAAGAAAGAAGTAGCTAAGAAAGATAAGCAAGGACAAATGGTGAATAGAGAACTATACCTTGTTGATAAAAATGGCTATGTTGTACCACAAACGTTAGCTATACCTACTCCAAAAGCAAATGAGGTTATTCAGCAAACGTTAGAGTACCTTGTGAAAGATGGGCCGGTAACGAATTTATTACCGAATGGGTTCCGCGCAGTCATTCCAGCGAATACATCGATGACCCTAGATTTGAAAAAAGATGGGACGGCAGTCATTGATTTTTCTAAAGAAATGAAAAACTATGCAAAAGAAGAAGAGCGTCAAATCGTTGAGTCAATAGCGTGGACATTGACGCAATTTAAAGAAGTAAAACAAGTGCAGTTCCAAATAAATGGTGAGAAATTGGCGAAGATGCCTGTTGGTGGTACACCGCTTGGTGAAGGGGTGAGCCGTGCTAACGGTATTAACTTCGATGATGAGCAAGTAGCGGATGTAACAAACACAAAACCAGTAACACTTTATTTTATGGCGCAAAATAATAATAAACAGCAATACTACGTACCAGTAACACGCCGCGTTGTAGAAGGAAAAGAAAGTGATTATGCAGCAATTGTAGATGAACTTGTAAAAGGGCCGATTCATCAATCTCTTCTGAACGATTTCAATCCAGGAGTTAAGCTGATTACGAATCCGAAATTACAAGATGGAAATCTTACATTAAACTTTAATGAAAATATATTTATAAACCCAGATAAAAATATGATTTCAAATTACGTATTGAAGTCATTAGTTTTATCTTTAACAGAAAAGAAAGGCGTGAAAAGTGTTTCTATTGAAGTAAATGGCAAAGCAAATCTTATAGATGAAAAGGGTGGAAAGTTAATAAAACCTGTAGATCGTCCAGAAAACGTGAATACAGGTAGTTTTTAATCGCCAATAATTTGATATACTTAAGTAAGAAAGGGGAATTGCTTTTTGGGTTCCCCTTCTTTTATTGTATACATATCATACATTTAAATTTGGCTATACTAACAAGTAGTTATGAGGAGGTTATTTTTATGCGAGTAGATGGTAGAGAGAAAACAGAATTACGCCATATACATATTCATACGAATTATTTAAAACATCCAGAAGGATCAGTATTAATTGAGGTTGGGGATACAAAGGTAATTTGCTCAGCGACAATTGAAGAGCGTGTCCCACCTTTTATGCGTGGAGAAGGAAAGGGTTGGGTAACAGCTGAATATGCGATGATTCCACGTGCGACAGAACAACGTACAATTAGGGAGTCAAGTAAAGGGAAAGTAACAGGACGTACAATGGAAATCCAACGTTTAATTGGACGAGCATTACGTGCGGTAGTTGACTTAGAAGCACTTGGTGAGAGAACGGTTTGGATTGATTGTGATGTTATTCAAGCGGATGGTGGAACGAGAACAGCTTCTATTACAGGTGCATATGTAGCAATGGTATTAGCATTTGAGAAGTTATTACAAGCAGAAAAAGTATCTAAAATTCCAGTAAAAGATTATTTAGCAGCAACGTCAGTAGGAATTGTTGAAGAACAAGGTGTTGTTTTAGATTTAAACTATGCAGAAGATTCTAAAGCAGACGTTGATATGAACGTAATTATGACTGGAAAAGGTCAGTTTGTTGAAGTACAAGGAACTGGAGAAGAAGCGACGTTTAGCAGAGCGCAGTTAAATGAATTACTTGATGCTGCGGAACAAGGTATTTTCCAACTGATTGACATGCAAAAAGAAGCGTTAGGCGACATCGTATCTCATATAGAGTAGAGGTGGAAAGTATGAAACAAGTTGTTGTAGCGACAAAAAATATGGGGAAAGTACGTGAATTTGCTGAGTTATTTGAGCGATTTGATTTAGAAGTAAAATCATTACACGATTTTCCTCATATTGAAGAAGTCGAAGAAACTGGTGAAACATTTGAAGAAAATGCGATTTTAAAAGCGGATAGTCTGAGTAAACAACTGAATGCAATCGTAATTGCGGATGATTCAGGTCTTATTGTGGATGCTTTAAATGGAAAGCCAGGCGTGTATTCAGCTCGTTTTGCTGGAGAGCCAAAAGATGATCAAGCGAATATTGATAAAGTTTTACAAGAATTAAATGAAATACCGTTTGATAAGCGTAAAGCTCGCTTCTACTGTGCATTAGCGGTAGCTTTCCCTGAAGGTGATAAAAAGCCTGTCATTGTAAACGGGACGTGCGAAGGGTATATTTTAGAACAGCGCCGCGGGGAAAACGGTTTTGGATATGATCCGATTTTTTATGTGGAAGAATATAAAAAAGCGATGGCGGAACTAAGTTCAGATGAGAAGAATGCCATTAGCCACCGTGGACGTGCTCTTCGTAAATTAGAAGAAAAAATCCCGGAATGGTTTTTAGGAGAATAAGGGAGAGAGATTGATGAAAGCTTTAATCGTAAGCGATAGTCATAGCTCTGTGAAGGAATTACAGCAGTTAAAAGAGAAATATGAAGGGAAAGTAGATATCATGATTCATTGCGGTGATTCGGAGTTAACGCCTGCTCATGAAGAGCTGCAAGGTTTCCATGTTGTAAAAGGGAATTGTGATAATGCTAACTTTCAAGATGAAATTGTAACTGATGTAGAGGGCATTCGTTTTGTAGTTGTGCACGGACATCGTCATAATGTGAAAATGACATTGCAAACATTAGCGTACCATGCAGAAGAGGTAGGGGCGCAAGTTGCGTGCTTCGGACACTCTCACGTATTAGGTGCAGAATTAATCGACGGCGTTTTATTTATTAATCCAGGCAGCATTTTATTGCCGCGTCAGCGTGTAGAAAAGACATTTGCTTTATTAGAAATGGATGAAAATCAAATGGAAGTTCGTTTTGAAACATTAGACGGACAGCTAGTTGAACAAGCAGTTTTTAAAAGAGGATAAGAAAAATTATCCTCTTTTAAAAAAGGTGTTGACTTTATGTATGGTTATACATATAATAAATATTGTCGATAGGGCAACAGCGCTAACGAAGAAAATAAAATAACATATGCGGGTGTAGTTTAGTGGTAAAACAAGAGCCTTCCAAGCTCTGGTCGAGAGTTCGATTCTCTTCACCCGCTCCATGTCCCAGTAGCTCAGCAGGATAGAGCAACGGCCTTCTAAGCCGTCGGTCGGGAGTTCGAATCTCTCCTGGGACGCTAACAAAACCTTTGCGGTAACGTAAAACCCGCAATATATAAGCCTTCTAATTCGTCAGTTGAATCGTACAATGTGCGGTCGCTAACGAGTTAGGGGGCTTATTTTTTTATGTCTAAAAGACGCGATTCTTTAACGATTAGTGAAGACTTAACGGACGTGTTTAGCGATAGATTGAAAAGCGATCAGCGGAAGAAAGAGACCGCAGAGGGTCGTCGTTATACGTTTAATTTAACAATCGACAAAGCGCTCGAAATAGTTGTACGTCAAATGAAGGCGACAGGCTTACGTGAGCGTACGATAAATGACTACCGTATACACGTTAATCACTTTGCGAAGATAACGGATACGCAATACTTAGAAGAATTGAACGTTAATCATATTTACGAGTGGTTATCGTCTATGAACGTTAGTAATCAAACGAAATTAACTCGTTTAAAGTGCTTGAAGGCGTTTCTAGGACGTTGCCACGATAACGGATGGATTGACATTAACTTTTGGCGCAATGTGAAGATAAAGGTAGATACGCCTGTTAAAGAAGGTGCGACAGACCGCGAAATTAATATCTTGTTATCGGTACTCGATTTAACACAATTCTTAGATTTACGAGACGCTACTGCGATTCTCCTTATGTATCAGACGGGAATACGGGTCGGCACATTGGCGCAATTAGAACAAAAACACGTCGATTTAGATACGAAGGTACTACGTATTGATGGCGGTATTATTAAGAATCATGAATCGATATATCTACCGTTTGATGACGTTCTCTCTCGATTGCTAGACGTACTTATGAAGCAAAACGAAATCATTCGAAGAGAATATAACGTAAAAAATGATTATCTCTTTATTACGAAGAGTGGCGGAAGTGTCTTAACTAGTCCGACAAACAATATTATATCAAAGCGAATGACTAAACACGCTAAAGAGTACGGGCTTAAAAATATTAATCCGCATGCTATACGTAGAGGGTTTGCAAAGAATCTTCTGAAGAAAGGCGCGAATGTTGCGTTGATATCTAAAGCGTTAGGTCATAGCGATATAGCAGTTACAACACGTTATCTGCATTTAGATAAAAACGAAGTAGCGGAAAGTTTAAGGAATTTCTTGTAAATAAAAAAGAGCATCTTGGCGGATGCTCCTCGTAGGGTAGACTGTTGGCGCAGTCCGTGACCCAAAATAATCGACTTAAAACTAAAAAACGGACAATCTTGTCATTCAACAACAATTAAATAGCGGACAATCTTGTCTATTTAGTACCTTCATTTTATCGAAAAAATTCGAGGAATGCAAGGCTTCTTAAGTGATGCCATTTTTAGGTGCTGAGTTACAGGATTTCCGAACGTGGAACTGCCTGTAAACCACGTAAAAAACTGATTGGCTTGCTATCGGTCGTGCGGAGAGTCCTCGAAGGTTCTTACAAAGATAGCGCCCTGCATTGTATTCCTATTCGTATGATGCGGGAAGGTGAGAACTTGCCTAGACGTTATAGTCTGAAAGGTTCGGAGGTTATCGTTAGCATTACGGTGCTAGGGAGCGCATTCAGTTTGTCGTGTAGGGACGATATTACACGGACAAGCCTACGTTAAAGGGTGTGTGTAACGAGAGTTGCTGAGTGAATAGGGTCTATACATACGGAACACTGACGAAGCAAGGCATGGCATTAACCGTAAAGTCGCTTATCTCTCTAGCTTTCTTAGTTACTTTAACTTCGAAATCTAGGGGATAAATCTGTCTGCCAGCCGTTTTCCTAACTTCGCTGTGGCATGATAAAAACCGAAGAACCTCAAGGTCAAGAGATTTTAAGAGATTTAAAAGAAATTACTACCACTAACCATGGATAGAGGAAAATATAGATACCTACCAATGGCTGAGATAGAGGAAAATAGGATTTAAGCTAAATATAAATTAAGAACTATATAGAGAGATTTGAAATGGGATATATGAGAAGGGGGAGGACTTACGTATCATGGAAAGTAGGCTTACTATAAAACGATATGCCAGTAAGGGTGAAACCATAGGTGCAACATTAAACAGAATAGCGATATTAGCGAAAAAAGAAGTGGAAATGTGTGATAATAATAAGTATGTTGAGAAAATTGAAGCGCATTACATACCGTTAATAGAACGCCTAGCCAATGAGAACTGGCATTATATAAATAACGAAGTACATTTTATAGACGATTGTTTTCGTAGAATAAGATATGCGATTAGAACGTTTGATATAAAAAAGGGTGATTTTGATAAGAGAGTTAAATACTTTATCTATAGAGGGTTACGTAAGTATTGCGGAGAAAGAGGACATAAACGCAAATCACTAACACTTATAGGTGATATTCACGCACTTGAAATGCTAGAGGACTGTACGGGTACTACGGAAGAAGAAGCGATCTGTAACGTAATGACTAGCGAAGATATCTACAAAGATACTTACGCAAGGTTATATGAAAATATATGTGTGAAGGAAATAGATGTAGTTATATTGGATGCGATGATACATACAGTGGAGAATTACGACGAGGTTACGGAATATGAGATTGCGCGGACGTTATCAAGGAATACGGGGGGATCGTTTGAGTCTGCGAGAAGTGCATTGAGATGGTTTAAGAAAAAACTACATATAAGAGGTATTAAAATGGAGGATATTGCATGAGGATAAAAATTAAATTAAAAAAGGGTCGTAAACCTTCCGCAATTCTGTTAATGGTTGCGTTCATACTTTTGATAGTTACGAAGATAATAGGGAATGTTGTTATAGGAGGATTGGCGGTATTATTTGGATTGGCTGTGGTCGCATCGATTACTACTGCTAGGGTGGGCGAGTTTCTACGTAAGAGGAAAGAAGAGGAGGACGTATAAAGAGGTTGCTATTAAAATGAATTACAGCCGAAATCTAAGAGTATTTTTATCAAAAATGAAAACTAATGTATCAAAATTTGAGTTATCTGGAACATATAAAGGTGTAGGGTAAAATTTTACTATAGCTAAAGAAAGGGGATTTTAGGATAGTTGAAAAATGGTGAAATTAAAAAGAGGGGTGGCTGGTACGGTAATTATTAAAGTAGAAAAATAGGATTGGTAAAAGTTTGTTAGGAAGAGTTACGATAGGTGCTATAAAATAAACAGTTGAGCATTTATTAAAAGAAGGTATTTACTGTTTGTGGATATACCCTTATGAGCTTCTTTTCCTTAGTATGTCATTAATTTTCTCAATGGTTGATTAATAGTATTGGAGAGGTATCTTCCTCAATCATTTACCGTTTTATGACAAAAATATTGTTAATTTTTTTTAAAAATAAGGTTAATTTTATAAACAACTTTTTTTGACAAGTGCTTTATTGATATGTGTTTTAGAATGTTGTTTCATAGCCATTGTATTGAAAAAAAATCGACTGCTGTGTCGAAAAGTAAAAGTTAAAAAAAGAAAGAACTTATACATATATCTTGTGTCTTATTTTGAAACGTAATACAATATATATTGAAAACACCAAGAATTTACATAATATGAATTGGTATCAAAAAGTAACTCTAGCACACTATTGTAGATTTTGTGGTTGTTCATCTCTCTTTCCATTTTGGGGAGAGGAGGTGATATTATGTTCGGAATGTTAGGTACAGTATTTTTGATTGGGTTCGCAAAAGGCTTAGTTAGTGTTGTTGGGGTCAAAGTGGGAACGGTAGTTGGAAATTACCTATATAAAAAAGCGAAAATCATCCTATTCCCTGAGAAAGATAAGGATGATTCCCGCAATGAAAAATAACATATTGATGATTTAACCACACCATCTATTCACCACAAATAGTGATGGGTTATTGAAGACAGGAGCCTGAGAAACTTCTGTCTTTATTAGTTTACGTATATTGTTAACTCTTTTATACAGAAACCTTCCGTTTTTTGTTTACAAAATATCTGAATTTTGATAACATGGGAAAGTCGCAATTTTTTAGGAGTTAACTATCTGTTTACATTATAACATGATTTATTAGTGAAAATGCAAGCAAAAAAGTCTCTGTGAGGAACATGATTTATTAGTGAAAATGTAAGAAAGATTAAAGGGTATCAACGGCTAAGTAGAATTTACTAGCCGTTTTTTTATTGCTCTACTAAATGTTTAAAGTTGTTGGCTTAACTTAATCTCCAACGTAGAATAGACCCTGAATGTTAATACGTTTAACTGAAGATTTATATTATATTTAAATAAAAAGTATCTGGAAGATATGATAAAATAATATCAAGAAAATTTATCCAATAAATGAAGAGTGCTACGGGGGAGAATCATGGAAATTAAGACAAATCAGAAGGGGTCTAAAAAAACAAAAATAAAGAAAAGTAAGGGATTAACATTGAACGCAGATAAGGTTAATTTAGTATTGTACACAATTGGAGGGGGTATTATAGGAAGTGCTTTATTTGCAGCAACTACGTATGGAGCGCAGACTGTTACGAATATCTCTACCCTTATAGGTGGGCTGGGAGGTGGAGTGATTTCGGGTTTCCTTACTCTGCAAGGTGTTAAGCGTACAATAGAGCTACAAAAGGAAAAAGAAAGCGAAGATTCTAAGCCACAAAAAGTCCAATCTATACATATAATGATAAAGTTAACTGAAGAGTATAAACTCCGAATTAATATGTTGAAAGGGGCTATTAATTGGATATCTAAAGATGGGAATACTGAAAAACTTTATGGGGTATCAGAGCATTTAGAGGCGAAGGGAAATGTTTTTGAACGATTCAATGATGAGATGATTAAAGAATCTTTAAATGTCAATCAAGATTTGTATTTCTTTGTTAAAAAGAATCTGAAAAATATAAGCTCTCAAGATATCTTACTGAATACTAAAATTTTAACTGGGAAGTTTTATCCGACAGAGGATTTAGAAGAGGAAATTACTTTATTCATCGAACAAATATTAATAATAGTTTCATGTATAGAGAATAAACTAGAGCAAGAATTAACTAAATATGAACAATCACTATTTCAATATTAGCTAGATTTAGAGGGTTTGACTTTTAGTATCCTTTTCTAAATCACAGTTCTCTTTCGACACAAGATATCGAACACAATACAGTTCGCCATACGCAGACACCACACACGAAACATCTGTGAAGCCGATACGAAATCTTAAAATTTACGCTATAATGAAAATATTGCATTTTCGACACAAGATCGGATTGATACAAGACGTGGCAAAGGTCGGAAATGGCGAAGGGGATAACCATACATAGCAAGGAAACTGATATATCATATCTTGAAAAGAATCGTAGGCTAACCACCTGCGTTTCTTTTTTTATATTTGCGCTCTTTTATTGTGACTGCATGTCCTTATGTTAGCAAAAGACTACGAAGGGTGTGTATGTAATATGGCGAAGAATATAAAGGGCGTAAAAGTAATAGAGGTACTGGAAGAAACGAAGAGCAGAAAGGTCACACGTCAGTTAGTGCGATTAGAGGACGGGACAGAAGAGCGATTTAAGAATTGTACAAGATGCGAAGAAGTATTATCGTACGACTCGTTCCATGAGGATAAAAAGCAGATTGATGGCAGAAAGACGCAGTGTATCGGTTGTGTAGCTGAGTACAAACGGAAGAACAAAGAAACTGCACTAAACGAAGCCACGGGAGATACGAAAAAGATTTGCCGTGTTTGTGAACGTGAAAAGAATATCAGCGAATTTGGTACTGATGGGAACGGATATCGTTCTAAATGTAAATCATGCCATTCCTATGATAATTTAATGAGCAGTCACAATCGGCAAGCAATCGAAAAGGGCGGTATCGGTGTTCTAGGTCGCGGAGATGACTCAACAGAATCGTTCAAACTCCTATCCGAAATGGCGTGTAGATGGACTGGAAGGATTGCCGATGTAACTTGCGATCATGTTATCCCGAAGACTAACGGAGGTGGGTCGACTGTCCCTAACTATAGCCCAATGATTCGCGAACTTAATTCATCGAAAGGCGCTATGAACGTATTTTTATGGCTGCGTACGAACAAATACGCTGAAATTGCTAAGAAATATGGTATTATTCCCGAATATGTCGAAGCTGAACTATATCGATTGGCGCTCATGAATGGATTTAAAACAGTAGAGCAGTACGAACGCTACACATTGTGGGCGATGGTAAGTCCTGAGTTTAAAGCCGACATCACGCGAGAAGAACTCGACGAACTTAATTTACCGATAGATCGGGATGTCGCAGTGTTCAAATACGAAGGAATCATATATTACAGACCAACGATTAGCGAAAAAGAACGTGACCTAATCTATCGTATTTTCGATAAAATGGAGGTCTAAAAGGTGTAGTCGTAATAATTTCGCGATACTAGGTGGAATCCTGCGGGGTTCTGCTTTTTTTATTTATCGCAAAAGTTACGCCACCTTATGCAATCAATCGCTGAGTTGCCGTCTAGGGATTCGCCAATCTTCACTAGGCTTCGCTATCTACTTCAATTGACATACACTTGATACGTATTAAATGTCATTTATATTTTGTTGAAAGGCTACGCTGGAATACATAACGTAAACTCGTTAATCTACGCCAAATAATAATAGCTAGATGGAATACATATCGCTGAAACCTATATGTACCAACGGTTTACCTCGCTGGGATTATATGTATGATACTAGATGTTATATTTACGAACGTTTACAATAGAGCGGGCGTTCAATGTTCGAAATTATATATTGACGTTAAACACGACTAATCATTCGATAGTACAGCGCTAGTATATAGGACTGCGATTTCGTCTACTGGAACAGTCGGGGACGGAAGCAAGTCGCAACTCATAGGGTTTAAGAAATCCACCCATAATAAAAAGACACCAGCCTATGCCAGTGCCTTCTCGTTTATAGTACGAATGTATTTAGGTCGTTCTCGATTTCCTCTTCGGTGATTCCGATGTAAGTTAATGTAATTTGCGGATGTGAATGGTTCAATATCGTTTGTAGTTTAGCAACATCCTTCGTGCTTTTATAGAACCAGTAGCCAAACGTTTTTCGCATCGTATGAGTACCAACGGAATCTACTTCAGCGAATTCAGATGCCTTCGTTATACTGCGATAAGCTTGCGTAGTTGATATTGCTTTATCTCCTTTTCGTGAAGGGAATAGCCATTCGCTATCATTTGCCTTTGCGTACGCTTGTACTTCGTCATAAATATTCGTGAGGTTAATCTTACGGGGCTTCTGCGTCTTACCTTCGAGTACCTGTATCGATTTCTTACGAAGGACATCGGAAGTCTTCAGCTTCAAGAGATCGCCGACACGCAATCCAGTATTAATACCGATAAGGAATAATATGTAATCTCTTTCTGAACAGTGACGACGGAGCGCCCATTTCATATCTTCTAGTTGCTGTTTATTGCGGATTGGTTGAACATCTTTCAATTGATTCATATCTAAAATCCCCCTACTATAAATCCAGTATTTATGCGGATTTGAATGTACGTTTTTTTAATGTATTTACAGAATATCACCGAATTCTATCTGCGTCAACGATATCAATGAAATGAATGTACGTTTTTATCTGATTTCATACATTGACCAATCGCACACTTTATACGGATATACCCCGATATAGGTTTCGTATATTCACAAGACGGATATACCTACGACCACACACCATGCACATTCGACCAACAGGCGGATACATATTACCAACAGCCCGCACCATATTACTAATAGCCCGACACCCTTCCCGATATACCACAGTGTGCCTAGCCCGCCATATAAGACGCGTATAGAGCCGTTACACGCTTCGTAATGTATTTTATCTAACTCTTGTAATCACTCGTAGACTAAGCGTACGAGAGCGATATGGCATAGGTGTAACAGTAATCATAAGTCAGCACAAGGCACAGCGCATCCTTACACATCACGGGGATAACAGTGTGAGAGAGTATCGTGAGTAATCGGTGAGAAGCGTGAGTTGATTCGTTGTTCATTCTGTTTATTATCTGCGAGAGAAAAAGATAATGAAAGTCTTTCAACTTCTTCAGTTGTTCTTCTTCTATTAATTTCTTTGATTGTCTTTGCTCTTCTTTGTTGTTGCTGTCTTCTTTCTTATCTAACTTAATCAAGAGAATGAAAGGGAATCAAATTACTTTCTTCTATTAAATTGTTCGCATCGAATTAAAATGAATTGTTTCTTTTAATCTTTCTTTGTTTCTTCTTCTGCGAGAGAAAAGAATCTTCTTCTTTGATACATCGTTCTTGTGCAGTTCTTGTCCATCTCTGAGTCAGAGCATGCCAAGTTATCATCCCAACTCTTTCAACTTCCCTACCTCCCAAGCCACCCCATCAATATCCCTGAAGCAACCCCTAACAAATAACGCACACCATTTTTGACTCAGGGTGTTTCTCGGATTAACCGATAGACAGTCGGAGTCCATTCGTAGGTAAAACTCATAATGAGTCTAGTCTTTGCGCTGAAAAGTGTCTTATTGGTTATTCGTAAGACAGTCGGAATTATCTCACGTTTTACATTAGCGTGACGAGGTTACCCAAGGCATACGTTTTCCGATCGAACGTATCTCGTAAAAAACTTGCGCACTGTTCGTAGCATCGAGGGGTTTATTTCGTAGAGATTTCAGGTAATGACGCCAGTCAGCGGATAGATATCGCGCCAATATTAAAAGAGCGATCTTTTTAAGGTCAGCGATGTCCTTATGTAAGTGTAAGCAAGATATTGCCGAAATTAAGCAAGGAAATGCCGAAGCTATCGGGAGCGGAATTCTTTTTATTCAATAGATACGTTTCTTTTGAACAGGCTCTTTCCCTAAGTCTTATATTACTTCCTATATCATCTGCGTAAAGTACGTTAGTACTTATAGCATTACGTAGTAAGCAATAGGTAGTTAATTCTTTAGTTAATAAATCTAGTTAATAAATCTAGTTCCCCTGAAGTATGTTGCCAAGACTCAGCAAAATATTGCCGAAGTTAAGCAAAGTGTTGCTCACGTTAAGCAAGATATTGCCGATGAGGTAGACTACTAATTTCAAATGAGAAAGAGGATGGTTTAAATGTCAAAGAAATTCAATGAATCAGTATCAGTAGATGAAATCAAAAAAGCATTAGATGAGTTAGATAGCGGGTTAAAGCCATTGAAAGGAGCGAATCTAGACGAAGAACTGAAAGTAATCACGGGCGCGCTCGATTTCAATCAACCTATGTTCGATAAGTCAGAGGAAATCGAGAAGGACGCACTAGGAAAGCCGACCGATATCAATGAAGACGGAATTCCTACGTTATCATTCATTAAATGTCCGACTGACCTGCGTTATTACAGCTACTTAAAGGATTATAAGTTCACAGATTCGGCGCTTGCACTGTATCTAATCATCGTAGATCGCTTCAATAAAGACCGAAAATACGCGTTTCCGAGTCATTATTCATTAGCGCTTGACACTGGGAAGAGCATTCGTACCATCAATCACAATATAAAAGTGCTAGAAAGCGTCGGCTTACTCGAAGTTAAACGAACTGGAATGCACAGTAACAACGAATACATTCCAAAATTACCGCTCACGTTGCGAGAGTTACTGCGCAGATTCCCAAGAGCAAAGAAGCGATTCCTTGAGCATCAACTAGAAATCGAAAAAATGCGTCGTCGTGACGATGAAAGACGAATGAAAATCGTTCAAGAAATCGTAAGCGGTAAGCGAGTGGCGACTAAAAACGCTTCATTACCAACAGCAGAGCAAGAACAGGCACAAGAACAGCGAAGAAACGAGCGCCGACAAGCTGAAGAATCATACCAGCAAGCGCAATAATTTCAATTACCGCGATGAGATTACAAATATAAAACTACTATTATATAGGAGGAATTAACGTGAAGAACACAAACAACGTACAAGGAACTGAGAAAGTAATGCCGACAAGAGGACAGATAGCGCAAGGACTATCAAAAGTTATGGATGATGGCAGAAAGAAATACGGCGAGAATTGCATCATCGTCAATAAAGGAACTCAGAAGAATCCGAACTGGGCCGCTCTATACCGTGAGCCAAGAGGTACGGGCGGTATAAAACCTGCGGTCATGTCCGATGAGTGGTACATGTAAAAGAATATAAAAAGTTCGTATATAATATACAAAAAAATCGCCCGCAGACGCAGATATAGATTGAGGAAGAGCTATACCATCTCTTTCTTATCCGTATTCGGCGGGTCTAGTCAACCCGTCGGAACTCCATTTAATACTAACTGGCAATGTGGCGTTACATTTCCCCGTAGCGTCATATCTTGTTTTATCTATCACGAATCAAAATATACGAAATAGGAGGTCGAAACAATGAAAAATCCGAAATACAATTCGTCAATACTCTCATTAATTTTAAAACTAGCACAGCTAAAACAATCAGATTTAGCGAATCTACTAGGCACAACTCAAGCGAGCGTATCTCGTTATCTATCGGGTGAGCAAAAGATACCGCAGAAGCAAGCTGAAATTCTCACGGAATTAATCGGTTCGCACAACCTATTCTTATTAAGCGCCTTCGATGGCAGTATGAGCGCCATATCGGATGATTTGAAAAAGCGATTACGACCGAAAGGGGTCGAGTGATTTGCGTCCATTATTAATCGCCAACATTCATGAGGTGCATGGGACACCGTTTTTATATGCGTTTTTGTACGAGGACAATAAATTCCTCGCACAGATCGTTGCGCCAGTAGGTGAACAAAGCCTAGCATATGAACTACGCTCAATCATTTTAAATAATTGCGAAGGGTTGCCGTCATTCGATATATGGACGAACACCGACACAATTTATATCGCTTGCCTAGCTGAACCTGATATGACTGGGCATTTCAAAACGAAGGAAGATACGAGCGAAACATTCCGCTGTTACGAAGATGTGGAAACACAAATCGCTCTTATCGAGATTTACAAACTAGAAGAGCCAGTAAAACTACCGAAGTGGCGTAAGAAATTAATCTCGCTATTACATAAATGTATCAGATTACTAGAAGGAAAGAAGAAGGAGGAAATTAACGATGGAATGGAAAATGTATCACGAGTTCATGAATCAGAATGATAAGGCTCACGAGTTCATCGCTGGATATCGCGAAAAGGTACAGCAAGCAAAGGATGAAGTGACGAAAGCTACGTCAGCATACGAGGGAATCTTACAACAAGAATTCGCTGGTAAGAAAGTCGCTACTCAAAAGAAAACAGCGCTAGAAAATATCAGCAAGGCACAATCTGCGTTGAAAATCGTAGAGGATGAGTTCACCAAAGCGAATGATTATGCGATGAATAACCTCGCTGGCACAATCACAATCGACGAACTTGCCCGCGATTTCCAAAGTAACTTCACACCTACGATTCGCCAAGAAATAGTCGAGCCACTACGAAAGCAAGCGGAAGAGGGATTGAAAGCGTACTTCGAAGCTGTCGTAGGAATCCTGAAGGTTGAACGAGAAAACGAGTGGGCAACGCACTTCTTGAATGAGAAGTTCAGAGTCAGAAAAGGTCCTCGTCCTTTCATTAAAAATGTTGCTAGTGTTAGCGATATTCCAGTACCACCAAGTAATGATGATTGGAAGAGCATTCTGAAGTATAAACAAGTACCTGCGAGATTCAAGGCTTAACCGCCTTCAATATAAATAAAACGAAAAAGAAGTCACCTCTAAGCGGGTGGCTTTTCTAATTCTAAGGAGGAATTACATTAATGAAGACTTATACAAACGATATGATTGGGAAAAAGGAAAGTGTTACAGACGAGTTTCTATTATTAGCGCCAAAGCAAACACCGATGCTTAACCTAGTTGGATTCGGACAAGCGGTTTCCAGTGTGGAACATATTTGGTTCGAAGATGAAATGTTCGCGCAAGAATCTACTGTTGCAAAAGAAGCATCTCCTGAAGCGACTACAATCGAAGTATCTGACGCTGAAGCATTCCGCCCGAATCAAGTTATTCGTAACAATGACGAATTAATCCTAGTCGTTGGCGTGGAAGGTGAAACGTTAACAGTAATTCGTGGCTATGCTGGTACAGTTGCAGAAATCGCTGAAGTCGGTGCTGTTCTCGAAGTGATGTTCGTAGAAGGTCAAGAAGGCGCAGATGCTCGTGATGCACGATACAAACCACGTAAGCGCGTATCTAATATCACACAAATCTTCGACGAGTCTGTTGAGTTAACTGGTACTGCAATGGCGGTTGCTCAATATGGTATCGACAACGAGTACGAGAAAGAGAAACAAAAGAAACAGTTAGAACTAGCGCTGGCGTTAGAAAAAGCTGTTATCAACGGTATTCGTTACGAAGCTGGAAACAAGCGTATGATGCGCGGTATTCGCTCGTTCATCGAAACGAACGTTATTAAAGCTGGCGGTGAAGCTATTTCGGACGAGCATCTAATCGAAGCATTCCGTTTGGTGTACGAGAAGTCTGGCTCTACTGCGAGCGGTAACTACAAGATTATCGTAGGTGCGACGCAAAAGATCGCTATTTCTAAATTCGATAACGCACAGATTCGTTTAGGTCGTTTAGATAACGGACGAGGTCAAGTTGTAGACCATTACATGTCTGACTTCGGAGCTGCTGAAATCATCCTGAATAACAACTTATCTGCGGGTGAAGTGTTCATCGTAGATGTAGACCGTATCAGCATTCGACCTCTACAAAATCGTGAGTTCTCTCATAATTTCTTAGGTCTGAAAGGTGACTACATGAAAGGTATGTTAGTCGGCGAGTACACTCTTGAGTTCTTGCAAGAACAGGCACACGCTAAGATTACAGGTCTTTCCATTAAATAATAACAAAACTAGGCTAGGGCTTCGGCTCTAGTCTTTTTAATATAGGCGGTGATTACATGGAAAGAATTCCTGAAGCCACGGCGCACATTGATGCTTATGTCGTAACGAACGAAGACTGGCACGATGCTGATGACGACAAAAAAGTAAGACTGATGAATGTCGCTGATAGGCAATTGCGAACGACTTATGGCGAGGAAATTATCATTCCTGACGAAGCGATCTACGAGTTCAGCGCATATCTAGCAATCGTTTATAACGATACAAACAGAATGCAACAGCAAGGGATTGCGTCATTCAGCGTTACGGGCGTAGGTTCGTTCACATTCAAAAAGAATAACGTTTCTAGTCCAATCGGTCAGCCCCTTGACGAGTTAATCCCTGACAGCGTCATGGCTCTAATTGAGGAAGCAAATGACGACTTGAAACTCAAGGGAAGAGAGATAGGGTGGTTGTGCTAGATGGCTATGATTCCATTAAGACAAACAGTAACGCGTTATAGAAAAATTGGTGACGCAGGTTTTTGGGGTGAAACCGAAGAGACTGAAATCACCGAATTGAAATGTCGTGCTGAAGAAGGCTCTCATACCACAATCGACAGGAAAAGTAAACTGCAAGGTGCGATCATCGTTGTTGACCTAAAGCTAGTACTTGACAAACTCGCCGATATCGACTACACGGACGAACTCGAATATGTGAATGAAGCTGGTACAAAGCACAAAGGCAAGCCGAGGAATATTACGATTAAGCGAGACTTCACTGGCAAGCCATTGCTAACGTGGGTGTACGTGTAGAAAGGAGCGATTACGATGCGAGTTGAGGATGTTAAAAACTATGTACAGTCGCTTGTTCCATATACATATTACGCTTATTCCTTCCCGCTAACTGGGAAAGATGCGAGCGTAGTCGTCCTTGTTGACGGTGGCTTCGCTACTGAATCGACAGGTGTACGGCGTCCTAGCATTCAATTGCTCGTACGTGGTGAAGCGAACAAAGCAGGACAAACGGAAGCATTAGCGTGGGAATTATATAACGCTTTGAAATATAAACGCGATTTTCTAATAAGCGAAACGTCAGTCGTAGAAATGAAGGCGATGCAATCCGCTCCAATATGGACAGGGACGGACGATGCAGACAGACCTATCTTCTCGCTGAACTTCGAAACAACTATAAGAAACTAGGAGGAATTACACATGGCTAAAGTAAACACGAAATCAATTAACGTACCGATTGGGGCAGCGATTGTAGAATACGGTGAAGGTGCGGACATGGTAACATTCGATATCACAAAAGGCGGTATCGCATTCGGAGTGTCTACGTCAGTACAAGAAGTAACGGTTGACCAATACGGAGAAACGCCAGTCAAAGCGATCATGAAAGGTAGAAAGGCGGAAGTAACAGTTCCATTCGCATTACACTTACTAGAGAAGTTAGCGGTAGTAATGCCGAACTCTACGCTACACACTTCAGGCGAAAAGAAGAAGTTAGTCGTTAACGCTACGGCTGGATTCGACTTACTATCTACTGCGAAGAAGATGGTTATCAAGCCGACTGACCTGAATGCGACTGAAAATGATTGGATTACGATTCCACTTGCGTCTGCTATCGCTGACCCTGACTACACTTACGATTCAGATAACGAGCGTGTAACAAACATCACGTTCAACGCTTATCCGAACATGGAAACTGGCGAACTGTACATCTTAGGTGATGAGTCTGTAAAAGCGGAAGAGACACTTACAGCTAAAACTAAATAATAAAACTAGGCTAGGGCTTCGGCTCTAGTCTCTTTTTTTATGCGTAAACGATATAGATTGGTAACGAATGGAATCGTATCATTTAGCGTAACTGGCGTCGGCTCATTCACATTCAAAGAAAATAACGTTTCTAGTGCGATGGGGTAACCGTTATCGGAACTTATCCCCGACAGTGTGTTACAATTAATCGAAGCGGAAAACAAGAATCTCCAATTGACTGGACCTGTGATTGGTTAGACAGTTTAAGAAGGTTGTATAAAAAAGGGAGATGGCGCAAAGATGGCGAAATCAAAAGAGAATAATTTAACGGAAAAACTTGTGGAAGGTCGGAGCAAATACGGTGACGGTAACTTCACGGTACAGAACATTGGCGAGGAAAATAACCCGAATTGGACTGTCGTAAAAAATGTGAGGAAGGGATCGGCAGGCATCCGTGAAGAAGAAGACGTATTAAGACTGCGATCAAAATATATAAAATAGTGCGGAAGTGGGCGGGGCTTAATTGCTTCGCTCTCTTTTTTTGTGCGCAGCGAGACAATATTCGAAAATACGTCGCCGAGATTAGCGATTTGAGGCGATTATCTTTTCTCCCGTGGATATAGTATCGTCTAATTGCGTCAGAATCGAGCATAAGGAAATTGGTAGAATAAGAGTGCTTTCAACGTTGACGTAGGGCTACTATATAGCGTATAATATTAACTAACAAAAACGGTCAGTTGACCGCCAAAATGTACGTTCAGCAAACGAAGAAAAGAATCGTTTATATATCGTAGGTAATTGACGGAACGGGAGTTCGAATCTCTCCTGGGACGCTAAGAAAACCTTGTTATCAAAAGATAACAAGGTTTTTTGTTTGTCTACAAATTGATGTATGTGCAAAAGGTGTAAAAAATGTAACGTAATATATGGTAATTATTATGTGTAACGGATTAAAGTGCATTAAGAAAAGAGCGCCATTTATGCGCCCTATTCCTCTTATTTAATTTCAAGAATCAATAGGTTTATGATGGAACTCAAATCCATATCCAGATTCTCCTAACTGTTCACTTACAATATTATAAAACTTTTTACCATTCTAGTATGATTGAGTAGCAGTTATCGAAACTTATCCCCGACAGTGTGTTACAATTAATAGAAGCGGAAAACGAGAATCTCCAATTGACTGGACCTGTGATTGGTTAGACAGTTTAAGAAGGTTGTATAAAAAAGGGAGATGGCGCAAAGATGGCGAGATCAAATGAGAACGATTTAACGGAGAAATTGGCAGAAGGTCACCGAAAATATGGTGATGGCAATTTTACAGTACAGAACATCGGTGATGAAACTAACCCGAATTGGACTATCGTAAAAAATGTGAGGAAGGGATCGGCAGGCATTCGCGAAGAGGAAGATATATTAAGACTGCGATCAAAATATATAAAATAGTACGGAAATGAGCGGAGTGGGAGCTTGAATTTCTCCTGGGACGCTAAGAAACCCTTGTTATCTTTTGATAACAAGGGTTTCTTGTTTAGTTATTAATAAACTTTTCAAACACAAAACCATAATCTTTCACATTATATTGTTTTTTCGTATCAACGAGCCAGTTAAAAGCGATTTCGTTCATTTCTTTAAACTGTTCTGCTAAATTTACTTGTGCGTTTGAAATACGGCTAAAAGCGTTAGATGCCATATCTAAACTTTTATGTGCATACTGCAATGTAATATCGTTGTCGTATGAGATTTCTTCTATTTTAAGTAAAGCTTTATATAAATCTTTTAATTCTTCAATATGTTTTTTATGGACATCAATTGAATAGTGCTCATCGCCCATTTGGAACTTAATTTCTACATCTAAATCAATCGTTCCCGCAGTTTCAAGCGCTACGTTTTTAATTTGATATTTACTATAGCTAAAGCGGCGTAGTGTACGTTTTTTTACTTGTCGCACTTGTACCATCTAGATGGAGTAATCCTTTGTTTGTGAAGCAATATTCATCTGATTTCGATTTAATGAGAAAATAAATTTTCTCCCCATCTTCATGCATCACGTAATCATCAGCATCGACCTTATCGTAATCTTTCGGTGTAATGACAGAACCTACATCACTTAATCCCAAAACATCGGCAGCTACTTTTTTGAACATATATAATCCCCCTTGTAAAATAAATTCTTAATTGTACGAAAATATATTAACATGGTTTTAACAAAGAATTTTCTTTTAATGAGAAAATATTGGGAGGTAAGTTAAGAAAAGTAACGAATGTTATTTTAAAAATATGTAAAAAGGTGCTGAGAAAAAGTTCATTTTGCAAGTGATTATAGAGAAATTCCGTGAAAGCACCTTAAGCGATATGAGGTGTTTTTTTAATCCTTTTTTGAAATCTTACAATTCTGTAAGGTAACTGTAAGGTAGTTCGATGGTAACAAATTGCTAATCAACTATAATGAAGGTAACAACGATAAAACGAGGAGGAAGAAATGATGAAAGGATTAATCGTAACGGGTTTAACGGTTGCTTTTGGGTTTGTAGCGTATGAAAAATTAACATATGTAGTTGATGTTGTAAAACATTTAATCGCTTAGTAAAAAAACTGCCATGAGAGGGAAAGGGAATGAGTGAATGAATGGAATGGTTATTTGGAATTATAGGTACTTGTAGTGTAGTGTTATTGTTCTTTGTCCCAAGTGGTATACTTAGTTCGACAACGAGTTTGTTCTTCTTAAGTTTGTTTGCTTGTACGATGCTTATTATTATGTTTTTAATGAAGCGAAGTAAACCAATCTTCTATTTTAGCATGATTGTTATGGCAATTATTGTTCTCCAAATTATTACCCTTGTTATATACCCCACTATTATAAACGCTTTCCATTAATGATGAATCCTCTGCTTGAATTGCTGAGGGTTTTTATTTGCATATTTTTAATTTTGAGTAGGGATTTGCTTGTATTGAAATATAAAAATTAAATATTTATATATTTCAAACAAAGAGTTTTGGGATGTTGTGTTCTCATTACTCATTTGATATATTTACTTTAAAGATAATTAAAATCTAGAAAAAGAGGCGGACGTATGGATAAAAAAGAAAATACGGTCGTATTGTTTCCGCAGCTATCAGAGCGATATATTGATGAAGGTTTTTTAGCGCTGAAAGAGCGGAAATTCGAAGATGCATTGCGCTGCTTTGAAATATTACGTCAGTATAATGCAGAAACGGAACAAACGGAACTCGCTTCTGTTATTTGTTTGTTGGAATTGAAACATATGGAAGAAGCGAAAGACAAATGTGAACAGTTACTTGAAACGGGAGCTGTATTATTTGGTGATATTCTGGAAACATATGTGACGATTTTAGTTCAAACAAATGATTATGAAGGTGTCATTGAAACCGTTGAAAAAGTTTTGCAAACGAAAGATGTAATGCCTGAGCAAAAAGAAAAATTAGCACAGCTCGCTTTATTTGCAGAAGGTATGTTAAATGAAGTAGATACGTCACTAGTCGATTCAAATTTTGAATTAGATGAGTTTACTAATGAAATGTTTGGAGAAAACTTTGGACAAAAGCTAAGAGCAATTCAGCAACTTTCGTTAAAAGACCTGGATCTTGCATTACCTATTTTAAAGAAATTTTTAATAGACGAAAAACAGCATCCTTATTTGAAAACTTCTATTTTGTATAAAATGATAGAAAATCAAATAGAAGAAGAGATAGAGGTAGAAAAGTTTGGGAATACGATCAAGGTAATTCCAGCATTTACAGGTCATAATGAGGAGCAATCCAATAACATTATACATACATTATCAAGTCGATTAGAACAAAAGTATCCTGATATATTTGATGCGATGGTTACATATTGGAAAGAATTGCAAATTAGCGTTTTCCCATTCGCTCTATTAATGGATAAGGTGGAGATTTGGGCTGCTGTTTTAGAGAGAATTGGAAGAAAGCGTTTCGGATTGACTATTGATGAAGAAGAGCTTATGACAGCGTATAATATTGAATTAGAAGAGTTTCATATTGCCTATCAATGGTTATTACGTGTTGAAAGAGAAGGATATTTGCCCGTATAATTATGAAAAAGAATCGTTCGGTTCTTGAAACGAGCATATTCTATGTTATAATGTAAGGGTTGCAAAAGGCAGAAATCTGCCTGTTTGTAAGAGAAGAGAAGTGTAATTCTCTTACTTAATATGTTTCATATTATTCTCGAACAAAATATACCGTAGTTGTCTTTTAGGCAATTAGTAGATTGGAACATTATATCTGAAAGCTTTTGCTAGAGGAGTATTTGTACTTTTGTTATTTCAAAAAAGAGATAATGAAGATCTTAATCTATAGAGGTATGTGCATACATTATTATAGTTGGAGGGAAAGAATAAATGGCTGCAAAATGGGAAAAATTAGAAGGTAACGTAGGCGTTTTAACAATCGAAGTTGATGCTAAAGAAGTAAACAACTCTATCGACGCTGCGTTCAAAAAAGTAGTAAAAACAATCAACGTACCAGGTTTCCGTAAAGGAAAAATGCCTCGTCCGTTATTCGAACAACGCTTTGGTATCGAATCTTTATACCAAGATGCTTTAGATATCATCTTACCAAAAGCATACGGTGAAGCGATCGATGAAGCTGGTATCTTCCCAGTTGCTCATCCTGAAATCGACATCGAGAAATTCGAAAAAAATGCTAACCTTATCTTCACTGCAAAAGTAACAGTGAAGCCTGAAGTTAAATTAGGTGAGTACAAAGGTTTAGCAGTAGAAAAAGTTGAAACAACTGTAACTGACGAAGATGTAGAGAACGAATTAAAATCTTTACAAGAGCGTCAAGCTGAACTAGTTGTTAAAGAAGAAGGAACTGTTGAAAACGGTGATACAGCTGTAATCGACTTCGAAGGTTTCGTTGATGGCGAAGCATTTGAAGGCGGAAAAGGCGAAAACTACTCTCTAGCAATCGGTTCTGGTACATTCATCCCAGGTTTCGAAGAGCAAGTAATTGGTCTTAAATCTGGTGAGTCTAAAGACGTTGAAGTATCATTCCCAGAAGAGTACCATGCTGCTGAATTAGCTGGCAAACCAGCAACATTCAAAGTAACAGTTCATGAAATCAAAACAAAAGAACTTCCTGAGTTAAACGACGAGTTCGCTAAAGAAGCTGACGAAGCGGTTGCAACTCTTGATGAATTAAAAGCAAAACTTCGTACAAACTTAGAAGAAGGCAAAAAGCACGAAGCTGAGCACAAAGTACGTGACGAAGTAGTAGAATTAGCTGCTGCTAACGCTGAAATCGACATTCCAGAAGCTATGATCGACACTGAGTTAGATCGTATGGTTCGTGAATTCGAGCAACGTTTAAGCCAACAAGGTATGAACCTTGAGCTTTACTACCAATTCACAGGTACTGATGCTGACAAGTTAAAAGAGCAAATGAAAGAAGACGCTCAAAAACGCGTACGAATCAACCTTGTTCTTGAAGCTATCATTGAAGCTGAAAACATCGAAGTTACTGAAGAAGAAGTAACTGCAGAAGTTGAAAAAATGGCTGAAATGTACGGTATGCCAGTAGACGCTATCAAGCAAGCTCTTGGAAGCGTAGACGCTTTAGCTGAAGATCTTAAAGTGCGTAAAGCTGTAGATTTCTTAGTAGAAAACGCTGCATAATAAAATAACAAGGCGCGATTTTAATCGTGCCTTGTTTTATAAATATAGAAATATATTTATAAAACTTTTCGATGAAGAAGGAAAACTTCCTTAATGAGTCGAATATACATATTTCAAAAGTTTTAAAAACTTTTTATTTGTACATAACTAGTCATATTATTTGTATTTCTCGCCACGTAGTGACATAATATGTATTTACATACGATACATTTATCGTGTACATACGAAGGCAAGAGGTTAGCACTTTGTAAGGGGTGTGAAAATATGTTTAAATTTAATGATGAAAAAGGGCAATTAAAATGTTCTTTTTGTGGTAAAACACAAACGCAAGTTCGAAAGTTAGTTGCAGGTCCAGGTGTTTACATTTGTGACGAGTGTATCGAACTTTGTACTGAAATTGTACAAGAGGAGCTTGCGAAAGACGAAGAAGTAGAATTCAAAGATGTACCGAAACCGGTAGAAATTCGTGAAATCTTAGATGAGTATGTCATCGGACAAGATAATGCGAAGAAAGCACTAGCGGTAGCGGTATATAACCATTACAAACGCATTAATTCTAACAGCAAAATTGATGATGTAGAATTAGCGAAGAGTAATATCGCACTTATCGGGCCAACAGGTAGTGGTAAAACATTACTGGCACAAACGTTAGCGCGTATTTTAAATGTTCCATTTGCAATCGCGGACGCAACATCTTTAACTGAAGCTGGATATGTTGGGGAAGATGTAGAAAACATCTTACTAAAATTAATCCAAGCAGCTGATTATGATGTAGAGAAAGCGGAAAAAGGAATCATTTATATTGATGAGATTGATAAAGTGGCACGTAAGTCCGAAAATCCATCAATTACACGTGATGTATCTGGTGAAGGTGTGCAGCAGGCACTTCTGAAAATTTTAGAAGGTACTGTAGCAAGCGTTCCACCTCAAGGTGGTCGTAAGCATCCGCACCAAGAGTTTATTCAAATTGATACAACGAATATCTTATTCATCTGTGGTGGAGCGTTTGATGGCATCGAGCCAATTATTAAACGTCGTCTTGGTGAAAAAGTAATTGGTTTTGGTTCTGAGAAGAAAAATGCTGATGTAAATGAGAAGCATGTTTTATCTCACGTATTACCAGAGGACCTTTTAAGATTTGGTTTAATTCCAGAGTTTATCGGTCGTCTTCCAGTTATTGCGAACCTAGAGCCACTTGATGAAGATGCTCTTGTTGATATTTTAACGAAACCGAAAAATGCACTTGTTAAGCAATTCCAAAAACTATTGGAGCTTGACGATGTTGAGTTAGAGTTTGAAGAAGGTGCACTAATTGAAATTGCGAAAAAAGCAATTGAACGTAAAACAGGTGCTCGTGGACTTCGTTCTATTATTGAAGGCTTAATGCTTGAGGTAATGTTCGAGCTACCATCTCGCAAAGATATCGAGAAGTGTATTCTTACAAAAGAAACAGTAGCTGATAATGCAGCGCCAAAATTGGTGTTACAAGATGGTACTGTACTTGATACAAAAACATCTGCATAATGCGAAGGAGAAACAGCAATTTTTATAATTGCTGTTTTTCTTTATGTTTAGCTATGTTCCTCCGCGGAAATACTAAGAGATAAAACATTGCGGGAGGAAATAAATGATGAGCTGGACAAATATATTTTTACTTGTTCAACTTGTTTTTGGTGTAATTGTCGGATTGTATTTTTGGCATTTACTTCGAAATCAGCGAACACAAAAAGTTTCAATTGATCGAGAATCAAAAAAAGAATTAGAACAGCTTCGTAAAATGCGCGAGATTTCTTTAACAGAGCCGCTTGCGGAAAAGGTGCGTCCTACATCCTTTTTAGATATTGTAGGGCAAGAGGACGGGATTAAGTCGTTAAAAGCGGCTCTTTGTGGTCCGAACCCGCAACATGTGATTATATATGGTCCGCCAGGTGTCGGAAAGACAGCGGCAGCACGTCTTGTATTAGAAGAAGCGAAACGAAATCCAAAATCTCCATTTCGCACAAATGCAACATTTATTGAACTGGATGCGACGACAGCAAGGTTTGACGAACGTGGTATTGCAGACCCTTTAATCGGTTCTGTACATGATCCAATTTATCAAGGTGCCGGTGCGATGGGGCAAGCAGGTATTCCACAACCGAAAAAAGGTGCGGTAACAGATGCACATGGTGGTATTTTGTTTATTGATGAGATAGGTGAACTACATCCGATTCAAATGAACAAAATGTTAAAAGTACTAGAAGATCGGAAAGTGTTTTTGGAAAGTGCATACTACAGTGAAGAGAATACGATGATTCCAACGTATATACATGACATTTTTCAAAAAGGTTTACCAGCCGATTTTCGCTTAGTTGGGGCGACGACACGTTCGCCAGAGGAGATCCCTCCTGCTATTCGGTCGCGTTGTTTAGAAGTGTTCTTTCGTGAGTTAGATACAGAAGAAATTCAAAAAGTAGCGAAGAATGCAGCTGACAAAGTGGAGATGCAAATCGGTGAAAATGGTATTGAAATGGTTGGGATGTATGCGAGAAATGGGCGAGAAGCAATTAATCTTGTACAAATCTCTGCAGGAATGGCAATAAATGAAGAACGCCCATTCATTAAAGATGAAGATATAGAGTGGGTTGTTCACTCTAGTCAACTTACACCGAAGTACGAAAAGCGCATTTATCCTATTCCGAGAATCGGTCTTGTAAATGGACTTGCTGTATACGGACCAAATACAGGTGCGTTATTAGAAATTGAAGTAACAGCAATCAAGGCGAAAGATAAAGGATCGGTAAATGTTACCGGAATTGTTGAAGAGGAAAGTATTGGAAGTCAAACGAAATCAATTCGCCGTAAAAGTATGGCAAAAGGTTCTGTAGATAATGTATTAACAGTACTTCGTTCTCTAGATGTATTGCCAGAAGGGTACGATATACATATTAATTTTCCGGGTGGTATACCGATTGATGGGCCTTCGGCAGGTATTGCGATGGCAACAGGTGTGTATTCAGCAGTGCATCGTACGTATGTGAATAATGAAGTAGCGATGACTGGTGAGATTAGTATACACGGGGAAGTGAAACCTATTGGTGGTGTGTACGCGAAAATAAAAGCTGCGAAAAAGGCGGGAGCTAAGAAAGTTATCATCCCTGCTGAAAACATGCAACCGTTTTTGTATACAATAAAGGGAATTGAAATCATTCCTGTTCGTAAGTTAAAAGAAGTATTTGAGCTAACATTTATGCAAGAAAATATACATCGAGAGCTTGATATACATACTGCTGTGGACGAGACAGATGCACAATCAATGTGAGAATGTACGATAATAAAATTTGCCAGACTTCGTTTAAGTTTGTATGCTTAAGCGGAGTCTTTTTTCCTTTTTATAAAGGAGAAAAAACGTGGGATTTACAATTGCGGAAAATCTCTGCAATTGCATCTAGATGTATTGTAATATAAAATAGTTGAACAGGAGTTTAATTTATTATGGAGGTGCTATGTCTAGTATGAATACGAATGAAAGAATCGTGCCCCTCCTACCATTAAGAGGCGTTCTCGTATATCCAACGATGGTTCTGCATCTTGATGTAGGACGTGATAAATCGATACAAGCACTAGAGCAGGCGGCAATGGATGAAAATATTATCTTTTTAGCAATGCAAAAAGAAATGAATATCGATGATCCGAAAGAAGATGACATATATAGTGTAGGTACAGTGGCGAAAGTGAAGCAAATGTTAAAATTGCCAAACGGTACGCTTCGTGTCCTTGTAGAAGGTTTACATAGAGCAGAAGTAGTAGAATTTATCGAAGAAGAAAATGTAGTACAAGTTTCTATTAAAACGGTAACGGAAGAAGTGGAAGCTGATTTAGAAGAGAAAGCTCTTATGCGTACATTATTAGAGCATTTCGAACAATATATTAAAGTTTCGAAAAAAGTTTCAAATGAAACATTTGCAACGGTAGCTGATGTAGAAGAGCCAGGAAGATTAGCTGATTTAATTGCTTCTCACTTGCCAATTAAAACGAAGCAGAAACAAGAGATTTTAGAGATTATATCTGTGAAAGAACGATTACATACACTTATTTCAATTATTCAAGATGAACAAGAATTACTTAGTTTAGAAAAGAAAATTGGACAAAAAGTGAAACGTTCAATGGAGCGCACGCAAAAAGAATATTTCTTACGTGAGCAAATGAAGGCGATTCAAACTGAACTTGGCGATAAAGAAGGTAAGGGCGGGGAAGTTGAAGAGCTTCGTGAGAAAATTGAAAAGTCGGGAATGCCTGAAGAAACAATGAAGGCTGCACAGAAAGAATTAGATCGTTATGAAAAGTTACCAGCAAGTTCTGCGGAGAGCGGTGTAATTCGCAATTATATTGATTGGTTATTAGCACTTCCGTGGACAGAAGCAACGGAAGATATGATTGATCTTGCTCATTCGGAAGAGATTTTAAACAAAGATCATTACGGTCTTGAGAAAGTGAAAGAGCGCGTACTTGAGTATTTAGCGGTACAGAAGTTAACGAATTCATTAAAAGGACCTATCCTTTGTTTAGTAGGCCCTCCTGGGGTCGGAAAAACTTCGTTAGCGCGTTCAATTGCAACATCATTAAATCGTAATTTTGTCCGTGTATCCCTTGGGGGTGTACGTGATGAATCTGAAATTCGTGGTCATCGCCGTACGTACGTTGGAGCAATGCCAGGACGCGTTATTCAAGGTATGAAAAAGGCGAAATCAGTTAATCCGGTCTTTTTATTAGATGAGATTGATAAAATGTCTAACGATTTCCGTGGAGATCCATCAGCAGCATTACTTGAAGTGTTAGATCCAGAACAAAACCATAACTTCAGTGATCATTACATTGAAGAACCATATGATCTATCGAAGGTTATGTTTGTAGCAACTGCAAATACACTTTCAAGTATTCCAGGTCCATTGCTTGACCGTATGGAAATTATTTCGATTGCCGGTTATACTGAACTTGAAAAAGTACACATTGCCCGTGAACATTTATTGCCGAAACAATTAAAAGAGCATGGCTTACGAAAAGGTAATTTACAAGTACGTGATGAAGCGCTACTTGAAATTATTCGTTATTATACACGTGAGGCTGGTGTTCGTACACTAGAGCGCCAAATTGCAAAAGTTTGTCGTAAAGCAGCAAAAATTATTGTTACAGCAGAGCGTAAGCGTATTGTAGTAACAGAGAAAAATGTTGTTGATTTACTTGGCAAGCACATATTCCGTTATGGGCAAGCTGAGAAAACAGACCAAGTTGGTATGGCAACAGGGTTAGCGTATACAGCAGCGGGCGGCGATACACTTGCGATTGAAGTGTCTGTAGCACCAGGTAAAGGGAAATTAATTTTAACAGGGAAACTTGGGGATGTTATGAAAGAATCCGCACAAGCAGCGTTTAGCTATATTCGTTCTCGTGCAGAAGAGCTTAAGATTGATCCGAATTTCCATGAGAAAAATGATATTCATATTCATGTTCCAGAAGGAGCAGTTCCAAAAGATGGACCGTCAGCAGGTATTACGATGGCAACGGCACTTATTTCTGCACTAACAGGTATTCCTGTAAGTAAAGAAGTAGGGATGACAGGTGAAATTACACTTCGTGGTCGTGTATTACCGATTGGTGGTTTAAAAGAAAAAACATTAAGTGCTCACCGCGCAGGCTTAACAAAAATTATTTTGCCAGCAGAAAACGAGAAAGATTTAGATGATATTCCAGAAAGCGTAAAAGAAAACCTTACGTTTGTGCTTGCATCTCATTTAGATGAAGTATTGGAGCACGCATTAGTAGGAGTGAAACAATGAAAGTAACAAAAGCAGATATTGTAATTAGTGCTGTTAAACCAGAACAATATCCAGACAGTGATTTACCAGAAATTGCATTAGCAGGTCGTTCAAATGTCGGGAAGTCTTCCTTTATTAATAAAATTTTAAATCGTAAAAAGTTAGTTCGTATTTCTTCTAAACCAGGAAAAACGCAAACGTTGAACTTTTTCTTAATCAATGAAATGATGCATTTTGTTGACGTTCCAGGTTATGGATATGCGAAAGTATCTAAATCAGAACGCGCAGCATGGGGCAAGATGATTGAAACTTACTTTACAACGCGTGAACAATTGGACGCAGCTGTATTAGTAGTTGATTTACGTCACAAACCAACAAGCGATGACGTGATGATGTATGATTTCTTAAAGCATTATGAAATCCCAACAATTATTATTGCGACGAAAGCCGATAAAATTCCGAAAGGGAAATGGCAGAAGCATTTAAAAGTTGTAAAAGAAACGCTTGCTGTTGAAATTGGCGATGAAATTGTTCTATTCTCTTCTGAAACAGGACTTGGAAAAGAAGAAGCATGGAAGGCTATTCATAAAATGACAAAAACAAAAAACGCGTGACGAATGTCGCGCGTTTTTTATTTACTACATTTTTTATTTTACGTTTAATGTAACCTCAATATTTCCTCTCGTTGCTTTCGAATAAGGACATACACCGTGAGCTGCTTCTACAAGTTCTTGTGCTTCGGCATGAGAGACGCCGGCAACATGTACATCAAGTACAGCAGATAGGCCGAAACCACCATCTGTATCTTTTCCGATAGAAACGTGAGCAGTTACTTCTGTACTTTCTACTTTCACACGCTTCGTACGAATGACAAGTTGTAATGCACTATCAAAACAAGCAGCATAACCAGCAGCAAATAGTTGTTCTGGATTTGTTGCTTCTCCGCCTGCACCGCCTAGTGCTTTCGGCATTCTTACATCAAGATTTAATATACCATCATCTGAAACGACTTTTCCATTTCTTCCACCTGTAGCAGTTACTGAAGCAGTATATAATTTATCCATGTTTATTCCCCTTTTCTATCATTAATTGTTTTCATTGTTTCAATTAGTTTATTTAATTGAATTAATAAAGAACGATATTCTTGTTCTGTAATTCCTAAATTTGTAGCCATTGTTGTTGGTAATGAACAAGCCTTCTCTTTTAAATCTTTACCTTGTTCTGTTAATTCAATACAAACTTTGCGCTCGTCTTCTTTGGAACGAACACGTTTTACAAGTTGCAATGATTCCATCCGCTTTAACATAGGTGTTAACGTACCGGAATCTAAAAATAGACGTTCTCCAATTTCCTTTACTGTTAATCCGTCTTGCTCCCATAGTACGAGTAAAGTAATGTACTGAGGATACGTAATACCCATTTCTTCTAAATAGGGTCGATAAAAGCGGGTAACTTCTTTAGAACAGGCGTAAATAGAAAAACAAAGTTGGTTATCTAGATGTAAAGAATCCTCTGTCATACATAACTCCTTTCTTATTAAGTTGTGCACAATTTAATTTTGTAAAACTAATATAACGAAAAAGAAATACAATGTCAAATGCGTTGTATTGAGAAAGTTTGTGCTACAATTTGGAACAATCATACATATTTTCCTTCATGATGAAAGAAGATAGGAAAGATGATGTTATAATTCATATGGAATAGTTTCCATCACTTGATTATGAGGACTTTTTTTGGTAACGTACAAATAGAGTTATTATTTTATAATCATTATAAAGTAGAAAATTTTTATTCGTTTTACTGAATCTCCTTTATTACATACGGAGAATAATTTAAAAAATAATCGGTTGTTCACACGATTGTCAGATTCATAAGAGGAAAGTTGTATTATGATAGTAGATAAAGTGATAAAACGGGTGAAGGGGGACATGCTGCGTGCATATTCTTGTTGTTAGTGTAAATTATCGAACAGCCCCTGTAGAATTTCGTGAGAAACTCACATTTCAGGCAGTAGAGTTAGAGCAAGCAATGACTACATTACAAAATCAAAAGAGCGTGTTAGAGAATGTCATTGTATCAACTTGTAATCGCACTGAGATTTACGCTGTTGTCGATCAATTACACACGGGACGGTATTATATTAAGAAGTTTTTAGCTGATTGGTTTCAGCTTGAAATAGAAGAAGTCGCACCGTATTTAACTATTTTTGAACAAGACGGTGCAATAGATCATTTATTCCGCGTAACGTGCGGTTTAGATTCTATGGTAGTTGGAGAGACTCAAATTTTAGGTCAAATAAAAGATAGCTTTTTAGAAGCGCAGCAAGTAAAAGCGACAGGCACAATTTTTAATGAATTGTTTAAGCAAGTGGTTACGTTGGCGAAACGTGCTCACTCAGAAACGACAATTGGTGAAAGTGCGATGTCTGTTAGTTATGCTGCTGTTGAGCTTGGGAAGAAAATATTCGGCGAGTTAACAGATTGTCACGTGCTTATTCTTGGCGCTGGTAAAATGGGTGAACTTGCATTGCAAAACTTATATGGAAGCGGCGCTCGTAAAGTAACAGTTATGAATAGGACGCTTTCAAAAGCTGAAGTAATGGCTGAGAAATATATGGGACATGCAAAACCTTTAAGTGAATTACAATGTGCATTATTAGAAGCTGATATTTTAATTAGTTCAACTGGTGCATCGGATTATGTCATTACGAAAGAGATGATGACAAAGGTAGAGAAAATGCGCTCTGGTCGTCCATTATTTATGGTTGATATTGCAGTGCCGCGTGATATTGATCCAGCGATTAATGAGTTAGAAGGTTCTTTCTTATATGACATTGATGATTTGCAAGGAGTAGTGGAAGCGAACCGTGCAGAGCGTTTGAAAGAAGCAGAGAAAATTCAATTTATGATTGAAGAGGAGATTGTTTTATTTAAAACGTGGTTAAGTACACTTGGTGTCGTTCCATTAATATCAGCTCTTCGTGATAAGGCGCTTGCTATTCAAAGTGAAACGATGGAAAGTCTAGAACGAAAAATACCGAATCTTAGTGATCGTGAGAGAAAAGTAATTAGTAAGCATACGAAAAGTATTATTAATCAATTATTAAAAGACCCAATTTTAGTAGCGAAAGAAATAGCTGCTGAAGAGGGAGCGGACGAAAAATTAGCGTTATTTGCAAAGATTTTCGATTTAGAAATGGAAGACGTAGAGAGCCGTGCGGAAGAAGTAGAACATAAAAGAGTGTGGACACCATCCGTTCCATCTTTATAATTTGGAAGGATGATCGGATGAGTTTTTTAAATAACAGTATTATTTATCATATTGCAATTATTTTATATGCTTGTAGCATTAGTTTATATTTTATAGATTATTTCCAAAGTAACCGAAAGGCGAACCGATTTGCTTTTTGGTTACTTTCAATTGTGTGGATTCTGCAGTCTATCTTCATGTTACTTAGGGCTACAGATTCAGAGACAAATCCTATATTAACTTTATTATCAGGGATTTATTTTTACGTTTGGCTGTTGATTACGATGTCTTTAGTCATTAATCGATTTATGAGGATTGACTTTTTAGTCTTTTTTACAAATGTTGTTGCGTTTGGCGTAAGCGCTTTTTCTATTTTTACACCGCTCGGAAAGATGTCGCCGGTACTTGCAGAGCAATTAGTTTCGGAGCTTGTATACGTACATGTCGGTATGGCTATTATTTCTTATGCAGCTTTCACTGTATCGTTCATTTTTTCTATTATGTATTTATTGCAATATCGCCTATTAAAAAAGAAGAAATGGAATGCGAGATTAAGAAGGTTAGGAAATTTACCGAAGCTAGAATCAATGTCTTACGGATTAAATTTATTTTCCGTTCCATTTTTCTTACTAGCTATTTTATTAGGATGCATATGGGGATATACAAAATTGGACAATTTCCATTGGTATGATACGAAAGTAATCGGGTCTTTTGTCGTTTTATTTGTATATTGTGCGGGTCTTTACCTACGAGCGGCAGATGTGTTGCAAGGGAAGAAAATCGTACAGTGGAACATCGGAGCATTTCTCGTAATGCTAATTAATATTTTTCTATTAAGCAGTTTATCCAATTTCCACTTTTGGTATTTATAATGAGGAGAGAAAATTATGCGCAAAATTATTGTAGGGTCACGAAAGAGTAAATTAGCATTAACGCAAACAAACTGGTTTATTGATCAGTTAAAAGCACTAGGTTTACCATATGAATTTGAAGTGAAAGAAATCGTCACAAAAGGTGATGTTATTTTAGATGTTACTCTTTCGAAAGTAGGCGGAAAAGGCTTGTTTGTGAAAGAGATTGAACATGCGTTGCTTACGAAAGAAATTGATATGGCTGTACATAGTATGAAAGATATGCCGGCCGTACTTCCAGAAGGATTAATGATTGGTTGTATACCGAAGCGTGTTGACCCTCGTGATGCTTTTATCTCAAAAAACGGAGCGTCGTTTAATGAGTTAGCAGAAGGCGCTATTTTAGGTACAAGTAGTTTAAGACGTAGTGCACAATTGTTAGCTGCGAGACCAGATTTACAAGTGAAGTGGATTCGCGGAAATATCGATACACGTTTACGTAAATTAAAAGAAGAAGATTACGATGCTATCATTTTAGCGACAGCTGGATTACAGAGAATGGGCTGGGATAATGAAGTTATTACAGAGCATTTAGATGAGACGTTATGTGTACCTGCTGTAGGGCAAGGTGCATTAGCGATTGAGTGTCGTGAAGATGATAAGGATTTACTACAGTTGTTAGCGCATATGAATGATGCAGTAACAGAAAAAACAGTGGCAGCAGAACGAGTATTCCTTCATAAACTTGAAGGTGGATGCCAAGTTCCAATCGCTGGATATGCAACTCTTACAGAAAACGATGCAATCGAATTAACAGCTCTTGTCGGGTCTATGGACGGTTCTGTTTTATTGAAAGAGATAGTAGTAGGAACGAATCCAGAGGAAGTAGGATTAGAGGCTGCGGACCGTTTAATTAAACAAGGCGCAAAAGAACTCATTCTTGCTGCAAATAAGGGGCAACAATAAATATGAACGCTCTCGCTGGCAAAACGGTATTGATTACACGTGCCCAGCATCAAGCAAAACAAATGAGTGTAGCGGTGAAAGAAAAGAGCGGAATTCCATTGGAAATTCCGCTTTTGCGTATGGAAGGTATGTCTCATAGGCAAATTCAACATATAGCAGGGCAGCTGCATTCGTATGACTGGGTTATTTTTACGAGTAAAAATGGCGTAGCTTTTTTTCTAGATCGTTTGAGAAAGAAGTTACCTGTAACGATGAAAATTGCTGCAGTAGGTGTGAAAACAAAGTTAGAGTTAGAAAAGCGAGGCTATGAAGTGGACTTTGTTCCAACTTCATTTGTGGCAGAAGTATTTGCAGAAGAGTTTGTAAAAAGATTAATTGGAAACGAATGCATTTTATTTCCGAAAGGGAATTTAGCAAGAGATGTAATCCCAGCTGCACTTCGCGGAATGGGTGTTTCTCTAGATGAGCTCATTGTATATGGTACGAAAGAAAATGTAGAGAAAAAGAGAGAGCTTATAGAAGCGTTAGAAGTAGGGAAAGTAGACATTATTACATTTACGAGCCCTTCAACTGTTACTAGTTTTGTTCATTTACTTGAGGGTACAAACTGGAGAGAATGGACAAAAAAATGTACAATTGCTTGTATAGGGCCTATTACGGAAAAAGAGGCGAGCCTTTATTTTCCGCATATTATTATGCCGAAAGAGTACACTGTAGAAGCATTACTACAATGCATTAGTGAGTCTATAAAGTGAAACTTTAGTGGGTCTTACTGCCCGTAATAGCGGGATAAAATAAAAGAATGGGGATAGAAATCTATGAACTCTTTACAATTTAATCGTCATCGTCGCTTAAGACAAAGTGGTAATATGCGTGCGCTTGTGCGTGAAACGTTTTTACATACGGAAGATTTTATTTACCCTATTTTTGTATTAGAAGGAGAAAATGTTCGTAATGAAGTGCCTTCTATGCCAGGCGTATATCAAATGTCTTTAGATTTGTTGCAAGCTGAAATGCAAGAAGTTGTTGATTTAGGTATTCGCTCTGTTATTGTATTCGGTTTACCTGCTGAAAAAGATGAAGTTGGATCATCAGCATATTGTGATCATGGAATTGTGCAACGTGCAATTCAGCAAATTAAAGGTGAATTCCCTGACCTAGTAGTAGTTGCGGATACATGTTTATGTCAATTCACAAGCCATGGTCATTGCGGGGTAATTGAAGATGGTATTATTTTAAATGACGAGTCTCTTGCAGTTCTTGCAAAAACAGCTGTAAGTCAAGCGAAAGCAGGAGCGGACATTATTGCACCATCAAATATGATGGACGGATTTGTAACAGCAATTCGCCATGCATTAGATGAAAATGGTTTTGGACATGTACCAGTTATGTCGTACGCTGTGAAATATTCATCAGCATTTTACGGACCATTCCGTGACGCAGCGCACGGTGCACCGCAATTTGGTGATCGTAAAACATATCAAATGGACCCAGCGAACCGTATGGAAGCATTCCGTGAAGCAGAATCAGATGTAATGGAAGGGGCAGATTTCTTAATTGTAAAGCCAGCTCTTTCTTATTTAGATATCGTTCGTGATGTGAAAAATAACTTTAATTTACCAGTCGTTGCTTATAACGTAAGTGGTGAGTATTCGATGATTAAAGCGGCAGCGCAAAATGGTTGGATTAATGAAAAAGAAGTTGTACTTGAAAAATTAATTAGTATGAAACGTGCAGGAGCAGATTTGATTATTACGTATCATGCGAAAGATGCAGCAAGATGGTTACAAGAAGGAGGCGCTAAATAATGAAAAAGTTTGATAAGTCGATTGCGGCATTTGAAGAGGCTCAAGATTTAATGCCTGGTGGCGTAAATAGCCCGGTTCGTGCCTTTAAGTCTGTTGGTATGAATCCGTTGTTTATGGAGCGCGGAAAAGGCTCTAAAGTATATGATATCGATGGAAATGAATACATCGATTACGTATTATCATGGGGTCCTTTAATTCATGGTCATGCAAATGATCGTGTTGTGGAAGCTTTAAAAGCTGTTGCTGAAAGAGGTACAAGCTTCGGTGCCCCAACGGAAATTGAAAATAAATTAGCGAAACTTGTTATTGAGCGCGTACCATCAATTGAGATTGTACGTATGGTTAACTCTGGAACAGAAGCGACAATGAGTGCGCTACGTTTAGCTCGTGGTTATACAGGCCGTAACAAAATTTTGAAATTTATCGGTTGTTACCATGGTCATGGTGACTCGTTATTAATTAAAGCGGGTTCGGGTGTAGCGACGCTAGGTTTACCAGATAGCCCTGGTGTACCAGAAGGTGTAGCGAAAAATACGATTACTGTAGCGTATAACGATTTAGAAAGTGTGAAATACGCTTTCGAACAATTCGGTGATGATATTGCTTGTGTCATTGTAGAACCAGTAGCAGGAAATATGGGTGTTGTTCCTCCGCAACCAGGATTTTTAGAAGGTCTTCGTGAAGTAACAGAGCAAAATGGTGCATTGCTTATTTTTGATGAAGTTATGACAGGATTCCGAGTTGCTTATAATTGCGGACAAGGTTATTACGGTGTAACACCTGATTTAACTTGTTTAGGTAAAGTAATCGGAGGTGGATTACCGGTAGGAGCATACGGTGGTAAAGCAGAAATTATGCGCCAAGTTGCACCGAGCGGACCGATTTATCAAGCAGGTACTTTATCAGGTAACCCACTAGCCATGGCAGCAGGTTATGAAACGTTAGTACAGTTAACGCCAGAATCGTATGTAGAATTCGAGCGTAAAGCTGAAATGTTAGAAACTGGCTTACGTAAAGCGGCTGAAAAACATGGCATTCCGCACCATATTAATCGTGCGGGTTCTATGATTGGTATCTTCTTTACAGATGAACCAGTTATTAATTACGATGCAGCAAAATCTTCAAACTTAGAATTCTTTGCGGCTTACTATCGTGAAATGGTAGAACAAGGTGTATTTTTACCGCCATCCCAATTCGAAGGTTTATTCTTATCGACAGCACATAGTGATGCAGATATTGAGGCGACAATCGCAGCGGCTGAAATTGCAATGTCAAAATTAAAAGCTTAATTGAATAAAGAAAATCGCTCTCCATAAGGGGAGCGATTTTTTTTATTCATAAAGTCAGCATTCCGTACATAAATCTGTAATGACATATAGTTTGGGAGGGGGAAAAGAAGTGGCAACAGATCATTCATTACGTTTTTCATTAAAAGAATCTGTTTGGTTCCAAAAAGGACAGGAAGTCGAAGAACTTTTGTCAATTTCGTTAGATCCAGACGTTGAGATAGAAGAGCTTGATCATGAGGTTATTGTGAGAGGGCAATTAGATTTAACGGGAGAGTATGTTGCACGGCAAGATGATTCAGATTATTCATTAAGAGATCTATCGCCTGCTAAGTCCATTGATTATGTAGAAACAAGAGAAGATGGGGTTAATGAACTTGTTCATTCCTTTCCGCTTGAAATATCAATCCCAAGAAACCGTGTGAAAGTAATTGAAGAACTATATGTATCTATCGAGGAATTTGATTATGAACTGAAGGAAAATGGTTGCTTACAATTATTAGCGGATATATCTATTACAGGTTTATGTGATGAAGAAAGAATTGAGGATGAAGAGGAAGAAACGGCGTATGCTGAGTTAGAAGATGATTCAGCTCAAGAGTATGAAACTAGACCGACGCCGCAAGTCGAAGAGCCAGCCTATAAGGAATCAGATGAGTGGGAAGATTACGCATTTGAACCGTTCCAACTAGAAGAAAGAAAAGAGCAGGAAGTAGAAGAAGAGGAAATAGAAGAACATGAATTTGTAGAGCGTGAAGAGGAGAAAGAAACAACGCCACAATTTGAATTGTTCGGACGAAAAGATTTCAAGAAAGAACAAGCGAAAAAACAAGAAGTACAAGAAGAGGAAACGTATTCACAGCGCGATGAAAATGCGCTTTATTTAACGAAATTATTTACGAAAGA
The DNA here is from genome assembly GCF_056725905.1 of Bacillus sp. BC05(2025). Taxonomy (NCBI): domain Bacteria; kingdom Bacillati; phylum Bacillota; class Bacilli; order Caryophanales; family Bacillaceae; genus Bacillus; species Bacillus sp. BC05(2025). Next base: position 34,321 of record NZ_JBWYRA010000012.1, on the reverse strand, counting down.
ACCAGAAGAAGAATTTACAAAGTTACGAATGTATTTTGTGCAAGAAGGAGATACGATTGAATCTGTTGCAGAACGTTATGAAACATCTGTACAAAACTTATACCGTGTCAATCAAACAGAAGATATATATTTAACTACAGGACAAATTATTTATATTCCTGTTTCAAGAGCAAAAACGAAATAAGTGAGTGGTTTCACTCACTTATTTTTCTAAAGGCTATGTTTTGAATAGAAAGGGTTATTCGTATGGATATGGAATTACGAAATCGCTATGAACCCATTATAAGGCAATATAAATTGGATACGCAGCATATGGAAGAGCACGGAAGTGTAACGAAAATTTATACGAATCAAGGTCCATATGCGCTCAAGAAAATAGAAGGCAGGAAGTTAGAGCGGAATAACTTTTTGCACCATATTCAATATTTGAAAGAGAAAGGTTTCTCAAATTATGTACCTATATACCATGCGACGGATGGAAATTATATTTTAAGTGATGGTACGTATAACTATTATTTAATGCCGTGGTTAGAACGTGCGGAAGGAAACGGCGAGGATAATGATCAATACCATAAAATGTTTCAGACCCTCGGAACGTTGCATCAAAAAACGGTAAAAGAAGAAACGTATACTGAAGAAGATTTAGAGAAACATTATACGAATATATCCGATCGCTGGGAAAACGATGGTGAGATGTTAGAAGAGTTTCTTGTAGAATCGGAAGCGAAATGGTATATGTCTCCGTTTGAATTGCAATATTGTACGTACTATCATCATGTAATGAGAGCCCGTGAGTTTGCAACGAAGCAATTAAAAGAGTGGAACGACGCGATGAAAGAAAAAGACAAAACACGTATTACTTTTGTGCATGGCAATGTATCACTTAATCATTTTTTATTTGATTATGAACGGAATGGCTATTTTATTAGTTTAGAAAAATCGAAGTTTGCAACACCAGTGCAAGATATTGTAGGGTTCTATTCTCGGTCGTTAAACACATATCCAATTGCGCGAAGTGATCGGTTTGAATGGTATCAAATGTATCAAAAAAATTTCCCTTTTACGAAAGAAGAGCAACTACTCATGTTTGCGTATATGACGTATCCATCGCAATTTATTCGGCAAATCCAGTCTTATAAAAAAAGAAGAGAGAGCCGTAATGAGGAAAATGAACTTCTCGGAGTAAAGAGTTTGCAACAAGCACATTGGCTCGTTAGCAATATAGAATATTTCCTTTCGCAATTACAAGCTGCCCAGCAAGGGAACGGGTAAAAAGATAAGTAGCATTCTCTACTTATCTTTTTTGTGCTTCAAAAAATTCGTAGTCTTAAATTTATCTTGACGAATAAGGTTTCGTTTTTTACACTATTGTATATAATAATTAACAATCATATAAATGCCTTGAAGGGGAAGAGTATAACAAGAAACGTCTTCAGAGAGGAGAATCATTAGCTGGGAGATTCTCTAGATAGTTATGTTAGAAGGTAGCCCTGGAGCATCTTTTCTGAACGGAATAGTTCTTATTAGGAAAAGACGGATTTGTCCGTTATCAAATTAAGAGTATAAGCAAATTCTGAATTTGTTTGTAAATAAAGGTGGTACCGCGATGTCCCTCGTCCTTTTTTGGATGAGGGGCATTTTTTATTTTAAGGAGGGAAAATAATGTCAAACACGGAAAAAAATTTACCAACTAAATATGATCATATGTCCGTTGAAGAAGGCCTTTATCAGTGGTGGCTAGAAGGCAAATATTTTGAAGCAACAGGAGACGAGAAGAAACAACCGTATACAATTGTAATTCCACCTCCGAACGTAACTGGTAAGTTACACTTAGGTCACGCTTGGGATACAACTCTTCAAGATATTTTAACTCGTACGAAGCGTATGCAAGGTTACGATGTATTATGGCTTCCAGGAATGGACCATGCGGGTATCGCAACACAAGCGAAAGTAGAAGGAAAACTTCGTGAAGAAGGTATTTCACGTTACGATCTTGGCCGTGAGAAATTTCTTGAAAAAGCTTGGGAGTGGAAAGAAGAATACGCTTCTCACATTCGTCAACAATGGGGAAAAGTTGGTTTAGGACTAGACTATTCTCGTGAACGTTTCACATTAGACGAAGGTTTATCTGATGCGGTTAATAAAGTATTCGTTCAATTATACGAAAAAGGCTTAATTTACCGTGGTGAATATATTATCAACTGGGATCCAGCAACACGCACAGCTCTTTCTGATATTGAAGTAATTCATAAAGAAGTTCAAGGTGCATTCTACCATATGAACTATCCGTTAACAGATGGTTCTGGTCATATTCGTCTTGCAACAACTCGTCCAGAAACGATGCTTGGTGATACAGCAGTAGCGGTTCATCCAGAAGACGATCGTTACAAGCATTTAATCGGAAAAACAGTTACACTTCCAATCGTAGGCCGTGAGATTCCGATTATTGCTGACGAGTATGTAGAAAAAGATTTCGGAACAGGTGTTGTAAAAATTACACCAGCTCATGACCCAAATGACTTTGAAGTGGGTAACCGTCATGATTTACCACGTATCTTAGTAATGAACGAAGATGGATCGATGAACGAAAAAGCTGGTAAGTATAACGGCATGGATCGTTTCGAATGCCGTAAAGCTTTAGTAAAAGATTTACAAGAAGCGGGCGTATTAGTAGAAATCGAGCCTCATATGCATTCAGTAGGTCATAGTGAGCGTAGTGGTGCAGTTGTTGAGCCTTATTTATCAACACAATGGTTCGTAAAAATGGCTCCACTTGCTGAGAAGGCAGTAGCACTTCAGCAAAAAGAAGAAGAGAAAGTAACGTTCGTACCAGAGCGTTTCGAAAACACATATTTACGTTGGATGGAAAACATTCACGACTGGTGTATCTCTCGTCAATTATGGTGGGGACACCGCATTCCAGCTTGGTATCATAAAGAAACTGGTGAAGTATACGTAGGTACAGAAGCACCAGCAGATATTGAAAACTGGAATCAAGATAATGACGTACTTGATACATGGTTCAGCTCAGCACTATGGCCATTCTCAACACTTGGTTGGCCAAATGAAGATGCAGCAGATTTCAAACGTTACTATTCAACAGATGCACTAGTAACGGGTTATGACATCATCTTCTTCTGGGTATCTCGTATGATTTTCCAAGGTTTAGAGTTTACAGGCGAGCGTCCATTTAAAGATGTATTAATTCACGGTTTAGTTCGTGATGAGCAAGGACGTAAAATGAGTAAATCTCTTGGTAACGGTATTGACCCAATGGAAGTTATCGAGAAGTACGGTGCAGATGCAATGCGTTTCTTCTTATCAACGGGAAGTGCACCAGGTCAAGACTTACGTTTCAGCATGGAAAAAGTAGAATCTACTTGGAACTTCATTAATAAAATTTGGAATGCATCACGTTTCGTATTAATGAACATGGATGATATGAAGTATGAAGAAATCGATTTAACTGGTGAAAAATCAGTTGCAGACAAGTGGATTTTAACTCGCTTAAATGAAACGATCGAAAGCGTAACACGTAACATGGATAAATATGAGTTCGGTGAAGCTGGTCGTTCATTATACAACTTCATTTGGGACGATTTCTGTGACTGGTACATTGAGATGGCGAAACTTCCTCTATACGGTGAAGATGAAGCAGCTAAGAAAACAACTCGTTCTATTTTAGCTTACGTATTAGACCAAACAATGCGTCTATTACACCCATTCATGCCATTCGTAACAGAGAAGATTTGGCAACATTTACCGCACGAAGGCGAATCTATTACAGTAGCAGCGTGGCCAACAGTTCGCGAAGATTTACAAGATACAGAAGCTGCAGCAGAAATGCACCTTCTAGTTGATATCATTCGCTCTGTTCGTAACATCCGTGCAGAAGTTAATACGCCAATGAGCAAAAAAGTTCAAATGCAAATTAAAGCAAAAGACGAGGCTGTACTTGCTCAACTTACGAAAAACAGCTCTTACATTGAGCGTTTCTGTAACCCAAGCGAATTAACAATTCAAACGGACTTGCAAGCGCCAGAAAAAGCAATGACTGCAATCGTAACAGGTGCAGAGTTATTCTTACCGTTAGCTGATCTTATCAATCTTGATGAAGAGAGAGCGCGTCTTGAGAAAGAACTTGAGAAGTTCGACAAAGAAGTAGAACGTGTACAGAAGAAACTTTCAAACCAAGGTTTCGTAGCAAAAGCTCCTGCAGCAGTTATTGAAGGAGAGCGTGCGAAAGAGCAAGATTACCTAGAAAAACGCGAAGCAGTTCGCCAACGTCTAGCAGATCTTGAGAAATAAAATGCTTTTTAGAGACTCACTATATTGGTGAGTCTCTTTTCTTTGCGTATAATAGGGGTATGAAGGTTGTCTTTTGAAAGGGGAAAGCATACGTGATACATACATACGAAGAAGCGATAGGGTGGATTCATAGTCGATTGAAGTTTGGTATTAAACCAGGATTAGAAAGAATGAGATGGATGCTAGAAGAACTAGGAAATCCAGAACGTCACATAAAATGTGTTCATCTTGCTGGTACAAATGGAAAAGGTTCAACGTTAACATATATGCGCTATATGTTAGAAGACGCAAAATATAAGGTAGGGACATTTACCTCCCCTTATATTGAGACATTTAACGAACGCATTAGTGTGAACGGCACACCAATTGCAGATGAAGAGATTACTGAACTTGTAAAGATGGTAAAGCCAGTCGTTGAAAAGCTAGATGAGACAGATTTAGGGGAAGCGACCGAGTTTGAAATTATTACTGTTATGGCAATTTGTTATTTCGGTAAAGTTAATTTCTGTGATGTTGTTTTATTTGAAACAGGGCTTGGAGGGCGCTTTGATTCTACGAATGTGATTCATCCTGTTCTCACGATTATTACAAATATAGGCCATGATCATATGCATATTTTAGGTAATACACTAGGAGAAATTGCATATGAAAAGGCGGGAATTATTAAGTCTGGTGTTCCGGTTATTACTGGTGTGCAAGATGAGGAAGCGTTGCAAGTCATTCAAAAGGTTGCAAAGGAAAATCATGCAAACTTATATGAGATGGGCAATCATTTTACAGTGTTACATAAACAGTCTAGTGAAGATGGAGAACAATTTGATTTCATTTGTCCTTTCGCCTCTTTTGAAGATGTGCGAATCACAATGAAAGGCAGCCATCAAGTAGGGAACGCAGCACTTGCACTTATGGCAGTCATGTATGTAAAAACATATTTATCATTTTTAATTGAGGAAGAAGAAATAAGAACGGGATTACAGGAAGCGTATTGGGTTGGGCGCTTTGAAAAATTGCAAAGTAATCCAGATATTATTATAGATGGTGCTCATAACCCAGAAGGTATTGAAAGCCTTGTAAAAACGGTAGAATCACATTACAAAGATAAAAATGTAATAGTTTTATTTACTGCTCTTGGTGATAAACAATTGCATAATATGGTAGGTCAATTAGAAACCATCGCCGATGAAATTGTTTTTACAACATTCGCCTTTGATCGTGCGATTTCAGCAGGCGAGCTTGCGTCGTATTCAAAGAAAGAATCAAAGTTAGTTTTTGAAAATTGGAAAGAAGCAATTGATAAGAAGATTGAAATGATTGGAGAAAATGATGTTTTTATTATAACAGGTTCTCTTTACTTCATTTCGGAAGTTCGAAAATATATTCGCGAGAAAAACTAGATAGTCTTTGCTATCTAGTTTTTTGTTCTACAAATGAAGTCAAATGCATACATATAAGATAAATATATAGGGTTATTTGGCGAATTCCTCTGACAAATATCTCGTTTTTTTGTGAAATGAATATGGTATGATGCGGACAATGATAAGAGGTGAGGTGTGAGTGTATGGACAAGCAATCACGAACGATCTCAGTGAAAGTGAATGGAACAGAAGCGAAGTATGAGGAGAAGAAGAAAGATGAATTTGACTGGATGGTAGTAGAGAGTGAAAGACCGAAAAACGTTGTTCCATTTCAAAAAGCGAAAGTAATGTCTACGGAAAAAAAACGAAAGCAGTGGAGCAATACGTTAATTGCAATCGTTGCAACTGCGATTATTATTGGTACGGCGTTTGGGATGGGGATGCTACAGTTACTGAAAGGACAAGGTGCGACAGGGGGAAACGAAGTAACAGCTTCAAAGCAGGTGCAAAATGAAGAATCAAAGGCGGGTGGAACGGCAGAACAAACACCAGCACCAAAAGAGGAAAAACAAAAAGCGCAGACAGGAACGTCATTAAATCCAATGAAATTATTTTTTGTTCAAGGAGGGGTTTATTCTTCTGAAGAAAAGGGACAGGCCGCTCTTGAAGAGTGGAAAGGTAATGGAGGCGTTGCAGCTTTAAAACCGAGCGGTGATAAGTATGCATTAGTTGTTGGTATTGCTAGCGATGAACAAGGCGTAAACCAATTAGTGACGCAGTATAAAAATGATAATGTTTCCGTATTGAAAAAGGATTGGGATATAACAGATAAAGCGTTACTGAAAGATAATAAAGAAGTTGGGTCGTTTTTAACAAAAGTACAGCCATTATATACTCATTTAGCAAAATATGCTTCTAGCATACAAGGTAGTGGGAAAAGTGATGCGAAAGATATAGGTGCGATTGAAAAAGAGTGGAAAGCGATTGAAAAAGAAGGGAAAAGTATGAAGCAAGAAGAAGCAAAGAAATTGTATATGTATACGTCGGTAGCTGTGCAAACAGTGAAGGATGGAAAAGGTGATAAGGAATCTTTGGCGAAATTAAATCAAGTTATTATTGACGGTATGCTTTCATATGAAAAAATTGTTTCACAAAAGGCGAAATGATAGGATAATGAAATGACGAGGGAAGAAGTATAGGTACTTCTTTCTTTTCTTTTGAATTTAGAGCAAAGTGCTTTCTCTATGGCAGGAATATAATCGTATGCTAGTAAAGAAATATTATTTTGTTTAGAGAAAATAATATTTCTTTCATTTGTGGACAAACTATTCCTTTGATACGATTGATGTAAATGATTCTGCTTCATGTGAGAAAGGAAGGAGAAAATATGAGAAAAATTATTTTAGCTTCAGGATCACCTCGCAGGAAGGAATTACTTGAGTTAGCGGGTGTACCATTTGAAATCATTGTAAGTGAAGTAGAAGAAACGATTGGTGCGTATTCCTCACCTTCTGATATTGTTATGTCCCTTGCTCTGCAAAAAGCATCTGCAGTAGCAGAAAATAACGGTGATTATATTGTGTTAGGTGCAGACACAATTGTTACATATGAATCGCGTATTCTTGGAAAGCCCTCTAATGAGGCGGAAGCGAAAGAAATGTTGCAATTATTATCAGGGAAAACACATGAAGTGTATACGGGTGTTGCAATTATAGCAAAAGACAAAACGGTCACTTTTTACGAGCGTACAGAAGTTACGTTTTGGGAATTAACAGAAGAAGAAATTGACGCATACGTTGCATCAAAAGAGCCTTTAGATAAAGCTGGAAGTTATGGCATTCAAGGTAAAGGGGCTATTTTTGTTCAACATATTCAAGGGGACTACTATAGTGTAGTCGGGTTACCAATTGCACGTCTTGTTCGGGAATTAAAACAATTTAATACTGATATAACCCATGCGTAAAATTGCATGGGATTTTCTTTGAGAGAACAAATAAAAGGGGTGGAGAAATGAACGGTATTCGTGATGTTGTTAAAGAAGAACAGCCACGGGAGCGTTTATTGTTAGAAGGAGCTGGAAGTTTATCGAATCGGGAGCTTCTTGCAGTGTTACTCAGAACAGGTTCTAAAGAAGAAACAGTTTTAAAGTTATCAGATAAAATTCTACATCATTTTGATGGTTTACGTATGTTGAAAGATGCAACGTTAGAGGAGCTTGTCAGTATACATGGTGTTGGGGTTGCAAAGGCAACCCAGCTTATAGCTGCGTTTGAACTCGGTAGAAGAATGGTGCGTTTAGAATATCAAAATAGATATAGCATTCGAAGCCCAGAAGATTGCGCGAGATATATGATGGAAGAAATGCGCTTTCTGCAGCAGGAGCATTTTGTATGTTTATATTTGAACACAAAAAATCAAGTTATACATAGGCAAACCATTTTCATTGGAAGCTTAAACACATCAATTGTACATCCAAGGGAAGTGTTTAAAGAAGCGTTCCGCCGTGCAGCAGCCTCTATCATATGTCTTCATAACCATCCCTCAGGAGACCCCACGCCGAGCCGAGAAGATATTGAAGTAACAAAACGCTTAGTAGAATGCGGCCGGATTATCGGAATTGAAGTGCTTGACCATATTATAATAGGCGACCATAAATTCGTGAGTTTAAAGGAAAAAGGTCATATTTAAGACTATGCTTTTTACTTATTTTGTTTTATAATGTGATTTATGAGTTTTTTGTAGAAATTTATCTACAAAAAGGATAAAGATATAAAAAACGTACTGTTTTTATAATATAAAGTAAGAAAAAATGAGTCCGTGAAAACAAGAAAGGAAGATAAATAATATGTTTGGATTTGGTGGCTTTACTCGCGATCTTGGAATAGACTTAGGAACTGCGAACACGCTTGTATATGTAAAAGGAAAAGGTGTAGTTTTACGTGAACCTTCAGTAGTAGCGTTACAAACTGATACGAAACAAATCGTTGCTGTAGGTAGCGATGCAAAACAAATGATTGGTCGTACACCAGGAAACGTTGTGGCACTTCGCCCGATGAAAGACGGTGTAATTGCTGATTACGAAACGACAGCAACAATGATGAAATATTACATTCAACAAGCTCAAAAATCAAATGGATTCTTCTCACGTAAGCCTTACGTAATGGTATGTGTACCTTCTGGTATTACAGCTGTAGAAAGACGTGCAGTAATCGATGCGACTCGTCAAGCGGGCGCACGTGATGCTTATCCAATCGAAGAACCATTTGCAGCAGCAATTGGTGCAAACTTACCTGTTTGGGAACCAACTGGTAGCATGGTTGTTGATATTGGTGGCGGTACAACAGAAGTTGCGATTATTTCTTTAGGTGGTATTGTAACAAGTCAATCAGTTCGTGTTGCTGGTGATGATATGGACGATTCAATCATTCAGTACATCAAGAAAAGCTACAACTTAATGATTGGTGAAAGAACAGCTGAAGCATTAAAATTAGAAATCGGTTCTGCAGGCGAGCCAGAAGGTATCGAGCCTATGGAAATTCGCGGTCGTGATTTAGTAAGTGGTTTACCAAAAACAGTACTAATTCAACCAGAAGAAATTGCAGATGCATTAAAAGATACAGTAGATGCAATTGTAGAATCTGTTAAAAATACGTTAGAGAAAACTCCACCTGAATTAGCGGCAGACATTATGGACCGTGGTATCGTATTAACAGGTGGCGGAGCATTACTACGTAACTTAGATAAAGTGATTAGCGAAGAAACAAATATGCCAGTTCTTGTTGCAGAAGACCCATTAGATTGCGTAGCAATTGGAACGGGTAAAGCATTAGACAATATCGATCTTTTCAAAACTGCTGCTCGATAATATTGCAAAATAAAAATCAATGAAATTAAGAGGGTGTGAACGTGCCACAGTTTTTCTTAAACAAAAGATTAATTGTTTTGTTAGTTAGTATTATTCTTCTCGTGGCATTGATTGGAATCTCATTGAAAGAACGGAACAGTTTAACATGGCCAGAGCAGTTTGTGAAAGACACTGTCGGTGTTGTAGAACGTGTATTCCAAAAGCCAGCGAAATACGTAGCTGGATTCTTCGAAAATGTAGAGGATGTAAAGCGCACGTATGAAGAGAATAAAGAATTAAAAGCAAAATTAGATAACTATGCAAAGTTATCAGGTGACGTAAAGCAATTAGAAGATGATAAAAAGAAGTTACAAGAGTTAACGGGTAAAAAAGAGTTGCCTAGTAATTATACTGAAATTCCAGCTACTGTCGTTTCTCGTAATCCAGATAAATGGTACGATTTAGTTGGAATTGATAAAGGGGCACAGCAAGGAATTAAAAAAGATATGGCTGTAGTAACTTCACAAGGTCTAGTTGGACGAGTGAAAAGTGTATCTCAGTTTACATCATCAGTAGAGTTGCTAAGCTCTATGAGCCGAACAAATCGTGTTTCTGCTATCGTACAAGGAAATGAGAAAATCTTTGGATTGATTGAAGGTTACGACAAAGAAAAACACTTACTTCTTTTCACAAAGATTGGCTCTGATGCAGAAGTAAAGGCCGATCAACTAGTTGTAACATCCGGACTTGGTGATATTTTCCCGAAAGGTCTTGTAATTGGAAAAATCGTTGATGTTCAGCCGGATCCATACGGTTTAACACAAACAGCTTATGTAAAACCTGCCGCTGATTTGAATGACGTAGAGCATGTTATGGTTGCGAAACGTGCAATGCCTTCAGCGCCATTAGAATAGGAGGGGGAGAAGAGATGATGAAGATTTTAAAAAGAGCAGCTCTTCCTCTTTTGCTCCTTTTTGTTTTTCTATTTGAAAATATGTTTGCTACTATTGTTCCAACAGCAGTTTTTTGGAAAAACAGTATAGCAGCACCTCATTTCTTTATCATTGTATTATGTTTTGTTACTGTGTACTATAGTCCGGTCCAAGGGATTTACTACGGACTATTATTTGGGTTCTTATTTGATACCGTATACACAGAACTTGTCGGTATATATATTTTTGCGTATCCGATTTTAGCTTATTTAGTTTATAGTGTGATGAAGATATTACAATTGAATTTATTTATTGTTGCTTCTATCGTACTAGCTAGCATAGTAGCATTAGAGTATTATGTGTATGGATTTTTAACTTTGTTAGGACGTACTCATATGTCGGCGTATGTCTTTTTCACAGATCGTCTCCTGTCTACTTTATTGCTAAATGCAATTTTCTTATTGATAGTTTGTTTCCCACTGAGACGATATTTAGTGCGTCTTTCAAAAGCGATGGAAGAAAAAGAAAAAAGGATTTTCTAATTTTATGTCGAATTGAATCGGTGGGGTGAACTTTAGTGGAAGAAAAAAAGCAACAAAATGTAATAATAAAGGGGACAAAAGACGGAATAACACTTCATTTAGATGATTGTTGTTCATTCTCTGAGTTACTGAAAGAGCTGGATGAAAAGCTTTCTACACATTACTATGATGGTGATGGGCGCTCTTTAATTGAAGTGCATGTGAAAGTGGGAAATCGTTATTTAACAGAAGTCCAACAAGAAGAGATTCGTACGTTAATTCGTAATAAAAAGAATCTTGTTGTGGATTCAATTGAAAGTGATGTTATAACTAAAGCGGAAGCAATAGCTTGGAAAGAAGAAACAGAAATTGTCCCTATTTCCAAAATTGTTCGCTCTGGACAAGTTTTACATGTAAAAGGAAATTTATTGTTAATTGGAGATGTTAATCCAGGCGGAACGGTTATCGCTGGGGGGAATATTTTTGTCGTAGGATCATTAAGAGGAATTGCACATGCTGGGTATTATGGGGATTCGGATGCTGTAATCGCTGCATCTGTTATGAACCCGATGCAACTTCGAATTAGTGATGTGGCAATGCGGGCTCCGGAAGAGAAAGAAGACGGAGCGGAGGCGGCAGAATGTGCGTATATTAATGAGAACAATCACATTGTTGTCGATCGACTGCAACTTCTCACTCATCTTAGACCTAATTTAACAAAGTTAGAAAGGGGAATTGTATAGCTGTGGGAGAGGCAATAGTAATTACATCTGGAAAAGGCGGTGTAGGTAAAACTACAACGTCTGCGAACATTGGTACAGCCCTAGCGTTATCTGGAAAGAAAGTGTGCTTAATTGACACAGATATCGGTCTTCGCAACTTAGACGTAGTAATGGGGCTGGAAAATCGTATTGTATTTGATCTTGTTGATGTCGTTGAAGGGCGTTGTCGTTTACCTCAGGCTCTTATTAAAGATAAACGTTTTGATGATCTTTATTTATTACCTGCAGCACAAACGAGTGATAAATCAGCGGTAACACCTGAACAAATGGATGAATTAATACAAGTATTACGTCAAGATTATGATTACATATTAATTGATTGTCCTGCAGGGATTGAGCAGGGATTTAAAAATGCGGTAGCTGGTGCGGATAAAGCAATTGTTGTTACGACGCCAGAAGTATCCTCAATGCGCGATGCGGATCGTATTATCGGGCTTTTAGAAAAAGAGGATATTGAACCACCGAAACTTGTTATTAATCGTGTGCGTAGTCATATGCTTCATGAACAGGATATGTTAGATGTTGATGAAATCGTACGTACATTGTCAATCGAGCTTCTTGGTGTTGTCGAAGATGATGATGAAGTTATTCGTGCTACAAATACAGGTGAACCTGTAGCGTTGCAACCGACCGGAAAAGCAGCGTTAGCTTATCGTAATATTGCAAGACGTTTGTTGGGCGAGAATGTCCCATTACAAGCATTTGAACAAGAAAAGGTATCGGTATTTACAAAGGTGAAAAACTTCTTTGGAATCCGTTAAAAGCACTTCGCATATTTGCGGAGTGCTTTCTTTTTTCTTCACACGAATATCTTCCTTTCCTAGCTCATACATATGTACAAACTGTATACAACTGTTTCTATTTAAATTAGCTTAATGAAGGAAAGGAGACAGTATGAAGAATAGACGTGTAGAAGAAATTAAAAAACGGATTGCGAAAAGGAAGGCAGAGCAAGAAAGGATGGAGGAAGAGCAGTATTTCGCTGGAGGGAATTTTGATAATGAAACAGTATTTATTGAGGATGGAGAAAAGGAAATTCATCCTTTATTTCGAAAAGAAGTGTTTTTCTTCAAAGTTTTATTATCAGCAATATTAGTTCTTTCTATCGCTATTTTATATAAGAATGCACCCTCTTCTTTTGACGGTGCTAAAGCTGTTACAGAAAAAGTGATGAAAGAAGAGTTTCAGTTTGCTACTGTAGCGAAATGGTACGAAAAGCAGTTTGGAAAACCTCTCGTATTTTATTCGCCAAATGAGAAAAAAGAAGGGCCGATTCAGCAAAAAGATTATGCGATTCCTGCTTCCGGAAAGGTAATGCAAGGGTTTCAAAAAAATGGCCAAGGTGTATTTGTCCAAACAGCTACAAATGCAACTGTTGAGTCAGTAAATGAAGGGCTAGTTGTTTTTGCAGGCAAGAAAGAGGAACTTGGTAATACAGTTCAAATTCAACATGCAGACGGCACGGAGTCATGGTATGCAAACTTAAATGATATGTCAGTGAAATTATATGATTACGTTTCAAAGAAACAAAAAATTGGAACGGTAAATAATGATACAAATAATAAAAATGGTAAGTTTTATTTTGCGATAAAAAAGAATGAAAAATTTATTGATCCGATTCAGGTGATTTCGTTTGATTAAATATAGAGATGTTTTAACGAAAATTTCAGTGCATCCGTTGTTTTGGGTTATTATTGTCATTGGTATTTTTACGGCTCGTTTTAAAGAGTTGCTACTGTTATTTTGTATCGTTCTTATCCATGAACTTGGGCATGCTTTTGCAGCGGCACATTATAATTGGCGTATTAAAAAGATTGAACTTTTACCGTTTGGTGGTGTAGCTGAGCTCGAGGAACATGGAAATAAATCATTGAAAGAAGAACTTGTCGTCGTAATTGCAGGACCTATTCAACACATTTGGATGATGGTAGTAGGCTATATGTTGTTTGAAGCTGGTTGGCTTCATGCGGATTTATATTATTTCTTTATGTGGAATAATATAATTATTTTAGCGTTTAATTTACTGCCTATTTGGCCGCTTGATGGTGGGAAAGTATTGTTTAACGTATTATCATATCGTTTTCCTTATTTACAGGCACATGAAAAGATGATGAAATTATCATGTGTTTTTTTTAGTGTAATACTGGTGTGGCAGTTACTTTGGAATAGTAACAATATTATGATGTGGGTGTTACTCATATTTTTAGCGGTGTCGTTATATCAAGAGTGGAAACAAAGACGGTATGCCTTTATGCGTTTTTTATTAGAACGTTATTATGGGAACAAAAGAGGAATTGAAAAGATCGCACCTATTGAAGTGCAATCAGAAGATCATTTATATAAGATATTCACAAAATTTCGTAGAGGGTATAAGCACTCTATAATCGTCCGTGGAAAATATAAAGAACATTACACATTGGATGAAAATGAACTGCTCTATGCGTATTTTACTGAAAAACGAACAACTTCATCTGTCGAAGAATTAATCGGTTAGTGTTGACGATAGCACTAACCTTTTATTATTGTAAAAGCAAAGATGATTATAAAGTGAGGAAAGAATTTTGAAAACGTTATATATGAACTACGCTGGATCGGAAAAACGCGTTGCAATTGAAGAGAAGAAAAAAATTGTTGAGTTTTTATGGAAGCGAAATGAAGAACAAGAGATTGTTGGGCATATTTATGTTGGACGTATTGTAAGAACGATTGCTGGAATGAACGCAGCTTTTGTAAATATTGGTTTAGAAAAACATGCGTATCTTTCATACGATGATGTACCGTCTTCTTATCGTATACATGAAGGGCAAGCGGTACTCGTACAAGTTGTGAAAGAGGCAATTGATACGAAAGGACCGAAATTGACAGCGAATATAGAATTTACCGGGAAATATGTCGTTTATATGCCGTATGATGAAATGCGTGCGGTTTCTCGGAAAATAAAAGATAATAAAAGAAGGCAACAACTACTCCAAATTGAAGTAGAAGGGACAGGTGGATACATATTCCGCTCTGCTTCTGAAAAAGGAGAAATTGAAGAAATACAAGCTGAAATGCAAAAGTTACAACAGTTATATGAAGAGTTAAAAAGAAAAGAGGGGCAAGGAAAGGCACCGTTATTACTTCATCGACCGGCCACCTTTTTAGATCGCGTATTTCAAGAGAATCCAATTGAAACGATTGAAAAAGTAGTTGTAGATACAAGAAGTATAGTAAAAGAATTAGAAGAAAAAATTGGGGAAGAAAAAGTATCTTATTATAATGAAAAATCTTCAATGTTTAGCCATTTTGGAATAGAGCGTGAAATCGAGAAAGCACTTCAAAAGATAGTGTGGCTTCCGAATGGTGCGTATTTAATTGTGGAACAAATGGAGACGATGACTGTAATTGATGTGAATACGGGCAAGTTTACTGGAAAACAGAATTTACAAGATACAGTCCTTCGTACAAATGAATTGGCAGCTGAAGAGATTGCACGTCAATTAAGACTGCGTGATATCGGTGGTATGATATTAATTGATTTCATTAATATGAAAAGAAGAGAAGATAAAGAAAAGATAAGAGAATGTCTCATCGCTGCTATGCAAAATGATCGCACATATACAAGAGTGCTTGGGTTTACAGAGTTAGGGATTTTAGAGATGACACGTAAACGTAAAAAACATTCTTTACGCGACGTACTACTAGAAGAGTGTGTACCGTGCAAAGCGACGGGTTATGTGATGTCATATGAAACAATTGCGTATGAGTTAGAGAGAGAGTTAATTACATATGGCAATATAGAAGATGAGGCTGTATTAATCGCTGCACCTAAAGAACTGCAAAAACAATTTTTGCAAAAAGAATTACAAAAAAATATTCCATTTGAAATTTATTTCAAAGATGATATGATCGAAAAGTACGCTATTATCCGTTTTGGAAGTAAAAAAGAAATTATAGAACGGAAAAAATAGTTAGTAGAAGTTTCATTGACAATAGTCAATGAATTATGGTAACATCTTTATGTTATAGTTTATAGCACCTAAACGGCTATATGCTACAACCGCACAAGACAGGTTCCTTAAAGGCATGTATGTCTACCTCGTTTTTGGCGAGTCTTAGTAATTAAGAGGAGGTGCAAGTATGTACGCAATTATCGAAACAGGTGGAAAACAAATCAAAGTTGAAGCTGGTCAAGAAATCTACATTGAAAAATTAGATGTTGAAGCTGGTGAAACTGTTACTTTTGACAAAGTTCTTTTCGTTGGTGGAGAAAACGTGAAAGTTGGTAGCCCAGTTGTAGAAGGTGCAACAGTTACTGCGAAAGTTGAGAAACACGGTCGCGCTAAGAAAATCATCGTTTTCAAATACAAAGCGAAAAAGAACAATCGTAAGAAACAAGGTCATCGTCAACCTTACACTAAGCTAGTTGTTGAAGCTATCAACGCTTAATTCTGGTTAACATGATTAAAATTACGATAAGTCGCACGAAATTAGGAAGTATCCAATCATTTAAAATGACTGGACATGCCGATTATGCGCCACATGGACAAGACCTTGTCTGTGCTGGAACTACAGCGGTTGTGTTTGGTTCCATAAATGCTGTGGAAGAACTTTGTAATGTGCAGGCAACTATTGAACTCGGAAGTGATGGCGGATTCTTAACGTATGAATTGCCTAATGATTTAGACGTTCATACAATGGAAAAAGCACAGATACTTTTAGAAGGATTGGTTGTTTCGCTTAAGACGATCGAACTTGATTACGGAAAGTATATCCGTTTAATAGAAAAAGTGCAGGAGGTGTAACGTATGTTAAGATTAGATCTTCAGTTTTTCGCATCTAAGAAAGGTGTAGGTAGTACAAAGAACGGTCGTGACTCTCAGTCAAAACGTCTTGGTGCTAAACGCGCAGATGGTCAAACGGTTTCAGGTGGTTCAATTCTTTACCGTCAACGCGGTACAAAAATTTATCCAGGTGTTAACGTTGGTCGTGGTGGCGATGACACTCTATACGCGAAAGTTGACGGCGTAGTACGCTTCGAGCGTCTTGGCCGTGACCGCAAACAAGTGAGCGTATATCCTGTTGCTCAAGAAGCATAAGAACTCACGGAAAACTCTAACCTGAGTGCAGGTTAGAGTTTTTCTATATTAAGGGGTATCTAAATGAATAAAAAATGGACAATTATAGATGCATTGCGCCATTCGAGACATGATTGGCTCAATCGTATGCAGATGGTGAAAGGAAACCTTTCCCTTGGAAAAGTGGAAGAAATTCATAGTCTCATCGATCGTTTTGTCCAAGAAGCGAGACAAGAATCCAATCTGATGGGGCTATCAATGCCTTTATTTTCAGAGTGGATTTTAACATATAATTGGAAACAGCAGCCGTGCTTATTGGAGTACGAAGTATTAGGGAAATTACATAACTTATCTCACTTAGATGAGACTGTATGTACATGGACGAATCAATTTTTCTCAATGCTTCAGCATAGTTTAGACGTATATGTTGAAAATTATGTTTGTATCACAATTGAATGTGACGCGGAGAATGCTCGTTTCTTTTTTGATTTTCGTGGTAAGCTAACGAGTGTAGAAGAACTACAGAATTGGCTTGCGAACCAAAACAATAAATGGTATTCCATTTCTTATACAGTAAGAGACGAAGAAGTCTCAGTTATATTACAACCAATTGAAAAAAGTGTGGTGAAATAATGTTTGTAGATCAGGTCAAGATATATGTAAAAGGCGGCGACGGTGGTAACGGAATGGTTGCGTATCGTCGTGAGAAGTATGTTCCAAAAGGTGGCCCAGCAGGTGGCGACGGTGGTAAAGGTGCAGATGTTGTTTTCGTTGTTGAGGAAGGCTTACGTACATTAATGGACTTCCGCTACCAACGTCATTTCAAAGCTGATCGCGGTCAGCACGGAATGAGTAAAGGGCAACATGGACGTAAATCTGAAGATTTACTTGTAAAGGTTCCTCCAGGAACAGTAGTAAAAGATGAAAAAACTGGTCAAATTCTTGCCGATTTAGTAACGCATGGACAAACTGCTGTAATTGCAAAAGGTGGCCGTGGTGGCCGTGGTAACTCACGTTTCGCAACAGCTACGAATCCAGCGCCAGAAATCGCTGAGAACGGGGAACCAGGTCAAGAGCGTGATGTCATTCTAGAACTTAAAGTACTAGCAGACGTTGGACTTGTTGGATTCCCAAGTGTAGGTAAATCTACATTATTATCTGTCGTATCATCAGCACGTCCGAAAATTGCAGAGTATCACTTCACAACAATCGTTCCAAATCTTGGTGTTGTTGAAACTGGTGATAACCGCAGCTTCGTTATGGCTGACCTTCCTGGACTAATTGAAGGTGCACATGCCGGCGTCGGACTTGGACACCAATTCTTACGTCATATCGAGCGTACACGTGTAATCGTGCATGTTGTTGATATGTCTGGTTTAGAAGGCCGTGATCCATATGAAGATTACGTAACGATTAATAATGAATTAAAAGAATACAATCTTCGCTTAACGGAGCGTCCACAAGTTGTTGTTGCAAACAAAATGGATATGCCAGATGCAGAAGAAAACTTACAAGCATTTAAAGAGAAAGTGGGAGACGAAGTAAAAATCTTCCCAATCTCAGCTGTAACGAAACAAGGGGTTCGTGACTTACTGTTTGAAGTAGCGAACTTAATAGAAACAACACCAGAATTCCCAATACATGAAGTTGCGGATGAGTCTGATACAAGTGTAATGTACAAACTTGAGACTGAAGGTGTTAAATTTGAAATTACACGTGAAAGTGATGGCACGTTTGTTATCTCTGGTTACGATATCGAGAAAACATTCAAGATGACAGACTTCTCACGTGATGAATCTGTACGTCGTTTCGCTCGTCAAATGCGCGGAATGGGTATTGATGAAGCTCTTCGTGCACGTGGTGCGAAAGACGGAGATATTGTAAAAATTCTTGAATATGAATTTGAATTTATCGACTAAGACTGCCGAAATATGGCAGTCTTTTTTTATCCCACTTTAATGGGCAGTAAGACCCCTACCTCAAAATGCAGCGAAAGCAAAGAAGTTAGGTGGGGGTCGGGCTGCCCGTAAAAGCCCGATTGGTGAGGGCTGATTAAAGTTTCACTTTATATCGTAAAAGTCTGATTTATGCAGGAAAAAATCCCCACTACTTAAATTTTCAATTTATAATAAAAAGAGGAGTGGTTTTGAAAGAATTTTTTTATGGGGAGAAAACGAACATGTATAAAATATTAATTGTAGAAGACGATGAAAAAATCGGGGGAATATTAGAAGAGCATTTAGAAAGATATGGCTATCAGTCATTTCGAGCGAGTGATTTACGACATATAAAAGATGAATTTGTAAAAGTAAATCCACATCTCGTGTTACTTGATATTAATTTACCGTATTTTGATGGTTTCTATTGGTGTCGTCAAATCCGCACTGTATCGAATGCACCAATTATTTTCGTTTCTGCAAGAACAGGAGAAATGGATCAAGTAATGGCAATTGAAAATGGTGGAGATGATTACATTACGAAGCCATTCCATTTAGATATTGTAATGGCTAAGGTGAAAAGTGCACTTAGGCGTGGGTATGGTGAGTATGCTTCTGCGGCAGAAAGTGATTGTTTAGGTGTAAATGGACTGTTGTTATTTCCGTCCCAACATGTTGTTGAGTGGCAAGGGCAACAAACAGAACTGACAAAAAATGAATTTTACTTATTAGAATGTTTAATGAAACAAGCAAATCAATATGTAACGCGCGAAGAACTGTTAGAAGCCCTCTGGGATGAGGTAGCTTTTGTCGATGATAATACATTAACCGTAAATGTAAAACGTGTAAGGAAGAAACTAGAGGAGCTAGGCATTAAAAATGCAATTGTAACGAAACGTGGATATGGTTATGCACTTCTTACAGAGTGGGGCGAAGGGCATGAAGGTTAAAAATTACCTCATGGACCGATTTTCTTTACTTCTTTCTTATATTGTTAGCCTCTGTTTATTTGGGCTCGTTTTGCAGTTGCAAAATCTTTTGGACAAAAGATCAATTGACTGGAGTACGTGGTTATATGGACTCTTATTAGGGACAGTCGTATTTACTGTATACCTCATTTACGATTACCGAAAACGAAGTGTGTTTTTAAAGAGGATCGAAAAGTATGTTACTGGCGGAAATACATTACATGACTCTTTACTTATTGATACTTCTTATACGTCAGAGCAAGAGATGGTCGTTGAATCGTTTACGCTATTGAGACAGCAATATATGAATGAAGTTCATAAACAACATGCGAAAGAACAACAGCAAATGATATTTATGAACCAATGGATTCATCAAATGAAAACACCAGTATCGGTTGTAGAATTGCTATTACAGAAGTTTAGTAAGGAGCATCGTGAAGCAAGAGCAATAGTTGAAAGTATTCGTGAAGAAAATAACCGTATACTAAATGGTTTAGATTTAGCGTTACATATGGCAAGGTTAGAGCAGTTTGCGAAAGATTATAAAGTAGAAGTAGTAAATGTGATAGATATCATTCGAGGTATTATTAATGAAAATCGAAAATCTTTTATTCAATCGTCTGTATTTCCGAAAGTAATGTTTGAGGAAGATATTTGTATGGTTGCATCTGATAGAAAATGGCTCAGTATTGCTATAGGTCAAATCGTTGTAAATGCAATTAAGTATACGAAAATTTCAGAAGTAGAGAAAAAGGAAATTCAATTTCAAATTGAAGAGAAAGATCAAAAAGTGTTATTACATATTAAGGACAATGGAATCGGTATTCCAGAGCAAGATGTAAAGCGTATATTTGATCCATTCTTTACGGGGATAAATGGTCGTAAAACGAGAGAAGCAACCGGAATGGGCTTATATATTACGAAGGAAATTTGCGATAATTTACATCACGGTATTTATGTACAATCGGCTGAAGGGGAAGGGACAACATTCACGTTCCAATTTGCAAAAGATGAAGAATATCATACATTAATGAGAAAAATGACAAAACTGTAAGATAACAAAACGTTTTGTAAGGGAAATCGCTCGTTTCTTGTTCTTATTTTTCTTATAGTAAATGTAAGAAGAAAACACATAGGGGGATTAGAAATGAGTGTTCTTGAAGTAAAAGGATTAACGAAGGTGTATCAATCAAAAGGTTCAGTAGCGACGACTGCTTTAAACGATATAAATTTTAAAATAGAAGAAGGCGAATTTGTAGGGATTATGGGTCCTTCAGGAAGCGGGAAAACAACGCTTTTAAATTTATTAGCAACAATTGATAAGCAAACTTCAGGTCATGTGCTTGTAAATGGCGAAGAAATTAATCAAATGCGTGCTGCAAAACTAGCAGAGTTTCGCCGTACACATTTAGGATTCATCTTCCAAGATTTTAACTTACTTGATACGTTATCGATTAAAGAAAATATTATTTTGCCGCTTGTTATGGCGAAGAAATCTGTAAATGAGATTGATGCAAAAGTGCTTGAGATTGCAAAGTTTTTAAATATCGAAGAAATTTTAAATAAAAAAGTATATGAAGTATCAGGCGGGCAACAACAACGTGCAGCAGCTGCGAGAGCGATCATTCATGAACCAACTTTAATTTTAGCGGATGAGCCTACTGGAAACTTAGATTCTAAGTCAGCAAAATCATTAATGAGCGCGTTGCAAGACTTACATGAACAAAAGAAAGTGACAATTGCAATGGTAACGCATGATCCGGTAGCGGCGAGTTATTGCGAACGTATTCTATTCATTCGCGACGGAGAAATTTTCTCAGAAATACATAAAGGAAGAACAAAGCAAGCCTTTTTCCAAGAAATTTTGGACGTACTTGCGATGCTAGGAGGAGAATATCATGAACTTTCGCCAGCTCGCGCTTAATAACGTAAAAGGAAATTGGCGTAATTATAAAGCGTTTCTTATAAGTAGTTGTTTATCGATTGTCGTATTTTTCATGTATGCTTCTTTTATTTATCATCCAGATGTCGTAAGCGGTAATATTAGTATGAGAAAGATGATCACAAAAGGATTAGAATCGATGAATTATATTGTGGTCATCTTCTCGGCACTCTTTATTTTATATGCAAATTCAACGTTTTTACGAGCAAGAAAAAAAGAGTTTGGTCTACTAACATTAATAGGCGGAACGAAATCGCAGCTCGGCCGAATGATTATATTAGAGCAACTGATGTTAGGTAGTATTGCAATTGTAGTTGGTATTGGGGTTGGAATGCTTTGTTCAAAATTATTTTTCCAAGCGTTAAGTGTATTATTAAAAATAGATAAGACACTTCCACTCGTATGGAATAGTAAAGCAGTTTTGATTACGGCAGGTGTATACTTTATTCTATTTTTAATCCTATCATTGTTTAGTGTTTGGACAGTAGGACGCTTGCAAATTATTGATTTATTAAGAGAGGCAAGAAAGCAAAAAGTAGAGCCGTTTGCATTTACATGGTTATGTGTAGTTGGTATAGGATGTATTATTGTTGCATATGTACTTAGCTTCCAAGTAACGTTTCTGAATTTCCTCATCCTCTTTTTACCGGTGGTAGGACTGACAATTGGCGGAACGTATTTACTATTTACACAAGGTAGTACAGTTGTATTAAAAGCATTACAAAAAAGAAAGCAATCTTTCTATACATATCCAAATATGTTTGTTCTTAGCAATCTTATTTATAAAATGAAAGATAATGCTCGTTTTTTATTTGTAATTTCTATTATTACGGCGATTGTATCCTCGGCAGTTGGCACGCTTTACGTATATTTTGAAAATTTGAGTGCGAAAACGGTAGAACTTACACCACATGCTATTTCATATGAGGAAAAGGGGTTAAATACATATAGCCTTATTAATGAAGAAAAGGTACAGGAGCTTGTGAAGAGACACGGGTTTGAAGATGCACGAAAAGTAACCTACGTTAAACTACCAGCAACACAGAAAATAACGTTGTTTAATAGTGAACATGAAGTACCGATGACGATTATTTCAGAAAAAGAATATAATGCGGAAGTGCGTAAACAAAAGAGAGAGCAACCTTCAGAAATTCATAATGCAATGGGTAGTGCAACGATGGTTATGGTTGATATGTCAAATGAACTGATGAAGATAGACCGTACAAAACCGTATGAATTTACAATTAACGGACAAAAGCAGTCTGTTCAATTAAATGCCCCAACGCAGTATTCTGTTTTTAATGATAGTGAATATCTCGTTGTAAATGATCAAGATTTTGAGAAATATGCAAAACTCGTACCAGATGAAGAAAAGACGAAATATTATGGTTATTATATTGAGGATTGGAAAAGTACAGAAGATCTTGTATTAGATTTGAAAAATGAAATTGCACCAGAAAAGCAAGGGGAATTGAGAAATTCAGTGTTTGCGTATAAGGATATAAGAGAAGGTGGAGCAATTACAATGTTCATTGGTTTCTTCGTAGCGGTGCTGTTCTTCTTCTTCGCTTGTAGTATGACATACTTTAAATGGTTTAACGATAAAGAACAAGATCGTATTCAATTTAAATCGTTAAAGAGAATCGGTATGACAGATAAAGAAATTCGCAAAATTGCGATTCGACAAATGGGAGTTATCTTCTTTATCCCAATTTTAATCGGTTCCATTCATAGTGGAGTTGCTCTTCATACGTTAGGGAAAATGCTTTATATTGATTTGTGGAAATCAGGCGCGCTTGTAATTGGAGCATACATTTTAGCTTCTGCCATTTACTTTATAATCGCGCAAAGAGGATATTTAAAACACGTAAAAAGCTAGGGGAACCTCTAGCTTTTTGCCTATGTAGTAAGTTACAGGAGGACGATAGATGAAAATTCGGCAACTAGCGCTGCAAAATATAAAAGGAAATTGGCGTAATTATAAAGTGTTTTTCTTAAGTAGTTGTTTTGCAATATTTGCTTCTTACGCATATATGTCTGTCATTGTGCATCCATATATGCAAGAGACGATGTGGTATCAAAACGTACGCTGGGGACTTATCATATGTAATGTTATAATCATTTCTTTTTTCGTCATATTTATTTTGTACTCTACTTCAATTTTCATAGAAGCACGTAAGAAAGAATTAGGGTTATACATGTTAATGGGAGCAACAAAGTCTAACGTAATAGGAGTGATTATGACCGAGCAAATTTTAATCGGGGTCTTCGCGAATATTTTCGGTATTGGGCTTGGTATGGTCTTTTTAAAACTCTTTTTTATGGTATTTAGTATGTTACTGGGGCTTCCGAAAGAACTCCCTGTCATATTTGACGTAAGGGCGATTGGTGTAACATTTATTACATATATGGTCGTTTTTATTTTGTTATCTTTTATAAGTGCTTTACGTATATGGAATATAAAAATCATTCGGTTATTGAAAGAATTTCGAACAGATAAAAAAGAGAAGAAAACATCAAAGTGGCTCTGTTTATTCGGTTTTGCTTGTTTAGTGGGCGGGTATGCGTTGGTGCTACAAGTGACGATGGCTACAATAGTGATATACTTTTTCCCTGTGTCTATACTTGTCTTTTTTGGAACGTACTTTTCTTTTACACATGGAGCTACCCAAGTGTTAGAAATGATAAAGCGAAATAAAAAGATTATGTATACATATCCGTATTTATTTATAGTGAATCAATTGTCACATCGAATGAAGGAAAATGGTCGCTTTTTCTTTCTGATGTCTATGGCAACGACGTTTGTAGTTACAGCAACAGGTACGGTGTTTTTATATTTTTCTAGCATGCAAGATATGTGGCGAACTGGAGGGGTACACTCGTTTTCGTACATAGAAAAAGGTATTTCTACTCATGAAGTCTTTGAGGAAGGTGCGGTTGAAAAATTACTGCATCAATATGAGTATGATGATTTTCAATATATAAGTTTTGTTGGAGTGTATGCATCCTTTCAATCTAATAAGGGAGAAACAACAATAGTACCGCTTATAAAAGAAAGTGAATATAACCAAGAAGCGAGGAAACAAAAACAGAAAACGTATCACCATAAAAAAGGTACAGTGACACTCGTTTATTATAATAAATACAATAATTCGAATGTATATAATCAAAAAGAGATTCAATTGCAAGTAATGAATCAACCATATCAATTCGTATTTAACGGCCAGAAAGAAGGGGTTCAATTTAACTATCATCCTTCGTACATTAATGGTCTGTTCTTCGTTATGAATGATGAAGATTTTGATAGTATAGCAAATCAGGTTCCTGATTCTGAAAAAATGATATATAGAGGCTACACATTACCAAATATCGAAAAGACGAAGAGATTAAATGAAGATTTACGGAAACATATGAAACAAAATAATAATGCATTTCGAAGCAATATGGAGTTATATGTAAATATGAAAGAAGGCGGCGATATTACTCTATTTGTAGGCTCATTTATTAGTATATTGTTCTTTCTTACTTCATGTAGTATCGTGTATTTTAAATGGTTCCATAATATTGCATCGGACCGAAAGCAGTATGGTGCACTCTCTAAACTTGGAATGACGAAGGAAGAAGTATGGAAAATTTCTCGTTGGCAATTATGTATGCTATTTTTTGCGCCAATTATAGTAGGGAGTATGCATAGTGCAGTTGCGTTATATACGTTTCATAATACGCTTTTTATGGATGGATCATTAAGAAAAGTAGGTTTGTTCATTCTGTTTTATATCGCAGCATGTATCATTTATTTCTTCTTCGCTCAAAGAGAATATAAGAAACATTTAGACTAGCGAAAGTTAGTCTTTTTTTAATATTCGAAATTTACATAGAAGAATATAAAAAATTATGGTATAACAGTAAGAAAACGAAAAAAGAGGGGAAAAGACGATGATTCGAGTAGGATATTTAGGACCAGAAGCAACATTTACAAATATGGCGGTGAGTCGTTTTTTTCCGGAAGCAGAGCATGTGCCATATCGAACGATTCCGGATTGTATGGATGCAGCTGCAGATGGAAATGTAGATTATGCAGTGGTACCACTAGAAAATGCCATAGAAGGCTCAGTGAATATAACAGTTGATTACCTCGTACATGAGCAGCCGCTTTCCATTGTAGGAGAAATTACAGTACCCATTCAGCAGCACCTACTTGTACATCCGCAGTATGCAGAAGTGTGGGAAGAAGTATATGCAGTGCATTCTCATCCACACGCTATTGCGCAATGTCATAAATTTTTAAATGAAGAGTTAAAAGGGGTAACTGTCCGAGATATGACATCAACAAGTGCAGCTGCGCAATATGTGAAAGAACATCCTGAAGAAAAAATTGCTGCCATTGCAAATGAAGCAGCTGCAGAGAAATACGGATTAACGATTGTAAGACGTAGCATTCATACGCATAAAAATAATCATACACGTTTCCTCGTGCTCCATAAGAAAAAGAAAGCAATACTTTCAAATAATGGAGAAAACCGCGGAGAGAAAACGACGCTTATGATAACGTTACCCGCTGATTATGCAGGAGCGCTATATCAAGTGTTATCAGCTTTTGCATGGAGAAAATTAAACTTATCAAAAATCGAATCGCGTCCGATGAAAACAGGTCTTGGAAATTACTTTTTCTTGATTGATGTCGATAAAGCATATGATGATGTATTATTGCCAGGCGTAACGATGGAACTTGAAGCACTTGGTTTTTCGGTTACTGTGCTTGGGAGTTATTCTTCTTATTGGTTGTAAAGGTGAGCTATTGTTAAACTTGTTTGAAATGAAAAGCTGTTTCTCGGTTTGAGGCAGAGTAAGCTATCGATTCTATTGAAGTAAGTGATGTAATTAAGCTAGCAAAATAAAGAATCCGTCCTAAAAGAGATTCTAGGACGGCTTTCTGTTAGGAATAGGTCACTCTTTTTTCGTGTTTTTAGTACGCATCATTACAACTATTATAATAATAGGATTCATCATTGTTCGAATTACTGCAGCAAATACAATTCGTTTGTTGTATGAATAGGTTAAGTGTAGATGGAGCTACAGTATCTGAGAAAGTAATACTTAAAACATCTTCTACTAAAAATGTTTTAATATCTCCTGGTGTTAAGGTAAATATAAGTGGAGAGCGATGGTTTAATCTTGCAATTGTTAATCGAATCGTTGTTGCAAAAGCAGGACTGAAACTAAATTTAATAAGTGTCTTATTATGATTTTCAGTGAAGTTTTCAAATACAGTTCGAGGAATTCCAGTTGTTATATCAAGATCTTGAGGAGTATCTCCCGTACCGAAAATAGTATAGTTCTGTATAAAACAGTTATTTGAATCTGAATTTGAAGGATTACATGGACGATCATTTTTCTTATAATATTTTTTTCCATTTTTTAAGAAGTAATCTGCCATAATTAATCACTCCCTTCACATATAAGGATTAAAGGTTGTCCATATATAATATGAAATATATTTTTATATGTTTGGACGTGAAGGAAGAGAAAATAAAAAGAGTCCATCTGGTAGGATAGACTCAATACTGTTTTACCTGGTGGGATTCTTTATTTTAACTTCACAAGACGCTCTTCTAACTGACCACGCCAAATATCGGCTAGTTCTGGAACAGCAAGAATCTTTTCAATGCCCTCTTTATCTTTTCTATTATGAAAATAAATTTCGTTAGAGAACAAAACAGAAACATTGCTCGGTTGACGTTCTAGTAATGTAATTTTTGAATCTTTACGTACAGTACCTTCTTGAAGAACGCGGCATAGGTAGCCGGTAAATCCGGTTGCTACAATGCGCGGCAGTATGCCAGGAATACCGAGGCGTTTTGAAATCGTGCTACAAGGTACGCGCGCTTGTGTCACTTGAATAATCGCTTCACCTAATTTGTATGTATCTCCGATGCAAACATCACGCTCTAACATATTTGTTACGGTAATGTTTTCGCCAAATGCGGAAGCTGGAAGTGTTGTTTGGAATTCTTTTTCCCATAGTGCGTAATGTTCGTGTGAGTACACACAAACTGCGCGATCAGGTCCACCGTGGTGTTTTAAATCTGCTACATCATCACCAAGGAAGCCATCTTTTGATAGGAAAGCTTCTTCGGTAAGTTCTTTACATATACCAGTAATCATTTCTTTATCTTCGCTATATTTCATTTGTTTCGGCTTGCCAATGCTAAAGTGAACGAGTTCAATTCCCATATTTGATCTCCTTTACGATTGATTACAATATTATAGCATTAAAAAAGCACAGAGAATGATAAAAACTCTGTGCTTTACATTAATAAACGAGAAATCCTGCTTTATCTAGTGCCTCGCAAGCTGCATCTAACTTTTCTTTTGAATCTGCCTCAATTGTATGTAAGTGAATACCATCCGTTAGTTGCGAAAGATAGGAAGCATTTGTGTTTTCGATTTTTTGTAAATATTGCTCTACATCAAAGCGATTGCTTACCATGATGGATGCTGTTAAGTCACCGTATACAGGATGCTCAACCTTTACATCTTTAATCGTGATGCCGTGGTCAACAAGCATTGTAAGTTCTTGACGTACTTCTGCTGGCTTATGTTGGCATACAATTACGCGTTCGAAAGCTTGTTGTTTCTCTTGTGGTTTTAAATATAAATAGCCTTGAGCAGTTGCAATAATTGGTTCGTTTCTTGCTTTAAGTAAGGAAATATCTTGCACAATCACTTGCCTACTTACGTTTGTCTTCTTCGATAGTTCATTCCCAGATAACGGCTCATTTGCAGCGAGAAGCCACTGAAGGATAAGCTGTCGTCTTTCTTCACCTAAAATCTTTTTTTGGTCATTTTGTTTCATTATGATTTAACACCTCTATAAAATTGATTTCCAATTGTGTGTAGTGCATGAATAGTAGTATCAATTTGATCTTTCGTTGTTTGTTGCCCGAAAGAGAAGCGGACATATTGTTTTGCCTCTTCATACGTTTTTCCAATTGCAAGCATTGTTTTCGAAGGTTCTTGTTTACCGACTTGACAAGCACTTCCGGTAGAAATGGCAATACCGCGGCGATTACATTCTAGCATTGTATATTGACCTTCTATTCCTTTTATTGTAACCCCAATAATATGTGGTAAACAAGAAGTAGAATGACCTTCTACTTCAATTTCTAGAGGAAATGCTTGTAATCGCTCTAAAAAATAGGATCGTAACTCTTTAAAACGTAAGCTTTCTTCCTGTTGATTTTTTAATATATTCTCAGCAGCTGTTAAAAAAGATGCAATGCCAGGAACGTTTACTGTACCTGGACGAAACCCTTTTTCATGAGAAGTCCCTGGAAATATTGGTGTCCAGCGAACTTGCGGATTTATATAGCAAGCGCCAACACCCTTCGGTCCGTATATTTTATGTGCTGAAACAGAAAGACTATCAATCCCCATCTCAAAAACATGGATAGGAAGTTTACCAAATGTTTGCACACAATCTGAATGAAATAAGACGTTATATTTTTTTAAAAGTGCCCCAATCTCTGCGATGTTTTGAACGGTTCCAATTTCAGAGTTTCCGTGCTGTATACTTGCTAGAACAGTATTCTCTGTAATAGCTGTTTCTAAATCATCTAAATGAATTAGCCCATTTGTATCAACAGGAATTTCAGTAATTGTATACCCTTGTGATTGTAAGGATTGAAAATAACTTCGAATGGATGCATGTTCCATAGGTGTCGTAATAATATGCTTCTTATTTCGGGCGTTTAGAAGAGATTGAATCGCAAGATAGTTAGATTCTGAGCCGCCGCTTGTGAAAAATACTCCTTGTTCTTTTCCTCCAATCATTTCCGCAAATGTTTTTCGGCAAACTTGTAATAAAGAAGAGGCTGTTCCTCCCATATCATGTAAACTTTGTTCATTTCCGAAGTATTGCGACGCTGCTTTCATATATGTTTGTAACGCTTCCGCGCTCATAGGTGTAGTAGCTGCATAGTCAAGATATATCATCATGTAAGTTCCTCTCTCTAGTAAGAGTTACATTTCTTTTATTTTTTAAATGGTAATGAAAATAAGAATTATAAAAAAACTCTTGTCATTATTTTAAAACTATGTAAATATAGGTGTCAAGACAGTTGAAAAGTGTAAAGTAGGAGGCAACAATTATGCCAAGTGCAGATGTCTTAATTATTGGAAGTGGCGTTGCGGCACTTCGTGTTGCGAAAGAGATTTGTCACGAAAAGAATGTGATTATTATCACAAAGAAAACGAGCCGTAATAATAATACATATTTAGCGCAAGGTGGAATTGCCGCAGCGGTTGCTACATATGACAATCCAAATGATCATTTTGAAGATACGTTAGTAGCAGGGTGTCATTATAACAATGAAAATGTGGTCCGTTATTTAGTCGAGGAAGGACCGAAAGAAATGAATCATCTCATTGAAAATGGAATG
Source organism: Bacillus sp. BC05(2025) (assembly GCF_056725905.1). Lineage (NCBI taxonomy): Bacteria > Bacillati > Bacillota > Bacilli > Caryophanales > Bacillaceae > Bacillus > Bacillus sp. BC05(2025). The sequence goes on along the minus strand of NZ_JBWYRA010000012.1, from coordinate 4,234 downwards.
AAATTTGATGGAGATGAAATGGGTCCTCATCTTGGGAAAGAAGGTGCACATCGAAAGCGTCGTATTTTACATGCAGGCGGCGATGCAACAGGAAAGAATTTATTAGAGCATTTCATTCAAGAAGTAGCACCGCACGTTACGGTAGTGGAACAGGAAATGGTGCTTGAATTTATTATAGAAAATGAAAAATGCGTTGGAGTTTTAACGCGAGATAGTGAAGGGAAGTTGAAGCGTTATGATGCAGATTATACTGTGCTAGCCTCAGGCGGGGTTGGTGGTTTATACGCCTTTACTTCTAATGATAAAACAATTACGGGTGATGGACTTGCGATGGTATACCGCGCAGGCGGAGAGCTTGTAGATTTAGAGTTTGTACAATTTCATCCAACGATGTTATATGCGGGCGGGCGATGCTGTGGCCTCGTTTCTGAAGCTGTCCGTGGTGAAGGAGCTGTCCTTATAAATGGAAAAGGGCAGCGTTTTATGATGGATATACACCCAGATCATGATCTCGCACCGCGTGATGTAGTGGCAAGAGCGATTCATGAACAGCTTTTGTCGGGTGAAAACGTGCATTTGAATATCGAGTCTATCCAAAATTTCGAAGAACGTTTTCCAACTGTATCAGCATTGTGTAAAAAGAATGGTGTTGATATAAATAAAAAACGCATTCCGGTCGTACCCGGAGCTCATTTTCATATGGGTGGCGTGAAAACAAACATTGATGGGGAGACGTCCATTCCAAATTTATATGCAGTCGGTGAAGTAGCTTGTAACGGTGTTCATGGAGCAAATAGATTAGCAAGTAATTCGTTATTAGAAGGTCTTGTGTTTGGAAAAAGAATAGGACAGCATCTTTTAACGAAGGCGACAAAAGACAGATTGAACAAATTTGCTGAGAAGGAAGAGAAGTTTATCGTTCTGAATCATTTGCCGGCGAAAGAAGAAATACAAGAATGCATGATGAAATACGTTGGGATTGTGCGAACAGAACAAAGTTTATCTTATGCAAAGAGATGGCTTAGTAAGTACGGTGTTCGAAATATGATATTGCAACATGATGCTCTTACAAATGAGGAGATAACGATTATTAATATGTTAACAGTGTGTGAGCTTATCGTCGTATCAGCTTTGCAAAGAGAAGAAAGCATTGGTGGCCATTATCGAAGTGATTATCCATATAGAAATAGCGTAAAAAAAGAAATCGTTCGAGTGAAAAGAAAACTACAACTTGTGTAATGAGAGGAAGAGGGGCTTTATGAATACGATAAAGGTTAAAGAAGCATTAAATCGATTTTTTCTAGAAGATATAGGAGAAAGAGATGTAACATCTCAGCTTATTTTTCCAGACAATTTACTTTCAAAAGGAACGTTTCTTGCGAAGGACACAGGGGTCTTTGCGGGACGTTTAGTCATTGAAGAAGGGTTTAAATTAATTGATGAGAGAATTGAAGTTGAGCTTCATAAAAAAGATGGAGATCTTGTAGAAAAAGGCGAAATAATTGCAACTGTCCAAGGACCAATTGCATCGTTATTAACGGCAGAGCGCGTTATATTAAACGTTATCCAGCGTATGAGCGGGATAGCTACAATGACATACGAGGCTGTTCGTGCCTTAGATAGTAGCCATACACGTATTTGTGATACGCGAAAAACGATGCCAGGGCTACGTATGTTTGATAAGTATGCGGTCGTGTGCGGAGGCGGATTTAATCACCGTTTCGGTTTATATGATGGTGTCATGATCAAAGATAATCATATTGCTTTTGCTGGTTCTATTACGAAAGCTGTTACATCGGTGAAAGAAAAGTTAGGACATATGGTGAAAGTAGAAGTGGAAACAGAAACAGAAGAGCAAGTAAAAGAAGCTGTAGCTGCTGGTGCAGATATTATTATGTTTGATAACCGTACGCCAGAAGAGATTCGGGAGTTTTCCAAGATTGTACCAAGTGCTATCGTTACGGAAGCATCAGGAGGCATTACGATTGAAGATTTATCGAAATACGGAAAAACAGGGGTAGATTATATTTCACTTGGAGCGTTAACACATTCAGTGAAAGCATTTGATATTAGTTTTAACATAGAGGCGTAAGGAAAGTGGCTTAGAGGGGGAGAAAGGGATATGAGTATTTTAGAAAAAGTGCAACCGATTGAAACGATGTTACCAGAGCGTTATTACACGATGACAACAGAAGATATGGAAAAGCGTGTTCGTGAGATTAAAGAAAAAATGGGGAAAACACTATTTATTCCAGGCCATCATTACCAAAAAGATGAAGTGGTACAATTTTCTGATGCAGCAGGAGATTCACTTCAGCTTGCGCAAGTTGCAGCGAGTAATAAAGAAGCAAAATATATTGTATTTTGCGGTGTACACTTTATGGCAGAAACAGCAGATATGTTAACGACAGATGATCAAATCGTTATTTTGCCAGATATGCGTGCAGGCTGTTCGATGGCAGATATGGCAGATATCGAACAAACAGAAAGAGCCTGGAAAGAGCTCACAAAATTATTTGGAGATACGATGATTCCGTTAACGTATGTTAACTCTACAGCTGCAATTAAAGCGTTTTGCGGTCGAAATGGCGGAGCGACAGTAACTTCCTCTAATGCAAAACAAATGGTATCTTGGGCGTTTACACAAAAAGAGCGCCTTGTCTTTTTACCGGACCAACATTTAGGAAGAAATACAGCATACGATTTAGGTATCCCGTTAGATAAAATGGCAGTATGGGACCCGCATACAGATTCATTAGAGTACGATGGAGATATAGAAGAAATTCAAGTGATTTTATGGAAAGGACATTGTTCTGTTCATCAAAACTTTACAGTGAAAAACATTGAGAACGTACGGAAAAATCATCCGGACATGAACATTATTGTACATCCAGAATGTTGCTACGAAGTTGTAGCTGCTTCGGATTATGCAGGTTCAACGAAATATATTATTGATATGATTGAAGCGGCTTCATCTGGAAGTAAATGGGCGATTGGTACAGAAATGAATTTAGTGAACCGAATTATTCAACAACATCCAGATAAAGAAATTGTTTCACTGAATCCATTTATGTGTCCGTGTTTAACGATGAACCGAATTGATCTGCCGCACTTATTATGGGCACTTGAAATGATAGAAAGAGGAGAAGTAATTAACGTTATTAGCGTAGATAAACAAGTGACTGAAGAGGCAGTTCTTGCATTAAATCGTATGTTAGAGCGTGTGTAAAGCAGCGGATTCCCGTTGCTTTTTTTCGTACATATAATCATAACGAGAACAAAATGGGCATACATTGTTTTGAAGAAATCATTGCGATTATCTTATACTTATTCCGCTTCTAATGATATTGAAAATCGAAGAAGTGATACAAGTGAAAAGAAGTTAATGTTATTTAGAAAGGGTTACTTCATGAGATTTGTTACTTATAGATAAGTTATACAGGAGGGGGAAAATTTGAAAATTCATATCGTGCAAAAAGGGGATACCCTTTGGAAAATTGCGAAAAAGTACGGAGTGGATTTTGATACGTTGAAAAAAACAAATACACAACTTAGTAATCCAGATTTAATTATGCCAGGTATGAAAATTAAAGTGCCATCAAACAGCGTTCATGTAAAACAGCAGGCTGGAGCAGGCTCAGCACCTCCAAAACAATACGTAAAAGAAGTGCAACAAAAAGAATTTTCAGCAACGCCAACGCCGCTTGGAATAGAAGATGAGGAAGAGGTTACGTATCAATCAGCACCAATTACACAGCAGCCAGCTATGCAGCAAACACAAAAAGAAGTGCAAGTAAAACCACAAAAGGAAATGCAAGTGAAGCCGCAAAAAGAAGTACAGGTAAAACCACAGAAGGAAATGCAAGTGACACCGCAAAAGGAAATACAGGTAAAGCCACAAAAAGAAGTGCAAAAAGAAAAGCCAATTCAAATAGAAAAACCAGTTGAAAAACCGTCTGTTATTCAAAAACCACCTGTTATAGAAAAACAAAAACCAGCGGAGAAAGAAAACACGAAATTCTCGGTAAATGTATTACCACAGCCGCCGCAACCACCGATAAAAGCGAAAAAAGAATATAAAATTTCAGATGTAATTAAAAAAGGAAGCGAATTAATTGCTCCTCAAATTAATAAAATGAAACCTAATAACGTCATTTCTCCGCAAACGAAAAAAAATAACATCGTATCACCGCAAGTAAAGAAAGAAAATGTAGGAAACATCGTATCACCGCAA
>NZ_JBWYRA010000011.1:0-147156 GCF_056725905.1 Bacillus sp. BC05(2025) | reverse complement strand
CGATTGCAGAAGAGCAACAAGTTGTAGAAGAAGCAGCGATTGCAGAAGAACAACAAGTGGTAGAGGAAACACCGGTCGCAGAAGCGTCACCAGTTGTACAAAAAGAAGGACCAAAACGTGAGAAAAAGCGTCACGTACCATTCAATGTTGTTATGTTGAAGCAAGACAGAACGAGATTAATGGAAAGACATGCGGCTAGAGCAAATGCAATGCAATCTTCTATGAAAGAACGAGTAGAGAATAAGCCTGTACAACAAGTAGAAGAAAAACCAATGCAACAAGTGGCAGTGGAACCACAAGTGGAAGAAAAACCAATGCAGCAAGTGGCAGTGGAACCACAAGTAGAAGAAACAGCAAAGCAGCAAGTGGCAGTAGAACCACAAGTGGAAGAAAAGCTAATGCAGCAAGTGGCAGTGGAACCACAAGTAGAAGAAACAGCAAAGCAGCAAGTAGCAGTAGAACCACAAGTAGAAGAAAAGCCAATGCAGCAAGTGGCGGTAGAACCACAAGTGGAAGAAAAGCCAATGCAGCAAGTGGCAGTGGAACCACAAGTAGAAGAAACAGCAAAGCAGCAAGTAGCAGTAGAACCACAAGTAGAAGAAAAGCCAATGCAGCAAGTGGTGGTAGAGCAAGTACAAAAGCCAATTTCAAGTACGGAAGTAGAAGAGAAAGCATATATTGTAAATCAAAGAGAGAACGATATGCGAAATGTATTGCAAACACCACCGACATATGCGGTTCCACCATTAACATTGCTATCGATTCCGCAGCAAGCAGCGTTAGATAATACGGAATGGCTGGAAGAACAGAAAGAATTATTAGATACTACTTTTAATAATTTCCACGTTGGCGCACATGTTATTAATGTATCGCAGGGGCCGGCAGTCACTCGTTTTGAAGTACAGCCAGATCCAGGTGTGAAAGTAAATAAAATTACAAATTTAAGTGATGATATTAAGTTAAGCTTAGCGGCGAAAGATATTCGTATTGAAGCACCGATTCCAGGGAAGAGTGCCATTGGAATTGAAGTTCCAAATAAAGAAAGTAAGCCAGTATTTCTTCGTGAAATTTTAAGAAGTCCTGTGTTTACAAAGAGCGAATCACCGCTTACAGTTGCGCTTGGGCTTGATATTTCAGGTGATCCAATTGTAACGGATATTCGAAAAATGCCACACGGACTAATTGCGGGTGCAACCGGTTCTGGTAAAAGTGTGTGTATTAACGCAATTTTAACGAGCATTTTATATAAAGCGAAACCACATGAAGTGAAGTTAATGTTAATCGATCCGAAGATGGTTGAGCTTGCACCATACAATTCTGTTCCTCATCTTGTCGCACCTGTTATTACGGATGTAAAAGCTGCGACAGCTGCATTAAAGTGGGCAGTTGAAGAAATGGAGCGCCGTTATGAATTGTTTGCGCACGCAGGTGCTCGTGATTTAACTCGCTACAATACGATTGTAAGTGAGCGAGAAATTCCGGGAGAAACATTACCTTATATCGTTATTGTCATTGACGAGTTAGCCGACTTAATGATGGTAGCTCCTGGTGATGTTGAGGAAGCGATTTGTCGTATTGCGCAAAAAGCACGTGCTTGTGGTATTCATTTATTAGTAGCAACGCAGCGTCCATCTGTAGATGTTATTACAGGTTTAATTAAGTCAAACATTCCAACGCGTATTGCGTTTACTGTATCATCTCAAGTTGATTCGCGTACAATTATCGATATTGGTGGCGCGGAGAAATTACTTGGCCGTGGTGATATGTTATTCTTAGGGAACGGTACATCTAAGCCTGTTCGTGTACAAGGTGTATATGTATCGGATGATGAGATTGAAAAGACAGTTGATCATGTGAAAAAGCAAATGAAGCCGAATTACTTATTTAAGCAAGAGGATTTATTAGCGAAAACAGAACAAGCTGAGTCGGAAGACGAATTGTTCTTCGAAGCATGTCAATTTGTTGTAGAACAAGGGGGAGCGTCCACATCTTCTGTACAGCGAAAATTCCGCATCGGTTATAATCGCGCGGCACGTCTCATTGAAGAGATGCAATCGCAAGGAATTATTTCTGAAGCAAGAGGAACGAAGCCAAGAGATGTCCTTATTTCTGAGGATGAATTCGCTGCTATGCAGGAAACAAATGTATAGTAAACGGTTTTGCTGTATACTAAGAGAAAATGTTGGATAGTAAAGTAGGGAGTAAAGCGACATGAAAGAAATTGAATTAAAATTAAAAGGTGAAATAAATAGACTAACAAATAAAACATTTAAATTTGACGAACGCGTTGGAGAAGGTTGGTTCTCTGCCGTTTACTTTTTAAAGACTAGAGAAATCATTGAAGAATTTCGCCCGAAAAGTGTTGTAACGATGCAATTTTTCCAAAAGGAAAATGCAGTTCTTTGCGGAACAGATGAAGTGATTGCGTTGCTACAAACATTCGCTAAAAATCCTGAGGAACTTGAAATTAACTCTTTAAAAGATGGCGATAAAATTAGTCCGTTTGAAACAGTGTTAACAATTCATGGTCCTTATGAAAATTTCGGATTTTTAGAAGGTGTCATTGATGGGATTTTAGCTCGTCGTACATCAGTTGCGACAAACGTATATAACGTTGTCCAAGCTGCGCGTAGCGTAGATAAAGAAAAACCAGTTATTTTCATGGGAGACCGTGACGATCATTATACACAACAAGCTGGTGACGGCTATGCAGCATACATCGGCGGTATGAGCGCACAAGCGACGCATGCAATGAATGAATGGTGGGGCAAAAGTGGTATGGGGACAATGCCTCACGCATTAATTCAAATGTTTAATGGTGATGTCGTAGAAGCGGCAAAAGCATATCATAAGAAATTCCCAGAAGATGAATTAGTTGTATTAATTGATTACAACAATGATGTCATTACAGATGCACTTCGCGTAGCGCGTGAATTTGGATCAACATTAAAAGGTGTACGTGTAGATACGTCGCGCACGATGATTGATCAATACTTCATTCGTCACCCAGAAGTACTTGGAACATTCGATCCACGTGGTGTAAACCCATCGCTTGTATTCGCACTTCGTAAAGCACTTGATGAAGAAGGATTCCAGCATGTAGACATCGTTGTAACTGGTGGATTTGATGAGAAGCGTATTCGTGAATTTGAAGCTCAAAATGTACCTGTTGATATATACGGAGTAGGAAGTAGCTTATTAAAAATGAATATTGGCTTTACTGGTGATAACGTAGAATTAAATGGAAAACCAGAAGCGAAAGCTGGTCGTAAATATCGTCCAAACCCACGTTTAGAGCGTGTTCAATTAGAAAAAAGAGAAGATATGTAAAAGAGAGAAAAACTGATAGGTGATTGACCCTATCAGTTTTTCTGTTATCATAGTATAGCGGCTTCTTTTTTGCTATAATGGATTTGTTATGCACATAAAAAAGAAGTACGTACGAGTTTATCCTGATAAGTGAAGGGAAGAATAACTTCACTACATCAAAAATGTATGATGATTACCAAAATAAGAAAAGATTCATATACTGTCTTATAGATAGGCCGTTGTATTAGTTCGAAATGTTGGAGGTTCTTTAAGATGACAGTTTACCATTTTGTAGGAATTAAAGGAACAGGAATGAGTTCATTAGCGCAAATTCTTCATGACATGAAGCATACTGTTCAAGGGTCTGATTATGAAAAACGTTTCTTTACACAAACAGCGTTGGAAAAGCGCAATATCTCGATCCTTCCTTTTGATAAAAGTAATGTAAAAGAAGGACAAGTGATTATTGCAGGAAATGCATTTCCTGATACGCATGAAGAAATTGAAGCAGCAAAAGAATTAAACATCCCAGTACATCGTTACCATCACTTCTTAGGTGACCTTATGAACCAATACACAAGTGTTGCTGTAACTGGTGCGCATGGAAAAACATCAACAACTGGTTTGTTAGCCCATGTAATGCAAGGTGCACACCCTACATCTTACCTTATTGGAGATGGAACAGGGCATGGGGTAGAAAATAGTAAGTATTTTGTATTTGAAGCTTGTGAGTATCGTCGTCATTTCTTGTCTTACAATCCAGACTATGCGATTATGACAAACATTGATTTTGATCATCCAGATTATTTCACAGATATCAATGATGTATTCAGTGCATTCCAAGAGATGGCATTGCAAGTGAAAAAAGGCATTATTGCATGTGGAGATGATGAAGAACTTCAAAAAATTCAAGCGAAAGTACCTGTTATTTTCTATGGATTTGGAGAAGATAATGATTTCCAAGCACGTAACATTCAAAAGAGAACAGATGGTACTATTTTTGATGTATTCGTTCGTAATACGTACTATGACACGTTCAAAATTACAGGATACGGCAACCACAGCGTATTAAATGCATTAGCAGTAATTGCACTTTGCCATTATGAAAACGTTGATGTAGAAGCAGTTAAGCATCAGCTAACAACTTTTGAAGGCGTAAAACGTCGCTTTAATGAAAAGCCGATGGGAGAGCAAGTGATTATCGATGACTACGCACACCATCCGACAGAAATTAATGCAACGATTGAAGCAGCTCGTCAAAAACATCCAGAGCGTGAAATTGTCGCTGTATTCCAGCCACACACATTCTCGCGTACAGAAAAGTTCTTAGATGAGTTTGCTGAAAGCTTAAGCAAAGCTGACCAAGTATACTTATGTGATATTTTCGGATCAGCACGCGAAAACAAAGGTGAATTAACAATCGAAGATCTGCAAAAGCGTATTGACGGTGCAGAACTAATTACAGATACAACAACGGATGTATTAAAGAAACATAAAAACGGCGTTCTAATCTTCATGGGCGCAGGAGACATCCAAAAATTCGAAGCAGCTTACGTAAAAGAAGTTCAAGTTGCAGAAAAGTAATAGAAAAGACGCATAGCTGTGGCTGTGCGTCTTTTTTTGTTGTGTTCGATATATTTTAAAAAGCGCTGATATGTTGGTATTGTTCATTTTTTTTGTATAGTTGTTTTAATGAGAATATATATAGTGAACTAAAAAGTACATATCCAATTAAATAATAGAATGAAAACATATCGAATTGTTTTGTGATCATAATTCGAATCGCGAAAAATGCAAATGGAAGTGCAATTAAAACGTTAGTACTAAAGGAAATCATTGTTTTTAAAAATTTTAATTGCTTTGTATTCCAATGGTTTTCTCTACAGATGAACCAAATGTTGCTTGCGATAAAGGCTAGTAAAAAAGGTAAATTAGCTGAAATATTTATAAAGCCAAGTGCGATAGGTACTGATAAAGCAACAAGTGGAGCAACTGATAGTCCTGTAAAGTATTTAATAAATGTATTTGTAGACTGTTGTGCAGCCTGAATAACATCTGTATATTCTCCTGCAATTTCCTTTGCTAATTCTTTTGGAGGAAGAAATTCTTCAATCACTTGTGAAGGGATGGCTTCTAATGGTATTCCTTCGCTTTCTTTACTTAATGCATTTTCATATAAATCGGATTTGATTTCTAGCACATGTTGTTCTCTTGCTGGCGTAGGTAAGTTCATTAAACTTTTATGAAGATCGTGTAAGAAAGAAGTAATGAGTTCATTTGAAAAGAATTGTTCCTTGTTCATTTTTTATCCTCTCCTTTAGCTAGTAACATTAGAGCATGGTACACTGCATCATAATCATGTAAGCGACTATGTAAAATTTCTCTCCCTTCGTCTGTAATGCGATAGTATTTTCTTTTTGGACCATCACCAGATTCTTCCCAATAGGAAACAGCCCAATTGTTTTTCATAATTCGATTTAATATAGGATAAATCGAACCGTTTGGGATATGAAATACAGGGATATCTTGTAATGCACTTGTAATTTCGTATCCGTACATAGGTTGTTTACTTATTAAAGACAAAATAGCGAGATCAAAAACGCCTTTACGTAATTGAATTATAAAATTATCATTTTTTTCCATACTTTAACTATATATGATTCATATCTAGATATCAATCATATATAGTTATTTTTTTATTTACGTATTGACCTAGAGTTAACTCTAGGTTATAAGATGAAAATGTAAAAACAAGGGGGAGAGAACATGTATAAAATCGGTGAAGTAGCAGAGTTAACTGGGATGGGTATTCATACTTTGCGTTACTATGAGAAATTAGGATTATTACCACCACCAACGCGAAATAGCGGGATCCGCCAATATACAGAAGGTGATGTACGCCTTTTAAAATTTTTATATTCGTTAAAACAAACTGGAATGTCATTAGAAGAGATGGCTCAGTTTGCAAGTGATGGATGTATTATAGAGGAAATTAGGCAGAGAAAAGAGGAAGTACCGGCGAAAGTAAAAAAGAGAATTTCAATTTTAACAACTCACTTAGAGAGATTAAAAGAACAGCAGGAACAATTGCAAAAAGTTGTTCAGCTAACGGAGGAGAAACTAGAAATTTATTACGGTTTTCTAGAAGGTGGAAATTCGGAGGCTGACAATGAAAAATAAAGTATACGCTCAGTTACTTGGATTTGCGATTTTCACTGGTGGGACATTTAATGCTTCGAAATATGCTGTACAGTATTTCGAAGCAATTCATATAGCAGCATGGCGCTTTGGAATCGCTGCATTTGTGATGTTATGTTTGTTAAAAATACGAAAAGATTTTGAGGTAGAGGTATGGAGGGAGAATAAGACTTATTACTTTTTGCTAGGTATTGTTGGTGTATTCGGTTTTAACTTCTTTTTCTTTTTAGGTATGAAACATACAGAAGCTATGAATGGTGCACTGATTATGGCGACGAATCCGCTCGTTACGACGCTATTAGCAAGTTTTATTTTACGAGAAAAAATTATAAAACGCCAAGGTATTGGGATGTTACTTGCATTACTGGGTGTTGTTTTTGTACTGACACAAGGTTCGTTTACGATACTACAAAACTTATCATTTTCAAAAGGTGATTTTTATATTTTATTAGGGAATATTTGTTGGGCGTTATACGGTGTGCTAGGCAGAAAGTTTATTAAAACTAGTAGCCCAATACAAACGACGACATACACAATGACTATTGGTGCCATTGCCTTTATGATCATATCTTCCACTCAAAAAAATATCGTACCAGTTTTGGAAATTCCTTTGTTAGCTTGGGGAGCGATTCTTTTTATGGCAATTGGAATGAGCGTGCTCGGTTACTTATGGTGGAATAATGGAATTGCTCAAATTGGAGCAGCCAGAACATCTTTATTTTTTAATTTAGTACCTGTTGTTACAATGATTATTTCTTTTATTGAAGGAGTAAATATAACGCCTGCACAGTCTGTAGGAATGACATTAGTTGTTACGGGTGTATTGTATTCTTCTAATTTTATACAAATAAAACCGAAAAAAAGTGTGAATATTTAACAATTTACATCTAGAAGTGTTAGAATAATAAGAAAAATAAAAGGGAGCTAAAAAAACATGTTCACACTTCGAGTAGACGATGAAATCGAATTACAGTTATTAGAGAAGCATCATAAGGAGGAACTATATCAATTAATAGACCAAAATCGTAATCATTTACGAAGATGGCTTCCTTGGGTAGATGGGGTAAAATCTGCTGGTGCGTATGATGAGATTTGTCCGATGTGGTTAAAGAAGTTTGCAGAGGGAGACGGTTTTGAAAGTGGTATCCGTTACAAAGGAAAGCTCGTTGGGATGGTAGGCATTCATCCGGTAAGTTGGGGGAAGAAAGCGGCAAGTCTTGGATATTATCTTGCAGAAGATGCCGGCGGGAAAGGTATTATGACGCGTAGTGTGAAGGCTGTACTTCACTATGCATTTGAGAATTTAAAATTAAATAAAATGGAAATTAGATGCGGTGTTGATAATGTGAAAAGTCGCGCTATTCCAGAACGTTTAGGATTTAAGTTAGATGGCATTTTAAGAGATGATGAATGGCTATATGATCATTTTCACGATATCGCTGTATATAGTTTACTAGCTTCAGAGTGGAAGGAGATTCGATGAACGAGAAGATACGCATTATTCCGTATGAAAGTACGTTTCAAGATGAAGTAGTAGATCTTATCATTCATATTCAGCAAAAAGAGTACAATGTTCCCATTACGAAAGAAGAGCAGCCAGACTTGCTTGAAATAGGAACATTTTATCAAAGGAATCATGGCAACTTTTGGGTAGCAACTTATGATGATAAAGTGATTGGAACAGTAGCTTTATTAGATATTAGGGACGATCAAGTCGCATTAAGAAAAATGTTCGTAAAAAAAGAATTTCGCGGAAAAGAGTGGGGCGCATCACATAAGTTGCTCCAAACAGCAATTTCGTGGGCTGAGAATAAAAAGTTGAAAGATATTTACTTAGGAACGACACTGAAATTTTTAGCAGCGCATCGCTTTTATGAAAAGAATGGTTTTCAAAGTGTGAGTATAGACGAGTTGCCGAAAAATTTTCCAGTGTTAGGGGTAGATAAGAAATTTTATAGGTACATCGTGTAAAAGGTCATTCAGAAATGGCCTTTTTTTACGAACTAAAATAGGAAAAAGTGGTATAATTTAGGTGAGGGGGTGCGTGTATGAACTTTCCGATTCAAAGAAGTAAATCAGTAGTCATTTTCGTTTGTCTCACGTTAGCTTTTATGTTTGTATATCCACTTGTCATGATTGTCACAAATAAAGAGCAGTGGATGTCAGCGTTAATTGGAATGGGTTTATGCTTCCTTGTAAATGTACCACTCGTTTGGGAAGTATTTATTAAACAGCATAAAGTAGAAAATGGTGTATTAAAGTACGGTATTTTAAATGATGATATCGTATTGAAAGAGATAAGAATCATTCGTCAAGTTGGGAAGTCTCTAGAAATTACGACGAATGCGTATAAAGTACATATGGTGGCGATGCCGCAACATATGAATGAATTTTTGGCGCTTATTGAGAAAGAGAATCCAAATGTAAAAATAGAAATGGCAGGTAAGAAATGAAATATGTAAAACCTTTGTTTTGTTTGGAAATATTGCTGGTGATTGTTATTTGCACTAGGGGATATATGAAATGGGATCTGTCCTTATATATACCAATATTAATAGGTACTATCGCAGTGGGACTTTTATATTATTTTCATTTTCAGCAAACAAAAAGTGAGAAAAGTAGCTCCATGTAGTACAGGAGGGTTAGAAATGAAAAAAATCTGTATGTTGTTTATGCTTCTGATAACAGCATCCTTTCTTGTAATAGGGTGTAGTGCGAAGAAGGAAAAGGCTGATATGAACTTAGAAAAGGCACAAAAGGTTGAAATTGAATCACTTACTGATTCAAGTGATAAAAAGGTAATCACCAATAAGAAAGAAATTGAAAAACTGTTTGAAGTCATGAAAATGGATAAGTGGGAAATGCAGTCGGTTCCTTTAGATACTCCGCAAGGGAAAACATTTAAAATGTATCAAGAGGATACAACAAAATTATTAGAGTCGAGTAAAGATAAGAAGGACTTACATGAAATAGGTACGATGACAGTATATAAAGATGTTCCGTATGTTGAAGTTGAAATGAAAAATAAGAAGATGAGTTTTAAAGTGCCAGAAGATGTGGCGAAAGACTTATTAAAGTATTAAAAAACGCTCGGAGAATATTCCGAGCATTTTTATTATTATTTTAAGTTCTCTGGGTTTAAAGCTTCTAATTCAGGTACAACGAAGCGTCCGTCTTTACGGATTAGTACGTCGTCGAAGTAAATTTCGCCGCCGCCGTATTCAGGGCGTTGGATGCATACTAAATCCCAGTGAATGTTCGAGTTGTTGCCGTTCCATGCATCGTCATAAGCTTGTCCAGGAGTGAAGTGGAAGCTGCCATCGATTTTTTCATCGAATAGGATGTCTCCCATTGGATGTAAGATGTATGGGTTTACGCCGATTGCGAACTCACCAACGTAGCGTGCACCTTCGTCTGTATCGAAGATTTTGTTAATGCGCTCTGTATCGTTTGCAGTTGCTTCAACGATTTGACCGTTCTCAAACTTAAGTTGTACATTTTCAAATGTATAACCGTTGTAAGGAGATGGTGTGTTGTAAGAGACTGTACCGTTAACAGAATCGCGAACTGGTGCAGAATATACTTCACCGTCTGGAATGTTTAAATGACCTGAGCATTTAATAGCTGGAATGTCTTTAATAGAGAATGTTAAGTCAGTTCCAGGACCAGTTAGACGAACTTTATCTGTTTTATTCATTAATGTAACAAGGCTATCCATCGCCTTATCCATTTTACCGTAGTCTAAGTTACAAACTTCGAAGTAGAAGTCTTCGAAAGCTTCTGTGCTCATTTTAGCAAGCTGCGCCATAGAAGCATTTGGGTAGCGAAGAACAACCCAGCGTGTTTTCGGAACGCGAATGTCTCTATGAACTTTCTTACCAACTGTTTGACCGTGAATTTGCATTCTTTCACTTGGTACGTCAGCTTGTTCGTTAATGTTATCGCCAGAGCGAAGACCGATATAAGCATCCATATCTTTCATTACGCTTGCTTCATATGCAGCGATTTGTTCAAAATGTTCTTCAGTAGCACCCATTAATAAAGAGCGATCTACTTGATGATCTTTTAGAGAAACGAATGGGAAACCACCAGCTGCATATGCTTCTTTTACAAGTGCAGTTACAAGTTCTTTTTGTAAGCCAAAGTTTTCAATTAATACTTTTTCACCTTTTTGTAAACGGATAGAGTAGTTAATTAAATTGTATGCTAACTTTTCAATGCGTGGATCTTTCATATGTAAAGCCTCCCTACTAATTATGTATCCTCTCCTATTGTAACCTACTTAGTGGAATTTGTTGAATCATTTATGTTAAAGTTAACGAATAAGTATGAAAATTCTAATGAAAAGATAGGGATTAGAACGAAACGGAAAATGATTGTATAATAGGGGAAAGTATGAAAAAGATAAAGGAAGTGATGAAATGCAAGTTCTTTTATATGTAAGTGCGGCTATTATCGCGGTTGCTTTCGCTGTATTAGTAGTATATGTATGTAGAACGTTGTTATCGGTTCAGAAGACGTTAGAAAACGTTGCAAGCACGTTAGAAGGTTTAGAAAAGCAAATGCAAGGGATTAGCGTAGAGACGGAGCAATTATTACATAAAACAAATGCGTTAGCTGATGATATTCAACAGAAGTCACAATCATTAAATAAAGTAGTATCGGGTGTGGATGGAATTGGAACGACAATCCACTCTTTAAATACGAAACTTCGTAATGTATCAGAGTCTGTTACGGACGAAATTGAAAATAATGCGGATAAAGTAGCGCAAGTTGTACAATGGAGTAGCGCAGCAATTGAAGTATACAATCATTATCGTGCGTCAAGACAAGAGAAAAAGATTGAAAAAGAAGAGCGTAAATTAGAAAGACTTGAGAAAAAAGCTGAAAAGAAAGAGAAGCGCTCTAGACTTCGTATGAGAGGTGAATCGTAATGAATATGACAAAACTTGAAACAATTGAAGAGCTTGAAGTATTAGTAGAAAAAAACGAGCCGTATGTTCTTTTTAAACATAGTACGACATGCCCGATTAGTCATGGTGCCTATACAGAATTTCAAGCGTATTGCAGTGAAGAAAGAGCGGTACCAGCGTATTACTTATACGTACAAGATGCGAGAGATGTTTCGAATCGTGTTGCAGAACAGTACAGCATTAAACATGAATCTCCGCAAGTGTTATACATAAAAGATGGGATGGTAGTATGGAATACGTCTCATTGGAACATTAAAAAAAACACTTTAGAAGAGAATATTAAGTAAAAAGAAGCAAGCAAAAGGTGCTTGCTTCTTTTTTTTGTTTTTGTTGAAATATATTTAATGGTACACTGTTATTAGTTCAAATTAAATAACTAGATTGTTGAAAGTAGGTTTTAAGTAATGAAGAAAATGGCATTATCCTTCGCGGTCGTAAGTTTATTACTAGGAGCTTGTAGTAATGATACGATTAGTAAGAAGGATGAAGTTATACAGAAGGATACGAAAGAAAAAAGTATGATTCCGAGAACTGCTGTTTCTAAAGATTATTATAGAACTGTAATTCCTTTAAAAGAACAAAAGGTTATAAATACAGCTAATATAAAAACAAATTCTAAATTAGATTTAGCAGAGTATGAAAATGGTTTAATGAATATTGCAAAAGAGCAATTTGATACAGAAAATCACGTATTACAATTAAATCAGTATATTCCGGAGAAGCTAGTTGATGAACTAGTCGCAAAAGTAGAAGCACCCGTTTTGACAAATATTATAGAACAAGACTATTTCGGGAAGCAGAATTCAAATGAATTAAGTTTATCTGGCGTTGTGATTGGGTTAGCAATGTCTTCAAGTGTATCAAATGAAGAAGCAATGTCTAAGGGTACGGAGGTTGCCAAGCAACTTATTGAAGCTATTCATAAAAATGACAAGTACAACAAATCTCCAATTACGTTTGCTATCTTTAAGCAAGAAAGTACAAGTTCTTTGAAAAATGGTACGTATATTGCTAGTGCTACCGTTCAAAAGAATGATACGAACCTTGGAAATTGGAATACGATTGAAGAAAGAGCGTATTCATATCCTTCTGATGAATTTACACAAGCACATGGAGAAGATAATAAAAAAATAGGTGACTTTGCTAAGGCAATGAAAGATTTTTCTCCGGGAGATTTTATCCCAGTAAATGCTAAAGTTTCTTATAAGAAAGATCAAATGGATACATTGAATATGAATATTGTTATTAAATATAACGGTAAAACAGAATTAATGGCCCTTACCCAAATGGCTGTTCAAAGTATGTTAGAGAAATTACCTAAAGATGCGAAAGTACAATTGCAGATAAAGTCTGAGAGTAAAATCGAGGCAATTATTATAAAAGAGAAAAACAGCGATAAACCGTTTGTTTCCTTCTTGTAAAAAAAAGACAGTGTTTAAACTGTCTTTTTTTATTGTCGTTTTCTGTCAGTAAGTCGGTATATTCGAAAAATCGCCGATATAAATTTCATTTACTATCGTACTGCTTAAAATAAGGTTTCTACGTATGAGATATCTATATTTTTACAAAAAATGTCCTTTTTTTCATAAAAAATACGAAAATACGAGAAAAGAAGCGAATTTTTTCGAAACTTTTGCGGGAAAATATTGTATGAGCCTGCGTTTTTATCGTATCATTAGTAAAAGGAAGAACTCGGGACGATTGGTGGCATCTGCAAATAGAGTTGATGTCTTTTTTTCATTCAAGTAACCGATACATAAAAATAGATAACAAAAATAGAAGGAGTGTGCGATGAGATGAACGTAACAATATATGATGTAGCGCGCGAAGCAAACGTTTCGATGGCTACCGTATCTCGTGTTGTGAACGGTAACCCAAATGTAAAGCCCACAACAAGAAAGAAAGTATTAGAAGCAATTGATCGTTT
Source organism: Bacillus sp. BC05(2025) (assembly GCF_056725905.1). Lineage (NCBI taxonomy): Bacteria > Bacillati > Bacillota > Bacilli > Caryophanales > Bacillaceae > Bacillus > Bacillus sp. BC05(2025). The sequence goes on along the minus strand of NZ_JBWYRA010000011.1, from coordinate 133,749 downwards.
AGGATACCGCCCAAATGCGGTAGCACGTGGACTAGCAAGTAAGAAGACAACTACAGTAGGTGTTATTATTCCTGATATCTCAAATACGTTTTATGCAGAACTTGCTCGTGGAATTGAAGATATCGCAACAATGTACAAATATAACATCATTTTAAGTAACTCTGACCAAAACAAAGAGAAAGAGTTCCATTTATTAAATACGATGCTTGGAAAGCAAGTGGACGGAATTGTTTTCATGGGTGAAGATATTACAGACATTCACATTGAAGAATTTAAAAAGTCTCCAGTACCAATCGTATTAGCAGCGTCATTCGATGAGCAAAATGAAACGCCATCAGTAAATATCGATTATACACAAGCAGCTTACGATGCAATGAAGCACTTTATTGAGCAAGGACATAAGCGTATCGGTTTCGTCTCTGGTCCTTTCATTGATAAAGCAGGAAGTGCGAAGAAGTTACAAGGTTATAAAAAAGCTTTAGAAGAAGCAGGTATTTCATATGATGAAAATCTTGTAATCGATGGAGATTACACATATGATTCAGGTATCGAGGCATTCGAAAAGCTTTGGGGCCTCGATGGCAAGCCAACAGCGATCTTCGTATCTTCTGACGAAATGGCACTAGGTGTAATCCATGCAGCACAAGACGCTGGATTAAACGTACCAACTGACGTAGAAGTACTTGGTTTCGATAATACACGCCTTGCATTAATGGTTCGTCCACAACTTTCAACAGTTGTACAACCAATGTATGATATCGGTGCAGTAGCAATGCGTCTATTAACAAAGTATATGAACAAAGAAAAAGTGGAAGATCACACTGTTATCTTACCTCACCGTATCCAATTTAGAGATTCAACGAAGTAAGTATAAAAAGCTCACAGCGGTTGCTGTGAGCTTTTACTCGTATTCGGGGTAGTATTTTTGTACGACTGTATCTACCGTTTCATTTTTATTAACGTGTAAAAATCTTGCGTACAATTCTTTTCCGGTTTCAAATGGTGTATCGTCTAATTCAAACACATGCAACACTTTCCGGAACGTCCACGTCACTTGCTCATCATACATGTTATCGTACGTATCTTCAGATTGCATAGCGATTTTTTCACCTAGTTCATGAGCTTCTTCTAAACTGTTTGCTTTAACAAGAATAATACTTTCTTCCAAAAGTGTATCGTGATTTTCTTCATAATACTCATCCATTTTTGTAGGATCAGGCTCACCAGAATGAACAGATTCAAATAATAATATTATGCTGCATGTTTCACTCTATAAATAATACTTGCGACAAGCGAAGCAGGTATTGTGAATACGTTACTTTGATAGTGATAATGTATTTGGGATTCTTCATAAGACATGTTGTCATATAGTTCGTTTTGTGACACATTCATTTTTTTCTGCTTTTCTTTGAGCATCTTAATATAGTTATACTGTATTGGGACGAGAATGATGAAATAAGCTAATACGATTAGTGAAATCCAAATCATTATGAACACTCCCTTATAAAGAATATTTATATATGGTAATTATATCGATTTATACGAAAAATATCCATTTATTTCTAGTGGTCAATTTCCTTTCCAAAATGAAATTGTTCCTTGTTATATGTCACATAAGTGCAAATTTAACTATTATAGGGCAATGTCATGTATAATAGAAAGAAAAGGCTTGTGAGGGGGGAGAAGAGATGATCGTTCTTTGGATAATTACGCTTTGTATGACTGCTATTTTTGCATATATGACGTTAAAACAAAATGGCTTAAAGCGATTAGTTCCAGGAAGTATTCTTGCAGGAATTGCCCTTATCACGTATGTAATTTCTATTTTTATTGAAAGTGTATCAGCGAACATGAGCACAAGTTTAATGTTTATTGGTATTACATTATTTGCAGGTAGTGTCATGGTACTTATGGTTGCTGGTATTATTTTATTTATTCATATGAATTCGGAAACGTTATAGCATATAGAAAAGGCATGTCCCAAGGGGACATGCCTTTTTATCCGTTCAATTATGCTCTATCTTTAGAAGAATTTTGTTGCTTTAATAAGTCGCGAATTTCGCCAAGAAGTTCTTCTTCTTTTGTTGGTTCTGGAATTTCTTCCTCTTTTTCTTCTTCTTTTTTAGATGTTAGTTTGTTGAAAACTTTAACGAACATAAAGATAGCCGCTGCAATAATTAAGAAATCAAAAATAGTTTGGATGAAGTTACCGTACATAATAGATGACTTACCAAATGTAAGTTTTAAATCTGTAAAGTCAACGCCACCTAATACCATACCAAGTAATGGTGTAATAACATCTTTTACTAAAGAACTAACGATTTTACCGAATGCAGCACCGATTACAACCCCGACAGCTAAATCAACGACATTCCCTTTGAACGCGAATTTCTTAAACTCGTTCCACATGTGTTAATCCCATCCTTTCCACGATTCATTATGAAATTTATAATTCCTATCAACATATTCTATAGAAATTTGCACGAGAAATAAAGGGGGAATGGGAATGAAAGTAAATTCTGAAAAATGTATCCGTTTTAATTTTTATTTACATTATCTAGTAGAGATTGCAACAGTTCCTGCGTTTTTAATCCTTCTAATCCATCTACAGCAGGTTTTGTATCTCCATGTACACATGCAATAAAATGATGAACAGCATCTTCAAAACCACGTTGCTTTAACGTCGTATCCCATGATGATGAACCAATTTGAGAAACTGAATTTTCCTGCTCAACTTCAAATGTGTTCATATTTTTTACACGAATGATTTTTCCTGTCGTTACAAGTTCAACTTGTTCTAAATTCGTACCGGCATGGCGATGCATTGCTGTAGAAAGCAACAGTCCACTTGGCGTTGTATATGTATGATGCCCGTAAAGAAGTTCATTCTTTTCATTCATTTGCATCATATTATGAACGACGTTAAGATCATCGTTAGCTAACCAACGGGCAGTATCTACAATATGTAAGTAATCATCTAACATAGTAAAGTCGTACGTATATGGCCCGACTTTATTTGTACGATGCTTTTCAATTCGAACCCAAGAAATATTGTGAGCTTGCTCTTTTGCCGCAACATACATAGGAACGAATCTGCGATTAAATCCGACCATTAACTTTCGGTTATGCTTTTCGCTCAACTCGACTAATTTCTCAGCTTGTTCTACTGTAGCTGCTAGCGGCTTATCAACATAAACGTCGATTCCCTTTTTCAGAAGTTCAGAAACGATTTCATAATGTGTAGCAGTTGAACTATGGACGAAGATTGCATCGCATTCTGAAGCTAACGTTTCAATAGAATGAAAGTCTTGAATGCGGTATTGTTGGCAAACTTGTTTTCTTTTCTCAGCGTTAGGTGTAAACGCCCCTACAAAATTCCAATCTGTTTCTTTTGTTAGTGTTGGCAGATAGGCCTTTTGCGCAATACTTCCAAGTCCAATCATCCCAATTTTAGGTTTGTTCATGTTTATTCCCCCCACCCTATAATAGTAATGTAACGGGTTAAATGTAGCATAGGGTGGGGGAGGAAGGCAAAAAATAGCTTTTTACTTATTCCCTTCTAACAAAATCTTCTCTATCTCTTCAAAGTGATGAGCACGAGCATGCTCTAGCGGGGTAATACCATCGTTGTCTGGAATGTTTATATCTGCGCCGTGTAGCGCTGTCTCCATGTTTGTCATCTCCTTTTTAACTTCTTGTTCTTGTTGTGAGCAACTTTGTAAAAACATTAAGCAAAAGATCATACTTAATGTTTTTTTGAACATGGAATTTCAACTGTAGGATAAGAATATTAAATTTTTATAAACTGCCGCTAAAATTACTATAAAATCGCTTGAGTATTTGAACATATATTTTTATGCTTATGAGTAATAAGGTTTGATAAAGTGAGGATATAACATATGTCTATTAAAACAAGATTTTTATTCTCTTATATCGCTGTTATTCTCGTTTCCATCACGCTCATATTAGTCGCGGGATTTTTAATCGTTTTTTCCATAACAGGAGACTTGGAATCAGTGAAAAATTTCTATAAAAGTTCCTATATTCAAAAGCCGCTTACGCCAGAAGAAGAGAATACGTATATTGAATTGAAATTAGCGGCAAAGAAAAATCAATCACAACTATTAGATGAATCGTTCGTTTCATCACTTGAAAAAGAAGGTGTGAAAATAGTTGTAAGAAAGGGAGAAACCATTTCCTATGCTACAAAAACATTTGAAAGTGTATCTTTAAAAGAAGCTCTTCCGAAATTTGAATCAGCAAATATTAATAGTCGTGGTACAACGGAACTAGGCGATACATTTTATCGATATGTAAAATTTGATTTTTATTTTCCCGGAGATGAAGAGGGGAGTATATTTGTACTAAAAAGGCAAAGTTCATTTGTGGATCTTATACAAAAATTATTTCCAATTTTGTTCGGAGCGCTTTTACTGTTAGCCATTTTACTTATAGGGCTATTAAGTTATTTCGTCTCAAGAAGTGTAATAAAACCAATTTTTGTATTGAAAGATGCGACAGGGAGAATTAAAGAAGGAGATTTGAATTTTCAAATTCCAGTTACATCCCATGATGAGATTGGGCAATTAAATCAAGGATTTGAGGAAATGAGGAAGAAATTAAAAGAGTCGATAGAGATGCAAACGCAGTATGAAGAAAATCGAAAAGAGCTCATTTCTAATATATCGCATGACTTAAAAACACCGATTACATCCATTATCGGATATGTAGAAGGCATAAAAGATGGAATCGCAAATACGCCAGAAAAAATGGATAAGTATTTAACAACGATTCATACGAAGGCAAAACATATGGATACACTTATTGATGAGCTCTTTTTGTTTTCAAAGCTTGATTTGAATCGAGTTCCTTTTCGGTTTGAAACGATAGAACTAAACGTGTTTATGCAGGAATTATTAGAAGAGATGCAAATGGATTTAAGTGAGGAAGGGATAGAAGTTTACTTACAATTACATTCATCACCACTATATGTAACGGCCGACTGCGAAAAGATAAATAGAGTGATATCCAATTTAATTCATAATAGTGTGAAATACATGGATAAAGAAGAGAAGAAAATTACTGTAACAGTATCCAGTGATAACAATACTGTTATTGTGAAAGTAATGGACAATGGATCAGGTATAGAAGCTGATACGCTGCCGTATATATTTGAGCGGTTTTATCGCGCAGAGCAATCGCGAAATTCTAACACAGGTGGAAGTGGACTTGGCTTAGCGATAGCGAAGCAAATTATTGAAGAACATGGCGGGGAAATTTGGGCGGAAAGTAAGCTTGGGGAAGGTACAAGTATTTTCTTCTCATTGAAAAAAGTACAGGAATGTGGTGAGTAGAATGAAGAGAATTTTACTAGTAGAAGATGAAATAAGTATTGCAGAATTACAGCGAGATTATTTAGAAATTAGCGATTTTCAAGTCGATGTAGAGCATTCCGGAGAGACAGGTTTACAAATGGCTTTGCAGGAAGATTATGATTTAATTATTTTAGACATTATGCTTCCTAAGATGAACGGTTTTGAAATTTGTAAACAAATACGTGCTATAAAAGACATTCCGATTTTACTTGTTTCAGCAAAGAAGGAAGATATAGATAAAATTCGCGGACTCGGTTTAGGAGCAGATGATTATATAACGAAACCGTTTAGCCCGAGTGAATTAGTCGCAAGGGTAAAAGCGCATATTTCCCGTTATGAAAGATTATCAGGAAATGTGAGTAAGCAACGTGATACGCTATACATTCACGGGATTTCTATTGATCAGCGAGCGAGAAAAGTTTTTATAAACAATGAAGAAATCGCGTTTACAACGAAGGAATTTGATTTATTGACATTCTTTGTAACCCATCCAAACCAAGTATTAAATAAAGAACAGTTATTTGAACGTATTTGGGGACTAGAATCAGCTGGCGATTTAGCCACTGTCGTTGTTCACATTAGAAAACTACGTGAAAAAATTGAAAGAGATCCTGCTCAGCCGCAATATATTGAAACAGTATGGGGAGCTGGTTATCGTTTTAATGTGTAATATACCTGCCGAGTAATTGGCAGGTTTTTTATGTTATTTGCTAAAAGGAAATAATAGGGAATTTGTGTTAAGATATAAAGAGAGATAAAACATAGTAGAGCATGAGAGGGCGTGCTACATTTTGGGAGATACATTAAAAGATAATAAATCACACAAGGTTTTAAAAATCGGGACTAATATTATACTTATCTTATTAATTATTGGTGCAATACAAATGTTTTATGATGAAGATTATACAAATGATCATTTTGGTTGGTTGTTTTTAGTATTAGGTTGGATAGTTAGAAGTATTTTTAATATTACGATAGGTTTAAAAGGAGGGGATATAAAGTCAGTATTGCTTGATGTAGGTTTAATACTCTTTTCCTTTTATCTTTTATTTTTATATAGTACGAAATATTTCTTCTGAAAAGTAAGCTCATAGTCTTATAGAGACTGTGAGCTTTTCTTAATAATAACGGTACTAGTGTAATGATTTATAAAATGTTTGAGTAGTAGAAGTAAACAGAGTCGCTTCTTCTAAAAAAGGATAATGGTTACTCTCCTCAAATGTCACAAAGATAGAATTACGTATACCCTTATGTATCTCGATAGAATATTGAATTGGGCACTGTACATCATGTCTTCCACATATAATAAGGGTCTTTGTTTGGATGGAAGGTAAATGATCTCTTAAATCAAATGATGGATATTCATTGGCGAAAACGTTCATCCGGCTAGCGGACATAGTTTTTTCGATTGGTTTCCAAAAATAAGAGTTGTAGTTTTCGGGTTTATGCAATGATAATTTTGTTCTCTCAGTAGATAGTTCTTTTCGTTCTTCCCTTGTAAGGTGAGGGCTTTTTAAGTTTTCGATGAGTTTTTGCATATAGTGAAACTGTGGATGTGCTGGGTGATAAATGCAAAATGGTGTTTCAGTATAGTTACTTGCTGCGGCTCCAACGATGACTAATGATTGTAAAGAATTTGGATAGGTAATTGCGTATAGAAGTCCAAGCATACCACCTGTTGAGTGACCGGCGAAATGCCATGTTGGAAGTTGGAAAACTTCTCGTATAGCTTCTAAATCATGAATTGTTTCAATCATACTTAATTCTTTTTCTGAATTGGCTTTTACAGAGTTACCAGCGCCTCGTAAATTAATGAGGAATACACGATGCGTAGAAGTGAAAACATCCGCAAAGTAATCACCCGTTTCATTAAATTGTGAATAGTGATGTGTAATGCAAAGCGGTTCGCCATTTCCTTTTGTAAAAAGCTCGAATGTACCACGTTTCGTGTGAATCATTTTTTGCTTCCACATAATATCACGACCTTTTCTCATAAAAGTTGGACCACTTAATTAGAAATAAAATATATCGACTTATCAACAGAAACCGACAATAAGTAAAAGGAGGCTATTCAAAAACAAGCCTCCTTTTCGTTTAGTACAAAGATTTTTTCATATTATTCCGAATAATTTCAAGGGATTTCGCTACAGTTAATGCATTCTTTTCTTCAATTTCTGGTTTGCGGGGGATAGGTTTATACATGTTGTCTGGATCTTCCCATGTGAGGGGAAGTTCTGTTTCAGCTTGTCCTTTCCAAGCGTCAATCCATTCTGGAGGGAGATAACCTGAGATGTTTTGGATGTTGTTCATTTCGAGCCAAATGAGTGCCCAAGCTCTTGGGACGACGCGCCAGTGGTCATAGCCACCGCCGCCGACAGCGATCCAGCGACCTTCGCAATATTCGTTAGCGATTTCGCGAGCGAGCTTCGGTATTTCACGGTAAATATTCATCGTTGCGCAAAGGTGTGTAAGTGGATCGTAATAATGTGCGTCAGCACCATTTTGCGTTAAAATAATATCCGGTTTAAAGTATGCGGCAACTTCTTTTACGACAGTTCGATAGGAATCTAAGAAAGATTCGTCTTCTGTAAAAGCGTCGAGTGGAACGTTAAAAGAATAACTATAGCCATTACCTTGTCCGCGTTCATTTACAGCGCCAGTTCCAGGGAATAAATAGCGCCCAGTTTCATGTAGTGAAATGGTGCATACGTTAGGATCATCATAAAATGACCACTGTACACCATCACCGTGATGAGCATCTGTATCAATATATAAAACACGTAAACCGTATTTCTTCTGAATATATTTCATTGCGATGGAACTATCGTTATAAATACAAAAACCAGATGCCTTGCCGCGGAAGCCGTGATGTAAGCCACCGCCTAAATTAAGTGCGTGTTTTACTTTCCCGGAAAGAACAGCATCGACAGCAGTTAATGTACCGCCAACGAGTAATGCACTTGCTTCGTGCATATTTGGAAACATCGGTGTATCTTCTGTTCCGAGTCCATATGTCATCGCGATTGATTTTTCTAATTTACCTTCTCCAGCACGTTTTACCGCATTTATGTACTCCTCTGTATGAACGTAGGCGATCTCTTCATCTGTAGCCATCCGTGGTGGGATGATTTGGGAAGGAGAGATAAAACCACCCTTTTGTAATAAATCATACGTAAGTGTGACGCGCAGTTGGTTAAAAGGATGATCAGGGCTAAACGAATAGCCCCGAAAGTCATCCGAATAAATAAACGCGCTACTCATGCTTGCATCCCCATAATGTTCGGCCATAATACACGGTAGCCTTCTGCCTCAAGTGCATCAATCACTTTTAGCGGATTCATCGTTTGAATGCGGAAAACGAGTACTTTATCATTCTCATCTTTTGCTGGGTAGACGAGAACGCTCACGATATTGATTTGTAACTCACTAAAAATAGCAACGACTTTTCCGAGAATACCAGGTTCGTTTTTTACTTGAATTTCAATTTGTGAACTTGGTTGATGTGCTCCTGTTAATTTCACTAATGTGTGAAGCACAGTAGATTCAGAAATAATTCCAACTAACTTTCCAGCCTTTGTAACAGGAAGACAGCCAATTTTATTTTCAAAAAATAAAGTAGCAATTTCCTCAACGAAATCGAGAGGATGGCAAGTCATAACAGGATGTTTCATAATGAGTTCAAGTGGTTGCTTCAGCATATCGAGTGAAACTTGTTCATCTAAAATAGACGGACTTGCATCTCTTACATCCCGATCAGAAATAATGCCTACGACGTGATTATTTTGATCGACAATTGGAATGTGCCGAATGCCTTTCGTGCGTATCGTTCGGATTGCTGTTTCGATTGTATCGTTTGGATGTAGTGTCACCACATCTTGATTCATAATTTCTTCTACAATCATTCCAGTTGCCCCCTTTATTAATACATAAAACGATTGTGAAAACGTAGACGATCAAATGCTTGAATAGAATCTGTATCAACGCGTTTACCGATGCGGACCATTAAACAGTTAGCAGGATGTGAACAAATTTCAGGATCATCTGTAGCCATCCATTGTAACCCGCCAGCATTCATCATTTTTTCCATTACTTTTCGGTACTCCCAAACATTTAAGCCTGTTTGTTTTAAATCCCAGTGCCAATAATATTCAGTCGTCAATATAATGTAATCTTCCATATAATCGTCCATCATTGAAACTTCTAATAAGTTCTTTCCGACAGCGCAACCGCGAAAGGCAGGGACAACTTCAATCGCCCCAAGTTCAATTAAGTTTTCCATCTTTCCTTCTGACCATCGTTCAAGTGGATCAGGATATAAGTATGTAACATATCCAACAATTGTTTGGTCATGTCTAGCAATAATGAGACGAGCTTCTGGTAATTTAGAAATTTCGACAATTGCTTTATATTGTTGCTCGGCAGGACGAAACGCAATTAAGTCTGGATGAAATTCATACATTTCTAAGTTATGTGTAGAGACAGGCCCTTCAATAATTAAAGTGCCTTTCGCTGTTTTTAAGTTTCTAGCATTATATATTTTTTTATGAATCAATGTATTGCTCACCACCTTGAGGGTTTGTGAATCTATTAATATCGTACTTTATAATATATGCGATGTGAATCGAAATTTGTCATTAAAAATTTGTCTAAAAATCAACAAATATACTGAAAATTTTAAATAATGTTATTATAATAGATAATAGAATACATAGGAGGGGGATGTAAAGTATGAAAGTAGAAACGCTTCCTGTCATTAAAGGAGAAAATAATTTGCCGAATTATGATGAGGCATACGCGAATTTTAACTGGGAAGAGGTTAATAAAAACTTTACTTGGAATGAAACAGGCCGAGTAAATATGGCGTATGAGGCAATTGATAAGCATGCGAAATCCGATCGAAAGAATAAAGTAGCCCTTTATTATCAAGATGGATCGCGAAAAGAGAAGTATACATTTAAGGAAATGAAGGATTTTTCTAATAAAGCAGGAAACGTCCTGAAAAATTATGGCGATGTAGAAAAAGGCGATCGCGTTTTTATTTTTATGCCGCGTTCCCCAGAGTTATATTTCGCACTTTTAGGTGCAGTGAAATTAGGGGCAATCGTTGGTCCGCTATTTGAAGCATTTATGGAAGGCGCAGTTCGCGATCGTTTAGAAGATAGCGAAGCAAAGGTGTTAATTACAACGCCTGAATTGTTAGAGCGCGTACCATTAAATGATTTACCAGCTTTGAAGACAGTCTTCCTTGTTGGAGATCATGTAGAAGAAGGCGGTAAAACAGTAGCGTTCAATCCTTTATTTGAACAAGCTTCAAAAGAATTACATATTGAATGGTTAGGCCGTGAAGACGGTTTGATTCTACATTATACGTCTGGTTCTACTGGTAAACCAAAAGGTGTTCTTCATGCGCAGAACGCAATGGTTCAGCACTATCAAACGGCGAAGTGGGTATTAGATTTAAAAGAAGACGATGTATATTGGTGCACAGCTGATCCGGGTTGGGTAACTGGAACAGCTTACGGTATTTTCGCACCGTGGTTAGTCGGAGCATCGAATGTTATTTTAGGTGGTCGCTTTAGTCCAGAAGCGTGGTATGAAGCGCTGCAAGATTACGGTGTAACAGTTTGGTACAGTGCACCAACGGCGTTCCGTATGTTAATGGGTGCTGGACAAGACGCAATTAAAAAATATGATTTATCACAAGTACGCCACGTATTAAGCGTTGGTGAACCGTTAAATCCAGAAGTAATTCGCTGGGGTATGAACGCATTTGGACTTCGCATTCATGATACGTGGTGGATGACAGAAACAGGTGGACAAGTTATTTGTAACTACCCTTGTATGGAAATCCGTCCAGGTTCAATGGGGAAACCAATTCCAGGCGTGAAAGCAGCGATTGTTGATAATGAAGGAAATGAAGTGCCTCCTTACACAATGGGTAACTTAGCGATTGGTAAAGGGTGGCCAGCGATGATGCGTGGAATCTGGAATAACAAGCAAAAGTATGAATCTTACTTTATGCCAGGAGATTGGTACGTATCAGGTGACTCTGCTTATATGGATGAAGATGGATACTTCTGGTTCCAAGGACGCATTGATGATGTAATTATGACATCAGGCGAGCGTGTTGGTCCGTTTGAAGTAGAAAGTAAATTAATCGAGCATGCTGCGGTTGCAGAAGCTGGTGTAATTGGTATTCCTGATCCAGTGCGCGGCGAAATCATTAAAGCATTTATCGCGCTTCGAGCAGGATACGAACCATCTGAAGAATTAAAAGAAGAAATTCGTCAATTTGTAAAGAAAGGCCTCGCAGCTCATGCAGCGCCAAGACAAATTGAATTTAGAGATAAATTACCGAAAACGAGAAGTGGTAAAATTATGCGCCGCGTATTAAAAGCGTGGGAGTTAAACTTACCAACAGGTGACTTATCAACGATGGAAGATTAAGAGAGAAAGGTCTGAACAAGTAATATGTTCAGACCTTTCTTTTTTGTGATATTATGAACTTATATATATAAGTTAAAGGGGATAATAAATTGAAAACAGAAAAAGAAAAGATGATACTAGGCGAAATGTACATACCAGCTGATCCAGTTTTAGTACAAGAGAGGGAGCAAGCTCGTATATTAACGAGAAAATTAAATGAAACGCCAGAAGTACAATTAAAAGAGCGTAGCGAAATCGTAAAAGAACTATTCGGAACGACTGGAGATAACATTCATCTTGAATCTTCTTTCAGATGTGATTACGGCTATAACATTCACGTGGGTGAAAATTTTTACGCAAACTTTGACTGTACCATTTTAGATGTATGTCCAGTAACAATCGGAGTGAACTGTATGTTAGCTCCAGGTGTTCACATTTATACAGCAACACACCCGCTTGATCCGGTAGAGCGCATAAGCGGATCAGAATATGGAAAACCAGTAACAATTGGTGATAACGTATGGATTGGCGGAAGAGCGATTATTAATCCAGGTGTAACGATTGGAGACAATGCGGTGATCGCATCTGGCGCCGTTGTAACGAAAGATGTGCCTGATAATGTAGTAGTTGGCGGAAATCCCGCGAAGATTATTAAAAAAATAAAATAATATTTGAACGAAGTGCCTTCCTCGTCTGTATACACTTATGAAAGAATAGATGAGGGAGGCTTTTTTATGTCTAATAAATTACTTCTTGCTTTTGCTTTACTTGGAATTATAGTCGTATTTTCTTGTGGTCTTTTCTTACCGATACCAATTGGATATAGAGTATCAATGCTTACAGCTGGAGTTATAATGAGTATTGTGTTTTCAATCATTATTCCGTTTGATAGAAAACATATAGTACGAAAAAAAGGGAATAAAATCGATTTTACAAAAACAAAAGTTTATTTTCGCTGGAATGTATTTGATACGATTTCTGTTTGTCTGGCATTGTATGCATGCATATGTGTGCAGGTTTTAATTTTTTTAGTTCCAATGGGATTTACAATTCAAAATCCATATGTTCAATTTTTTACAAATCAATCGCAGTTGTGGGTATTTATTGCAATTGCATATTTAATTTCCCGTATTTCATTAACGTTAAAAGGAATAAAGGAGATCAAAAATCATGGCGCAGATTGGGATTGAGGAGGAGCTCATGCTTGCGTATCAAAGTGGAGATAAGCAGGCTGGGGAAAAACTATATGTTTTAATCAAACCAGCGCTATACACATTTTTATATCGATTTAATCGAGATGAACAATTAAGCATCGATCTTGTGCAAGATACGTTTTTGACGTTAGAGCGTAAGAAACATATGTATGAACTTGAAAAAGGCAAAATAAAAACGTATTTATTTCAAATTGGTTATCGTCTTATGATTAATAAATTAAATAGAAGAAAAAAGTGGCGTACGCTTTTGCCGTTTTTAGTGCCGATTCAGGAAAAAGAATTTTCTCACGAAGATCGGCTCACAGTAAGAGAAGCAATTTTGAAAGTTCCGGAAGACCATCGAGCTGTCCTTATTCTTTCTTATTATCATGATATGCAGCAAAAAGAAATTGCAGAGATATTAAACATTCCAATTGGAACAGTGAAGTCGAGACTTCATAACGGGATAAAGAAATTGAAACAATTGCTGGAGGTGGATGAAATTGAGCGAAAATCCCTTTAAGAGTGAATATAAATTAAGACAGCATTTAGATAGTGACCATGTAGAAATACCGGACTTTCCAAAAACGGTAAGTCGCTTCGATCGATTAATCGGATTTCTTGGTTCTCCAGCGAAAGATCCTGTAGAGGCGACGATTGGGAATGATTTATCAGTTGTGTTTCACGTATCGTTATTAGTTGGGGTTCCGGTGATTTCTCTTATTACGATACTCTTTGCGACGTTATAAAGGATTGGCAAGAAGAGAAACCCGACCTCTATTTGACATGCCTATATAAATGATGGTATAAAGAAAAGTATATGAATAATTGAGCGTGGAAAGGGAGAAGTAGTGATCATTTCCCTGTTTTAGAGAGCTGATGGCCGGTGAAAATCAGCACATAGATGATCGCGAATTACGCCCCTAGAGCATCTTTTTTCGATTGAATGGTATTCAAAAGGGAAAAGACGGTGCTAAGCCGTTATGTAAATAAGGTGGTAGGCTTTTTTGGCCTGCAACTAGGGTGGTAACGCGATAATCAAAATCGTCCCTTATTTGAAGGGGCGATTTTTTTATGTTTTCAACCTTCACGCCAGTAATGAACTTAAAGGAGAGTATGTAGGATATGGGTATTTTACAAGATCTTGAATTTCGCGGTCTAATTAATCAGCAAACAGATGCTGAGGGACTTGAGCAATTATTAGAAAAAGAAAGCGTTAAATTATACTGTGGTTTCGACCCGACAGCGGACAGCTTACACATCGGTCATATGTTACCAGTGTTAATGTTACGTCGTTTCCAATTAGCTGGTCACCAACCGATTGCACTTGTTGGCGGTGGTACTGGTATGATCGGTGACCCAAGTGGTAAAAAAGCAGAGCGTACATTAAATACGAAAGATACAGTTGCTTACTACACAGAAAGCATTAAAAACCAACTTTCAAACTTCTTAGAGTTTGAAAACGTGGACAACCCAGCAACAATGGCTAACAACTATGACTGGCTTGGTAACTTAGATGTCATTTCATTCTTACGCGATATCGGTAAAAACTTCGGTTTAAACTATATGTTAGCAAAAGATACAGTAGCATCTCGTTTAGATACTGGTATTTCATTCACTGAATTTAGTTACATGATTTTACAATCATACGACTTCTTAAACTTATACCAAAACCATAATTGCCGTCTGCAAATCGGTGGTAGTGACCAATGGGGTAACATTACAGCTGGTCTTGAATTAATCCGTAAATCAGAAGAAGATGCGAAAGCATTCGGTTTAACAATTCCACTAGTTACGAAATCTGACGGTACGAAGTTTGGTAAAACAGAAGGCGGCGCAATTTGGTTAGACCCAGAGAAAACAACTCCTTACGAGTTCTACCAATTCTGGATCAACACAGATGACCGCGACGTTGTTAAATACTTAAAATACTTCACATTCTTATCTCATGAAGAAATTCTTGAGCTTGAGAAGCAAGTAGCTGAAGCGCCAGAAAAACGTGCAGCACAAAAAGCATTAGGTGCAGAAATGACAAAACTTGTTCACGGCGAGGAAGCATTAGAGCAAGCGATTAAAATTTCAGCTGCATTATTCAGCGGTTCTGTAGCAGAACTGACTGCAAGCGAAATCGAGCAAGGATTCAAAGACGTACCATCTGTAGAGCGTACGGCAGAAGATACAGTATTAATCGACTTACTAGTAGAAAGCAAAATCTCTCCATCAAAACGTCAAGCACGTGAAGATGTAACGAACGGCGCAATTTACGTAAACGGTGAGCGTACACAAGCATTAGACTACGTTGTAACAGAAAACGACCGCATCGAGGGTAAATTCACAATCATTCGTCGCGGTAAAAAGAAATATTTCTTAATTCGTTACTAATTAGAAACGAATATAAACAAATAGTACCCCGAATTGTAGGCTGAAAAGTTTATGATTCGGGGTTTTTATGTATGAATTTAGATTACTTTACGAGTTCTTGTAAATAGAATATGAAGAATTAATACGAGCATATAAAGTAAGCTAATGAGCATAACAATAAATGCTGCTGGATAAAATTTTGCTGCATATATAAAGAAATCGATTTGATAAATATCTTCGTAATTTGAAACGGTGCCTTTAAAGTAATTCGTAAACTTAGCGCTATATTTCCATTCATCAGGATCATCTATTAAATTACTCCCCTGATACCAATTAATAAGCGCGGAAGTAATAAAGAACATACATGCACTACCCAATTGAACCATTTGGTTTATTGTCAAAATGAATCAACCTCCTATTTTATGGTTATTATAGCGTGCATTCATATTTCTGTAACCTTTTTGTTGTAATCTCCTTTTCGAGTTCATACGGAAATCACATGTAAGCGGTATGATAAATGTATAACAATTAGAAAGGAGTGGTAAAACAAAATGTCACTAGAAGCGCTTATTATTTTTTCTTTGCTAAACGCGGGTCAGCTTGCAGAGAATTCGAAGGTGGATGTACATAAAGAGCAGAAAGATGCTTATGTATATGTTCAGAAAGAGGAAAATAAATAACTTTATTTTATATATAACGAAAAAAGCCAATCCACAGGATTGGCTTTTTGTCATTAACGAGAGTAGAACTCTACGATTAATGCTTCGTTGATTTCAGCTGGTAACTCAGAACGCTCAGCGTGACGAGTGTAAGTAGCTTCTAATTTGTCAGCATCGAAAGTTAAGTATTCTGGTACGAAGTTGTTAACTTCGATCGCTTCTTTAACAACAACAAGGTTGTTAGATTTTTCGCGAACGCTGATAGTTTGACCAGGTTTTACACGGTAAGATGGGATATCTACGCGAGCGCCATCAACCATGATGTGACCGTGGTTTACTAATTGGCGAGCTGCACGACGAGTGCGAGCTAAGCCCATACGGTAAACTAAGTTGTCAAGACGAGCTTCAAGAAGGATCATGAAGTTTTCGCCGTGCTTACCAGGCATTTTACCTGCTTGGTCAAATGTGCGACGGAATTGACGCTCAGTCATGCCGTACATGTGACGAAGTTTTTGTTTCTCTTGTAATTGTAAACCGTATTCTGAAAGTTTCTTACGTTGGTTAGGACCGTGAGGACCTGGTGCGTAAGGGCGTTTTTCTAATTCTTTTCCTGTGCCGCTTAGAGAGATTCCAAGACGACGAGACAGTTTCCAAGCTGGACCTGTATAACGAGCCATAGTTGACTCCTCCTTTAAAATGTTTTTATTTACGTAAAATAAAAACAGACGTAATCGATATTTACGGGCATTTTGTTTTCATGTACCTTCGCTCCAGCAGCAGGGAGTTACGAGATACACCTCCGTAGAGGAACAAAATACAAACGATAAACTCACATTACAAGGCTGCCTTTTTATTTTACACAAACGCTATTATATCTTTTACCCAGAGTTTCGTCAAGCGAGTACGTTTTTGTTTTATGCATATAAATTTTGGAAATGAACAAGAAGGAATTTAAAACGATATAAAAGAAGAGATAGAAACACAAATAAAACGCTTACATAAAATGTAGTAAAAAATGTTCATTAATTTTTTGTTGATGAATATGCGGCAGTAAAAACATAAAAGGGGATGTTTTTATGAAAAAGAAGCATATGGAGACAGCGTTAATTCATCACGGGTATACATCAGAGGAACATAAAGGAAGTTTAACACCACCTTTATTTCAAACATCTACATTTACATTTGAGACTGCGCAGCAAGGAGAGGCGAGTTTTGCGGGAGTGGATCCATCTTATATTTACTCAAGACTTGGAAATCCAACTGTAAAATTATTTGAAGAACGTATGGCGGTGTTAGAAGGAGGAGAAGAAGCACTTGCTTTCGGATCCGGTATGGCAGCTATTTCTGCAACGTTAATTGGCTTTCTAAAAGCTGGAGATCATATTATTTGTTCAAATGGATTATATGGGTGCACGTACGGATTTTTAGAAGTGTTAGAAGAGAAATTTATGATTACGCATTCGTTTTGTGATATGGAGACAGAGACTGATATTGAAAATAAAATCCGTCCAAATACAAAGATTATTTTCGTTGAAACACCGATTAATCCAACGATGAAATTAATTGATTTAAAACAAGTCATTCGGGTTGCGAAGCGAAATGGTTTACTTGTCATTGTTGATAATACGTTTTGTTCACCTTATTTACAAAGACCACTTGAACTTGGCTGTGACGCAGTTGTGCATAGCGCGACGAAATATATTGGAGGTCACGGTGATGTTGTAGCGGGTGTAACAATTTGTAAAACGAAAGCGTTAGCTGAAAAAATTCGCCCGATGCGCAAAGATATCGGCGGTATTATGGCACCGTTTGATGCATGGTTATTGTTACGCGGATTAAAGACGCTAGCGGTAAGGATGGACCGTCATTGTGATAATGCAGAAAAGATTGTATCGTTCCTGAAAAATTATGATGCGGTAGAAGGAGTTTGGTATCCAGAAGGAGAGTTAGCATCTCGCCAAATGAAACGGGGCGGCGGCGTTATATCTTTTTCAATTAAAGGCGGGAAAGAAGAGACGCAGGCGTTTATTAATGACCTTCACTTTATTACAATTGCGGTAAGTTTAGGAGATACAGAAACGTTAATTCAGCACCCGGCAACGATGACGCACGCTGCGATTCCAGCTGCGTTAAGACAAGAAATGGGCATTTATGATAATTTAATACGTTTATCTGTCGGTTTAGAATCGTGGGAGGATATCGTTTCTGATTTAGAGCAAGCGTTAAAGAAAATATCTACTGTTAGTAATCAATAAAAAAAGAGCTAGCTATCGGTTTTGTACGTAATGTACTTAATCGATAACTAGCTCTTTTTTGTTACATATGTTTTAGGAGTGTTTCCACAAACTTTTCTAAATAGCGCTGATCTACTTCGTCGAAACGATTTTTTTCAGGACTATCAATATCAAGTACACCAATGACATTCCCATCCTTAATAATCGGTACGACAATTTCTGAATTCGAAGCACTGTCGCAAGCGATATGCCCTGGGAATTGATGAACGTCTGCTACAAGCTGCGTTGTTTTCGTTTCAGCTGCAACGCCGCAAACGCCTCGTCCAAACGGAATGCGTACGCAAGCAGGCATTCCTTGGAATGGTCCAAGAACAAGCTGATTTCCTTCTGTTACGTAAAAGCCAACCCAATTGACACGATCTAAAAATTGGTTTAATAATGCGGACGCATTTGATAAGTTTGCGACTACGTTTAATTCGCCAGTTAATAATGCATCCAGTTGTTTAATTACTGTCTCATATTGCTGCACGCGAGATCCTGCATAACTTTCTTTAGTAAACATGGAAACAGCTCCTTTTTTATCGAGATGTGTAAAATATTAGCAAAATACGATGTATTTCACATGACTTTGTCGATAGAAAATTAAAGGAATTTGTCTTAAAAGTCAAGAAATTTAAACTATAGCTGTTCAGTGAGAGGAAGTGAGCGCATGAAACAGACGAAACAAAAAGTAATTGATGCGGCAATATCGTTGTTTAATACGAAAGGTTATGATGGAACGTCGGTGCGAGACATTGCAAAGCGAGCGGATGTGAATGTAGCGAATATTTCATATTATTTTGCTGGAAAGCAAGGCCTATTAGAGCAGCTTATTACTAATTTTTTAGAAGGGTATATTCATGTGATTGAAACGTCCTTTGAACAGAGAGAATATTTGTCGGCTAAAGATGTGATGGTGCAAATGGTGCGCGGGATTTTACGATATCAATTTGAAAATAGGGAACTGACACGTTTCTTTTATCGAGAGCTGTCGCTTGATACGACATTAATTCGCGAAGTGATGACTGTTTATTTTTCTAAAGAAAGATATTATATAGAGCAAATCATAAAGCAAGGACAAATGAAACGAGAGTTTAAGAAGGTATCTTTTACAATGTTTATGACGCAATTAAAAGGCATGATGAATATGCCGTTTTTATATCCGCAATATATATCAGAAGTGCTGCATTCTTTTCCGTCTGAGACATTTTTCTTAGAAATGTACACGAAAGAAATTGAACAATGGATGGAACAAACGTTATGTATAACGAATATGTATCAGGAATGGCCAAGAGCTGTTCATATGTGAGAAATCCCCACCTAACGAACTGAGGTGGGGATTTTTGTGCTTTCTTTTCTTTGCCATACATTGTTGCATAATAGCGCGATAATTGTTAATGAGGCTCCGGCAATTTCAATTTTGTCGACTGTATAACCTCGAAAGATGGAACCGATCAGTGCAAGTACAGGAACTAAATTCATAAATAATATGCCGTTAATAGATGAAATATAGCGATTTCCTGTGTTCCAGCAAAATACAGCGATAACACCTGCAATAATCGACATATATAAGAGTTCAAAACGAACGTTCATAATTGTACGTAGTGACGGCACAGTAACGATGTTTGTATAAGTGAAGAAGGTGACAATGACGATGAGTGAAATTGAGCCGAATAAACAAGTTAACGTCGTGTACCTAAGTGGTGACCAAGATTGAAAACGAGCACCGCCGTTCGTGTAAATGACCCAGCAAGTCACGCCGCATAGCATAAGTATATTTGTTGAGAGGTGACTGGCAGCTCCAAATAATAAGTGAATATTTCCCTTTGAAATGACAAGCATAACACCGATTAGTGCAACGAACATACAAAGGAATGTATAGTTTTGTGGACGTTTGTTTTTTGCTATCCACTGCAATAATACAGCGATGAGTGGCATAAGAGATTGAATCATCGCGGCATGGATGGCTCCAGCAGGTCCGACAAGTTGTTGACCGTAAAAAATGAGAAAACCATATCCAGCGAAACCGACAGTTCCGTAAAAGAATAAAGAAAGTGTTCTTTTCTCTAAGCGGAGTGAAGTTTTCCCTTCAGTGATGAGTAGCAAAATAAGAAAAATAATAGCTGCTGATCCGTATCGGATAGTTGTGAAAAAGAACGGATCGATAAACTGCAGGGCATTTGCCATGACAGGAAACATGAACCCCCAAGAAGTGACGGCAAGTAGGCATAGGAGGGAGCCGAGTAGCATTTGTTTTTTATCCAAGAGTATCTTTCCCCTTTACATTTCGTTATAGTAAGTTGATGAAATAAGTATAAAGAGTAATTGTTTATAGAAGGAAATATCGATTTTTTATGACAGTTATAACTTTTTGTTAGAGGTGTGTACGATGGATTTAGAGGCAGTACGATCGTTTATTGAAGTAAAGAATACGCGAAGCTTATCGAAGGCGAGTAGGCTTTTACATATTTCTCAACCGGCGCTTAGTAAGCAAATTCAAAGATTAGAAGCGCATTTAGAGGTTACTTTACTGAAGCGTTCCGCGCAAGGAGTGGAGTTAACAGAGGCTGGGGAGTTATTTATAAAAAGAATGTTACCGATTTTGGAACACATATATGAAGTGAAAGAAGAAATGAAAAATTTTCAAGAAAAGCGGAAAATTTCTATAGGCATATTGCCGAGTTTAGCAGCACATTATATATCGAAATGTAATGATGTGTTAGGTGAAGGATTCGAAGTAGAATGGAAAATTGAGCATACGAAAGTATTAATGGGACTCTTTAAAGACCGAAAGATTGAAGCAATGTTCATCGATTCGGTAGTAGAAGGCGCTGCGTGTATAAAAGAAATACGAGAAGAAAAAATTGTTTGTGTCGTTTCAAATGATCATCTTTATAAAGAGAAAACAGTAATCCGAATGGAAGATTTGCAAAATGAAAAGTTAATCGTATATCCAGAAATTTGTGATGTAAGAAAAATGATTACAAATATGTTTCAAGGGATAGGTGCGAAACCAATCATTGCATTTGAAACTTCTTATGCAGAACCGATGCTTGCGATGGTCGGTGCTGGACTTGGTATCACGTTACTTCCAGAAATGTCAGTAGAGCAAGCGGTAAGCCAAGGAAATGTGCATGCGATTTCCGTTGAGCCGCCACTTGTGCGCAAAATTTATTTCGCATCTCATATGGAAGAAGGCCGTTTAGTGCATTCATTTGATGATGAGAGGTAATCCAAACGGAATATTGAGAAAGATTACAATTGCATTGAAAGAAACATGAAATTTTAAAAAAAACTAGGTCAAAAACAAACCATTACATGGTATGATTAGTACATTGTTAGTTGTTAAATATAGGGGGATTCCCTTTTTATACATAATGCCTTCCATTTCATAAACGGAACGGACAAAAAAAGAGATATAACTAGGAGGCTTTTTTGCATGGATTCTATCCTGACGATCGTTATCATTGTAGTAAGCTCTATTCTAGTGCTGCTCATGATAGAGCTTGTGATAAGAAATCGTTCATATAAAGATATTGAAGCACTTGAGCAGTGGAAACAAGAGATAAAAGATAAACCTGTGGCAGATGAACTAAAGCGGGTAAAAGATTTAAATATGACGGGTCAAACAGAAGAACTGTTTGGTAAATGGCGTGAAGAATGGGATGAGATTGTCTCAACAACCCTTCCGAAAGCTGACAAAGATTTAGCGCAAGCGCGAAAATTCGCCTCGCAATTCTCCTTCCGAAAAGCAAAGCATGCGATGAATGAATCCATAAGTGGTTTAGATGACGCTGATAATCGTATTACAGACATTTTAAATGAATTACAGCAATTGTTAGAAAGCCATGAAAAAAATAGCTCAGAAATTGAAGGGTTACGTGATACATATCGTAGTATGAAGAAGAGTGTTCTTGCTCATAGACATATGTATGGGGCAGCGGAGCAGAAAATTGAAGAGATGCTAGACGCTGAGTCTGAGAAATTCAAAAGCTTTGAAGAAGCGACAAATAATGGTGACTATTTAAAAGCGAGAGAAATTGTTATTAGTTTGGAAGAAGGTTTAGCAGATTTAGAAATCATTATTCACCAAATTCCAGATTTATTGGTAGAGTGTCAAGCGACGTTACCAGTTCAGCTGGAAGATTTATTACACGGACATAATGATATGGTAAGACAAGGTTATGTATTAGAGTATTTGGAGATCCCTAAAGAAGTTCGTGATATGAAGAAACAACTACAAACATGTTTAATGGATATACAGGAGCTTCACATAACGGAAGCGGCTGAAAAAGTAGAAAACTTAAAAACGATTTTAGATGGCTTCTATGATCAACTAGAACAAGAAGTACATGCGAGACATTATGTGGAGCAAAAAACACTTTCTGTTTATGAAGATTTAGAAGAAATTCGCACTGAAACGATTGAAACAAAAGCAGAAACACAGCTTGTGAAACAAAGTTACCAGTTACAAGATAAGGACATTGAGTCTCAAAAAGTAATTGAAAAGCAAATGCACATTTTAATGAAACGTTTTGAAATGTTGCAATTACGTGTTGCTGAACAAGATATTGCTTTCTCTATCATTCGTGAGGAACTAGAAGAGATTTATGAGCAATGTGAAACTTTAAAAGTACTTCATGCAGAATATAAAGAAATGCTGCAAACGATGCGTAAAGAAGAATTTGAAGCGCGTGAGAAGTTACAAGAAATGCGAAATACTATTTTTGAAACGAAACGCTTTATGCAAAAGTCGAATTTGCCAGGTCTTCCAGAGAGTATTATGGAAGATTTAAAAAGAGGACAAATGGCAATGCAAGCTGTATATGAGCAATTAGAAGTGAAGCCGTTAAATATGAATGCTGTAAATAGCAGTTTAGAAGAAGCGTACAAAACTGTTAATGGTGTAGCTGAAATGACAGAAGAGTTAATTGGACAAGCGTATTTAGTTGAAAAATTAATTCAATACGGTAATCGTTACCGCAGTCATGATGAAAACCTTGCAGAGAGCTTAAATTATGCGGAGAAATTATTCCGTGAATATCAATACGATGCTGCTTTAGAACAAGCGGCTTCTGTACTAGAGCAACTTGAGCCTGGCGTTGTTCAAAAAATAGCTGAATATGTAGACAATGAACAAACCCTTTCATAAGGGTTTGTTTTTTTGTGTAAATTTGAGGGCGATGTTGCTATAATGAATAGCGGAATACAGTAAGGTTATTCGTTTTAAAATATAACGGAACCTTTTAGTAGTCTTAGCGTAATGACACGTATTTGTGATATGATTATATGATGTGACAGCGCTGAAAGGGGAAGAACGATGATCTATTTTGATAATAGTGCGACGACAAAGCCATATCCAGAAGCTCTTCAATCGTACGTAACGGTTGCAGGGAAATATTTTGGGAATCCTTCTTCTATTCATTCGCTTGGAGGAGAGGCAGAGCGTCTATTAACACAATCAAGAACAATTGCAGCGCAGCTTCTTCATGTTAAACCTTCTGAGATTATTTTCACATCAGGTGGAACGGAAGGGAATAACCTTGCGATTAAAGGGATAGCGATGAGGAATCGTTCGCGCGGTAAACATATCATTACAACAAATATTGAACACGCGTCTGTGTTTGAAGCATATAAACAATTAGAAGATCTCGGTTTTGATGTAACATATTTACCGGTTAATGAGCATGGTGTTGTATCGGTAGAGGATGTAAAACGGGCACTTCGTGAAGATACGATTCTTGTGTCAATTATTCACGTGAACAACGAGACTGGAGCAATTCAGCCTGTTGCTGAGATCGGAACGTTATTATCGAACTATCCGAAAATAAGATTCCATGTGGACCATGTACAAGGGATAGGAAAAGTACCGCTTAATTTATATGCTTCTCATATTGATCTTTGCTCAATATCTGGACATAAATTCCACAGTGTAAAAGGAACGGGTCTTCTTTATGTACGTGATGGCGTAAGGTTAGATCCAATTTTATCAGGTGGTCAACAAGAGCTGAAGTATCGCTCTGGTACAGAAAACTTACCTGGTATTGTAGCGATGGTGAAAGCACTTCGCATGACAATGGAACAAGTGAAAGAAAAGGTAGCTCATTTACAAAGTTTACAAGCAGAGCTTGTTCGTTTCTTTAAAGAGATGGAAGATGTAACGATTAATACGTCGCTTGCATACGCAGCACCGCACATTTTAAATGTATCATTTGTAGGTTTAAAACCAGAAGTGGTCGTTCATGCTTTAGAAGAACACGGTGTATATGTATCAACGAAGTCTGCTTGTTCTTCAAAAGCAAATGAAGTGAGCAGAGTGTTAGTGTCAATGGGCGTACCGCATGCGGCTGCCGCAAGTGCTATTCGCATTAGTTTGGCACCAGAAAACACGATGGAAGAAGTAAAACAATTTGAAGGTATTGTGAAAGAAACAATGCCAAAATTATATGAAGTGATGAGGTAAAGGAATATGATGACATATGAATATATTTTAGTTCGTTATGGAGAGATGACGACTAAAGGTAAGAACCGTTCTAAATTTGTAAGCACATTAAAAGATAACGTGAAGTTCAAACTGAAAAAATTCCCAAATATTAAAATCGATGCAACGCATGACCGTATGTACATCCAATTAAATGGTGAAGATCATGAAGCGATTTCTGAAAGATTAAAAGACGTATTTGGTATTCATAAGTTTAACTTAGCGATGAAAGTACCGTCAGAATTAGAAGATATTAAAAAAGGTGCATTAGCAGCTTTCTTACAAGTAAAAGGCGATGTGAAAACATTTAAAATTACCGTACACCGTTCTTATAAGCATTTCCCAATGAGAACGATGGAATTATTACCTGAGATTGGTGGCCACATTCTAGAAAATACTGAAGATATTACAGTAGATGTTCATAATCCAGATGTAAACGTACGTGTAGAAATTCGCAGTGGTTACAGCTATATTATGTGCGACGAGCGTATGGGAGCTGGCGGTTTACCAGTTGGCGTTGGCGGAAAAGTAATGGTACTTCTTTCTGGTGGTATCGATAGCCCAGTAGCTGCGTACTTAACGATGAAACGCGGCGTATCAGTGGAAGCAGTTCACTTCCATAGCCCACCTTTCACAAGCGATCGCGCGAAACAAAAAGTAATCGATTTAGCACAAGAGCTAACGAAATACTGTAAACGTGTAACACTTCACCTTGTTCCATTTACAGAAGTGCAAAAAACGATCAATAAAGAAATTCCATCTAGCTATTCAATGACAGTTATGCGCCGTATGATGATGCGTATTACAGAGCGTATCGCAGAGGAGCGTAATGCACTTGCAATTACGACTGGTGAAAGTCTTGGACAAGTAGCAAGCCAAACGTTAGATAGTATGCACACGATTAACGAAGTAACAAATTATCCAGTTATTCGTCCGCTTATTACAATGGATAAATTAGAAATTATTAAAATCGCTGAAGAAATTGGCACATATGATATTTCAATTCGTCCGTACGAAGATTGCTGTACAGTATTCACACCAGCAAGCCCAGCGACGAAGCCAAAGCGTGAAAAAGCGAATCGTTTTGAAGCGAAATATGATTTCACACCATTAATCGATGAAGCTGTAGCGAACAAAGAAACAATGGTATTACAAACGGTAGAAGTAGTGGCGGAAGAAGAAAAATTCGAAGAACTTTTCTAAAACCATAAATTACCATATCTAAATCGTGTATGAAGTCATGTTATTTATCACACTCTATACTCACAAGGAGGTGATATAACATGTCACGTAGCACAAATAAATTAGCGGTTCCTGGTGCTGAATCAGCATTAGACCAAATGAAATACGAAATCGCTCAAGAGTTTGGTGTTCAACTTGGAGCAGATGCAACAGCTCGCGCTAACGGTTCTGTTGGTGGTGAAATCACTAAACGTCTAGTTTCACTAGCTGAGCAACAATTAGGCGGTTTCCAAAAATAATCCCATATAAGATGGCTTAGAAAGAGCGGGTTCTCCCGCTCTTTCTTTTTGTTGTCATGTCGCTATTTGTCAGTAAGTCGATATCCTTTGTCGAAACGTCGATATATTCAATTTTTCGTTGATAAATCCCAGGTTGTGTTCGATATATTTGAAAAATCGTCGATATAATTTCATTTACCAATTCGACAGAACTGAAAAATTTGTCAAAAGAAGAGGGTTCAAAATAGACAGAAAATTCTTTATTATATAAGGGAGGCATAAAGAAAAAGGAGGATGTTTATGAAAAGAGAGGAATTGTTGGCGCCACCGTCTTATAATTTAGTTTCTGAAATAGAGAAATATATAGGGGATAAAGATAAGCTTGCTTTAATCTGGCAAGATGATAAAGGGAATAGAAGAGAAGTTACATACGCTGAGCTTATGCAAGGTGCGAATAAAATTGGAAACGCTTTTATAAAGAGTGGTCTGCAAAAAGGGGACAAGCTCCTCATTATGATGCCGCGCTTAATTGAAGCGTACATGACGTATATCGCTGCGATTAAAGCAGGATTTGTCGTAATTCCGAGTTCGGAAATGTTACGCAAAAAAGATATCGAATACCGCATTGGACATGGGGAAGTAAAAGCGATTGTAAGTTATGAACCGTACATTGGACAATTTGATGATATAGAAGCGATGGAGTCTCTTCAAAAATTCGTTCTGAGCGAGCAGTCAGTAGATGGATGGATTAATTTAAAAACAGCGTTAGAAACAGAAAGTGATATGTTGGAAATGGCGAAGACAGATAAAGAAGATATGGTCTTTTTATCTTACACGTCAGGGACGACAGGAAACCCAAAGGGTGTTGTTCATACTCATGCGTGGGCATACGCTCATTTACGTACGAGCGCTCCAAATTGGCTCGGAATAGAAGAGAATGATGTTGTGTGGGCGACGGCTAGTCCAGGCTGGCAAAAGTGGATTTGGAGCCCGTTTTTAGCAACTCTCGGATCAGGAGCAACAGGATTTATATACAACGGTAAATTTGAACCGAAAACATATTTAAATTTATTAGACGATAATAAGGTGAATGTGCTTTGTTGTACGCCGACTGAGTATAGATTAATGGCAAAAGTAGAGAATTTAAGCCAGTACAATTTAGAAGCGTTACATAGCGCTGTATCAGCAGGTGAGCCGTTAAATAGAGAAGTTATTGAAACGTTCCAAAAGCACTTTCATATTACAGTCAGAGACGGCTATGGGCAAACGGAAAATACATTGCTTGTTGGTGTAATGAAAGGGATGGATATTAGACCAGGATCAATGGGAAAACCAACGCCAGGCAACCACGTTGATATCGTAAATGAAGAAGGTATTCCAGTTAAAGTGGGAGAAGTTGGTGATATCGCAGTTCACATTGAAACGCCAGCCCTCTTTAAACAATATTATAAAGACGATGAGCGCACAGCGATGCAATTCCGCGGTGATTATTATATTACTGGCGATAAAGCGAAGAAAGATGAAGACGGCTATTTCTGGTTTGAAGGGCGCGGTGATGATATTATTATTAGCTCTGGTTATACAATCGGGCCGTTTGAAGTAGAAGACGCGCTTGTAAAACATCCTTACGTAAGAGAGTGCGCAGTTGTCGCCAGCCCTGATGAAATTCGTGGAAGTGTCGTGAAGGCATTTATTGTATTAAGAGAGAATATAGAAAAGAACGAAGAAACATTAATCCCAATACTCCAACAACACGTCAAAGAACTTACTGCACCATATAAATACCCTCGCAAAATTGAATTTGTAGATGAACTACCAAAAACGATTTCTGGAAAAATTCGCCGTATTGAACTTAGAAAACAAGAGATGGAGATTCCGTCAAAATAATTTAGAAAATAGTTGAATGAACTGTAAACTATATGATATTATAAAAACGAACATAAGTTCGTGTTTATAAATTAAAAAAAGAGGTGTCCGTATGATTTTAGGTATTAATCCGTATTTAGTTTTAGATGGTAGTGGGCAAGAAGCTGTACAATTTTATAAAGAGGCGTTAGATGCAAAAGTAGAAGTCATGCAAACCTTCGGTGATATGCCTGAAAATCCAGAATACCCGATTCCAGCTGAAGCGAAAGAGCGCGTTTTACATGCTACTTTAAAAGTTGGTAATACGGACCTTATGATTTCTGATACATTCCCAGGTCAAGGGCATGCAATCGGATCTCAAGTAACAATCGCAATTCAAATTAATAATGCAGAAAAAGCGAAAGAAGTATTCGATAAGTTACAAGAAGGTGGAGAGGTTATTATGCCACTTCAAGAAACATTCTGGAGCCCAGCATACGGACAAGTAAAAGATAAATTTAATATTGAATGGCAAGTTACAACGTCTACTACTGAACAAAAGTAATGTTTAGAAAAGCACCATGTTTTGAAATGGTGCTTTTTTTTATACAATAATACAAAGGAGATGGGATATATGGGGGAAATTTGGTATGGCGGCACCATTTACACGATGCGAGAAGAGAATGAAAAAGTAGAAGCAATTTATGTTGAAAACGGTATGATTGTTGATACTGGGAATAAGGAAGAGCTAGAAAGTCGATATTCAGAAGTGAAGTTGTACGACTTAGAAGGGAAAACAATGATTCCAGGTCTCGTTGATAGTCATATGCATCTTATTGGGCATGGAGAGAGGTTACT
The DNA here is from genome assembly GCF_056725905.1 of Bacillus sp. BC05(2025). Classification (NCBI taxonomy): domain Bacteria; kingdom Bacillati; phylum Bacillota; class Bacilli; order Caryophanales; family Bacillaceae; genus Bacillus; species Bacillus sp. BC05(2025). The sequence continues at coordinate 104,818 of NZ_JBWYRA010000011.1, read as the reverse complement.
TCGTCTAGATTTATCAAATTGTACATCTTACAGTGAAGTGCTGACTCTCGTTCGGAAACGAGTAGAAGAAGCACCAAAAGGTTCTTGGATTATTGGAGAAGGCTGGAATGAAAATAATTTTACAGATACAAAGCAAGTTCATGTACGTGATTTAGATGAAATCTCTAAAGAACATCCAATTTTATTAAAGCGAGTTTGTCGTCACGTTACATGGGTGAATTCATACATACTGCAAGAAGCAAACATAACAGAAATGACGCAAGACCCGAAAGGCGGGAAAATCGGCCGTGATTCATCAAATATGTTAACGGGGCTTTTATATGAACAAGGGCAAGAATTAATTAAACATGTACAACCTGAAATTGATGAAGCTTATTTACAAAGGGCTTTGCAAACAGCGATTAAAGACTGTTGGCAATATGGCCTCGTTGGTGGGCATACGGAAGATTTAAATTATTACGGTGGCTTTAGAAAAACGCACAATGCGTTTTCTCATGTCATAAAGGATATGCCATTTAAAGCACATTTACTCGTTCACCATGAAGTAGCACATGAACGAAAAGAATATGAAAATGAACACTATATTGAATTTGGTGCGATGAAAATTTTTTCTGACGGTTCTTTTGGCGGAAGAACCGCTTTATTAAGTGAACCGTATGAAGATGCGCAGGAAACAAATGGAGTTGCAATCTTCTCGCGCAAAGAGCTTGCGGAGTTAGTGAAAAAAGCACGAGACTTACATATGCCAGTTGCGATTCATACAATCGGTGATTTATCTCTTGAATATGTCATTGATGCGCTTGAATTATATCCACCAGCAGAAGGATTACGCGACCGCATTATTCATTGTCAGCTAGCTCGTGAAGAGTTGATTGAGAGAATGAAACACTTGCCGGCTATTATCGATATTCAGCCCGTCTTTCTGTCATCGGACTTCCCGTCAGTCATTGAAAAACTAGGCGAGCATCGTCTTCGTTATGCATACGCGTGGAAGACGTTACTAGAAGCAGGATTACACTGCAACGGTGGGTCTGACGCACCCATTGAACAAGTGAATCCGTTTTTAGGCATATATAGCGCTGTTACACGTAGAAGTTTTATTGACGGTGTATGCTATATGCCAGAGGAAAGATTAACCGTATATGAGGCTGTCTCTCTATTTACGACAGGAAGTGCCTATGCAATCGGAAAAGAAGCGAAACGAGGACAGATTACAAAAGGATATGAAGCGGACTTTACGATATTAGACCGCGATATTTTTGAGATAGAGGCGGAAGAAATAAAAGAGGTACAAACTGCGATGACTGTAATTGATGGGAAGATTGTGTATAGAAAAGATGCGTGAAAATATATCAGCGATTATTAAAGTATATTGATTTCCCGACAGGAAATGACAAAAATAGCGGCCGATAGCGAAAGAAAAAACCGCCGCATTATGGAATATCATAATGCGGCGGTTTTTTCATGTTATAAAAACGTTCTCTGTACTTTTTCCCAGAAGGAATTGTTTTTCAGTTTAACTGTTTTAATTTGTTTATCGCTTAAGCGTACAACAGCTTTTTCTACTTGTTTAATGCTAAGCGCTTCATTATCCATACCGATAACAGGATAATCGTTACCGTCTGGTCTTAGTTTTAAAGTTAGTGTACGTTCGTGATTTAAAATGAACGGTGAACCGAGCGTACGGTATGTGTTGTTATTTAATGACGCTAGTTCGCTTACTTGGAAGCACGGAATAAGTGGGTCAACAACCGCACCATGTAATGATTTATTGTAAGCTGTACTTCCTGTTGGGGTAGAAACAACTAAACCGTCCCCTCTAAATGTTTCGAAATATAGATCATCAACGTGAACATCTACAACGAACGTTTTAATAATGCTAGAACGTAATGAAAACTCATTTAAACAATGGAAAGATGTGCTACCATCCACATCTACTTCAATTGTTGGATATTTTCGCACTTCAATTTCATTTTTTGTAATTTCTTGAAGGGCTGTATCAACGTGATCAATGTGGAAATCGCAGTAGAAAGAAGTTTCATCTTTCGTAGAAATCCCTGCGTATAAGCAATCTTCTCTAAAACCAGTTTTACGAACGGCTTGCAAGAAAGTTGCATCATCTCCAACACTGACAATAGCGTTTGCATTTTTTGGATGATCTAATATGGTAAATCCATTCTCTTCTAAAATACGATAGATTGGTTTCATTTTTTCAACGAGCGTTGCTTTGTCATCACCATAAAAGAAAAATAAATTGCGACGATCTGCCATTATGTATCCCTCCACTGCAGTTAATTTTCTGTTCTTCGTGCTACATATCATCCAAATACGTTCCCCGATGATATGTTCAAATAATATATTTCGATATAAAATGTCAAAAAACCTTTTTATTTTTAGAAAAATTTTTATATTCAATCTTATGAAATTCTGTTTAATGATGAATAAACTTGTCGATAATGGGTACGGAGTGAAAGGATGATACGTATGAAGTGGTTCGTAATTGGAATAATAATTCTTCTCCTTTTTATTTTGCTTATACTATTGTCGAAAATAAAGCTTAAAGTGACATTTTTATATTCAGAAATGGAAAAGCAATGTTTGTTTCAAGTAAAAATATGGATGGTTCGCTATACATTCGATGTGTTGGAAAGAATTGAAAAGCAACAGAAGAAGACAGGGCAAAAGATTGAGAAAGCTGAAGAAGATGGTGGATTAGATAATAAAATTATAGCGCAACTTGATAGTATAGGGGAACTGATAAAAAAGCTGCAAGAAGTTCATACTATTGTTAAAGATTTTCTCAAACGAGTGAAAATCAATGGTTGGAGATGGCACACGCAAATTGGAGCAGGCGACGCGGCTAGCACTGGAATTGTCACCGGATATGCATGGGGGACAAAAGGAATGGCTGCTGGAGTTGTAGGACAATATATGCATATTGTAGACGTACCAGAATTTGAAATTACTCCTGTTTTTCAAGGAAAAGGATTTGCATCAAGATGTGAGTTAACGGCATCTTTTCGCATATTTCGTGCTATAAAAACAGGAATCAAATTACTCGTATTTATGAGAAAACAAAGATCTGGTACGACTGAAAAATCTGTTCAAGCATAAGGGGGGATATAGAATGGACCATCCAATTCAAGGTTTAATGACAACCGCAATGCAGCATTTAAAACAAATGACTGATGTAAATACAATTGTAGGCGATCCAATTAAAGCTGCTGATGGAAGTGTAATTCTTACCGTTTCAAAAGTGAGCTTCGGATTTGCGGCTGGTGGAAGTGAATTTGGTAAAATAGAACATTCAGGCCGTCATCCATTTGGCGGGGGAAGTGGTGGAGGAGTTTCTATTAATCCTGTTGCTTTTCTTGTAATAAATGGAGAAGGTGTAAAAGTGTTGCATTTAGATAAGCAAACACACGTCATCGATAAAATAATTGAATTAGCGCCACAAGCTGTTGATAAAGTGAAAGAAATGATGGATAAACGAAAAGAAGACGATCCTGAATTTCAAATTTAACGAATAAAGAAGCTGATCAATGGATTAGCTTCTTTAATTTTTTTGTAAATAAAGCGATTTTATTTGCATTATCGATAGGGACAAACTATCATTTACATTGTACATATTTTGTTTAAATAAGGGAGGATTTTCAAGTGGCAAACGTAACTTTTAAAGGTAACCCAATGACTTTAATTGGAACAGAAGTTAAAGTTGGCGATCAAGCGCCGAATTTCCAAGTATTAGCAAACGACTTATCTCCAGTAAGTTTAGAGACATACAAAGGCGAAGTAAAATTAATTAGTGTTGTACCTTCAATCGACACAGGTGTGTGTGATGCACAAACACGTCGTTTTAACCAAGATGCAGCAGGTATTGAAAACGCGAAAGTATTAACAATTAGCGCTGACTTACCATTCGCTCAAAAACGCTGGTGTGCAGCAAACGGTTTAGAAAATGTTGTTACACTTTCTGACCACCGCGACCTTTCATTCGGTGAAGCTTACGGCTTAGTAATGAAAGAGCTTCGTTTACTTGCTCGTGCGGTATTCGTAGTAGATAGCAACGACAAAGTAGTTTACGCAGAATACGTAAGCGAAGGTACAAGCCATCCAAACTATGAAGCAGCATTAGAAGCAGCTAAATCGGCAAAATAATGTGAAGGAAGATGACCTCTTTGTAAGAGGTCGTCTTCTCTCATATATTGCTATATGGAATCGATATACGAGAGAAGACGTTACATCATACATCACTAAAAAGGGAGCTCTTAAAAGGGGTCGCTTTTTCTTTTGGGAAAAAATCAGATTATGGTATGATATAAGTTATGTGTAAAAGAGAGAAGGAGGAATGTACGTGAGTCAGACAGTAGAAACATTATTTTCTATTTTTGATTCTTCTGCGGTAGTTTTACGTAAAGAATTAGATGTAACATATTTAGAGGCGCTTGTGGAAACAGGTGATAACTTGTTTGAAGGAGCGATTTTACAAGAGGAATTATCTGAATCAGCAATTGAAAGGCTGAATCATGAATATAGTACGTTTAATGAAGAAACATATAAAGGTGAAGAAATTCGTAAAGCATTTCAGTTAGCCATCTTAAAAGGAATGAAAGAAGGCGTACAAGCGAATCACGAAATGACGCCTGATGCAGTTGGTATGTTTATGAGTTACCTATTCCATAAATTTATGAAGGGTCAAAATGAAATTACTGTGTTAGATCCTGCAATTGGAACGGGTAACTTAATGACGACAGTGTTCAATAGCGCTCAAGAAAATGTTACGGTGAGTGGATTTGGTGTAGAAGTGGATGAAGTGTTAATTAAACTTGCTTTAGTAAATGCAAATTTACAAAAGCATGCAATCGAATTCTTCCATCAAGATGGACTAGCACCACTTTATATCGATCCAGTTGATGCAGTCGTTTCAGATTTACCGATTGGTTATTATCCAAATGAAATCGGTGCAAGTGAATATAAGTTAAAAGCAGATGAAGGAATGTCATATGCCCACCACTTATTTATTGAACAAAGTGTGAAACATACGAAAGAAGGCGGGTACTTATTCTTCTTAGTACCGAACTTCATTTTTGAAAGTGATCAAGCACCAAAATTACATGCATTTATTAAAGAAACATGCTTTATTCAGGGGTTATTACAGCTACCTGTTTCCATGTTTAAAAACGAGAAAAATGCAAAAAGTATATTTGTTCTCCAAAAGAAAGGCCCTAGTGTAACGATGCCAAAACAGGCGTTATTAGTGGAATTACCTAAATTCTCTAACATGAAGGCGATGGAAGACATTATGGACCAATTAAATACTTGGTTTGCAACGCATAAATAAGGTTAGGCATATGTAACAGGGGTAGTGATTCATGTAGTACAGTTTTATATGATATGTCATATTTTTAAATGTATACTAGATTAAACTGAATTTTTTTGAAATCTGTAATATATATTTTTTCTTGGTGTTACAATTTTTTCACTTGAAATATATGTCGTACGATGTTTAAATTAAAATCGTGAGTATAAAATTTGCTAAGAATGAAACGTTTTCATATTTAGTGAATTTGATCAGATAAAATCGAGCGGTTTGTGGAAACATCCACACAACTACCAAGAGAAAAAGGGGCGAAAGACTAGATGTCAAAAATCATCGCGATTAACGCAGGAAGCTCTTCCTTAAAATTCCAATTATTTGAAATGCCAAGTGAAACAGTATTAACAAAAGGTTTAGTAGAACGTATCGGTTTAGAAGATAGTATCTTCACTATTACTGTAGATGGCGAAAAACAAAAAGAAGTTACAAACATTCCAGATCACGCAGTAGCAGTTAATATGCTTCTTAACAAATTAACTGAAAACGGAATCGTTAAATCTCTAGATGAGATTGGCGGTATCGGTCACCGTGTTGTTCACGGCGGCGAAAAATTTGCTGACTCTGTTTTAATTACTGATGAAGTATTAGCTGATATCGAAGAATTAAGCGATTTAGCACCACTTCATAACCCAGCAAACGTTGTTGGTATTAAAGCATTCCAAGAAGTATTACCAAACGTACCAGCAGTAGCAGTATTCGATACAGCATTCCACCAAACAATGCCGGAATCTGCATTCCTATACAGCTTACCATATGAGTACTATGAAAAGTTCGGCATCCGTAAATACGGTTTCCACGGAACTTCTCATAAATATGTAACTGAGCGTGCGGCTGAACTATTAGGTCGTCCACTTGAAAGCTTAAGCTTACTTTCTTGTCACTTAGGTAACGGTGCAAGTATCGCAGCAGTAGAAGGCGGTAAATCTATCGATACTTCTATGGGCTTCACTCCACTTGCTGGTGTAACAATGGGTACACGTTCTGGTAACATTGACCCTGCGTTAATTCCATACATCATGGAAAAAACAGGCCAAACAGTAGAAGAAGTAGTTAACGTATTAAACAAGAAGAGTGGTATGTTAGGTCTTACTGGTTACTCTAGTGACCTACGTGACATCATTGCGAAAGAAGAAGAAGGCGATCACCGTGCGAAAGTAGCACTTGATGTATTCGTAAGCCGTATCCACAAATACATCGGTTCTTACACTGCTCGTATGAAAGGTGTAGACGCAATCATCTTCACAGCTGGTGTAGGTGAAAACAGTGCAATTATTCGTGAGCGCGTATTAGAAGGCCTTGAGTACATGGGCGTATACTTCGATGCAAAACGCAATAACGTATTCGGTGAGGAAGCATTCATCAACTTCCCACACTCTCCAGTAAAAATTATTGTAATTCCAACTGACGAAGAAGTTATGATTGCTCGTGACGTACTACGTCTTGGAAACATTGGTTAATATATGAAAAGAAAGACGAGATCCTATAGGATTTCGTCTTTTTTCTTTTGGATATAGTTTAAAATTCCATCTGGATATAGTACTTTCTTCCCTTGAATGAATGCAGTAATGGGAATCCATTTCGCATACGATATTATTTGCTCATCTTGTATATTCATTTTTTCCATTTCATATAGTGATGTGTCTAATAAGCGTAGAGAATATAGTTGGATGATTTCATGACCAATTTCTCCGTCAGGATGAAAGATATTTTCTAAGCAACCTAAATAATTGATGATTTCCACTTCTGTATGAAGCTCTTCTTTATATTCACGAATAACGGTATGTGCTGATTTTTCACCAAGTTCAATTGAACCGCCGATAGGTCGGTAATATATTTCATCTGCTGTACGATATTCTTGTACGAGAAGGCGACCGTCATGTATAGCAATGCCAAAAGCTTTTGCACGTGGATACATATACAACCACTCCTTATTTATTTTGTATAAGGATGATTATAATGCAGTGTGTGATAAAAAGTGTCATGTATTTAAGAATGTGGTTTAATCGTAATCCCATCGAATAAGTCTCCCCAAAATGCTTCATTGTACTGAAATACATCCATAATAGGACATTTTATAACACAAATATTTTGTAATCCCCAATCTTCTTCCGTAACAGTTGGTACATCTTCAGGAATGAGTAATAGAACGGAGAATGTATGTGTGACGATTTGAGATAAAATGTGTTCCAAGGAACGTGCTTCTTCGTATGTTCCTCCAGTGCGAATAAATAATGTGGATTGTGCTGTGTCGATTGTAGTTAGAAAACGATGGATTCGATGCTCATAGTTTAACTTAATTTCTGTATAAGAAGGCCAAGAAGTTGGTATATTTACATCTGTTTTAAAGTCGTGGCAAGAGTCGATTTCATATAGGTTGTCACGGAGTCTTAATTTTGCACCATCATCCCAAAATGAGATGAAGGATAAGTTTTCGAACTGTAAAAAACGGTCAAATCGATTTTGTAATAATACATTCACTTTTTCTAATGAAGGGCTTAGCATAAAATCGATAACGCCAAAAAATGGTGATAATTCGAATTGATATAATGCCCAAGCAGGCCAGCAGTTTTGCCCTAAGCTGAATACAGCGTTATATTCTTTTTTTATATTGGATAGATTCATCTGATCCATCTCACCCTTTTTGCTAATATTTTATGTCATGAAAAAATGGTGTGTGAATAAAGATAGACAAGCATATTTGCAAAGAATAAGCAGAAATATGTTACAATAGAAAAAAATCGAACGAGGTGGTTGTTACGATGCGATCGAAGCGAGAACAAGCCATTTTAGACAATATAAAAGAATGGGAATCGCAATTAGTTGAGCAAGAAGCGACTGATTTTCAAAAAATGTTTGATAAATGGGTACATAATACAATTGCGAAATTACCTGAGAAAAAACGAAAAGATTTCTTTACGAAAGCAGACGGATGGCTCTTTCATTTGCATGCATTGATTCAAAGTTCACAATCGCAGTTAGAGGCGCGTAATCGTATTTTAGGAACGTCGAGATTATTTGATGAATCGATTGAGCAACTAGAAGATTTAAAAGCATTATCTATTGATCAATTAACATACATAGCAGAGCAGCAAACAGCACGACATCGCTTATATTCATTCGTACAAGGCGGAGCAACGGGTGCTGGAGGGTTATTATTATTAACAGCTGATTTCCCGGTTATGATTGCGTTAAATGTGAAGGCTGTCCAACTTATTGCAACATCATTTGGGCATGATGTAAACAAGCCTTATGAAATGATGCTTGCATTAAAGGTCTTTCATGCGTCCTTACTACCAGGAAGACTTCAGCAATACGCATGGTACAATTTACTGCAAGAGCTAGAGCAAGAGGATTCGTTCTTCTACGAAGGAGACGAAGCGGTATTACAACCAGCTTCTACTGAAATTATTTTAAAACAAATTTTGAAAACATTTTCGATTTATGCTCTTCGTCGTAAATTATTCCAAGGTATTCCGGTAATTGGAATGGCAATCGGATCTACAGTGAATTACCGCTTAACAAGAAACGTTACTGAATTTGCAAATAGATTTTATCAAGTGCGTCACATAGTCGAGAAGGAAAAAAGAGCATAAAAAAAGCGAGAGGCCGAAGCCTTTCGCTTTTTTAATTTGTTGCATGCTTTTTGGACATTGGAATAGATACTGGTTGCTTTTCTTCTGCTTTTTCTGTTTTTGGATAATAAATTAAATCCAATGTTTTTGCCTGTACGGCAATCGAAAGAATAGTAAAAGCGATTTCTGTCCAATTTAAATAATATAATGAAAGCGCAAGAACAATCGCGTCAAAGACGAAGAAAATTTGCCCAATTGTAAAACGTGTTTTTTTACTTAATACAATTGTTAAAATATCGTCTCCACCGGTTGCACCGCCAAATCGCAATATAAAACCGAGTCCAATACCAGCTAACGCACCGCCAACTACTGCAGCTATAAATAAATTGTTTGATAAATCGACCGTAAATGGAGAATAATTTTCCATAAGAGAATAAAATACTCCGAATGAAATTGAACCTAAGAATGAATAGCCAACCATTTTTCTACCTAACAATGAAGCGCATAGTAAAATAATTGGGATATCCATCATTACAGTTGAAATAGATGGTGAAATATCATAAAAATTTTGGATGAATAGTGCGATACCTACAAATCCACCTTCTGTTAAGTGGTTTTGGAAGTGAATGTGATATAGCGCTGCTGCTAAAATAAATGAACCGATTAAAACCATAAAAACTTCTTTAATAATTTGTCGACTTTGGATGTTCCTCATCGTTATTCCTTCTTTCCGTAGTTAGTAGTCCTTTTTGTGTTGTAAACTAACTACGAGCTCACATGTAGCTTCAGTTAGTTTACGAAAAAACTAACTACGCTATATGTCGCTGAAGAAATAACGAATAATCCTCTCGTCCATCAATTCTCCCTACTTTCGTTTTAGTTTAAGTCTTAAAACGACTAAACAAAACGTGGAGTAGGATTCTTCATTTAGCAATCCTGCTCTTCTTTGTTTTGTTTAGCTAGTAACAATTAAGCCCTAAACAAAACGCTATGTGTAAGAAGAGTCTTTTTTTTGCCAAATTATCCTTCGGGCAATCATAATTTCCCCACTCTCGTATTTTTTTCGCTAGACTAAAGTATCTGAGCTGAAAAATACGCTACGTGTATGATTCGTCAATACGATGCCACATGCTCCTTCGAGCGATCATGATATCAAAATCCCTTCCTTCAAGATTTATATTATTATATCATACTTTCAAAAAATGTATGCGGATGGAAACCGACAATAAACGGAGGAAATCTACAAAAATTGTTATGTTTAAATATTTTTGTAGAAAAGCCTAAGTTATTTTGCAGAATTGGACAGTTTTTTAGTTTGTCCAATAAGTAAGAAAAGAAGAGTTTTTATTCAGTTGCATTCTTATCATCACTTTTATCTTTAAAAAACGCATCCCAGCTAATCACACTTAAAAAAGTTAAAGCGATAATAACGAAAGCACGCATAAGTTTGAACCTCCTTTTGTACATAGTATATGAATCGTTCACTTTGGAATGTGTCATTTTTTTACAAGTCTTAACTATTATGAGAGTATATTAATATAGATGGATGAAAGGGGAAATGAGAATATGCTAAAAGACATGTTTAAAAGAAAAGAGTTAACATGTGTTTCATGTCAGAAAAAGATTCAATATGAAGAAGAGCTTGTTGCTTTTGTAAAGTTGCCGAAAGAAAGAAGTATATTAGTTGGTCCATTTGATGTGTGTTTGGCAAAAACAGCACAAGAAATATATTGTAAATCGTGTTACGACAAAAAAGCATGACCCAAATTAATTGAGGGCATGCTTTTTTCATTGGTGTGCCTTCCCCTCAGATACGTTTTGAGTGAGTCGATACCAAAGCCAAAGGTCATTAATGATGGAAGCGAGATCGGCAATTTCTGAATTCAGTTTGCAAGAAATTTCGAAGTCTTCTTCGTTATTTAAATGATGCTGTTTTGCATTAATATAATGTTCGAGTTCTTTTATACGATCAGGAATCTTTCCGCGAACTTGTTCCCATTTTAATAAAATAGCATGCTGCATTTTTTCGGGGATATCTTCCCAATCTTCTTGTAAATGCGGAATTTCAATTCCTAGATGATCATCGTATAAGAAATACTTTTCCATAAGTTCACCCCCGTTTTCCTGCTTATATTGTACATAAAAACAGAAAGAAGTTCGACGAAATTGTTTGAAAAAATTTGAAAATGACTCTTGATACATTTTGTAAAAGGTGGTAAAGTGTGAATTATTATAAAAGAAAATGAATATTTATTCTTTAGGGGGATGCAAAATGGAGAAGAAAAAAGTTGTATTAGCATATTCCGGAGGTCTTGATACTTCCGTTGCAATTAAATGGTTACAAGAGAAGAATTATGATATTATCGCGCTTTGTTTAGACTTAGGGGAAGGTAAAGACTTAGCATTTGTAAAAGAAAAGGCACTTTCAGTAGGTGCAATTAAATCATATATGATTGATGTTCAAGAAGAATTTGCAAATGAATATGCATTGATGGCGATGCAAGCGCACACGTTATACGAAGGGAAATACCCTCTCGTTTCAGCGTTATCACGTCCGCTTATCGCGAAGAAATTAGTAGAGATTGCAGAACAAGAAGGAGCGACTGCAGTTGCACACGGATGTACAGGGAAAGGGAATGATCAAGTTCGTTTTGAAGTTTCTATTCAAGCGTTAAATCCTTACTTAGAAGTGATTGCGCCTGTACGTGAATGGAAATGGTCACGTGAAGAAGAAATTGCATATGCAAAAGAAAACAATGTACCAATTCCGATTAATTTAGATAGCCCATTTTCAATCGATCAAAACTTATGGGGACGCAGCAATGAATGTGGAATTTTAGAAGATCCATGGGCAGCGCCGCCAGAAGATGCATATGAGATGACATTGGCATTAGAAGATACACCGAATAAACCCGAGTTTGTAGAAATCGGTTTTGAAGCAGGCGTACCGACTACTTTAAATGGTACTGCCTATCCACTTTCAGAACTTATTAAAACGTTAAATGCACTTGCTGGAAAACATGGCGTTGGACGTATCGATCACGTTGAAAATCGTCTTGTTGGTATTAAATCACGTGAAGTATACGAATGCCCAGCAGCAATGACATTAATTACGGCGCATAAGGAACTGGAAGATTTAACACTCGTAAAAGAAGTAGCGCATTTTAAACCGATGATTGAGCAAAAAATAACAGAACTTATTTATAACGGTTTATGGTTCTCACCTTTAAAACAAGCGCTTAACGCTTTCTTACAAGAAACGCAAAAGAATGTAACAGGTACAGTGCGTGTGAAATTATTTAAAGGCCATGCGATTGTAGAAGGACGTAAATCTGAGTACTCTTTATATGATGAAAAACTAGCAACATATACTGCTCAGGACGAGTTTAATCATGATGCAGCAGTTGGATTCATTTCATTATTCGGTTTACCAACGAAAGTATACAGCCAAGTGAATCAAAAGAAGGTGGAAGCGTGAGCAAACTTTGGGGCGGACGTTTTACTGAAGAAGCGGAAGCATGGGTTGAAGAGTTCGGAGCATCCATCTCCTTTGATCAACAGTTAATAAATCAAGATATAAACGGAAGTATTGCACACGTAACGATGCTAGCAAAGCAAGGCATCGTTACGAAAGAAGAAGCCGAAAAAATAAAGATAGGTCTTCAATATTTATTAGAAGAAGCGAAACAAAATAAATTGCATTTTTCAGTTGAAGCGGAGGACATTCATTTAAATATCGAAAAGATGTTAATTGAAAAAATCGGTGAAGTAGGAGGGAAACTTCATACTGGCCGAAGCCGTAACGATCAAGTAGCGACTGACATGCATTTATATTTGAAAGAAAAAGTAGAACATATTATAAAAGCTACAAAACAATTGCAAACTGTTCTTGTTCATCAAGCAGAAAATAATATTGAAACAATTATGCCTGGTTATACGCATTTGCAGCGTGCGCAGCCGATTTCATTTGCACATCATATTCTCGCTTACTTTTGGATGTTAGAGCGCGATGTGAACCGTTATGAAGATTCATTAAAGCGTATTAACATTTCCCCATTAGGAGCAGGAGCGTTAGCTGGGACAACATTCCCGATTGACCGAGAATATAGCGCGGAGCTTCTTGGATTTAATGGAATCTATGAAAATAGCTTAGATGCAGTAAGCGATCGTGATTTCATACTGGAGTTCCTAAGTAACTCATCTATGCTCATGATGCACTTATCACGCTTTTGTGAAGAACTTATTTTATGGAGTAGCCAAGAGTTTCAATTTATTGAAATGAGCGACCAATACGCAACGGGAAGCAGCATTATGCCGCAAAAGAAAAATCCGGATATGGCGGAACTAATCCGCGGTAAAACAGGCAGAGTGTACGGTAATTTATTTAGTTTACTTACAGTCATGAAAGGATTACCGCTCGCTTACAATAAAGACTTGCAAGAAGATAAAGAAGGAATGTTTGATACAGTAAAAACAGTAGAAGGCTGCCTTCATATTATGGCAGGCATGCTAGAGACGATGACTGTCAACAAAGAAAAAATGGGGCAAGCTGTGACGCAAGATTTCTCTAACGCAACAGAAATTGCTGACTACTTAGCAAGCAAAGGACTACCGTTCCGTCAAGCTCATGAGATTGTTGGGAAGCTAGTGTTACACTGCACACAAAAAGGAATTTATTTAGTAGATGTACCACTTGAAACGTATAAAGAAATGAGCTTGTTATTTGAAGAAGATTTGTATGAAGTTCTTTCACCATATGCCGCTGTAAAGCGCCGTAATAGTGCTGGCGGGACTGGGTTTGAACAGATTGAAAAAGCTTTGGAGAAGGCGAAGGGATTAGTTGGAGAGTTTGTTGGAAGTTGATTGATAAGAAAGAAGGTACGCTAACCTTAGTAGAGGAAAGCGTACCTTCTTTGTGATTTTTACAGCTTAAAATGAATCATACTTATGTCGATCTTCCGTAATTCGAATATATTCAATATCCATTAAATCTCGTAGTAATGCACCATTACTTAGTTCCACACCATGTTTCTCTTTGAAATGTGTACGGATTGTATCTAACATTTCAATTTCCTTTCCGCTCACATCTAAAATAATACGTTCAGAATCATCCATGTTGCATCCTCCTTTTTTAAACATATATATTTTGTCCGTCTATTTCTAAAAAATGTATGTTAATGTAATGTTAGGAAATAAGAAAGGAATGGAAAATGAGACGTATTTATTTTATAGGGCTAATTTTGTATACGTTGGTTGTAGTACATGTTGCATTCCCAAGCGTATTTTCATTTAAGGATGTAGAAACAGTACACGTTGGGATATTTATCTTTACTCTATTTATAGTAGATTGCTGTATTTCAATATGGCTTTCGAAAAGAAAACATGTACAAGATAAAAATGAAATGGAACGAAAAAAGAGAAAACGTTCATTTTGGATGACGATGTATTGTTTTACTTTAGCGATTGCTGCTACTCTTTTTAGTGAGAATATCCCATTAGAAAGATTAAATATTGGATTTGGAGCGTTCGTATTTGCATATTATTTTTTCATGCATTTTCTTCCTTATATGAAAGAAAAGCGAGGAGAAGAGGAAGATCCACTTGTAGAAGAAGCGAGAGAACGAGAGCATAAGAGAATAGAAGAAGACATAAAGAAACTAGGAGAACAAAAATGGTATTTAAAATCTAAAATCATATATGTTCTTTGCTTTATTACGCCGCCAATTGGTTATTTGTATGTTTTCTTACTTCGTAAAAAAATGACAGAAGATGCAAAGCAAACGTACTTAACGGTTGCGACGATTATGATGGCGTTATGGTCTTTGAAGTTTCTTCCGCCTTATGTATTGGCAATTACTATTGTTATTGTGGCTTGTCTTGTATTTATAGTGAAATATGTGAAATGAAAAACACCAAGCCCATGTGGACTTGGTGTTTTATTTATAAATTAAAGCTCACCTTGCTCCTCATCACCACGAACAACAAGGACATCGCATTTCGCATAGCGAATAATATGTTCAGAGACGCTACCAATTAGGAAACGTTCAACAGCATTTAAACCAGTTGCACCACACATAATTAAATCTACTTTATGATTTGGAGCAATTTCTTTTGAAATTTTAGATTTAGGGTTACCGAATTCTAATACAGTCTCAATTTTTTCAAGGCCAGCTTCAAGCGCAGTTTTTTTGTAGTCTTCTAATAAGTCTTCTGCAAATAGATTTGCTCGTTCAGCAATTGCACGGCTATAAGCTTCTACTGCTGAGTATGCTTTTACATCAACGATATGAGCAATTGTTAATGTTGCATTGTTGCGTTTTGCGACTTGAATTGCTTTTTTAAAGGCTTTTTCTGCTTCTTTAGAACCATCCACCGCGATTAAAATATTTGTATATGTATTATTCATAGTAAATTCCTCCCAATCATTTTTATTACCTTTTACAACTTTATTATAAAACAAATTTTGGTAATGTGCTTATCGGAAACGTTACAGAATTTTGAAAACTCTGTTTCAATTCATTTTAGTTGTAATTGGTGCGAGAACTTGTTACATATGAAGTATAGCAATTTAAAAGGAGGCATGTTTGTGAGACACGCGCTCATTACAGCCGGTACGAAAGGTTTAGGAAAGCAAGTAACAGAAAAGTTATTGGCTAAAGGTTATTCAGTAACAGTAACATATCATAGCGATATAACGGCTATGGAAAAGATGAAAGAAACATATAAAAATATGGAAGAGCGTCTACAATTCGTGCAAGCGGATGTCACGAAAAAAGAAGATTTACATAAAATAGTAGAAGAAGCGATAAGCCGTTTTGGCAAAATTGACTTTTTAATTAATAATGCTGGTCCATATGTATTTGAACGTAAAAAGTTAGTCGATTATGAAGAAGACGAATGGAATGAAATGATTCAGGGTAATTTAACAGCGGTGTTTCATTTGTTGAAACTTGTCGTTCCGGTTATGAGAAAACAGAACTTTGGCCGTATTATTAATTATGGATTCCAAGGGGCAGATAGTGCACCGGGATGGATTTATCGTTCAGCTTTTGCAGCAGCGAAAGTAGGACTTGTTTCATTAACGAAAACAGTTGCTTATGAAGAAGCTGAATATGGTATTACTGCAAATATGGTATGTCCTGGTGATATTATTGGTGATATGAAAGAAGCGACAATTCAAGAAGCACGTCAGTTGAAAGAACGTAACACACCAATTGGTAGATCTGGAACAGGTGAAGATATCGCAAGAACGATTGCGTTTTTATGTGAGGACGATTCCGATATGATTACTGGCACAATTATTGAAGTAACTGGTGCAGTAGATGTTATTCATAGACATCGATAGAGCAAAATAAAGTGAAGTTTCGAATAATTGGACAGTTTATCCTGTATGCAAGGAGATGCGGATAATACTGTCCTTTCATGTAAGATTAAATCTATCGGAAAACTTGTATTATTTTTTGTCAAATATTGAGATATTATGTTAGAATATAAGAGCGTAGAAAGCGCTTTAAAAAATGATTCAGGGGTCATTTCATAACTCAAGGGGGAACTAATCATGCGTATCGGTATTCCAACAGAAATTAAAAACAATGAAAACCGCGTGGCAATGACGCCAGCGGGAGCAGTACATTTAGTACAAAATGGTCATGAAGTTTTTGTTCAAAAAGGAGCAGGTTTAGGATCTGGCTTTACAGATGAAGAATACGTACAAGCTGGTGCAAAGCTTGTTGAAACTGCTGAAGAAGCATGGAATCAAGATATGGTTATGAAGGTAAAAGAGCCAGTTGCAAGTGAATACGGCTATTTCCGTGAAGGTTTAATTTTATTCACATACTTACATTTAGCTCCAGAACCAGAATTAACGAAAGCATTAATTGATAACAAAGTTGTATCAATTGCATACGAAACAGTACAATTAGACAATCGTTCACTGCCGTTACTTGCACCTATGAGTGAAGTAGCTGGTCGTATGTCTGCACAAATCGGTGCACAATTCCTTGAGAAAAACAAAGGTGGTAAAGGTATTTTACTTGCAGGCGTCCCAGGGGTAAAACGCGGCAAAGTAACAATTATCGGCGGTGGTCAAGCTGGTACAAACGCAGCGAAGATCGCAGTAGGTTTAGGTGCAGATGTAACAATCATCGACTTAAGTGCAGAACGTCTTCGTCAACTAGATGACATTTTCGGTAACCAAGTAAAAACATTAATGTCTAATCCATACAACATTGCAGAAGCTGTAAAAGAATCTGACCTTGTGATTGGTGCGGTATTAATTCCAGGTGCAAAAGCGCCAAAACTTGTAACAGAAGAAATGATTCAATCAATGGAACCAGGTTCTGTCGTTGTAGATATCGCGATTGACCAAGGTGGTATTTTCGAAACAACTGACCGTATTACAACTCATGACAACCCAACTTACGAAAAACATGGCGTTGTTCATTATGCAGTTGCTAATATGCCAGGTGCGGTTCCACGTACATCAACTCTTGCATTAACAAACGTAACAGTACCATATGCAGTACAAATTGCGAATAAAGGCTACAAAGATGCTTGCTTAGGTAACACTGCATTACTAAAAGGTATTAACACATTAGACGGATATGTAACATTCGAAGCAGTTGCAGAAGCGCACGGCTTACAATACGCTGATGCGAAAGAGCTTCTTGAAAAAGCTCCTGCTTTATCATAATAGAAACAAATTCAAGACCTTTCTTTATGGGGAGGGTCTTTTTTTATGGAGAAATAATATGTGAATAATTGTTATTTATTGATGTAAATCGATTTTTATTATGATAATTTAGAATTATATAACAAATAGAGGGGATTCAATGGGGAGCAAAAAGAGGAAGAGAAAGCAAGCTAAAAGACAAAAGTATATAAAGAAAAAACAGGAACAGAACATACCTCTTTCGAAAAAAATAGTCATTATGATAGAGAAAACATTTCGGTATATTTGTATGTTCTTGTATGTAATTTTTTGTGTGTTTTTATGTGGGATGGTTAAAAGTTTGGGGATAACCCCTAATGTTATTGAAGGTATTTTTGGCGTTATGCTTGTTATGGTAGAAGGAATCTTATTTTTTATATTATTTGATAAGGTTTGGCCTAGTCATGAAAGTAAAAAAGATAGAAAAAGAAGCAAAAAATCTTCATCCAATTCAAGCTCATCAAGCGGATTTGGTGACTACAGTAGCGACGATTGTAGCAGCTCAAGTGATGGTGGAGGAGATTGCGGAGGTGGTGGAGACTAAGTTAGTTTTTCAGAAGAACGACTAATGAAAGGGTGGAACGAAATATGGAAACTGTGAATTTGATAGAATTAACAAAGGACATTCAAGATCAACATAAAAACTTCGTCGTTTCAAATATAAATAGTCATTGCTTACGAATCGCTGTATTTACTGGCGAATATGATTGGCACTATCATTCTAATTCGGATGAATTATTCATTGTGCTAGAGGGAGAATTACTTATTGATTTTGAAGATGGAGAAACAGCGGTATTAAAGCCAAATGATTCTATCTTAATTCCAGCATGCAAGATTCATAGAACGAGAGCGTTAAAGAGAACGGTAAATCTTTGTTTTGAAAATATAGAGGCGGATACGATTAAAGTGGAGCGATTATGAAAAAATTATCTGTAGCCGAGTATAGAGAAATCCTTCCGATTTTAGAAAGTCTGACAAGAACAACGACGTTTGCTTATGCGGTATGTGATCAAATGATAGATGGTGAGATTTTTGTCAACGAGAAGTTAACAGCAGGACTAATTCGTACAGCTAACGGTATCTATTATTTATTTGGTGATACGGCTGATCACAATTATAACGAAGATTTATTTGCGTATTTAAAAATGGCTATTGAAAAAACAGAGAAGAGATTTACACTCTTCACTTCAAGTGGCGAGTGGGAAATGATGTTGGAAGAGCGTTGTAATAATACACTTCGGAACATGCCACGAATGAAATTCCAACGAGAAATTTCTGAAGAGAGAAAACAAGATGCAAACAAAAATACATATGAAGTGAAGCGTATTAATAAAAGCGATATAGAACGAAGCAATGAATTTACAGAGGTGTATTATAAAGAATATTGGGGATCAACTGGGGCATTTTTAAATAATGGCTTTGGGTTTTGTATAGAACAAGATGGGATGATTGTAGCTGAATGTGTTTCGATATTTAACGGGAATGGATTTGCTGAAATTGATATTGTGACGCATGAAGCATATCAAGGAAAAGGATTAGCACAAGCTGTTGCAACACGATTTATTGAACATTGCATGCAAAATGATATTACACCGTGCTGGGATTGTTATGTAGACAATATTCCTTCGCAAAAACTAGCTAGTAAATTAAGTTTTCATAATCCAATAGAATATAGATTGTTTGTACGTAAGAAAACGGGGGAATAAAAATGAATGTGGAATTAACGAGATTCAAAGTGAAACAAGGTAAAAGTCATCGTGTAGATGAATGGATGCAGCTTCTTAATGACAATATGAAAGAAGTGCTTTTGACATTAAACGACGAGAAAATGTATGTAGAGACAATTTTCCGGGAAATAAGAGATGGAGAAGAATACTTATATTGGTATTCTGTGCAAGGAGAAGGCGGGGCTCTTGTCGAAAATTCTCATCATGAAATTGATAAAAAGCACTTGGAATTTTGGTATGAGTGTATTGATGAAGAAGCACCATCTGTTGATATGAAAACAGAAGTCGTTATGATTCAAGATGTTGTGAAGGACGCGATGAAATAATAGAATAGTATTTTTGAGAGAAGCACATCAAGGTAGTTGTGCTTTTTATTTTGAAAAAAATTTGAAGAAAAGCTGTATTTAGATATCTTTAAGTGAAAATAACGGGGGATATTAAAAATATTTTAGGGAAAACTATAACGAGATGAAAAACTTTAAAGCAAAAGATTTACCCATATACGGTGTAGTTGTAGCAGGTAAAACAGAGAATTTACAAAGTTTACAAGGAGCACAATATATTAAGGCTGCTGTTAGAGGTGTAACAGTTGAGAAATATTAATTACAGTCTATTAATGTGAATAATCAGAAAATTTATGGTATACTATGTGAAAAGGAGGTTTATATGAGGCAAATACATGGAGCAATTTATATTTACATAACAATGTTTTTCGTGGCGATATCCTATGGATTAGGGCACGTGTATTCGCATCCTATACTAACTTTTTTAAGCGGAGCATGTATGGCGTTTGCGCTTCTTGTCCACCTTTTCTCAGTTTGGATCGTGAAATTTCAATTAAATATTAGTGAAATAGAAGAAGGCACTTTCTAAGTGGCCTTCTTTTTTTAATAATATTTTGGAAGTTCTTGTAGCAATTTTTCAATTTTGCATTCGGTTTCTTCACATATAGACAGTGTGCGTAGTCGGAAAAACAAACTACGTAAGAAAGATTTTATATTTCCGTATAGGTACTCGTACGATTCAGTATGTAATGTCTGTTTTTTGACGGGTAATTGAGCTACTAATTCATGAAGGGCTAATAGGAGTACCTCTTCTTTTAGACCATTTTGTAGCATTGCGACAATTGGATAAACGAGGCGTTCGTCTTCTTCATATTTGTAGTAAATAGAATGGACACAAACCTTGTTTAATAAAGTTTGTAATATTTCTTCGTAATATAAAGTTTCCAGTTTAGGACTACGAACAAGCGCTTCAAATGTATCAGAAGCGTGAGCGATACTATGTGCCCAGCCGCGGTCCTGCACATATCCACGGAAATCATGCTCGTTGTTCATATATAGAACTAATTGATCTTTTGCATATAAAAGATCAGCCTGTGATAAGAAATTATGATTTGTATCGGCATCAATAATGAGTGCAATTAATAATGTTGTAAAGGCGCGGGTAAATACAGCATCTTCGTCATCTGAATGAATCTTATACAATAAATATTTTTCACTAATGCTTTCTAATAATAATTTCTGTAAGTGTGTATGTGAAATGTAGTCCTTTTTGATGAGATGATAAAAAGTAGAGCAAATGAGTTTGTCTCTTAAATAGCTATCGGTAACACCGATTTTCTCAAGCATATTGGAACTTAAAGAATCCATGTTAATTGTGTTATCCATTATGTAATTATTATTACGAATTTCTTCTAACTGTTGTTGTAACATATAAACCCCCCTATTTTAGAAAATTCTGTATTTTAATAGTATAATAAGAGGAAGAAATAGACAATAAATAAATGCTTTTGAATGGAGGGGCATGATGAAGAGAACATTATTCTTTTTAGGGAGTTGTTCGATTTGGTATGTTACTTTTTCTAGCGAGAGCAAAAGTTGGACGGGACAATATAAGGGTCATATTAAGGACGACAGTGAAGATGGAGTGTTTACGTTTCAGTATAAGGGCGGAGATGGGGATACAGAATTTAAAAATTTAGAGATTGCTATTAATGGAGCTTTTAGCACAATGACACAAACGTCAGAAAATCATAAAGGAGCAAAGATTGAAATGAAGTCTTCTTGTGTAAGTTGTGCGCCTTTATCTAAAGATGAACCGATAGAGGTTGTGATTAAATGGGATGATAAGTATGAGGAGAAGATGGTGTTAAATTTGAAATAGACTAGAGTAAGGAGTTAAAAATGAATAGGCATATGAAAAGCTTTATGTTTCTAAGTGTATTTTTAATCATATTATCAGCGTGTACTACAAAACAAGTAGAGCAAGTAGCAGTAAAAAAAGTACCTGAAGAAGGATATGTCATAGTAAGAAATGATACGGTATTTTTCGTCAGTGATAAAACGTTTGAAACGAAAGTAGAGTTACAAAATTATATAGAACAACAAATGAATAAAGAGTATCCATCACATATAGTTCTGAGTTTTAAGGTTAAAGATGCATATAATAAACTAAAAACAGGGGATAAAATAAAAGTATGGTCTTCTCAAACACTTGAAAGTTATCCAGCAAAAATGATTGTAGAGAAATTTGAAATAGTAGAGAAATAAAAAAGGCAGCAAACAAGCTGCCTTTTTTATTATTTCACAAATTGTAATTCTTTCGGGAATTTCGTTAAAATTTCTGATCCGTCTTTTGTGATGTAAATATCATCTTCAATACGAACGCCACCTACGTTTGGTACGTAAATACCTGGCTCGATTGTGAAGACCATACCTTCTTTTAATGGAGACTCGTTACCAGCTTTTACATCTGGATATTCGTGTACGCTAATTCCAAGTCCGTGACCAAGGCGGTGCGGGAAGAAATCACCGTAACCTGCATCTGCGATAACAGAACGAGCAGCGTTGTCGATTGCGCCAAGTGTAACACCTGGTTTACATGCTTCAACTGCTTGTAGTTGTCCAGCAAGTACAGTGTTATAAATACGAGTTTGTTCTTCAGAAATATCACCGAATGCTACTGTACGTGTAATGTCAGAGCAATAACCATCAATGATTACGCCTAAATCAAATAGTACGAAATCGCCGCGTTTCATTTTGTTTGCACCTGGAATACCGTGTGGAAGAGCAGAGTTTGCACCTGCTAATACCATCGTATCAAATGACATTTTATGTATACCTTTTGTTTTTAATTCGTGTTCGATAATTGCTAATACTTCTAGCTCGCTACGATCTTCTTTAATTGCATTTACACCAACTTCAACAGCATAGTCCGCCATTTTAGCTGCTTCGCGTAAAATAGAAAGTTCTTTTTCATCTTTAATTAAACGAAGTTCACGAACTTTTTCTTCAGCTGATTTGAAAGAGGCATTTGGGAATAGTGTTGTTAATTCTTCGTAGCGCTCTACGTTTAAATGTTCTTTTTCAATCGCAACCGCGTTTGCATTGATGCCGCGGTCTTTAATTGCTTTTGCAATCATATCCCATGGTCTGTCAGTATCAGTAAATCCGATAATCTCATGTGCCCAGCCAGCGTTACGTGCTTGGCCTTCTTCCATTTTAGGGCAAATTAAAATAGGCTCTTTTTCTTGGAATACAAACATACCAAGAAGTCTTTCGTGTGGTTCACAGTGGAAGTTTGTCATGTAGAAGACGTTCGGTGTAGAAGTTAAGAACGCAGCTTCTACGTTTTTTTCTTTTAGCCATTGCATTAAATTTTCTAATCTAGCATTCATCGATTGGCACCCCCGAAATATTTAATTACAAATATAACTTTACATCGTAGGAAAGCGTTATGACAAGTAAATCGATGTTAGAAAAGACAGGGAATTGAAAAATCATGTAGAATAAAAAGTGAGAATGTGAATAGAGGAGGAATGTAATAATGAAAGTATCTTATCATGGGCATTCAGTTGTAAAGATTGAAACGAATGGAAAAGTGATCTTAATTGATCCGTTTTTAACGGGAAATCCGAAAACAGATTTAAAGGCTGAAGATGTGAAAGTAGATGCGATTCTTTTATCGCATGGACATGGCGATCATGTTGGAGATACAGTAGAGCTTGCGAAGAAAAATAATGCAGTTGTTGTGGCACCATTTGAACTAGCGACATTTTTAAGTTGGCAAGGTGTAAATACACATCCGATGCATATTGGTGGTTCCCATGAATTTGACTTCGGAAAAGTGAAGTTTACACAAGCATTCCACGGTTCTAGTTATATTGATGAAGAAAATAAGACGATTACATATACAGGTATGCCAGCAGGTATTTTATTTACAGCAGAAGAGAAAACTGTGTACCATGCAGGAGATACTGCTCTATTCTCTGATATGAAATTAATTGGGGAATTAAATAACATTGATGTAGCATTTTTACCAATTGGTGATAACTTCACAATGGGGCCAGAAGATGCTGTTTTAGCAGCAAAATGGATTCAGGCGAAAACAGTTGTGCCGATGCATTACAATACGTTCCCGGTAATTGAACAAGATCCATATCAATTTGTAGAAAAGCTACAAAATTGTACAGGGAAAGTATTAGAAGCTGGAGAAAGTATTACACTATAGAAAAGAAACCCTTCATTTGAAAAAGACAAGTGAAGGGTTTTTTACGTGTGTAGGATAGCTTTTAAGGGTTGTACTTGTTTTGATGATTCTTTTCTTTTCGGAAGTGGCTGTTCAGGTGTTTCATTTAATTCCATTGCAACTTTTTTCCCGTCTACGAAAGCTAAAAATACAGCACCTACAACTTCTAATAATTTTTTCATCATGTATTCGCTCCTTTGTTTCATTTCTTGTCTTCATTGTATATGGAAGTGGTTGGACAAACTATCGAACGAGATGACAATACCATTACATTGTTGTAATGGAAGAAGCAGTGTAATGTAAGGCGTATTTTGTTATAAAAAAAATAGTACAGATATACAAAGAGAGAGTGTAACAGTTTTGAAAATATAGTATACTGAAAATACAACACATGAAGAATTTAGGGAAAAGAAAGTATGGTGAAACCATTTGGCTACCAAGCATAACCAAATTTTAGAACATATTAATAGCCTGCCAGTAGGCCATAAAATTTCTGTAAGGCAAATTGCGAAAGATTTGAGCGTAAGTGAAGGGACAGCTTACCGTGCAATTAAAGATGCAGAAAATAAAGGATATGTTAGTACGATTGAACGTGTCGGAACAATTCGAATTGAACAAAAGAAGAAAGAAAATATTGAAAAACTGACATACGCAGAAGTCGTTAACATTGTCGATGGTCAAGTACTTGGGGGCAGAGAAGGACTACATAAAACGTTAAATAAATTCGTAATCGGAGCAATGAAATTAGAAGCGATGATGCGCTATACAGAAGCAGGAAACTTACTGATTATCGGTAACCGTACGAACGCACATCAATTAGCGCTAGAAGCCGGAGCTGCGGTGTTAATTACGGGCGGATTTGATACGGAAGATCATGTGAAGAAATTAGCAGATGAATTAAAACTGCCGATTATTTCAAGTGGTTACGATACATTTACAGTTGCAACGTTAATTAACCGTGCGATTTACGATCAGCTTATTAAGAAAGAAATTGTACTCGTTGAAGATATTTTAACGCCAATTGAAGAGACACTATATTTAAAACCAAATGATACAGTGCAACAATGGCATGCGTATAACGAAGAGACGATGCACGGAAGGTATCCGATTGTTGATGAGAATAAAAAGGTATTAGGTATTGTAACTTCAAAAGATATGATTGGTGTTGCGAAAGAAACACCGATTGATAAAGTAATGACAAAGCATCCAATTACGGTAAATGGAAAAATGTCTGTCGCAGCTGCGGCCCGTATGATGGTGTGGGAAGGTATTGAGTTACTTCCTGTTGTTGATGAAGGAAATAAACTGCAAGGTATTATTAGCCGTCAAGATGTACTTCAGGCGTTGCAAATGATTCAGCGTCAACCACAAGTCGGTGAAACAATTGATGATATTGTTACGAATCAATTCATGACGCCGAAAGAAGCGAAAAATGAACATTTATATCAATTTTCAGTGACGCCACAAATGACGAATTCAATTGGAACGTTATCTTACGGTGTATTTGCAACGATTGTGACGGAAGCAACGAATCGCGTTATTCGTGCGCAAAAGAAGAGTGATTTAATTGTTGAGAACTTAACAATTTATTTCGTAAAACCAGTTCAAATTGACAATGTTGTATCGGTTCATCCGAAAGTATTAGAAATTGGACGTAAATTTGGTAAAGTTGATGTAGAAGTACATCATGAGGGTAATGTTGTTGGAAAAGCACTACTTATGGTGCAGTTAATTGATAAATAAAAAGATGGAGCAAGCCGCTTTGGTTTGTTCCATTTTTTTTAGAACGCTATAGTAGGGACTTTTAAAATTTAGTTAGCAACTGAATCTATCACGCCTTTCGAGAGGACTCCCGCCTCTAAACGTAAGTGAAGGTGGTGGGGTGAATCGAAAGAAATATTTTATTTTCAAGAAAAAAACAGGAAACGTACGTTCTCTTTTTGCTATAATATCCTTAACAAGGAGGTGAATAAAATGACAAAGAAAAATCCATCAAGCTATAAAACTCTTCAAATTTGGATTAAAAAAGGGCATCGTATGTATTCTTATTTTCAAGAATCTTGTCATAACGCTAAGAATATGTACAACACCACAAACTTTTATATACGCCAGGTGTACACTGGATTAACACAAGAAAAAGAGTTGCAGCCTTTGCAAAAAGAAGTTCTGGACAATATTCATAAAAATATTGGTAAGATGAATGACACACAACGTCTTGCCTATCAGAAGAAATTGGAAAAAGAGAAATTAAAGCCTAAAGAAGAACAGAAAGAGATTACATGTAATTTGTTTTCAGAACCTAATTTTGAAAAACCTTATGTAGATTACAACTTTCTAGATGCACTATTTAAGGCTATGATTCAAAATGATTATCGAGCTTTGCCTACGCAATGTAGCCAGTCAATCATGAAAGGTTTGTTCCAAAATTGGAAATCTTTTTTTGCTAGTTTAAAAGACTATAAAAAGAATCCAAACAAATATGCTGGAACGCCTAGGATTCCAAAGTATATTCGTTCTTCTGAAAAAGAGATTCTGTATACAAATCAAGATTGTATCATTAAAAACGGTAGATTTTTAAAGTTTCCAAAGACGAAATTACAATTAAATATTGGGAAACTAGGTTTCACTGAAGGTAAACTGAAACAAGTTCGTGTTATTCCAAAATACAATGAATATGTAGTGGAATTGGTAATTGATGTTCCTTCTGAACAACAAATGATTGAAGAGAATGCTCGTTATATGAGTATTGATTTAGGGATTGATAACCTTGCAACCATCGTAACAAACACAGGTATGAAACCTGTCCTTGTTAAGGGCAAACATGTCAAAAGCATAAATCAATATTACAACAAAATGAAGAGTCATTTTACAAGCATTCTTAGAAATGGAAAACAAACGAATGAAGGACCCTTTACTTCTAAAAGGATACAAAAACTTCATCAAAAACGTTACTTGAAAATAAAAGACGTCTTCCATAAAGTTAGTCACCATATCGTAAAACTAGCTCAAGAAGAAGAAGTTTGTAAAGTCGTTATTGGTCAAAACAAAAGTTGGAAACAAGAAACGCATATGGGAAAAAGAAATAACCAATCGTTTTGTCATATCCCACATAATTTACTGATTCAAATGATTACATACAAAGCAAATGCTGTAGGCATTCAAGTTGTTGTAATTGAAGAATCATATACATCGAAAGCAAGTTTTCTGGATAACGACTTCATTCCAACGTATGGAGAAAATGACCAAAATACAACTTTTTCAGGAAAACGAATAAAGCGCGGCATATATCGTTCAGCAAATAAAACTTTAATTAATGCAGATGTAAATGCTGCGGCTAACATTTTACGAAAAGTAATCCCAAATGCATGGACAAATGGGATAGAGGGGTTAGGCGTGAAAAAGCTCGCTAATGTGTTAACTCCCCTGACGTTAATCGTCCGTTAGGTCGAAACGTTAGAAACCCCCACTTCAAGCTTCGCTAAGTGGGGGAGTGTTCATCACGTTCTGTTTCATATTTATAAGATAGGGACACGCAATCACTTGAAGATGCTTGAACAATAATTGTGGAGGTGTCGCATGGGAGTAATAGTTCTCTTTTTGGGGGTAGTATTTGCAATAACTTTTCATGTGTTAACACATAGAAGAATGGATGCAAATAAAAAGAAATTGTATGTGGTAAGTTTGGTTTTTGCTATTATTTGTTCCGTTATTCCTATAATTGGAGAAAAGAAGAGTGATTTTCTGTACTTTGGTATACCAGCAGAAAATTTCATTTATTATGGTGGATGGGAAATTTCTTTTAATCCATTAGGCTTTTTTGTTAATTTTATTTTGTTTTATTTGGTTTTGAAATTATTATTTAAGCTACGCAAGAGTTCAGGTAGAGAAGTGAAAAAATAGAAGGATATGTATTTCGGAAGCATCTATTCGACTTGGGACTGCCTCAAGAATCTTCTATATGGCAGGGAAAATTCCATTAAGACTTGATATTGAACCTATTAAAAAGAATCCTGGGAATTTTATTCGCCGATATATTCGGTATGTGGAAGAGGAATTATGTGGAGAGACAATCGCTTGATGAAAAAACAGAATATTAATTCATTTAGATTCTAGACTATGTTATAATTGAATTGTAAGAAAATGGATTTCTGGAAGGTGGTATGCATTATGTCATCAACAGTACTCTTTTTTGGTAGTATCGCACTATTTTACTTTCTTGTGATGATACCGATTCAATATTTATACTTACAAGGTTTGCATGAAAAAAAGAAAAAAACAGGATTATCTCAGCGAGAGCTATATGAAAAAATGTCTTTTGGGGAAGAACAATTACACCTTCATGTGCAAGGCAACCCATTCAATATCCCTTCTGCTTTTGTTGCATATATGATTTTAAAAGTTAGAGGACGTAAAAAAGCATCACAATATTGATGCTTTTTTATGTTGCTTCATAAGATTCAGCCTCTTCAACTGCCAATGGTAAGAAATGTTTATATTGGCGAAATCCATTAAATACACTTGCACTACCAAATAGAACAAATAAAATACCAACGATAATACGAGCGGTTGAAAGTTCTAAAAAGAATTGGTTTATCCCGAAGAATAAGACGAATGAACCGAGTGCCATTGCGGATTTTCCAGAGAGCCAACCTTTCTCCATTGGGCGGTTTGTACGAAAGTATTTTGTTTTGTAGAAGAGATACAACATAAATGAGACGATAATAAAGAAGACTAATACTGGCATAATGCACACTCCCATCGTTTTATGAAAAATAATAGTGGAGAAAAATGAAATATCTAAACTTTCTAACTTTTATTATAAAGCAATTGTTCGCATGTATGAAATACTTTCCGTTATAATGAAAGATAAAGTGAAGAAGATGAGTAAAAAGGAGATTATACATATGCATGAGCAAATTTTAAGAGCCATTAAAGAGTTTGATACAATTATTATTCACCGTCATGTGCGTCCAGATCCAGATGCGTTAGGTTCACAGGGCGGTCTTGGTACAATTCTACAAGAATCGTTTCCAGAGAAAAATATTTATACGGTTGGGTATAATGAACCGTCCCTAGCATATTTACGAGTAATGGATGATATTGAGGATAGTGTATATGAAAATGCACTTGTTATCGTATGTGATACTGCGAACCAAGAACGTGTTGATGATCAACGCTATGCAAAAGGGAAGATGTTAATTAAAATTGACCATCATCCGAATGAAGATCCATACGGAGATATTACGTGGGTAGATACGACAGCAAGTTCTACAAGTGAAATGATTTATGAGTTTTATACGTATGGAAAAGATAAAGGATTACGGATAACAAAAGAAGCAGCTCGTCTTATTTTAGCGGGTATTGTTGGGGATACAGGTCGTTTCTTATTCCCGAATACAACAGCGAAAACACTTCGTTACGTGAGTGAGCTTGTTGATATGGATGTGAAATTCACAGATTTATACAACGAAATGTATAAGACGAAAGAAAAGATTGCTCGTTTAAACGGCTATATTTTACAAAACTTTACGATGGTAGAAGAAGGAGCAGCTTACATTAAATTAACGAAAGAAGTATTAGAAAAGTTTGATGTACTTCCTTCTGAGGCATCAGGCGTTGTTGGAGCACTTGGTAATATTGATGGATTAAAGGCGTGGGTTCTATTTTTAGAGGAAGACGATGTGATTCGTGTTCGTCTTCGCTCAAAAGGACCAGTAATAAATAAATTAGCAATGCAATATAATGGCGGAGGGCATCCGATGGCTTCTGGTGCAAAAGCATCTTCTTGGGAAGAAGCGGATCGTCTTTTTGCTGATTTACGTGAGCTGTGTAGATAAGAGATTATATAGTAGAACAAAAAGAAGGAGCGGCGCTAAAGCCCTCCTTCTTTATTTTTCTTTCTCTATCGTAATACTAATTTCAAGCACTGTATCAAAAGATATCGTATCGACTTTGAAACGGTATAGCCGATCGTAATGTTTGTACGTTTTGTTTTCAATTACCTTTTTGAGTAGGTCTTTATTTTTGGCTATACTTTGAATGTTTTTCGTTAAAAGATGTTGGAGGTCATTATGGATAGATGTGGTCATATTTTCAAGTGTAAGGTTGTCTAAATCGTATTTTTCTCGATTTATAAGTTTTATTTTAATCTCTTGAATGGTTAAGAGCCGTTTATTTTCAGTATTCAATTTTTCTTGATCTTCGAGAAGGACGTGGAGCTTTGCTTCTTGTTTTTCTATAATTTCTCTTTGTTCTGCTATTTTACTAGCTTGTTCTTCTTGAAAAACACCGTATATGTACAAAAAGATAAACCAGCTCAACACGCCTCCAACAGCAGCACCAGCTAAAACTAAATACCATCTTTTTGCTGTATTGGCACTTGGTACTCTCATACATGTTCCTGCGTTAGCCATTTAATAATAATAAGACCCGTTTGCATACCACCCGTTGCGAAAAAAATAAGGAGAATTTGTTTTACGATATCTTTCATATCTCCGCCAAAGAAACTTCTTTCAAAGCTATAAAAAGTATCAAATGTTCCGCCAATCGCTGCAACGAGTGCCCAAATTCTTAAATTTTGGGCGAATTGATTAATGTAAGTTAGAGTTGGTTTTCCGATAAGAAATGCACCAAATCCACCAATTAATGAACCACCAAGTATAACCCCAAAGGCAATAAAGTAACTAATAATAAGCAGAGAGAAAAAAGTATGTTCTCTTACATCCATCGTCATTCCCCTTTCTTCTTCATATATATGGACAAAGTGTAAGAAGTATGTTTTGATTTCCGCTTTCCTCTTCACCTATAATAAAAGTAGTCAAATAGGTAAAGAGAGGGTACAACAGTGAAGTTTGTGCATTTACAATGTCAAACCGTTTTTAGTTTATTAAAAAGTGCTTGTAAAATTGATGAGCTTGTAGTCAGGGCGAAAGAGCTTGGTTTTTCATCACTTGCTATTACGGATGAAAATGTTATGTATGGCGTTATTCCGTTTTATAAAGCGTGTAAGAAATATGGCATACATCCTATCATCGGCTTAACAGCTTCTATTTTTAGTGAAGAAGAAGAAAAATCTTATCCGCTTGTTTTACTTGCGGAAAATGAAATCGGGTATCAAAATTTATTAAAGATTTCTAGTAGCATTATGACGAAGTCAAAAGAAGGTATTCCGAAAAAGTGGCTTGCCCATTATGCGAAAGGATTAATTGCCATTTCACCAGGTAAAGATGGGGAAATTGAACAATTATTATTAGAAGACAAAGAGAGTCAGGCTGAAGAAGTAGCTCGTGCATATCAAAATATGTTCGGCAATTTTTATATGAGTTTACAGCATCATGCAATTCAAGATGAACTGCTTCTGCAAGAGAAATTACCTGAATTTATGAGTAGGATACATGTTCCAGTCGTTGCAACAAACGATGTACGCTACATCAATCAAAGTGACGCACTTGTTCATGAATGCTTATTATCTGTTGAAAGTGGAACGAAAATGACGGATCCAGATAGGCCGAGGCTGAAAACAGATCAATATTATTTAAAATCATCAGATGAAATGGAAGCACTATTTTCTCACGTAGAAGAAGCGATTTATAACACAGTAGCAATTGCAGAACGTTGCAAAGTAGAAATACCGTTTCATGTAAATCAATTACCGAAATTCCCTGTTCCAGCTAATGAGACGAATGATATGTATTTACGCCGCGTTTGTGAAGAAGGATTGCAGAAACGTTATGGTACGCCGAAAGAAGTACATATAAAGCGTTTGAATCATGAATTAAACGTGATTTCTAGTATGGGGTTTAGTGATTATTTCCTTATTGTTTGGGATTTTATGAAGTACGCGCATGAAAATCATATTTTAACAGGACCAGGCCGTGGGTCCGCGGCTGGCTCACTCGTTTCTTACGTATTAGAAATTACAGATATTGATCCAATTGAATACGATCTATTATTTGAAAGATTTTTAAACCCTGAACGTGTGACGCTTCCAGATATTGATATTGATTTTCCGGATATAAGACGCGATGAGATGATTCGATATGTGAAAGATAAATATGGTCAGCTTCGTGTTGCTCAAATTGTAACGTTCGGAACATTGGCAGCGAAAGCAGCAATTAGAGATATTGCGCGTGTAATGGGGCTTCCACCGCGAGATATTGACATATTCTCAAAACTTATCCCATCAAAGCTCGGTATAACGTTAAAAGATGCATATGAGGAATCGCAATCACTCCGTGAGTTTATACAAGGAAACCTTCTGCATGAGCGTGTGTTTGAAATTGCAAAGCGTGTAGAAGGCTTACCGCGCCATACGTCTATTCATGCAGCTGGCGTTATTATGAGCCAAGAGCCGTTAACCGGAAGTGTTGCAATTCAAGAAGGGCATAACGATGTGTATGTTACGCAATACCCAGCTGATGTATTAGAAGAGCTTGGTTTGCTCAAGATGGACTTTTTAGGATTACGTAATTTAACGTTACTCGAAAATATTATAAAGTTTATCGTGAAAAAGACGGGGACACAAATCGATATAAGAAATTTACCACTTCAAGATGAAAAGACGTTTCAATTGTTAGGTAAAGGGGATACAACAGGTGTATTCCAGCTTGAATCAGGTGGTATGCGAAATGTACTTCGCGGGTTAAAACCGAATGAATTTGAAGATATTGTCGCTGTTAACTCGTTATATAGACCAGGACCGATGGAACAAATTCCGACCTTTATTGAATCAAAGCACGGAAAAAGAAAAATTGAATATTTACATCCGGACTTAAAGCCAATTCTAGAAAGAACATACGGTGTAATTGTATACCAAGAACAAATTATGCAAATTGCGTCAAAGTTAGCGGGATTCTCGCTTGGAGAAGCAGATTTATTACGCCGTGCAGTGAGTAAAAAAAATCGTGATATTTTGGATCAGGAACGTAAGCATTTTGTACAAGGTTGTTTACAAAATGGTTATGACGAGACATCTGCTGAGAAAATTTACGATTTAATTGTAAGATTTGCGAATTACGGTTTTAACCGAAGTCACGCAGTAGCCTACAGTATGATTGGATATCAGCTTGCCTACTTAAAAGCGAATTATACGCTGGAATTTATGACGGCACTATTATCGAGTGCAATTGGAAATGAAGATAAGATTGTGCAGTATATACGAGAAACGAAGCGAAAAGGTTTTCATGTTTTGCCGCCATCTCTTCAGAAAAGTGGTTATAATTTCCAAATAGAAGGCAATGCAATACGTTACAGTCTACTTTCCATTCGAAACATCGGAATGGCTACAGTGACAGCATTACTCGAAGAACGAGAGAAAAAAATGTTTGAAGATTTATTTGAATTTTGTCTTCGCATGCCATCAAAATTTGTGACAGAGCGAAATTTAGAGGCGTTTGTCTGGTCTGGATGTTTTGACGATTTTGGTGTTTCGAGAACGAATTTGTGGAAAAGTCTTAAAGGGGCGGTAGAATACGCAAATCTTGCACGTGATTTAGGAGATGCTGTTCCAAAATCAAAATACGTACAAGGAGAAGAGCTTTCTTTTATTGAACAGTTAAATAAAGAAAAGGAAGCACTAGGTTTTTATTTATCGAGCTATCCGACAGCGCAGTATGTGAAGTTAGCGAAAGAATTAGAAATTCCATCTCTCGCTCAGGCGATGCGGCATAAGAAAAAGGTACAAAGAGCTATCGTGTATATAACAAGCGTAAGAGTGATTCGTACGAAAAAGTTGCAGAAGATGGCGTTTATTACCTTTTGTGATCAAAATGATGAAATGGAAGCAGTTCTTTTCCCCGAGACGTATATACATTTCTCAGATAGGTTACAAGAAGGAGCAATTGTTTTAGTTGATGGCATGATTGAGCTTAGAAATCATAAGTTGCAATGGATAGTAAATGGGCTATATCCGTTAGAAGAAATGGATGTGTATGAAGAAAAGAAAGACGCATCAGTTTACGTGAAATTGCCGTCTCAATATGAAAAAAAGCTGTTAAATCAGGTTACTAAAATATTGTTTGACTATTCGGGTTTTGCGAAAGTACTAATTTATTATGAAAAGGAACATAAAATGGTACAATTATCTCGGAGTTTATCGATCCATCCAAGTGAAGAATGTTTAGGAGCACTTCGTGAAATTGTCGGGGAAGAAAATGTAGTTGTGAAAATATAATGGACAATTTCCCTACACTTCGATTATTATAGTAGTAGTGTTCGTGGTCAGACCACTTGGAGAAATTGATATCAGCAAGAATAATTTGAGGAGAGTGGATAGTTTGTCAACACTTCGTGAAGAAGCACTTCACATGCATAAAGTGCATCAAGGAAAATTAGAAACTGTATCAAAAGTAAAAGTAGAAAATGCAAAAGATTTAAGTCTTGCATATTCTCCAGGGGTTGCAGAACCTTGTAAGGAAATTTATGACGATAAAAGTAAGGTATATGAATATACGATGAAGGGAAATATGGTAGCAGTTGTGACTGATGGAACGGCTGTACTTGGTCTTGGTAACATTGGACCTGAAGCATCTCTTCCAGTAATGGAAGGTAAAGCTGTATTGTTCAAGAGCTTTGCTGGTGTAGATGCATTCCCAATTGCCTTAAATACAAACGATGTAGATAAAATTGTTGAAACTGTAAAATTAATGGAGCCAACTTTTGGCGGCGTTAACTTAGAGGATATCGCAGCACCAAACTGCTTCATTATTGAAGAACGTTTGAAAAAAGAAACAAATATTCCTATCTTCCATGATGATCAACACGGAACAGCTATCGTAACAGTAGCAGGTCTTGTGAACGCGCTAAAACTAGTTGGAAAGAAAATGTCTGACATTAAAGTTGTCGCAAATGGCGCAGGTGCAGCAGGTATTGCAATTATTAAACTTTTATATCGCTATGGTGTACGCGACATTATTATGTGTGACCGTAAAGGGGCAATCTATGAAGGTCGTCCTACAGGTATGAATCCGGTGAAGGATGAAGTTGCAAAATATACAAATAAGAATCGTATCGAAGGTTCTTTAGCTGATGTTGTACAAGGTGCGGACGTATTCATTGGTGTATCTGCAGAAGGTGCATTAACAGAAGAAATGGTTCGTACAATGAATGACGATGCAATTATTTTTGCAATGGCGAATCCAGTTCCAGAAATTATGCCAGAATTGGCAAAAGCAGCGGGCGCAGCTGTTGTTGGAACAGGTCGTTCTGACTTCGCAAACCAAGTAAATAATGTACTAGCGTTCCCTGGTATTTTCCGCGGTGCACTTGACGTACATGCGACACAAATTAACGAAGAAATGAAGATGGCAGCTGTACAAGCTATTGCTGAGCTTGTAGCAGAAGATGAGTTAAATGCAGACTATATCATTCCGGCACCGTTTGACGCGCGTGTAGCGCCTCAAGTAGCAGCTTACGTTGCGAAAGCTGCAATGGAGACAGGAGTAGCTCGCCGTCAGGTAGATCCAAATGAAGTTGCTGAGAAAACAAAACAATTAGCGCTGATTGGTAAAGAATAAGCGAGGAATTTCCATTGACATCATCAAATACAAAAGTATATCTCGAAATTGTAAAGAAAATCCGTTCCATTATGGAAGAAGATGGATTGGTAGCGGGAGATCGTTTGCCGTCTGAGCGTGAGTTAAGTTCACGTTTAAATGTAGGGCGTTCTTCTGTAAGAGAGGCATTGCGTGCTTTAGAACTAGTAGGATTAATTGAAACGAGACGTGGTGAAGGGACGTTTATTCGAAACTTTTACGATAACGGTCTTGTACAATTAATTGCTCCGTTCTTGCTGCAAGATGAGAAAACAATTCGTGATTTATTACAAACGAAACGATTGCTTGAGAAAGATATGATTCGAATTGTATGTAATTTACCGAAAGAAACGTTTTCTAAAGTGCTAAGCAAATTACATCAAGTGCTTGAAGAAAATGAAAACTCAATTCCTATGCTTCATCAAACGTTCTTTAAAACACTTATTGAACAAGTCGATAATTATTTACTATATCGCATTTGGATGATCGTAAATGATTACGTAGCAACTCTTTCTTGTAAAGTTTCAGGAGATTCTATCGATATGTATAGAAAGCTTTACGCTACTTTGGAAGAAAAACAAGAAAATGATGCACTAAAAATTTACGATGAATTAGTAGAGAATATACAGTTTCACTCGTAATGTATAAAATTTGTCGAAATGACCATGACACGTTATGACAAACATTCTATCGCGTAGCGGTTAAAGTTAAACGTAAAGAGTGAGGTTATTAGACAGATTGAGAAGATAAGGCTAACATCAAACTTTGGTGTTAGCCCAATTTTCTTCTTACGCTAACCTTAGCTCTCAACGAAGGGGGTCAAATTGTGCTAAGAGATTTATTCGTGAAAAAGAAAAAGTACGCTGCAATACCTTCAGAACAAGTACGAAAAGACGTACCAGATGGCGTTATGACAAAATGTCCGAAATGTAAAAAAATCATGTATACGAAAGAGCTTCTAAAAAATTTAAAAGTATGTGTGAATTGTGGATATCATCATCCTATGAATGCATGGGAACGTCTTGATAGTATATTGGACGAGGGGTCATTCCGTGAGTATGACAAAGAAATGGTTTCGTTAAATCCACTCGAGTTTCCAGGGTATGAAGAGAAACTAGAGAGCGATCGTAAGAAGACTGAATTAAACGAAGCGGTTGTAACTGGTGAAGGAACAATTGATGACATGCTTGTTGTTGTTGCAGTAATGGATTCTCGTTTTCGAATGGGGAGCATGGGCTCTGTTGTAGGAGAAAAAATTGCCCGTGCGGTTGAAAAGGCATACGACTTACAAGTTCCATTTATTATCTTTACTGCTTCGGGTGGTGCCCGTATGCAAGAAGGGATATTAAGTTTAATGCAAATGGCAAAAACAAGCGTAGCTTTGAAAAAGCATAGTAATGCAGGAGGATTATTTATTTCTGTTATGACTCATCCGACGACGGGCGGGGTTTCAGCGAGTTTCGCTTCACTTGGTGATTATAATCTTGCAGAACCAGGGGCACTGATCGGATTTGCTGGTAGACGTGTAATTGAACAAACCGTGCGTGAGAAACTACCGGAAGATTTCCAAACGGCAGAATTCTTATTAGAACATGGTCAATTAGATGCGGTGGTACATCGTGATGATATGAGAGAATCGCTTCGCAAGATTTTGGAAGTTCATCAAGGAGGGGGAATGGCTGTATGGCAGAGCTAGAATTTGAGAAACCAGTTGTTGAGCTAAGAAATAAGATTCGTGAACTGAAAGACTATACGAAAAACAGCCAGATGGACTTCAGTGAGGAGATTCGTATTTTGGAAGAAAAGCTAGAAAATTTAGAGGAAGATATATACGGCAATATGAAAGTATGGGACCGTGTTCAAATTGCTCGTCATGCGGAACGACCGACAACGCTCGATTATATTGAGCACTTATTTACTGATTTTTTTGAATGTCATGGAGATCGTCTATTTGGCGATGATGCAGCGATTGTCGGCGGCATTGCGAAGTATAAAGGGATGCCTGTAACTGTAATTGGGCATCAACGCGGAAAAGATACAAAAGAAAATATTCGCCGTAATTTTGGAATGCCTCATCCAGAAGGATATCGAAAAGCATTACGTTTAATGAAGCAGGCGGAGAAGTTTAATCGTCCCATTATTTGCTTTATTGATACGAAAGGAGCTTATCCTGGTAAAGCTGCTGAAGAACGTGGTCAAAGTGAAGCTATCGCCCGCAATTTATTTGAAATGGCAGGATTAACAGTACCTGTTATTTGTATCGTTATCGGCGAAGGTGGTAGTGGTGGCGCGCTAGGTCTTGGAGTAGGGGATTACATTCATATGCTAGAAAATTCCACTTATTCTGTTATTACACCAGAGGGTGCAGCGGCAATTCTTTGGAAAGATGCAGGAAAAGCGAAGGAAGCTGCAGAAGCGATGAAAATTACAGCAGCAGATTTGAAAGAATTAGGTGTAATCGATGAAATTATTCCAGAGACAAAAGGTGGAGCGCACCGTAATATTTTGAAACAGTCAGAAAATATAGATTTAATGCTTGGAAAAACTTTTGAACAATTAAACGGAATTTCGAAAGATGAATTAATCGAAAAACGTTATGAAAAATATATGAAAATTGGGCAAGTTTCGTTTTCAAACGCTTCCATTTGGATAAAATAAGAAAAGCGTGCGTTCCACTTCGCGAATGCACGTTTTTATTATGAAAAGACACATCTTCTCCATTGTATTTTTATATTTTTTCGTGTTATTTTATTATAAGGCAAATAATCTTTATGAGGTGAGTACAAATGAAACGTATTGGTGTATTAACAAGTGGTGGAGATTCACCTGGTATGAATGCTGCCATTCGTGCAGTTGTTCGTAAAGCGATTTTCCATGATATTGAAGTATATGGTATTTACCATGGATACGCTGGATTAATTTCTGGTCATATTGAAAAATTAGAACTTGGTTCTGTTGGCGATATTATCCACCGCGGTGGTACAAAATTATATACAGCAAGATGTCCTGAGTTTAAAGACCCAGAAGTACGACTAAAAGGTATCGAGCAATTAAAGAAACACGGTATCGAAGGACTTGTTGTTATTGGTGGAGATGGTTCTTACCAAGGCGCTAAAAAATTAACTGAACAAGGATTCCCATGTGTTGGTGTACCAGGTACAATCGATAATGATATCCCTGGAACAGACTTCACAATTGGTTTCGATACAGCTTTAAACACTGTTATTGATGCAATTGATAAAATTCGTGACACAGCTACATCTCATGAACGTACATATGTTATCGAAGTAATGGGACGTCACGCTGGTGATATCGCATTATGGGCTGGTTTAGCTGATGGTGCGGAAACAATCTTAATTCCAGAAGAAGAGTATGACATGGAAGATGTTATCGCTCGTCTGAAGCGCGGTAGTGAACGTGGTAAAAAACACAGTATTATCGTTGTCGCTGAAGGTGTTGGAAGTGCAATTGATATCGGTAAGCACATTGAAGAAGCAACAAACTTTGATACTCGCGTAACTGTATTAGGTCACGTACAACGTGGTGGATCACCAAGTGCACAAGACCGTGTATTAGCAAGTCGTCTTGGCGCAAGAGCAGTTGAATTATTAATTGCTGGTAAAGGTGGACGTTGTGTAGGTATTCAAGATAACAAACTTGTTGATCATGACATTATCGAAGCGTTAGCTCAAAAGCATACAATCGATAAAGATATGTATCAATTATCTAAAGAATTATCCATCTAATCGGCGTAATGTCGGATATTTGGGAACGGTTTCATAATTTTCGGAGGTGCAATATGCGTAAAACTAAAATTGTATGTACTATAGGTCCTGCTAGTGAAAGTATTGAAAAATTAGAGCAATTAATCGAAGCAGGTATGAACGTTGCTCGTTTAAACTTCTCTCATGGTAGCCATGAAGAGCATGGAGCTCGTATTAAAAACATTCGTGAAGCTTCAAAGAAAACTGGTAAAACAGTTGGTATCTTACTTGATACAAAAGGTCCAGAAATCCGTACTCACGACTTCGTAGACGGACAAGCTGAGCTTGTAACAGGTGCAGAAGTTGTTATTTCTACTGAGCAAGTATTAGGTACTGCAGAGAAGTTCTCTGTATCTTATGCTGGTCTTTATGACGATGTAAACCCGGGTTCTCGCATTCTAATCGATGACGGTCTTATCGAACTAGAAGTAATCGAAAAAGCTGACGGAAACATCCGTACAAAAGTTCTTAACAGCGGAACTGTAAAAAATAAAAAAGGTGTTAACGTACCAAACGTAAGCATTAAGCTTCCTGGTATCACTGAAAAAGACGTAAAAGATATCCTTTTCGGTATCGAGCAAAAAGTTGATTTCATCGCAGCTTCATTCGTACGTAAAGCAGCTGACGTATTAGAAATCCGTGAATTATTAGAAGAGCATAACGCTCAATACATCCAAATCGTACCAAAAATCGAAAACCAAGAGGGTATCGACAACATCGATTCAATCTTAGAAGTTTCTGACGGCTTAATGGTAGCTCGTGGTGATATGGGTGTAGAAATTCCACCAGAAGAAGTACCATTAGTACAAAAACGTCTAATCAAAAAATGTAACGTGTTAGGTAAGCCAGTTATTACTGCAACACAAATGTTAGATTCTATGCAACGTAACCCACGTCCAACTCGTGCGGAAGCAAGTGACGTAGCTAACGCAATCTTCGATGGTACAGATGCAATCATGCTTTCAGGTGAAACAGCTGCTGGACAATACCCAGTAGAAGCAGTAACAATGATGGCTAACATTGCAGTACGTGTTGAAAAATCATTACAATATGAAGATATGTTCAAAAAACGCATTAAAGAGTTCACTCCAACAATTACAGATGCAATTAGCCAATCTGTTGCGCATACAGCACTTGCTCTTGATGTAGCTGCAATCGTAGCTCCAACAGAAAGTGGATATACTGCGAAAATGATCTCTAAATACCGTCCAAAATCTCCAATCGTAGCTGTAACATCTGACGAGCAAGTAGGACGTCGTCTTGCACTTGTTTGGGGTGTACAAGCATTTATGGCTGAGAAGCGTGCAGCTTCAACTGACGAAATGTTAGATACAGCAATTCAAACAGGTATGGATGCAGGTCTAATCGGACTTGGAGACACTGTAGTAATCACTGCTGGCGTTCCAGTTGCTGAAACTGGTACAACAAACTTAATGAAAATCCACGTTGTTGGTGAAGAAGTTGCTAAAGGACAAGGAATCGGTCGTAAAGCTGCAAAGGGTAAAGTAGTTGTAGCAAAAACAGCTGCTGAAGCTGTAGCGAACGTAAACGAAGGTGATATCCTTGTTACAACAAGCACTGATAAAGATATGATTCCTGCAATCGAAAAAGCTGCTGCTCTAGTTGTAGAAGAAGGCGGCTTAACAAGCCATGCTGCTGTTGTAGGTGTATCAATCGGTATTCCTGTTATCGTTGGTGTAAACGGCGTAACAGCAACTTTAAAAAATGGCCAAGAAGTAACAGTTGATGCAGCACGCGGAATTGTTTATAATGGACATGCGGAAGTGCTATAAGTAATACGGAGAGAAGGATCGGAGTCCTTCTCTTTTTTTTACACAAAAATGAGGTGAAACTAGCTTAAGACGTCTGAAATTGCTTTTAAAAGCTGTTTATTATGAAGTTTGATAAGAAAGTGCATTCGGCTTTTATATGGTGTATATGGACGTTGTGAGGGCGTTTAAAGTGATAGTATGTGAGGGGAGTGTAGAACTATGAAGTGGTTACTATTCTTGTTTATATTAATACCGGCGATTGAGATTACAGTCTTAATTGGATCGAGTCATGTAATAGGTTTATGGTCTACGTTCGCTATGATTGTATTTACGGGTGTTGTAGGTGTGTATTTAGCGAAAAGGCAAGGTTTTAAAGTGCTTGGAGAGATTCAATCTAAGTTGAATAGAGGAGAAATGCCAGGAGGAGCGGTCCTAGATGGTATTTTTATCTTTATAGGAGGTGTTCTTTTGGTGCTTCCTGGATATGTAACGGATATAATAGGTTTGATCTTTGTTATCCCTATGACGAGGGGGTTATTGAAGCCGTTTGTTATGAAGTGGATAGAATGGAAGTTTAGAAAGAACTCTACTATTATTGTACAGAAATAGTGCTTAGATTATAGCAATCTAAGCACTATTTTTTTGTCTATAAAAGGATGAGAGGGGTGGTTAAAGGTCTGTTAATTAAAATTTAGTGATTGTGCAGGTGAAATTCCTAAAGGTTAAAGTTTGATTTGTTGTATATTTTTCGAGTGAATCTGTAATTTGAGGAGTTAGTAGTTTTTAATGAGTCTGTTTTAGAATAATTTCTTTGAACTCAAGTTTGATTTGTATATAAAAAGAATGAATTGATGTGGAAATGTTAAAAGTGATCGGTGAAATGATTAGTTTAAGTGTAATTCTATGCACTTTTGTATATTTATTCATTTACATAAAAAGTAATAAATGTAAGTAATAATTATAAAATTAATAGAATAAATATGTAAAATTACCTCAAAATATACGTTTTTTATGCAAAAA
Organism: Bacillus sp. BC05(2025); assembly: GCF_056725905.1. Taxonomy (NCBI): domain Bacteria; kingdom Bacillati; phylum Bacillota; class Bacilli; order Caryophanales; family Bacillaceae; genus Bacillus; species Bacillus sp. BC05(2025). Next base: position 62,815 of record NZ_JBWYRA010000011.1, on the reverse strand, counting down.
ACAAGAGAATTATCCTTTTTTAGGGCAATTCTCTTGTTGTGTGTAATGAGTGTGAAAAATAAGTGCAAGGAATAATCAGTGGGAATTTCCCACTGATTACATGTAAGTTTTTTGTTGTGTATGAATTAGAAACTATTATTTTGAAGGTGAGCCTTTAATATATTTCCACAAATCATGGAATACACGAGCTTTGTGCAATGTATTAAGTAGTACTAAGGTGACTGGACCGATGATTAATCCTAAGAAGCCAAAGAGCTTAAAGCCGACAAATAGAGCAATTAGTGTTGCTAATGGATCGAGGCCGATATTAGAAGAAAGTACTTTAGGCTCCATAATTTGTCTTTGGACAATCACGACGATGTATAAAATGAGAAGACCAATGGCGAAAGCAGTGTCGCCAGTGAAAAATACGTATATAACCCAAGGAACGAATACAGCTCCTGTTCCTAAATACGGGAGTAAATCTACAACTCCTGTAATAATCGCGATAGTAATGGCGTATGGTACGCGTAATATTAAAAGTCCGATTAGTACAATAACAGTTGTCATAGATACGAGTGTAAGTTGCGCTTTAACAAAACCGAATAAAGCTTTTCTTAAATCGACAAAAATCGTTTTTCCATAGCCATGAACACGGTTGGGTAAAAATTTTCTTACTTTCTGAGCAAGACGATGCCAATCGTAACTAATGAAGAAAGTAGCTAATAAAACGAATACAAGCACAGTTAAAGTTGTGGGTAATGCACTAATGAAATTTGTTAATCCGCTTATAATAGCCGTTAAAAGTTCTTTCATTTGCGTCGTTGCTTCTGTTCCTAGGTTTTGAATGTTTTGTGTAATCGTATAGCGCTGTGGTTCCCCGAGATGATTAAATTTAGAAATTAAATCATCATAGAGAGGCATAATATGATTAAGTGCAAATTGCTGAGCGAATGCAACGATATCTGGAAACTTTACTGTAACAAGTTGTAGTAAGTATGTTGTGGCAGATATTGCCTCTGTTACAAGGTATGTAACGAGTCCGACAATAGCTCCGAATACGAGAATTAAGCTAACGAGTACTGCGAGTGCGCGAGGAAATTGTAGTTTTTGATTAAGGAAATTGACGACAGGATTAATCAAATAAGCAAATGCGAAAGCGATAATGAAAGGGTAGATAAGTCCTGACATATATAGTAATGCATAGAACCCGGCTACCGTCGCTACAATGACAAATATGAGTCGCAATATCATATATAGTAAGTTTCGATTCAAAGATGTATACCTCCCATTCCAATTTGGATTATCCTAATTCGTTCAACTTATAACGAGTGTGCCCCACTGATTAAAGTTTCACTTTATGTTATAGTGGAATGATGGATTTTTCCTGCTTTTTCAGTACGTGAGTGACTGTGAAAGCTTGGTGTTGATGCTTCTACTATATGGTAAAAACTTCATTTTCTCTTCTTTTTATTTTACCTGTTTCTTTTTAGAAAAGAAAGGAGAGACGACCGTTTTTAAAAATGTATACATGCTCCCATTTTGATGGTGAAAGTCTCAGGTTATCATTTTAAAATACATAAAAAAATGAAGTGATTCATGTTGAATAGGCATCGATATAGCATGTATAACGATAGGTTTAAAGGTATTTTTGTTTGGAAATGAGTTCATTATTTTCAGAAAGGAAGTGTAAACATGATTAGTCAGTCAACGTTATTTTTATTCATACTACTTATTATAGGACTTATTGCGAAAAACCAATCGCTAACTGTAGCTATTGGTGTGTTATTTTTATTGAAATTTACGTTTCTAGGAGATAAAGTCTTTCCATATTTACAAACGAAAGGAATTAATCTCGGTGTTACGGTTATTACAATAGCAGTACTCGTCCCGATTGCGACGGGGGAGATAGGTTTTAAACAACTCGGAGAAGCAGCGAAATCGTATTATGCATGGATTGCTTTAGCTTCAGGGGTAGCGGTTGCCTTGTTAGCAAAAGGCGGCGTGCAATTATTAACGACGGATCCTCATATTACAACTGCCCTCGTTTTCGGGACAATTATAGCGGTTGCTTTATTTAATGGGGTTGCTGTAGGTCCGTTAATTGGGGCTGGAATTGCCTATGCAGTTATGAGTATTATACAGATGTTTAAATAAGGAATTTTATAGTAATATAAAAATTTTGAATTCTTTCTGTTCACAAAAGTCAGATAATTGTTTATAATAGGATTAGAAACTTTGAAAAGTTACATAACAGCAGAGACTTTACACCAGATAAAATAAAAACAACATAAAACAATTTTATAATGATATTGTTTTATGTTGTTTTTATCATAAAACTCTTCGGAATTAATTTTCCTCACTAACTTGTTGTTTTGAGCGTGAGGATTCGGGGAGACATTCACGCTCATGCTTTCCATGTAAACAATGGACAATAAGAGGGGAACATCGCAACAAATTTGCATGATCGTGCATTTTGCTTGCCTAAAGAGTGAACGGGCGTTCATAATTCAAAAGGGAAGCAAATAGATATAAGGAGCAAGGTTGGGAGAATTTTCAGGAAAAGGAGAGAATGTCATGACTGTTATTCGAGGTTTAGAAGGGGTAGTAGCAACAACATCATCTGTGAGCTCTATTATTGATGATACATTAACTTATGTTGGGTATAATATTGATGATTTAGCGGAGAATGCTACATTTGAAGAAGTAGTATACTTATTATGGCATCGCAAGCTTCCTAACGAACAAGAACTAGAGAAATTTAAAGGGACTATATCGGAATACTATAAAGTGCCAGATGAGATTTTAACATATTTGAAACAAGTAGATTTAAAAATCGCACATCCGATGTCGGTTTTACGAACTGCAATTTCCATGCTATCATTATACGATGAGAGCGCTGAAATTATGGATGAAAAGTCCAATTATTTGAAAGCGGTTAAATTACAGGCTCAAGTGGGAACTTTAGTTGCTGCTTATGCAAGAATTCGTAAAGGGCTAGATGTTGTTGAGCCTAGAAATGATTTATCATTAGCTGCAAACTTCTTGTACATGTTAAATGATCGCGAACCAAATGAAGTTGAAATTGAAGCTTTTGATAAGGCACTTGTACTTCACGCAGATCATGAGTTAAACGCTTCTACATTTACTGCACGCGTTTGTGTAGCTACACTTTCAGATGTATATTCTGGTATTACAGCAGCAATCGGTGCGTTAAAAGGTCCTCTTCACGGCGGGGCAAATGAAAATGTAATGAAGATGTTAACTGAAATTGGCGAAGAAGAAAATGTAGAATCATATATTCATAATGCTCTTCAAAATAAAGTGAAAATCATGGGCTTTGGCCATCGTGTATATGAGCAAGGTGATCCACGTGCAAAACATTTACGTGAAATGTCCAAGAGATTATGCGTGCTTTTAGGAGAAGACAAATGGTATAATATGTCTATCAAAATTGAAGACATTGTAACAAAAGAAAAAGGTCTTCCACCAAATGTTGATTTCTATTCAGCTTCTGTATACCATTGTTTAGGAATTGACCATGACTTATTTACACCTATCTTTGCAATTAGCCGTATGTCAGGCTGGTTAGCTCATATTCTAGAACAATATGAAAACAACCGTTTAATCCGTCCGCGTGCTGACTATAATGGACCAACACATCAAGTGTACGTTCCAATTGCACAACGATAAGCGAAAAACACTATTTCGATAGTGAAAATACGCTTTCAAAAGTCTGATTTTTTCGGAAAGATGTAATGATTAGAATATTTTAATTTGACTAACGGTTTGAACTGAGGGGTTATTCCCTCAGTTTCATACATATGAAATTTCAAACATGGGGGTTATCACATTGACGACAGGTGAAAAAATTACTGTAACTAATGGTGTTATGAATGTACCAAACAATCCGATTATTCCATTTATCGAAGGAGATGGAATTGGTCCTGATATTTGGGCAGCTGCATCTCGCGTACTAGAAGCAGCAGTTGAAAAAGCTTATGATGGTGAGAAGAAAATCGTTTGGAAAGAAGTGCTTGCAGGGGAAAAAGCATTCAACCAAACAGGCGAGTGGTTACCAGAAGAAACTTTAAATTTAATCCGTGAGTATTTAATCGCGATTAAAGGTCCACTTACAACTCCAGTTGGCGGTGGTATTCGTTCTCTAAACGTAGCACTTCGTCAAGAATTAGATTTATATGTATGTCTACGTCCAGTTCGTTACTTTGAAGGTGTTCCTTCACCTGTAAAACGTCCGGAAGATACTGATATGGTGATTTTCCGTGAAAATACAGAAGACATTTATGCTGGAATTGAATATGCACAAGGATCTCCAGAAGCAGAAAAAGTTCTTGCTTTCTTAAAAGAAGCAATGGGTGTTAATAAAATCCGCTTCCCAGAAACATCTGGTATTGGTATTAAGCCGATCTCAGAAGAAGGGACAAAGCGTCTTGTTCGTGCTGCAATTCAATATGCAATCAACGAAAAACGCTCTTCTGTTACATTAGTTCATAAAGGAAACATTATGAAATTTACAGAAGGTGCTTTCAAAAACTGGGGTTACGAAGTAGCGGAACAAGAATTCGGCGACAAAGTATTTACTTGGGCTGAATATGATCGTATCGTTGAGAAAGATGGTAAAGATGCAGCGAATAAAGCGATGGCAGACGCTGAAGCGGCTGGAAAAATCATCGTAAAAGATTCTATTGCAGACATCTTCTTACAACAAATTTTAACTCGTCCACGTGAGTTCGATGTTGTTGCAACAATGAACTTAAACGGAGACTACATCTCTGATGCACTTGCTGCACAAGTAGGTGGAATTGGTATTGCACCTGGTGCAAACATTAACTATGTAACTGGACATGCTATCTTTGAAGCTACACATGGTACAGCTCCAAAATATGCAGGTTTAGATAAAGTAAACCCATCTTCAGTTCTTCTTTCTGGTGTATTATTATTAGAACACTTAGGATGGAACGAAGCTGCGAAATTAGTAACTGCTTCTGTTGAGAAAACAATTGCTTCAAAAGTAGTAACTTATGATTTCGCACGCTTAATGGAAGGTGCAACAGAAGTGAAATGTTCTGAGTTCGCTAATGAACTTATTAAAAACATGGATGTAGCGATAATCAAAAACGCATAATTAAAGCGGGGGGTAAATTATGACAATCAAACGCAAGAAAGTTTCAGTCATCGGTGCAGGATTTACAGGAGCAACAACAGCATTCTTATTAGCACAAAAAGAACTTGCAGATGTTGTATTAGTGGACATTCCACAACTGGAAAATCCAACAAAAGGGAAAGCGTTAGATATGTTAGAAGCGAGCCCAGTACAAGGTTTTGATGCTAACATTATTGGAACATCTGATTACGCAGATACTGCTGATTCTGACGTTGTCGTAATTACAGCAGGTATTGCGCGTAAGCCTGGTATGAGCCGTGATGACTTAGTAGCAACAAACTCTAAAATTATGAAAAGTATTACGCGCGACATTGCAAAACATTCACCAAATGCAATTATTGTTGTATTAACAAATCCAGTTGATGCAATGACATATTCTGTATTTAAAGAAGCAGGATTCCCGAAAGAGCGTGTTATCGGTCAATCGGGCGTATTAGATACAGCTCGTTTCCGTACATTCATCGCACAAGAATTGAATCTTTCTGTGAAAGACATTACAGGATTTGTTCTTGGTGGACACGGTGACGATATGGTACCTCTTGTACGTTATTCTTATGCAGGTGGCATTCCGTTAGAAACGTTAATTCCGAAAGAGCGTTTAGAAGCAATTGTAGAACGTACCCGTAAAGGTGGCGGCGAGATTGTAGGCTTATTAGGAAACGGTAGTGCATATTATGCACCAGCTGCTTCTTTAGTTGAAATGACAGAAGCAATCTTAAAAGATCAACGCCGTGTATTACCGGCTATTGCGTACCTTGAAGGTGAATATGGTTATAGTGACCTTTACTTAGGGGTACCAGTAATTTTAGGTGGTAACGGAATTGAAAAAATTATTGAATTAGAACTTCTTGCAGATGAAAAAGAAGCGCTAGATCGCTCTGTGGAATCTGTACGTAATGTTATGAAGGTTCTTGTTTAATAATTAAATATAAGTAGAAAAAGATTCGGGGCTCCGAATCTTTTTCTACTATATATGCAAATGTTTTTTTGAAATAATATGAAAACGCTATCATTTGGTGTATCCTATAATGAAACTATAGATTGATACTATACATTGCCCTCATCATAGTAAATTTCGGATCAAGTATCGCTTTTAGTAGGATAATAAGGTGAAAAAATCGGAGGGGGTTGTAACATGTTAAAGAAAAAAGTTCAAATTGGTCGTAAAATGGATGAAATTACAGTAGGAGAGAAATTATCTATCACTGAAAAAATTGAGGATAAAGATTTGTTATTGTACTTAGGTTTAACGAATGATGCCAATCCATTATATATTCAGCATGATTACGCATCCCAAACTCCGTATGAAAAGCCGATTGTACCAAGCATTATGCTAACTGGAATGATTACAACGGCAGTTACGAAATATTTACCAGGTCCAGGTAGTCATATTACGAGAAAGGACCTTACGTTCGTGAAGCATGTTCACCATTATGAAACGTTACAAATCCACTTTGAAGTTGTGGCTGTTTCTGAGGAGGAGCATACAATTGATATGCTTGTATCTGCTCATGATGAAAAAGGAGAAACGGTTGTAAAAGGTTCATTAACAGTAACGCCGCCTTTCAAATCAGTTTCTATTATGGAAAAAGCATTAGATAATTTTTAAAAAATGAAAATATGAATAGCGCTAGCATACCTTACTATAAGGGGCTAGCGCTATTTTTAGTTGAAGAATCCTTGTGTGAATCCTTCAGCGAAATCTGAACAGCCTGTTTTAATCGTATCCCAGCTTGGGGCGTTGAATGTAAGAATACACGTTACTATTAAAGATAGAATAGGTAGAACTAGTCGCATAAAAGACCTCCATATAATAAATATTTATATATTTAAATTAATAATATAAGTATTGGTAATGTAAGTCAATGAAGGGGGATTTTTTAGGATGAGATGGAAAAAAGAAGACGTTATCTTTGAAACGATAAGAGAAGCTGAAGTGTGGGCGGACGGGGTCGCGAATGAAATGTATGGAAGACTATTTAATGGATATGAAACACCGGACTATAAAATAGCATATGCTCTTTCGTTTTTTCTAGCGCAAAATCGAGAATTCAATATTCATACGGAAGTAGAATGGAATGAAAAGATAGATGTGTATAAAGTATGGATAACAACACGTTAATGGAAGGGAATGAGTAAAAACGATAGAACAATCTGAATCCATGAATAGACAATTATATTGAGAGGGGCCTTGTTTTCTAGTATGATGAGAATAACGGGGAAAATACTAGGATGAAGAAGGTTTCAAGTCTATAACTTGGAGGAAAAGAATGAACAATCGTATTTTAGTAGTTGATGATGAGGAGTTTATCTTAACTTTAATTGAATTTAATTTACAACAAGCTGGGTTTGAGGTTATAACAGCGATGGATGGAGAAATGGCGCTTCAAAAAGCGACAACAGAACGCCCAGATTTAATTATATTAGATTTAATGCTTCCAAAAATGGATGGTATGGAAGTTTGTAAAGAATTACGATTGCAGCGCGTTATGACGCCGATTTTAATGTTAACAGCAAAAGATGATGAATTTGATAAGGTGTTAGGTCTTGAACTAGGGGCGGATGATTATATGACGAAGCCGTTTAGTCCAAGGGAAGTTGTGGCACGTGTGAAGGCGATTTTACGCCGTACGAAATTGCAACAAGAAGAGCAAGTTACAGAATCATCAGATGAAGAGAGTATCACAATTGCTGACCTTAAAATTTTGCCAGAGTTTTATGAGGCTTATTTCCAAGGAAGAAAGCTTGAACTAACACCAAAAGAATTTGAACTACTTGTTTATCTTGCGAAAAATAAGAGCCGTGTGTTGACGCGTGATCAATTATTAAGTGCTGTATGGAACTATGATTTTGCTGGTGATACACGAATTGTTGACGTTCATATTAGCCATCTGCGTGATAAAATTGAACAAAATACGAAAAAACCGACGTACATTAAAACGATACGTGGTTTAGGATATAAATTAGAGGAGCCAAAAGGGGATGAATAAATTTCGTTCCAGGCTTCTTTTTACATTTGTTTCTCTTATTGTTTTCATTTTAGTCGGACTAGGTTTACTGCTGGAAACTGTGTTTGAAAACTACTATATAGATCATGCAAAAGAGAGAATGGTAAAAGAGACAGAATATGTTGCGGTATTAGCAGAAGAACAAGGTTTTGATAATGTTTTAAAAAATCCGTACGTTTTTGAAAAGTTAGAAGAAAAAATTCAGGCGTCTATTGCATTTGTAGATGAAAAAAAGAAAGTTCAATATAGCGGAGGAGAACATTCTGCGTTTAGCCAAGGGATAATTAAAGAACTTTCTTCAGAAACAACGAAACAAAGAAATAAAGTCATTACGAAAGAAACAGATCAAAATAATGAATTTTACCATGCGGTGTTCGTTCAAGATGTAGCAGGGAAACAAGGTTACATTTTGGTGAAAAGTACAATTGAGCCTTTGAAAGCTGTTCATCAAAAAACGTGGGGATTATTAATTATCGGATTTGTTATCGCGTGTCTCGTCGTCGTATTTCTAGGTATGAGAATTACAGGGCAATACATTAGGCCGATTGAATCCGTTACGAAAGTTGCTATCGAATTAGCGAAGGGCAATTATAAAGCACGCGCTTATGAAAGTCATTCAGATGAAACGGGAATGTTAAGTAAGGCGATTAATATTTTAGCTCGTAATTTACAAGAGATGACACTTGAACAAGAAATGCAACAAGATCGTCTGCATACGTTAATTGAAAATATGGGAAGTGGAATGATTTTAATTGATAGTCGCGGTTATATAAACCTTGTAAACCGTTCATATAAAGAAACTTTCCACGTAACAGATGAAGAATATTTAGATCGTTTATATTATGAATCGTTTCATCATCCAGAAATTATAGAGCTTGTGGAAGAAATCTTTATGACAGAAGTGAAAGTGCGTAAACAAATGTTATTGCCGCTTGGAATTGAGCGAAAGCATTTTGAAGTATATGGAGCACCAATTATCGGGACGAATCATGAATGGAAAGGAATTGTACTTGTATTCCATGACATTACTGAGCTGAAGAAATTAGAACAAATGAGAAAAGACTTCTTAGCGAATGTTTCTCATGAACTAAAGACGCCGATTACTTCTATTAAAGGTTTTTCGGAAACGCTATTGGACGGTGCTATGGATAATAAAAAATTCTGCGAACATTTCTTACACATTATTTTAAAAGAAAGTGAACGCATGCAAGGGTTAATTGAAGATTTATTAGATCTATCAAAGATTGAACAACAAGGATTTAAATTGAGTATGGGGACCGTTGATATGAAGGGACTTCTTGAAGACATTCATATGGTGCTTGATAATAAAGCGGGAGAAAAAGAAATCTCTCTACAAGTAAATACGCTAAAACGAGTCTCTGTCATTGGAGATCCAAGTCGTTTGAAGCAAATCTTTATTAATTTAATTAACAATGCAATCGTATATACGCCGGCTGGAGGCGTTGTTTCTGTAGAATTGGCAGAAGATAAATATAATGCTTATATAAAAGTTTCGGATACTGGAATTGGTATTAGTAAAGATGAAATTCCACGTATTTTTGAACGCTTTTACCGAGTAGATAAAGCGAGAAGTCGAAATACTGGTGGGACAGGTCTCGGATTATCAATTGTAAAGCATTTAGTTGAGGCGCATCACGGTACGATTACAGTGGATAGTGAAGTTGGGGAAGGGACAACATTTACAGTTGTTTTACCAAAATCAGCAACTGAAAAATAGGATGAAGGATGTTTACAATATATTAACAATGGCTTAATTAAATATTAATAAAGCTCTGTTAATATAATACATGAAAACCCCTTCATCCAAGGAGTAATTTTGGACGAGAATAGTTATGCTGTTCTCGTCACTTCCCTTTTATATTAGTAAACGTTTTTATATATGATAGAAAATAGCCGTTATTTTTCTTCTCTCTATTAGTCATGTTAATATAGAGAGAGGAAAGGAACGGTTTTTTTCTGTGAAAAAAATCATTTCAAATTTGTATGGGGAGGTTTCTGATTTGGAAAAAAAGGTCGTATTAGTAGATGGTAATAATATCGCGTATCGTGCTTTCTTTGCACTACCGCTTTTAAATAACGACAAAGGTATACATACGAACGCAATTTACGGTTTTACAATGATGTTGATGAGAATATTAGAGGAAGAAAAACCGACGCATATGTTAGTAGCATTTGATGCGGGGAAAACGACATTCCGTCATAAAACATATAGTGAGTATAAAGGAGGGCGTCAAAAGACTCCACCTGAATTATCAGAGCAATTTCCGTTTATTCGTGAGATGCTTGATGCATTCAACGTACCGCGCTATGAATTAGAAAATTATGAAGCGGACGACATTATGGGAACGCTAGCGAAAGAAGCGAGTGAACAAGGAGCAAATGTAAAGGTTATTTCAGGAGATAAAGATTTACTTCAACTTGTTTCTGATAACACGCTTGTATGTATTCCTAGAAAAGGAATTACGGAAGTAGATGAATATACGAAAGAAGCTTTATTTGAGAAATACAGCTTATCACCAAAGCAAATTATCGATATGAAAGGTTTAATGGGAGACCAATCAGATAATATTCCAGGTGTACCAGGAGTTGGTGAAAAAACTGCGATTAAATTGTTAACACAGTTTGGAACGGTTGAAGAAGTGTATGAAAATATAGATCAAGTAAGCGGGAAAAAATTAAAAGAAAAACTGGAAGCAAATAAAGAGCAAGCTCTTATGAGTAAAGATCTTGCAACGATTATTACAGATGCGCCGATTACAGTGCATGTGGATGATATGGAGTATAAAGGGTATGAAGCAAGTGATGTCATTCCGATGTTTGAGAATTTAGGATTTACATCTCTTTTAAATAAATTAGGTGTTACGCCAGAAGAAACGGCTCCAGCTGAATTAGATGATATTGCATTTGATATTGTGGAAGAAGTTACAGATGAGATGCTTCAGCAAGATAGTGCGCTTATTGTTGAAGTACAAGAAGATAACTATCATAAAGCAGATATTCAAGGTTTCGGTATTCAAAATGAAAATGGTTGCTACTTTATTCAGACAGACATTGCACTTAAGTCAGACGCTTTTAAAGAGTGGCTTGCAGATGGGGAAATGAGAAAGCATACATTTGATGCGAAGCGTGCGATCGTTGCACTGAAATGGAACGGTATAGATATGCAAGGGATCGACTTTGATCTATTAATCGCCGCTTATTTACTTGATCCGGCTGATACGGATAAAGATTTCCGTACTGTAGCGAAAATGAAAGAAACGCATGCTGTGAAATCCGATGAAGAAGTTTACGGAAAAGGTGCGAAGCGTGCTGTGCCAGAGTTAGAAGTAGTAGCGGAGCATGTAGCTCGTAAAGTGCATGTATTATATGATGTAAAACAAACTTTCGTTGAAGAATTAGAGAAGAATGAGCAATATGAACTGTTTACAGAGTTAGAATTACCGCTTGCACGTGTATTAGCTGATATGGAAGTAAAAGGTGTAAAAGTTGATACAGAGCGCCTTCGTAATATGGGAGAAGAACTTGCAGGTAGATTAAAGGAAATGGAACAGGAAATTTATAAGCTTGCGGGAACAGAATTTAATATTAATTCACCGAAGCAGTTAGGTGTTATTCTGTTTGAGAACTTAAACTTACCAGTTATTAAAAAGACGAAAACAGGTTATTCTACGTCAGCAGATGTATTAGACAAGCTGATGGATCACCATGAAATTATTCCAAACATTTTACATTACCGTCAATTAGGGAAACTAAATTCAACTTATATTGAAGGATTATTAAAAGTTGTACATGAAGATTCATCTAAAATCCATACTCGTTTCAATCAAGTATTAACGCAAACGGGCCGATTAAGTTCAACGGATCCAAACTTGCAAAATATCCCGATTCGATTAGAAGAAGGAAGAAAGATTCGTCAGGCATTCGTTCCATCTGAAGAAGGATGGATTATGTACGCAGCGGATTATTCGCAAATTGAACTTCGTGTATTAGCTCATATTGCAAATGATAAAGGGCTAGTTGACGCATTCCAACATGATATGGATATTCATACGAAAACAGCTATGGATGTATTTGGCGTTGAAAAAGATGAAGTAACTTCAAATATGAGAAGACAAGCGAAGGCTGTTAACTTCGGAATTGTGTATGGTATTAGTGATTATGGTCTTTCACAAAACTTAGGAATTACAAGAAAAGCAGCAGCGGAATTTATTGAAAAGTATTTAGAAAGTTTCCCTGGTGTACAAGAATACATGGATGACATCGTAAAAGATGCGAAGCAAAAAGGATATGTGGCTACACTATTAAATCGCCGTCGTTACATTCCAGAAATTACGAGTCGTAATTTCAATTTACGTAGCTTTGCTGAGCGTACAGCTATGAATACACCAATTCAAGGTACTGCAGCAGATATTATTAAAAAAGCGATGATTATTATGGCAGATCGTTTAGAAGAAGAAGGATTACAAGCGCGTCTTCTTCTGCAAGTACACGATGAATTAATATTTGAAGCACCAAAAGAAGAAATTGAAAAATTAGAGAAGCTTGTACCAGAAGTAATGGAGCATGCAATTGAACTCGCAGTTCCGCTAAAAGTTGATTATTCTTACGGTCCAACTTGGTACGACGCAAAATAAGGAAGTGATGAAATGCCTGAATTACCAGAGGTGGAAAACGTCAGACGGACACTTGAAAATCTTGTAACAGGAAAAACAATTGAAGATGTCATTGTTACCTATCCCAAAATAGTAAAACGTCCAGATGATGCAGAAATCTTTAAAGAAATGCTAAAAGGCGAGACGATTGAAAGTATAAAGCGAAGAGGAAAGTTTTTGCTTTTATATGTAACGAATTATGTCATTGTTTCACATTTGCGTATGGAAGGTAAGTATTTACTGCATCGAGAGGATGAGCCAATTGATAAGCATACGCACGTCCGTTTCTTATTTACAGATGGAACTGAATTACATTATAAAGATGTGAGAAAGTTTGGTACGATGCACCTCTTTAAAAAAGGTGAAGAGTTGAATCAAATGCCTCTTGCTGATTTAGGTCCGGAGCCTTTTGATGCTGAATTGACACCACAATATTTACAAGAGAGATTGCAAAAGACAAATCGTAAAATAAAAGTTGTATTATTAGACCAGCGTCTTTTAGTAGGGCTTGGAAATATATATGTAGATGAAGTTTTATTCCGTTCTCAAATTCATCCGGAACGAGAAGCGTCGTCTTTGACAACAGAAGAAATTGAACGAATTTATGAGGCGACTGTTACAACGTTAGGCGAAGCAGTGAAGCGTGGCGGAAGCACCATTCGAACATATATTAACTCGCAAGGGCAAATTGGTTCGTTCCAGGAACTTCTAAATGTATACGGAAAAAAAGGAGAACCGTGTGTGACTTGCGGTACGATATTAGAAAAAACGGTTGTTGGCGGAAGAGGAACGCATTACTGCCCGATTTGTCAGCCAAGAATATAGAAAAGAGATAACATCGGATAGGCATTTGTCATATACATACAGCAGAGCTATGTATAAGGGAGGAGCTTACCGATGTACCTTTATTTATCTCTTATTTTATTAGCTTTTACATTAAGCTTAGATAGCTGTAGTGTAGGGCTAACATATGGGTTAAGAAGTGTAAGAATTCCACTAAGATCAATTATAATTATCGGAATGTGTTCAGCGGCTGTTATGCTTGTTTCAATGGGAATTGGACATATGATCGCAAAGATATTTTCACCTGTTATCGCAACGCGTATCGGTGGGCTTGTTCTTATTGGAATAGGAATTTGGGTATTATACCAATTTTTTCGAAGTGAGAAAAAAGAAGAACCGAAGCAAGAGGAGAAGGTTTGGAAATTAGAAATTGCTTCACTCGGGCTAGTGATCCAAATTTTACGGAAACCGACTGTCGCAGATTTCGATAAATCAGGCACCATTTCTGCAGGAGAAGCATTGCTTCTTGGTATCGCTCTCTCTGTAGATTCGTTCGGAGCTGGAATTGGTGCATCTTTATTAGGGTATGCACCTGCAATGATGGCAATATTAGTTGCGGTTATGAGTTCTTTGTTTTTATTTATCGGAATGAAACTTGGAACGGTTTTATCAAATATGAAATGGTTACAAAAATTTACATTCCTGCCTGGGGTATTACTCATTATTATTGGAATTTGGAAAATGTAAGTATGGGCGTGGAACATTAGTTTCGCGCCTTTTATTATGAGGAGGGGAGGACGGTAAGTATATATTTATAGATAAAAAACCATTGTCAGGGTAAGGTAGCCCCATGGGGTGAAAAATCTTAAATTATATTCAATTGGTGATTTTGCAAAAAAGGCAGGTAGGACAGAGTAAACTAGTTGCCATCTTCAAGGAAAAAGAGCAAATATAGCTAAGAAGATGGTTAAGGAGTTGTTGGAAAGTGATGCTTGCGAAGAAAGTGAGAATCAAGCCAAATAAAGAACAAGAATTGCAACTTTGGAAATCTGTTGGCACGGCAAGATGGGCTTATAATTGGACACTGGCGAAGCAAGAGGAGAATTATAAGAATGGCGGAAAGTTCATATCAGACGGTTTTTTACGGAAAGAATTAACTGTGTTGAAGCAGACTGAAGAATATGCTTGGTTGTATGATGTTTCGAATAATTATAGCCAAACAAGCAATCAAAGATGCTTGTGAAGCATATAAACGATTTTTTAAGGGGCTGGCTGATAAACCACGATTCAAAAGCAGAAGGAAATCAAAACCCTCTTTCTACAACGATAACATCAAGTTAAAAGTAAAAGAAAAACAAGTTTTGATTGAGAAAGTTGGTTGGGTAAAAACATCCGAAAAGTTACCTGTAGAGGTGAAGTACTCTAATCCGCGCGTTAGCTTTGACGGTAAGTATTGGTATTTATCTGTCAGTATCGAACAGGAGTTTACAAAAGAGAAGTTAACGGCTGTTTCGTTAGGAATAGATATTGGAATCAAAGAATTAGCATATTGTTCTGATGGTCAGAAAAAGAAAAATATCAACAAAACAAAGGTGGTAAGACAGGCAGAGAAACGCCTTCGTAGGTTGCAACGTCAAGTTTCTCGTAAATATGAAATGAACAGGGAGGGAAACCGTTTTGTCAAAACGAGCAACATTATAAAAATCGAACAAGAGATACGACAACTACATAGAAGGTTATCAAATATCAGAAAGAATCATCTTCATCAGTCAACGAGCGAAATTGTGAAAAACAAGCCATTGCGTATTGTGATGGAGACGTTGCATATGAAAGGTCTGATGAAGAATAGACACCTAGCTAAAGCGATTGCGAAGCAGTGTTTATATGAGTTCAAAAGACAAATTCAATACAAGTGTGAAAAATATGGTATTGAATTTGTAGAAGCTGATACATGGTATCCTTCTTCAAAAATGTGTTCCAATTGTGGAAGCATCAACAAAGAACTAAAACTTTCTGACCGTGTATACAAATGCACTTGTGGTCACGAAATGGATAGGGATTTAAATGCGGCTATCAATTTGTCACAGTATGAATTAGCCAGTTAAAATCTAAAAGGTTACGGCTAATATGTAGGATTCGTTGTATCCGAATTTACGCCCTCGGAGTGTTAGATCAAACGAAAGTAGCTTTCTGCAAAATCGGACACATAGAACAGGGAAATAAACAAAATTTATAGATTTTTATAAGTTTATGGCAACGGATTATGATGACAGTAGTAATTGGATTAACGGGAGGCATTGCAAGCGGGAAAAGTACGGTATCAGAAATGTTTCGTGAGTTAAGTATACCGGTTATTGATGCGGATATTATTGCAAGAGAAGTTGTAGAGCGAGGAAAACCAGCATATAACAAAATAGTGGAAGTGTTTGGAGCGGAAATATTACAAGAAGATGGAGAACTGGATCGGCCGAAATTAGGAAGTGTCGTTTTCTATAATGAAGAAAAGCGATTGCAGTTAAATAAAATTGTTCATCCTGCAGTGCGTGAGGAAATGAATAGGCAAAAGGAAATGTACATAAAAGAAGGTGCGCAAGCGGTTGTGTTAGATATTCCTCTCTTATTTGAAAGTAAATTAACAAGTCTCGTTGATCGTGTTTTAGTTGTAGCAGTTAAGCCGCAGACGCAATTAGAACGCTTAATGAAGCGCAATAATTTTTCAGAAGAAGAAGCAACAGCGCGTATTCAATCTCAAATGCCGTTAGAGGAAAAAGTGAAACATGCAGATGAAGTGATAAATAATGATGGCACAATTGTGGGAACGAAAACACAATTGCGGGTAATTTTAAAGAATTGGAACATTATTGACTAAAAAATTGTGAAATTAATGAAAATGCTTAGTGACATATCCCCTTTTTGTGTTATACTATTATTGGGATTGGAGATAAATAGTATAACGCATTCAAGGGGGATAACATATTATGACTCGTGTGGCAATTAATGGATTTGGACGTATTGGGAGAATGGTATTTCGTCAGGCAATAAAAGAAAGCGCATTCGAAATTGTAGCAATCAATGCAAGCTATCCATCTGAAACGTTAGCACATTTAATTAAATATGATACAGTTCACGGCAAGTTTGACGGAACAGTAGAAGCATTTGAAGATCACTTATTAGTTGATGGGAAAATGATTCGCCTTTTAAACAACCGCGATCCAAAGGAATTGCCTTGGACAGATCTAGGTGTTGAAGTTGTAATTGAAGCAACTGGTAAGTTTAATTCAAAAGAAAAAGCAATTCTTCACGTTGAAGCTGGAGCGAAAAAAGTTATTTTAACAGCGCCTGGTAAAAATGAAGATGTAACAATTGTAGTTGGTGTGAACGAAGACCAATTAGATATTACAAAACATACTGTCATTTCAAATGCATCTTGTACAACAAACTGTTTAGCGCCTGTTGTTAAGGTGTTAGATGAGCAGTTTGGAATTGAAAACGGTTTAATGACGACAGTTCATGCTTATACAAATGACCAAAAAAATATTGATAATCCACATAAAGATTTAAGAAGAGCACGTGCTTGCGGACAATCGATTATTCCGACAACGACAGGTGCTGCGAAAGCGCTAGCAAAAGTTCTTCCACATTTAAATGGAAAACTTCATGGTATGGCACTTCGTGTACCAACACCAAACGTGTCTCTTGTTGACTTAGTAGTAGATGTAAAACGTGATGTGACAGTTGAAGCTATTAACGAGGCATTCAAAACTGTTGCAAATGGTGCGCTTAAAGGCATTGTAGAATTCAGTGAAGAGCCTTTAGTATCTATTGACTTTAATACAAATACACACTCAGCTATCATTGATGGTTTATCTACAATGGTAATGGGTGATCGTAAAGTGAAAGTACTTGCTTGGTATGATAACGAGTGGGGTTACTCTCGTCGTGTTGTAGATCTTGTAACGTTAGTTGTTGAAGAATTAGCGAAACAAGAAAATGTGCAACATATTTAAGTGAATAAGGGAGAGGGCAAGTGAATATTTGCCCTCTTTTTTTTAATTTTTTCTGAAAAGGAAAAAAATTATAGGAGTATATTTTCGGAAGTGGACATACCACGAAACGTTGGGATTACTGTATTTGTGAATCATTTATTTTTTTTAGGGAAAAGTAAAGAGGAAAATATGACAGAAAATCGAAAAAACTGTTGTTGCAAAATGAAAATAAACAAAGTATACTAACACTCGTAAACTTAAGAGCTGAGGTACGTAGTCACTACTTAAAGGGTTAGGACCTCTCTGGACTAACTTTCCCCCGTGGTAGTGGAGCAAGCCAAATTGCAAATTAGTTTTCAATTCGAACAGTTAGAATAAATTTACAAGGGGGAACTGTAGAATGGATACTATGGATACGATGGGTCGTCACGTGATCGCTGAACTTTGGGATTGCGATTTCGACAAGCTTAATGACATGCCGTATATTGAACAATTATTTGTGGATGCAGCACTAAGAGCTGGTGCTGAAGTGCGTGAGGTAGCTTTCCATAAATTTGCACCACAAGGTGTAAGTGGAGTAGTAATTATCTCGGAATCACATTTAACAATTCATAGCTTTCCGGAGCACGGTTACGCAAGTATTGATGTTTATACTTGTGGGGATCGTATTGATCCAAATGTTGCTGCAGAATATATTGCAGAAGGTTTAAACGCAAAAACGCGTGAGAGCATCGAGCTTCCTCGAGGCACTGGTAGCTTCGAAATTAAGCAGAGAGAAACAAAAGCTCTTTAAAAAAGAACATAATTGATTTAAAATGTAAAGAGGTGTATAATGCACCTCTTTTTTAGTTTATAAAAAAGAGGAAATATAACGTACTCGTTAGGGAAATAAATGGAGCTCTTACGAATAAGTTAGCATTCCATCTACCATCTTATTTTCGAAACCGAGATGATGACATAACGTGCTTTAACTTAAAGTGGTAAGAGAGTTAGAATGAGTTATATAATAATGTATATATATTGTCAGATGAAGTAAGTAGAGAAAAAATAAAGAGTATAGTGTAAAGGAGTGAATATATTGCGTTGTCCATCCTGTTCTCATAATGGTACAAGAGTGTTAGATTCGCGTCCGGTAGACGAGGGGCGCTCTATTCGAAGAAGGAGAGAGTGTGAAAGCTGTTTAAGCCGCTTTACAACATTTGAAAGAGTAGAAGAGTCACCTCTTATCGTTGTAAAAAAAGAAGGAACACGAGAAGAGTTTAATAAAGAAAAAATTTTACGTGGCTTAATTAAAGCGTGCGAAAAAAGACCAGTATCTTTAAGACAATTAGAAGAAGTAACTCAAAGTGTGGAACGTGAACTTCGTAATTTAGGTATATCAGAAGTGAAAAGTGATATGATTGGTGAAATTGTTATGGAAGAACTGCGTGATATCGATGATGTTGCTTACGTGCGTTTTGCTTCTGTATATCGCCAATTTAAAGATTTAAATGTATTTATTGAAGAATTAAAAGATATACTGCAAAAAGAAAGAGAGTAGAATTTGTATTGTATTCTCTTTACATACTATAAGGAATGAGATAAGAGAGCTAGAAGCGAAAGCTAATAGCTCTTTTTCGCTAAGAAATTATATAATAAAGATAGAACGAATGCAGTAGAGGATAGATTGGATGAGAGAAAGGAAAAGCAAGAATGGAAAAACAGTCATGGATGGAGCTATTGCCGATTGATCGTTATAAAGTAAGTGCGAAAGGGTTACTGCATAATTACGACCGAAAAGTGTTGACGATATTGTACCAACCGTTAATAGGTAGTAGAGCTTTTAGCTTGTACATGACGCTATGGGGAGAGTTAGAGCAAGATCGTGTGTTTGGAAAAGAGAATACGCATCATTCCC
The DNA here is from genome assembly GCF_056725905.1 of Bacillus sp. BC05(2025). NCBI lineage: Bacteria > Bacillati > Bacillota > Bacilli > Caryophanales > Bacillaceae > Bacillus > Bacillus sp. BC05(2025). The sequence continues at coordinate 43,304 of NZ_JBWYRA010000011.1, read as the reverse complement.
TTATGGTGACTATGCAAATGCAACTTCCTGAAATATATGAGGAACGAGTAAAGTTAGAGGCAATTGGGCTTTTGAAAGTATATATTAAGAAAGAAAAAGATATTCGAATGTTTATATATGAGCTGCAACCACCTTTATCTCCAAAGCAGTTTTTTGATGATATTGTTTTAAGTATCTTTTTGTACAATCGATTGAGTCGGACAAAATATAATCAAGTAAAGCAATATTTCTTAGAAGAAGAATTTGATTTTGTATCTTATGAAAATGTTACGCGTTCTTTCAATGATGTATTTGGTTCGTTTAATCCAGGACAGCTTGAGCATGCGCAAGAGGATCTTCGTATTCCGAAAACGACAGCTATGCCAAGTCGCGAGAAGGGAGACGCTCCAAAAGTTTGGAATGATTTCTTTGATTTCTCCTTATTTGTAGATGGATTGTCCGCTCTTGTCCCTAAAAAGGCCATTACAGATCAAGTGCGAGAATGTGTCATTACACTTGCTTACGTGTATGATGTAGATGTGTTATCGATGCAAAATATCGTTCTTGGTGCGGTGACAGAGATGCAGACAATTGATATTGAAAGGCTTAGAAAAGGAGCGCGTGATTGGTATCAGTTCGAAAACGGTCAAGCGTTACCTGTATTGAGTGAAAGAGTACAGCCTCATGCGGCACGTATGATGAAAGAGAAAGAGCCTTCTACGCAAGAAGAGATGTTAATCAAACAGTTAGAAGAAATCTCACCAAAGCAGCTATTGAAAGAAATCTCTGGCGGTGCAGAGGCGACGAAAGCGGACTTGCAAATCGTTGAAGACGTAATGATTAATCAAAAATTAACGCCAGGTGTTGTGAATGTACTTATTTATTATGTTATGCTACGCTCAGATATGAAACTTGCGAAAACGTATGTGGAAAAGATTGCTGGGCATTGGGCGCGTAAAAAGGTCGGTACAGTAGCTGAAGCGATGGCATTAGCGAAAGAAGAAAACCGTCAATATCAAGAATGGGCTGAGACGAAGAAAAAAGGTCGTACGTCGAAGAAAACAGTGCGAAAAGAAATGGTACCAGATTGGCTGAAAGAAGAGCCGAAAGAACAAGTGAAAGAAACTGTGAAAAAAGATGTAAGTGCTGAAAAAGGTGCAAGTACGTTAGAAGATGAACGAAAACGACTAGAAGAAGTGTTGAAAAAATATAAGCGTGATTAATAGAAGAGAATGAACGCTCTTTGAGGTGAGGAAATGGAGCATATTCAAAATTCGTTTGCAAAGTTAATGGAAAATGAAAATTTTAAAAATAGATATGAAGTATTAAAGGCGGAAGTAATGGCACATCCGCGTGTGAAAGAATTTATAGAAGAACATAAAGGTGAAGTAACAACTTCTATGATTGAGCGTAGCCTTGTGAAGTTATACGAATATATTGGACAAAGTGTAGGTTGCGCAGATTGTCCAGATTTAGGCTCGTGTAAAAACATGCTGCAAGGATATGAGCCGAAGCTCGTTATCCAAGGGAAGATGATCGATATTCAATACGATCGTTGCGTTAGAAAAGTAGCATATGACGAGAGAAAGAAATATGAAAAACTCGTTCAAAGTGTATATATGCCATCTGATATTTTACAAGCAACGATGGAAAACTTGGATCCATCAGATTTAGATGCACGTATTGATGCAATTGGTGCAGCTAATGAATTTTTAAGTACATATGAACCTGGTAAAAAAGTACAAGGTTTATATTTGTACGGTAAATTTGGTGTAGGGAAAACGTATTTGCTAGGGGCAATTGCGAATGAGCTTGCTCGAAAGAAAATAAGTTCGATGCTCGTATATTTCCCTGAATTTTTACGTGAAATTAAAAGTTCGATTCAAGATAATTCGATTGGGGAAAAGATTGATGCGGTGAAACGCGTACAAGTTTTAATGTTAGATGATATTGGAGCAGAAGCGATGTCAAGCTTTGTGCGTGATGATGTGCTTGGTGCAATTTTACAGTTCCGTATGTTAGAAAACTTACCGACGTTCTTTACGTCTAACTTTGATTTCAAGGAGTTGGAACATCATTTAACGTATACACAGCGCGGTGAAGCGGAAGAAATGAAAGCAGCTCGTATTATGGAACGAATTAAATATTTAGCGAAACCAATTCCAATTGGCGGGAAAAACCGTCGTCATAAGTAAAGAGTAAGCTGAGAAGCTTACTCTTTTTTTCGTATGAAGTACTTTTCAAAGTAGTCGAATTGTAAAATGAAAAGTTCTTATTGAAAATTCGTAGTAGCTTGTATCATTTTTTTCTCCCTCCCTTAATATATATAAAATTAGCAAGCCATATTGAGTGGATTTTCTAACGATAGGAAATGTAATTCTACTAAGAGTGAACTTCACGCGGGACGGACTCTTATAGGATTTGTAACGTATAGATACAGTCCTTTAGAGCAGGGATAAAAGGGGGGACAAAAGTGATTGAAATTTGCTTCGAAGAAAAAAATGATGCTATGCACGTATATAGACAACTACTGAAAAGAGCGGAACTGTTATATGAAGAAACGAGTGTGTATTTACAGGAACAAAAAGTGGTGATTCACATACCAGTAGGTGAATCGAATTATATTGAAAAGATTTTATTGCCAGTAATGGTATATTTTATTGTGAATGTGAAACAAAATGAGTGGATATATACAATCTTAAAAGAGAAGTTTTTTTATGAAGAAGAGGAAGAGTGTCATCAAATATTGCATATGGCACATGAGATTTTAAAGGGAAGAAGAAAAGGGATTACCAGTGAATTAACGCGTCACACATTTGAATCATATATTAAATCTTCTTTAAATAACTGGCTTTGTGATCCGCTTTCATTCTCGTTTTCATCATATGTTCGTTTTCGTCTTCGTACATATAGGGAAATGGTAGCTAAGCTTGCCGAAGTGGCGATTGATGAGTATAAGTTGGAACAAGAATATCAAATGTTTATTGAGTCGCTAAGACAACAAGTGCGTAGCCGGAAATCACGTTTGTCCTGTGTGCATCTTATTTTTGATGAGAGTTTTATTTTCTACGATGATAAAGGTAGACGTTTAAAACAGGAGAAATTGGTTCAATATATAGATGAGGAATTATTGAAGCAAAAGGATGTATATATTGATACGAAAGTAATTGCGCCACTTCTTTCTATTTCGCCGAAAAAAATTTATTTATATACGAAAGAACAAGACCATAATATGATTATTACTTTGCGAAATGTATTTCAAGAACGGGTACAATTACATGGATTACATGAGTTTGAGCGCAATGTGAAAAATTTAAAAAATAAAGGTAACGCCCTTGATTTTCTAAGTTTTTGAGCATATAATTACCTACATAAATGAAATATATTGAAATGTCATGATGAGGACATGAGTAGTTTTCTACGATTTTCAGAGAGGGAAGCCTTAGGGTGTGAGCTTCCTAGTACGGGATTATTACTTACCACCTCTAAACTTTAGCAGTGAACGATTCTTCTAGTAATTGCTAACGGACAACACCGTTATGTTGAACTTGAGCAATTAACAATAAGGTTAATTGGAACAAGGGTGGAACCACGAATTCAACACTCGTCCCTTTTTACGGGATGAGTGTTTTTTATTTTGAGAAAAAGAGGAGTGACCAGTGATGGCAGATGTAGTTAAAATTACTTTCCCTGATGGAGCTGTGAAGGAGTTTCCAAAAGGCGTAACAACTGAAGAAATCGCAGCTTCTATTAGCCCAGGCTTAAAGAAAAAAGCTGTGGCTGGAAAATTAAACGATGAGATGATTGATCTTGTTACACCAATCGAAGAAGATGGTGCAGTTTCTATCATTACATTAGATTCTGAAGATGGCTTATATATTTTACGCCACTCAACAGCTCACCTTTTAGCACAAGCGTTAAAACGTTTATATAAAGATGTTAAGGTTGAGCTTGGCATTGGTCCGGTAATTGAAAATGGCTTCTACTACGATATTGATATGGAAGAAGCAATTACAGTTGAAGACTTCAAGAAAATCGAAAAAGAAATGCAAAAAATTGTGAACGAGAACTTAGAAATCGTTCGTCATGAAGTACCACGTGCAGAAGCAATTCGTCGTTTTGAAGAAATCGGCGATGAGTTAAAATTAGATTTAATTAACGATCTTCCAGAAGATGCTGTTATTTCAATCTATGAGCAAGGCGAATTCTTCGACCTTTGCCGTGGCGTTCACCTTCCATCTACAGGGAAAATTAAAGTATTTAAATTATTAAGCGTTGCAGGTGCTTACTGGCGCGGCGATAGCAATAATAAAATGCTACAACGTATTTACGGTACTGCATTCGTTAAGAAAGCAGAATTAGATGAGCACTTACGTATGCTTGAAGAAGCGAAAGAGCGCGATCACCGTAAATTAGGTAAAGAATTAAAACTATTTACTAATAGCCAAAAAGTAGGACAAGGTTTACCACTTTGGTTACCAAAGGGTGCAACAATCCGCCGCATTATCGAGCGTTACATCGTTGATAAAGAAGCGAGCTTAGGCTATGATCACGTATACACTCCAGTACTAGGAAGCAGAGAGCTTTATGAAACTTCTGGACACTGGAACCACTACCGTGATGGTATGTTCCCATCAATGGAAATGGATAATGAAGAGTTAGTTCTTCGTCCAATGAACTGCCCTCACCACATGATGGTTTATAAAAACGATATTCACAGCTATCGTGAATTACCAATCCGTATTGCGGAACTTGGAACAATGCACCGTTATGAAATGTCAGGTGCGTTATCTGGCTTACAACGTGTACGCGGAATGACTTTAAACGATGCACACATTTTCGTTCGCCCAGATCAAATTAAAGAAGAGTTAAAACGTGTTGTAAACTTAACTCTAGAAGTGTACAAAGATTTCGGTTTAGAGAACTATTCATTCCGTCTATCTTATCGTGACCCAGCAGATACTAAAAAGTATTATGCTGATGATGAAATGTGGGAAAAAGCACAAGGTATGTTAAAAGAAGCTATGGATGAAATGGGTCTTGATTACTATGAAGCTGAAGGTGAAGCGGCATTCTACGGTCCAAAACTTGACGTTCAAGTTCGTACTGCTCTTGGAAAAGACGAAACACTTTCAACTGTACAATTAGACTTCTTACTTCCAGAACGCTTTGAACTATCTTACGTTGGTGAAGACGGTAAACAACATCGTCCAGTTGTAATTCACCGTGGTGTTGTATCTACTATGGAACGTTTCGTAGCCTTCTTAATTGAAGAATACAAAGGTGCATTCCCAACTTGGTTAGCTCCAGTTCAAGTACAAGTAATTCCAGTTTCTCCGCAAGTACATTTAGACTATGCGAAGAAAGTACAAGACGAATTACGCCGTGCTGGTATCCGTGTTGAATTAGATACTCGTGAAGAGAAAATTGGTTACAAAATCCGTGAAGCACAAATGCAAAAAATTCCGTACATGCTTGTAGTAGGTGACAATGAAGTAACTGAAAACGGCGTAAACGTACGTAAATACGGTGAACAAAAATCAGAAACAATCGCATTAGATGCTTTTGTTGACATGATTAAAGTAGAAGGAAAACGATAAGAAAAAGCCGCGGTATACCGCGGCTTTTCTATGTAATATAAGTAAGAGAAATTAGAAAAAAAAACCATGTAATACTTATCGTAAAAAAGTATTGCAAGTATGTTAGTTGTTTGTTACAATATTTCTTGTTGTTAGTAAAACACATCGCGTCTTCTTGACAGACGTCATGTCCTATGATAAACTCATCAAGGATAATAGAATATTGTTTTGTGGAACAAGTAGAAGCACCCGCTTCTCACCTGATGGACGCATTCGCAGTTTACAGGTAAATGTATTTCTTACTTAAGATTTTACAAGTGTGGGTGTCGTATGCCCGCACTTTTTTTGTCGGGTTCTATGACTACAAACTATGTTCTGAGAAAACCTTGGAGGTGGCTTACTATTAGCAAGGATATGATGATTAACGAGCAAATTCGTGCACGTGAAGTACGTTTAGTTGGTGCAAATGGCGATCAACTTGGAATCAAGTCTCGTAATGACGCTTTAGACTTAGCTGCAAATCTTAATCTTGATTTAGTATTAGTTGCTCCAAATGCGAAACCGCCAGTATGCCGCATTATGGACTACGGTAAATTCCGCTTTGAGCAACAGAAGAAAGAAAAAGAACAGCGCAAAAATCAAAAAGTAATTAGCATGAAAGAAGTTCGTTTAAGTCCAACAATTGATGAACACGACTTTAACACAAAACTTCGTAATGCTATCAAGTTTTTAGAGAAAGGCGACAAGGTTAAAGCGTCAATTCGCTTTAAAGGACGTGCCATTACTCATAAAGAAATCGGTCAACGTGTTTTAGATCGCTTCTCAGAAGCTTGTGCTGAAGTTAGTACAATCGAATCTAAGCCTAAAATGGAAGGACGCAGTATGTTCTTAGTTTTAGCACCGAAAAACGATAAGTAATAGATAGAGGAGGAAATACCTATGCCTAAACAAAAAACTCATCGCGGCGCTGCAAAGCGTTTCAAAAAGACTGGATCAGGTAAACTGAAACGTTCTCACGCTTACACAAGCCATTTATTCGCTAACAAATCTACAAAAGCTAAACGTAAACTACGTAAAGCTGGTGTAGTAAGCGCTGGTGACTTCAAACGCATTCGTCAAATGCTTGACAACTTAAAATAAGTTCGGCTGATATATAGAACAATTAGGAGGTAATATTATGCCAAGAGTAAAAGGTGGTACAGTTACTCGTCAACGTCGTAAAAAAGTAATTAAATTAGCAAAAGGTTACTACGGTTCAAAAAATACATTATTCAAGGTTGCTAACCAACAGGTTATGAAATCTCTAATGTATGCATTCCGTGACCGCCGTCAAAAGAAACGTGACTTCCGTAAATTATGGATTACACGTATCAACGCAGCAGCTCGTATGAATGGTCTTTCTTACAGCCGCTTAATGCACGGTCTTAAAAATGCTGGCATCGAAGTTAACCGCAAGATGCTTGCTGACTTAGCTGTTCATGACGAAAAAGCTTTCGCTGAATTAGCAACAGTTGCAAAAAACAACATTAACTAATTAATTAGTTGAAACCTTAGAAGATTTTTCTTCTAAGGTTTTTTGTTTGTGTACAAAGAGAGATATGTCGTTATCGATATGACAAAACCAATATAAAAGCTATAGCAATATAGAAGAATATGCATATGAAGCCAGGAGAATCCTCCTGGCTTCTTTTAATTATCACCTTCTGGAAAGAAGAGTATCTTTCCTACCTGAAACGACACTGCTATAATGGAAAGATGATATGGAACTTTCATCAGATAAAATAATATTTTTATTAGTGGGCAATTCCTGGATAATTATTAACTATCATCAATCGGAATGAACAATCTAATCGTGATGATTGAAACGTATTTGTAAATTAAGGACAAGCTATTTTGTAAAGAGGTAGATAGCTGACTTATTAATAAGAAACGAAAAATAATAATGAACTTTGAGATGAAACAACATTGTTGCGTAACATGCGATGTTGGAGGAGGACAATAGAATGGACTTACTACAACTATTTAAATTACAAAAAGAATTAGATGACCGTATTGCGAAGGAGCATGACTTACAACCGAAAAAGTTGTTAAAAGAAAAAATGTTAGCTCTTCTTGTAGAAATTGGAGAACTTGCAAATGAAACACGTTGTTTTAAATATTGGAGCAACAAACCAGCATCAGAACGTGAAGTGATACTAGAAGAATACGTAGATGGTTTACATTTTATTTTATCAATCGGAATTGATTTAGGTATTGATAAAAACTTCCTATTCTATAAGTGTGCACAGACGAATAAAACACAAGTAGAAATTTTCTTAGACACATATGCGAAGGTAATTCGTTTTACAGATCAACCATCTATTACGAACTATATTGAATTATTTACAAGCTACCTTCGACTTGGACAAGCGCTTGAGTTTGAACAAGAAGAGATCGAAAAAGCATACTTAGATAAAAACGAAGTAAATCATCAGCGTCAAACACAAGGATACTAAGTTAATTTTTGAATATTTCAATTTCCTTTTGTATAATGAAGTGACTGAAGAAAAAGGAGGGTGTTGGCAATGACAAAATTAGACGAGACATTGACAATGCTAAAAGAATTAACAGATGCACGTGGTATTGCGGGTAACGAGCGTGAACCACGCGAAGTAATGAAGAAATATATTGAGCCGTTCGCGGACGAACTTTCTACTGATAATTTAGGAAGTTTAGTTGCGAAAAAAGTAGGGGAAGAAAACGGCCCGAAAATTATGGTTGCAGGTCACTTAGATGAAGTTGGCTTTATGATCACGCAAATTGATGACAAAGGTTTCCTTCGTTTCCAAACAGTTGGTGGCTGGTGGTCACAAGTTATGCTTGCGCAGCGCGTGACAATTGTAACGCGTAAAGGAGATGTAACAGGTGTAATTGGTTCAAAACCACCGCACATTTTACCTCCAGAAGCGCGTAAAAAGCCAGTTGAAATTAAAGACATGTTCATTGATATTGGTGCTTCTAGCCAAGAAGAAGCAATGGAGTGGGGCATACGACCAGGAGATCAAGTTGTACCTTACTTTGAATTCCAAGTGATGAAGAATGAAAAAATGTTACTTGCAAAAGCATGGGATAACCGAATCGGTTGTGCAATTGCAATTGACGTATTAAAACAATTAAAAGATGAAAAGCATCCAAACGTTGTATACGGCGTAGGGACTGTACAAGAAGAAGTCGGTCTTCGTGGTGCGAAAACATCTGCAAACTATATTAAACCAGATATCGCGTTCGCAGTAGATGTTGGTATCGCTGGTGACACACCTGGTGTAACGTCAAAAGAAGCGCAAAGTAAAATGGGTGATGGACCACAGATCATTTTATATGATGCTTCTGTTATTGGTCATACAGGTTTACGTGACTTTGTAGTTGATGTTGCTGATGAATTGGAAATTCCATACCAATATGATTCAGTAGCAGGCGGCGGAACGGATGCAGGTGCAATCCATATTGCTGTAAATGGTATTCCGTCTATGGCCATTACGATTGCAACGCGCTACATCCATTCTCATGCAGCAATGTTACATCGTGATGACTATGAAAATGCAGTGAAGTTAATTGTAGAAGTTATTAAACGTCTTGATAAAGAGGCTGTACATAACATTACATTTAATTAATAGAAAAAGCGAAGGAGGTGCTCCTTCGCTTTTTTACATTTTAAAAAGGTCTCTCTAACCCTGCTGCAGTATGAGCTCCTAAAATAATTAAACGAGTTAATTGCATAGCCATAAAATGCGGGGTATATATCATCCCTCTTTTTAACCATGACATAATCATCCCGATATGAGCTCCTGTCACATAACTAATTAAAATATCACGAGGAACCATAAGATCTTTATCATCGGGCTGTGAAATAGATAAGCTTAATGTTAAATGTGTTTGTATCGTTTTCATCATTTTATAAGAGTAGTTTCCAGCAGCTTTATCGCCAAGCATAACGTTATAGAAGTTCGCATTTTCTGCGATATGCTCGAACAAAGCTAAAAATGTCGGATGTGGTGAATCAAATGTAAGTTGAAACTCTTCTTTATTTCTATTTTTGGGTTTAATAACTTCGGTTAATTTTTCTAACATTTCTTCGATGCTTTTGTCTAGTAAGTCATATTTATCGTGGTAATGACTATAAAACGTAGCACGATTTACAGGAGCACGTTCTGCAATATGTTGAACAGTTACATCGTCAAATCCTTTTTCGCCTACTAAAGCGACAAAAGCATCCTGTATGAGTTGTCTCGTTCGCTTTACACGTGGATCATTTGTATTTTTAATAGACATTTTTACTTCCCCTCGTTTAATTTTCTATACTTAAACAACATATTGGTATTATATTGTTGTTTAAGCGACATTTCATACGTAAAATGTCGGTTGTAGATTCGAAATAATTATTTATAATTATAAACGATAGTCCTTCAGAAATCAGCACCGCTCGCAGGTAGATAAATTTCGATTTACACCTCAGATGGTGTGATTTTTTTGTTTAAAAGTTAATATAATTAACAATTAAACAGTCTAAACAATAAGGACATAAATAGTTTAGAAAAAAATTATATGCGATATAAGGAGAGGAATGCAATGAATCAGTTTCGAAGAATGGTGATTATTAACATTATCACATTAATTGTACTAGTTGGCGGCGGTATTGGCGGTTATTACTATTACAATCAAGCGGAAAATTACTTAAAAACAGACAATGCAAAAATTGATGGAAAGGTAATTCCGATTGCATCACCAGTAGCAGGTAAATTAACTGACTGGAAAGCCGAAGTAGGTAAGAACTACAATGAGAACGATAAATTAGGTGCTGTTACTGTAGCAGCAGCAAATGGAGAACAAACAGTAGATGTAACAATTCCACAAAATGCAACAGTTGTACAATCAAACGCGACGACAAATGCTTTCGTTGGAGCAGGTAGCCCAATTGCTTATGCATTTGATATGAACAATTTATGGGTAACGGCAAACATTGAAGAAACAGATGTTGACGATGTACAAAAAGGTCAAGACGTAGATGTGTATGTAGATGCATACCCAGATACAACGTTATCAGGAAAAGTAGAGCAAGTTGGATTAACAACAGCAAACACATTCTCTATGTTACCATCAAGCAACGCAACAGCGAACTATACGAAAGTAACACAAGTAGTACCAGTTAAAATTTCTTTAGATCATAGTAAATCAGTAAATATTGTTCCTGGAATGAATGTGTCAGTTCGTATTCATAAGTAAGGGGGAGATGAGATGTCCTCAATTGCAATTGCAGGATATGCACTATTTTGTATAATCGTCTTCTTCCTTGTAAATCGTCTTTTACGAAAGAAAAAAACGAACGTGGGAGAAGAACAAGTCCCAGCCGTAAATAAAATAGAAGTAAGTAAGGTAGAAACAGAAGAGAAAGAAATTGAACGAGAGCAAGAATCGGAAATTTCTAATGTAGTTGAGTTAGAAACAGGAAAGCAAGAAGAAGTAAAAGAAGAAAAAGAAGTGCCGAAAAAGCAAATGTCTACGCCTGTAGAGAATGTGAATGTAAAAGCAGTTGTAGCTGTATTAATTCTCGGCATGTTCGTTTCTATTTTAAACCAAACAATCATTAACGTTGCATTGCCTCCGTTAATGAATGAATTTAACGTATCAACTTCAACAGCACAATGGTTAATTACAGGTTTCATGCTGGTAAATGGTATTTTAGTACCGATTAGTGCCTTTTTAGTTTCACGATTTACGTATCGTAAATTATTTGTAGCAGCAATGTTATTCTTCACGGTAGGATCTATCATTTGTGCTACTTCAGGAAACTTTACGATGATGATGACGGGCCGTGTTATTCAAGCGGTTGGTGCGGGTATTTTAATGCCGGTTGGTATGAATATCTTCATGACATTATTCCCGCCTCATAAGCGCGGAGCAGCGATGGGATTACTAGGTGTAGCGATGATTTTAGCTCCAGCTATCGGACCGACTGTAACAGGTTGGGTGATTGAAAATTACAGCTGGAACTTAATGTTCTACGCGATGTTTATTATAGGTTTAATTATTACGTTCCTATCTTTAAAATTCTTTACATTAGCTCAGCCAGTGTCTAATACGAAATTAGATGTATTTGGTGTTGTTAGTTCAAGTATTGGACTAGGAAGCTTACTGTATGGATTTAGTGAAGCTGGAAATAATAGTTGGACTAGTGCCGAAGTTGTTATTTCGCTTGTTATCGGTGTAATTGGTTTAGCGTTATTTATTTGGAGAGAGTTAACAACAGATAATAAAATGCTTGATTTACAAGTGTTTAAATACCCAGTATTTACTTTTACTTTAGTAATTAACGCAATCGTTACGATGGCATTATTCGGAGGTATGTTATTACTTCCAGTATATCTGCAAAACATTCGCGGTTTCACACCGATTGAATCAGGTTTATTATTACTTCCAGGATCATTAATTATGGGGATTATGGGACCTATTGCAGGTAAACTATTTGATAAGTATGGTATTCGTCCGTTAGCGATTGTTGGGTTAGCCATTACAACATTTGCGACATATGAATTCACAACGTTATCGATGGATACACCGTATAGCGTTATTATGACGGATTATATTATACGTTCGATTGGTATGTCATTCATTATGATGCCAATTATGACAGCTGGTATGAACGCACTGCCGATGAAATTAATTTCTCACGGTACAGCAACGCAAAATACGTCAAGACAAGTAGCTGGTTCAATTGGAACGGCGATATTAATTACACTTATGACGCAACAAACGACTGCTCACGTAGCAGATTACGGCAACATGTTAACAACTTCAAATCCAATTTTAGTTGATAAAGTACACGGCATGGGGCAAAGCTTAGCGGCCTTAGCTGGATCAGCGCAAGCAGGAGACGCGATGAGTACACAACTATTATATGGACAAATTTCAAAGCTATCTGCAATTAACGGTATTAACGATGCCTTCTTAATTGCAACGATACTCGCAGGGATTGCTTGGGTGTTATCGTTCTTCTTACCATCAGGCAATAAACGAAATAGAAAAGCAGGGAATTAATTTCCCTGCTTTTTTTGTTCTTTATGCGGTTAAATATAAAAGCTGATAACCAGCTATGGAGCAAAGCCCTGTTATAAACAAAATTGTTCCCATAGCACGAATACTTGATATTTGTCTGCCGCTTATAATAGCCAATAGTCCAGCTAAAGAGAAGAGGCACCAATATAAAGTTCCCGAAATTGGAACCATCCCCTCTAAATCTATTCCAGAACCTATACAAACGATAGGAACAACGATAAGCGATATGCTAATGAAACCAGCTATAATGGTAAGTGATTTACGACATTTAATACCAGCAATAATTAAAAAAATGCCAATGATGAAGTCGCATAAAATCAAAGTAAAAGCTAAAATTATCCAACCTAATATTCCGAACAAGTCTGTATTACCTCCGATTTATGAGTTTTTAAAAAATATTATATATAGTATGAATCACCCACAGTCGTGAGTAGCCAGAAGATAACCCCTAATATACCAGTGATAAAAATAATGAATCCCATATTACGTATACTTTTCATCTTTGCTTGTAATCCACTCAATCCTGCCGATAATCCAGTTAAAGAAAACAGTATCCAATATAAAGTAGTTGAAATAGGGAGGATTGTATTGCTCTCCACCCCCATGCCCCAAAAAACAAAAGGTAGTGTGGCAAAGGAAAAACTAAGTAGCCCCATTAAACCGACAAATAATTTACGGTGTTTCACGCTAGTAACAATTAAAAAAATACCACCGAAAAATCCGCATAAAACAAGAAGTGGCATATAAACAACCCAAAGTAAGCTCAACATATGTAATCTCCTTCTATGTAATCAGTTACATTTTACTACATGAGGTTTATTTTGGATATTATTGATAAAGTGAAACTTTAATCAGTGGGAGTCTTACTGCCCATTAAAGCGGGATAAATATGTATAAATTGATAGAAATGAGAAGTAATCATACGAATTGATAAAAGAGGTATCGCGATGATACCTCTTTTTAGCTCAAGAATGCCAACAGATTATTCATAATATGAAATAACATAGCTGGAATAATAGATTTTGTTTTTTTACATAAAATAGCCATTAATAATCCCATGAAGAAAGTAATGACCATTACGCCAAGTGAGTATGTATGAGCGATACCGAAGAAGAAGCTTGTTATAATCGCTGCAATCCAAAATGGAAAGCGTTCTGAGAAAAAACGAAGTATAAAGCCACGGAAAATAAGCTCTTCAAAAATTGGTGTGAGTATTGCAAAGCCGAGAAGTAATAATATTTGATACTGCTTAAAGACATCTAAGTTTAGTGCGGAAGATTGCTGCTTTGTTGCGTCTTGGAACACATAATTTAACAAGACGTAATTGAGTAAAATGTTTATAGCGAAGAAAAGAAGTAAGTATACGTATGTACGCCATTCTTTAAGTGCTTTAAAGTTAAATGATTGTAGTAGTAATTTTTTTGCGGGTTCGAATTTGAAAATGAAGAATAACAACACGGCTAGTTGTAATACGATACTTGCAGTATTTACGATAGATTCATACAGGGCAATTTGTTTTTTATCTGTAAGACCAGCTGTATAAATTGTTAAGGGCATTGCGAGGAACACAGTAATGAGTCCGGTTCCGAAAAAAGCAAATAAAACGGAGCTAATAAATTGTCCCCATGACATAGAGTATTTCTGTTCATTAGAGAGTTGTGTAGCGGGTTGCATTTGTAAAATCACCTCTTTATATTTGTATATTTAATTATAAAGTATTTTATTTTTGGATGTAACATTTAAATATTACATATACAGGTGTATTTTCCATAAAATAATAAAAGAGGTATCACCCTATAGTGATGCCTCTTTCTCATTGATAACTATGTTCGGCCTTGTTATTCAATTTTGATTGCTCTATTTGCAATTCGTGCTCTACCAATCGATCTAACTGTTGAATAGCTTTTAATGCTTTTTCATAAGAAATCGTTCTATAATGATGCGCTCCGCCCGGTTCTTCATCTGCTTCGTCTGCCCATTTAATAATGTTTTGAAGAGACGTTCTTTCAATTTCTTGTTCCACTAAGAAAGAATCTGTATGAAGAAGAATCGCAATAGAAATTTCTTTTGCTAGTTTAGGGTGCTCTCCTAATCTAATAAGCAATTTATGAGCTCTTTCTGCTCCTTTAATTGCGTGTATATCATTCTTTTTGTATAAATCATAGTCCCATTCGCCGCCTGTGTACCATGTATGATGTCCGATATCATGAAGGAAACCAGCTTTTGTCGCAGCATCGACTGAGGCGTGATGCTTTTTAGCTAAGTGAAACGCATGGTAAGCGACAGCAATCGCGTGGACCATCCCAGAACGATTTACGTATTTTTGTGTAATATGGTGTTTAAAAATTTGTTCAAGCGTAATACGGTGCATAAAACATTCACTCCTTTTATCTTATGGTGTCTATAAAGAAAATCGATCGGTTTAAATGTATTTTGAACATTGTACTCCATCATAGTTCGTTAGTAAAGTAGAAATGTTTAGGAGAAGAAAAAATTTTTCTGCAAAAAAATCACCTTGGCCTATGCAAAGGTGATTTTCAAATTGCTTATTTTTTTAATCCTTGCTCTAGTGTTTCTAACATTTCGTGCTTTTCATTTTCATCAGCGTTTTTCCAAATGACTTCAAATAAAACACCAAGACCTGGCAGCATTTTTTCTTCACCGCTTTGAATTGCATCGACAATTGTTTCTTGTAATTGATCTTGTGTATTACCAGATACATTTGCTAATACAGCACCGCGTAAATTAAAACTCATTGTTTTCACCTCTTCTTCAGAATTGAAACTGACGTTAGTTTTTGTTCTTTTTTATGTAAATATGTATGGAAAATAGGCTATAATGATAAGACAAGAAGAGAGGGAAATACATATTATGAAAAACATTGATTCAGTACAAAATCCGCGTGTGAAGCAGTGGAAAAAGCTGCAAACGAAAAAAGAGCGCGATAAAAAAGGTTTATTTTTTGTAGAAGGATTCCACTTAGTGGAGGAAGCTTTAAAGGCAGGGATTGTAACGGAACTTATCGTGTCAGATCAGACAGACCTTCCGAAAGATTGGACAGTTAATGATGTAGAAATGTATATCGTACCTGAAGCTATCGTAAAAGTACTTCGTGAAACAGAAACGACGCAAGGTGTATTTGCTGTTTGTGAAAAGCATGAGAAGGAAGTAGCTCTTGCTGATGGGAAATTTCTTTTATTAGATGGCCTGCAAGATCCAGGTAACTTAGGGACAATTATTCGTACAGCTGATGCAGCCGGTATTCATGCCGTTGTGCTTGGAGAAGGATGCGTTGATGCATATAATAGTAAAGTGCTTCGCTCTACACAAGGTTCTATTTTCCACTTACCAGTTGTAAAAGGTAACTTAGAAGAATGGGTAGACGAGCTAAAAGAAAATAACGTTCCTGTATATGGAACAGCTCTTGAAAATGGAGTTCCTTATGGTGAAGTAACACCAGCTGGTAGTTTTGCATTAATTGTAGGAAATGAAGGAAATGGCGTACGCCAAGAAATTCTTGCGAAAACGGATCAAAACTTGTATATTCCGATTTACGGCGGGGCAGAATCATTAAATGTTGCAGTTGCAGCAGGGATTTTAACGTATTATTTGCAAAGCCCGGTTGCGAACAAATAAAAAACTTCTTATAATAAGTTGAAGTACATTATATCAAAAGTTAAATAACGAAAAACGTTGATAGAGAAGAGTAGCTTACAAAATCGCCATATAGGGAGAGAATGCCGTAGACTGAAAGCATTCTTATGGTAGACGGAAGTGAATTCACCTCTGGAGTTGACGCCAGGACCATGTACATGTAAAGGCGTTCCGGTCAGAATTGATCGTTATAACTAATGAGTGGGCAGACATGTTCTGTCAATTTAGGGTGGTACCGCGAATTTACCTCGTCCCTTTTTGGGAGCGAGGTTTTTTTATTTTTAAAATTAGGAGGGTTCCAAAATGGAAGCACGTTTAAAAGAGCTAAAGCAAAAAGCGTTAGAGCTTATTGAAGAAGCGAAAGAGCTAAAAGGCTTAAACGACGTACGCGTAGCGTATTTAGGAAAAAAAGGTCCAATTACAGAAGTATTACGCGGCATGGGAAAATTATCAGCAGAAGAGCGTCCACGTATGGGAGCATTAGTAAATGAAGTACGTGAAGCGATTCAAACTCGTTTAGACGACAAAATTAGTAATTTAGAAAAAGCAGTAATCGAAGCAAAATTAGCTAATGAAACAATTGATGTTACCTTGCCAGGTCGTCCTGTTGAAACAGGTTGTCACCATCCATTAACAGCTGTTGTTGAACAAATTGAAGATGTATTCATCGGTATGGGTTATGAAGTAGCTGAAGGAACAGAAGTAGAAAAAGACTACTATAACTTCGAAGCATTAAACTTACCGAAAGATCACCCAGCGCGTGATATGCAAGATACATTCTACATTACAGAAGAAACGTTATTACGTACACATACATCTTCTGTACAAGCACGTACGATGGAAAATAATAAAGAAAAAGGTCCAATCAAAATTATTTGTCCTGGTAAAGTGTATCGCCGCGATGACGATGATGCGACGCATTCACACCAGTTCATGCAAATTGAAGGTCTTGTAATCGATAAAAACATTCGCATGAGTGACTTAAAAGGTACACTGCAAGTATTCGTGAAAAAGATGTTCGGTGAAGATCGTGAAATCCGTCTTCGTCCAAGTTTCTTCCCATTCACAGAGCCATCTGTAGAGATGGATATTTCTTGTATGATGTGTCACGGTAAAGGTTGCGGCACTTGTAAAGGAACTGGATGGATCGAAATTTTAGGCGCAGGTATGGTTCACCCGAACGTACTTGAAATGGCTGGTTATGATTCAAAAGAATATCAAGGTTTCGCATTCGGTATGGGCGCAGAGCGTATCGCAATGTTGAAATACGGCGTAGATGACATTCGTCATTTCTATACAAATGATGTACGTTTCTTACAACAATTCAAACGAGCGTAAGGGAAGGAGAGGATAAGTATGTTCGTATCATATCGTTGGTTACAAGAGTATGTAGATATTAAAGATGTAACAGCACAAGAACTAGCAGATAAAATCACGAAAAGTGGTATTGAAGTAGAAGGTGTTGAAGTATTAAATAAAGGTGTAAAAGGTGTTGTAGTTGGTCACGTATTAGAATGTGAAAAACACCCAGAAGCTGATAAGTTAAGCAAATGCTTAATCGATATCGGTGAAGAAGAGCCAGTTCAAATTATTTGTGGAGCTGCTAACATTGCAAAAGGTTTAAAAGTACCAGTTGCAAAAGTTGGAGCTGTACTTCCTGGCAACTTTAAAATTAAAAAAGCAAAACTACGTGGTGAAGCTTCTCACGGTATGGTTTGTGCGCTTCAAGAGCTTGGTATTGATGGAAAGTTAGTTGCGAAAGAATACGCAGACGGTATCTTCATCTTCCCAAGTGACGCTGAAGTTGGTGCAGATGCACTTGAAATTTTAAACTTACATGATGAAGTACTTGAGCTTGGTTTAACGCCAAACCGTGCAGATTGCTTAAACATGTTAGGTGTTGCATATGAAGTCGCTGCTATTTACGGTCGTGAAGTAAAACTTCCAGCTATCGACTTACAAGAAACAGCAGAAAAAACTGCTGATTACATTTCTGTAAGTGTAGAAGCGAAAGAAGAAAACCCATTATATATTGCGAAAATGGTGAAAAACGTAAAGGTTGGTCCATCTCCAATGTGGATGCAAACGCGCCTTATGGCAGCTGGCATTCGTCCAATTAGCAACGTAGTTGATATTACAAACTACATTTTAATGGAATACGGTCAACCGTTACATGCATTCGATTACGATAAATTAGGTTCAAAAGAAATCGTTGTTCGTCTTGCAAAAGAAGGCGAAAAAATTGAAACGTTAGATGATCAAGAGCGTACGTTACAAAATCATCATCTTGTAATTACAAACGGCACAAAAGCTTTAGCTGTTGCTGGTGTAATGGGTGGAGCTGATTCTGAAGTTACAAATGAGACAGTAAACGTTTTAATCGAATCTGCATACTTTGCAGGTCAAACAGTGCGCCGTACATCAAAAGACTTAGGTCTTCGCAGTGAATCAAGTGCACGTTTCGAAAAAGGAATCGACCCAACGCGTACGTTTGAAGCAATTCAACACGCAGCTGCTTTAATGGCGAAATACGCTGGCGGAGAAGCACTTGAAGGTGTAGTAGAAGCTGACAATTTACAGGTACAAGAGCGTACAGTATCTGTTACGGCAGAAAAAGTAAACCGTGTATTAGGTACAAATATTTCTGCAAGTGAAATGGGTACAATGTTCACAAACTTAAAATTCCCATTCACAGAAGTAGAAGGAACATTCCATGTGAATGTACCAGCACGTCGTCCTGACATTACAATTTCAGAAGACTTAGTAGAAGAAGTGGGTCGCCTATACGGTTATGACCACATTCCAGTTACATTACCTTCTGGAACAATGACTCGTGGTAAATTAACATCAGCACAAACGAAACGTCGTAAAGTACGTCGTTTCTTAGAAGGTGCTGGTTTATATGAAGCGATCACATATTCATTAACAAGCGCTGACAAAGCGAAACAATATATGGTTGAGCCAAACGAAAAGGCGCCTGTAGGTCTTGCACTTCCAATGAGTGAAGAGCGTAGCCAACTTCGTTTAAGCCTAGTGCCACAATTGTTAGAAGCAGTTTCATACAATGTTGCTCGTAAAAACGACAGCGTTGCTTTATATGAAGTAGGTTCTATCTTCTTACCAACAGAAGATGGAGAACTTCCGAAAGAAGAACAACATCTTGCAGGTGTTATGACAGGTCTTGCTCTTCACCATGCATGGCAAGGTGAGAAGAAAGTAGTAGACTTCTTCGTTGTGAAAGGTGTACTAGAAGGATTATTCGACGTACTTGGCGTTTCAAACCAAATCACTTATGCACCAGCAAAACGTGAAGGTATGCACCCAGGTCGTACAGCTGACATCGTATTAGATGGCGAAGTAATTGGTTTCATCGGTCAATTGCACCCAGAAGCAGAAAAACAATTAGATGTGAAAAATACATTCGTATTCGAATTATCTCTTGTAAAAGTATTCGGTGCAGATGCAGAAGAAACTTACTACTCAGCGATCCCACGTTTCCCATCTATGACACGTGATATGGCTGTTGTCGTAACGAAAGAAACAAAAGCTGGCGAAATGAAGCAAGTTATTGCTGAAGCTGGTGGAGAACTTCTGAAAGACGTAACACTATTTGACTTATACGAAGGAGAAAAAATGGAAGAAGGCAAGAAATCACTTGCATTCTCTATGAACTACTTCGATGCAGAGCGTACGTTAACAGACGAAGAAGTAACAGAAGCACATAACCGCGTGTTAACAGCGGTAGAAGAGAAATTTGGTGCGGAGTTACGTAAATAATAAGAAATTGCCGGATTTATTCCGGCAATTTTTTTATGGAACGATTGTAAAAATCGTCGATATATTTTTAGGTGTCTTGCATCTTTCTCTCGAATGTAGTACATTAATTTTAGTTTAACAAAATGAAAGACGATGATAAGGAAAAGTAGTATATACTATAATCCAAAGCGAGTCAGGGACGGTGAGAGCCTGATGAGGAGGTATATGTGAAGAACACCTTGGAGTTGCTAACCGAAATTGAATCTTGTATTCAAGAGTAGACTTAGACGGGAATCCGGCCTGTTACAAACCGGGAAGTATGTATTACATACGAGTTAAAGTTGGTCTTTATGACAAATTGGGTGGTACCGCGAAGTTTAACCTTTCGTCCCTTTATGGATGAAAGGTTTTTTTGTATTTAAATATATCAGCAAAGGAGAATTTCACTATGGAAAACACATTAGTAAAAAGTCTGTATAGAGATACAGATAAATACGCAGGTCAAACAGTACAAGTATCAGGGTGGATTCGTAACTTACGTGATTCAAAAGCATTTGGTTTCATCGAATTAAACGACGGTAGCTTCTTCAAAAGCGTTCAAATCGTTTTCGATACGGAATTAGATAACTTCAAAGAAATTGCAAAACTTCCACTTAGCTCTTCAGTTAAAGTAGAAGGTAAAGTAATTGCAACGCCTGGAGCGAAGCAACCATTTGAAATTAAAGCAGACAAAATTGATATCGAGGGCTTATCAGATTCTGATTACCCACTTCAAAAGAAACGTCACACGTTTGAATACTTACGTACAATTGCTCACTTACGTCCAAGAACAAACGCATTCTCTGCAACGTTCCGCGTACGTTCTATTGCAGCATTTGCAATTCATCAATTCTTCCAAGAGCGTGGATTCGTACATGTCCACACACCAATCATTACTGGTAGTGATACAGAAGGTGCTGGCGAAATGTTCCGCGTAACAACGCAAGATTTAAACAACGTACCAAAAGGTGAAGATGGACAAGTTGATGAATCAAAAGACTTCTTCGGCAAAGAAACAAACTTAACAGTAAGCGGACAGCTGAACGCTGAAGCTTATGCGTTAGCATTCCGTGATGTATACACATTCGGACCTACATTCCGTGCAGAAAACTCAAACACAACTCGCCACGCTGCTGAGTTCTGGATGGTTGAGCCTGAGATTGCATTCGCTGAACTAGGTGATGTAATGAACCTTACAGAAGATATGCTGAAATATGCAATGAAATACGTATTAGAGCATGCACCAGAAGAAATGGAATTCTTCAACAGCTTCGTTGATAAAACAGTTTTAGAGCGCATGAACAACGTAATTAACTCTGACTTCGGTCGTATCACATATACAGAAGCAATTAAAGTGCTTCAAGAGTCAGGTGCTGACTTCAAATACCCAGTAGAATGGGGTATTGACTTACAAACAGAGCATGAAAGATACTTATCAGAAGAAATCTTCAAACGCCCTGTATTCGTAACTGACTATCCGAAAGACATTAAAGCATTCTACATGCGCTTAAATGACGACGGTAAAACAGTAGCTGCTACTGACCTTCTAGTTCCTGGCATCGGCGAATTAATCGGCGGAAGCCAACGTGAAGAAAGAATGGACGTTTTAGTAGACAGAATTAAAGAATTAGGTATGAACGAAGAGGATTACTGGTGGTACTTAGAACTTAGAAAATACGGCGGTACAAAACACGCTGGATTCGGTCTAGGTTTCGAGCGCTTTCTAATGTACATCACTGGCATGGCTAACATCCGTGACGTAATTCCATTCCCAAGAACTCCAGGTTCTTCTGAATTCTAAAATATGAAAAAAGCGAGAGGATTTCCTCTCGCTTTTTATTTTGTATATTGTATAGTTTATTCTCCCGTAGCAAAAAGTAATGCGAAGGGGTGAATTTAAATGAGTAAAAAAGTGAAAAAAGATCATTCAAGATCGGACCTAGGTTCTCCAGAAGTAGAAGGACAAGGAACGACAACACATGAAACAGGTTCTCATAAAGTACCTTCATCTAATAAGAAGCAGAAACGAAGTTAACATAAAAAGGAGAGTCTTGGCGGCTCTCCTTTTTTATGTATTACATCTTTTTATCATGAATCTCTTTTGTAATGTTATCTATATCTTTGTCTATTCGATCTAAATAGAAAAACCAAAGTAAGCTCATGAACACATAATAGATGGCCATCACACCAAGGTTATCAGATATATTTTCGAATGTGGATTTAGAAGTGAAAAAAGCTCCCCAAATGATAGAAATAGTGAGGTAAGAAAGTGGGCCCACGAGGTGTACGAAAACATATAATAACTTTTTAACTTTTACAGCATTTATATGAAAAACCTTCTTTTTCTAATCATACATTCAAGTTCCTCACAGAAGTGTTGTAGTTTTGCTGGATTATGTATTAAGAAGCGGGCATCGTGTTTTCCGATAAATCTTCGAATTCGAAAGTTTAATAAAAAAGAACGGCCATAACGCTCTATTAAATCGTTGAACTCTCGTTGCTCACTGAGTAGCTGAATATTTTCTCTAATTTCAAACTGTCTTTCGTGTGGATCGCCTAGTAAAATATTTAGAATCATTTGTAGAAGTAGCAATGGGAATCTCCTCCTATGTTAGAATAATCTGTATATTATAATTATAACAAAACTATAAGGACAATAGTAGGGTGAAACAAAAAAACAGGAGTTTGTAGGCTCCTGTTTTTGTCGATACTATTTTAGTAAGCGAAGCGCCTTCTCCGTATTAGCAAAATGCAGTTTCACAAACTCAGGTAATCGTTCTTTACCAAGCTTTTGAATTAATTTAGCGGCAGCGATATCAACTTGTTTACCAGCACCTTTTGGAAGTGGCATACCAGCTTTTTTGCTTAGTTCGTCAAATTGTTTTACGAATGAGTAACGAGCTAAAATAGAGGCAGCAGCTACTGCTAAATGGACGCTTTCGCCTTTCGTCGCGAAATAAACATTTTCACGCTGTACCTGTTTTTGTTTAGCTAAATATTTGTAGTATGTATCAGGTTGTGTAAATTGATCGATTAAGACGCCTTCAGGTTTTGTAGGTGCGATTTTTGCTAATAAGTTTGTAATAGCTTTATTATGTAGTAGGGCTTTTAACTTACCTTGGTTGTTTCCTTTATCAAATAGCTCGTTATATTTTTCATTATGAAGAACGAGAGAGCTGTAAGGAACAACGTGTAGAAGTTGTTTCGCAATGGCAGTAATTTGATCGTCATTTAAGTTTTTAGAGTCTTTTACACCAAGCTCTTTTAGCAATGGAATTTGCTTCGAATCCACATATACAGCAACGACTGTCATCGGTCCGAAGAAATCACCAGTACCCACTTCATCTGACCCCACGATAGACATTGTACCGATGGAAGCAGGTGGTATATAACGGTGTGAATCGACAGATTTTTTTACAGCTATTTTCGGCGTTTGGGGGACAGTTTGCCAACGGGCAGCTTCCGCTTCAGCACGTCCACCTTGGAACATTACTTTGCCGGATTTATACGCTGTAATTGTGCAAGATGGTACCTTTGCCATGAAGATCCCGCCTTGCGGAGTTTTCGGGCTAAGAGATTGTTTATATTGTTGTTTCATGTCTTCAATTACTGTAGAATTTGTTTGAATTACGATAGAATTTGACATAATGGTCGCCCCTTTTTTTATATTGTTATTTTTATCATATCGGATTGTTCTTTCTGTTTCCATATTATGAAGGTTCATGGTATGATAAACTTTAGGATTCTGTACGTGATTGGAGGCCGGTGAGTTGTCACAACAAAAGGGAAAGAAAAGTCGAATTAATGTAGAAATCTATGGTCAGCAATATTCAGTTGTTGGCGATGAAAGTACAAGTCATATCCGCATGGTAGCAGCGATTGTGGATGATAAAATGCGCGAACTCAATGCCAAGAATCCTTCGCTTGACACGAGTAGACTAGCGGTATTGACGGCGGTAAACGTCATACACGATTACATAAAATTAAAAGAAGAACATGAGAAATTGAAAGAAAGTATGACAAAAAAAGGAATGGAATAACATGATTGATATTATTATCATTTTACTGCTTGTTATGGGATTTTTCCTCGGCTTACGCAGAGGGTTTATTCTGCAACTTGTAAAGTTAACAAGCTTTATTATCGCATACCTTGTTGCATACTGGTACTGTAAAGATTTAGCGCCAGCACTTGCGAAATTTATTCCGTATCCATTTGATAAAAACGTATCTGTTCCAGAATGGATTGATGCAAATAATATTGAGACAGTATTTTATCAAGCGCTTGCGTTTATCATATTGTTTATTATTACAAAAATTGCACTTTCATTACTTGGTAATTTGTTAAATATGTTTGCAGAAATACCGGTTTTAAAGCAAGTCAATGCGTTCGCGGGGGCAATCCTCGGATTTTTAGAAGTATATATTATTTTGTTTGTGTTAATTATCATTGGAAACATTCTTCCGATTGAACAACTGCAAACACCATTACAAAAATCATCAATTAGCAAAATAATTGTAGACGATACACCGATTCTCTCTGAAAAGGTGAAGGAACTATGGCAGACAGGTAGCAGAGTATAACTTCTCTTTTTTCGGAAAGAGGAGTTTTTTTCTATGAAAGAAAGGTGGGGCAATCATGAAAGTAAATAAAAAACAAGTTATTAAATTATTAGAGACAATCGGCCTGTTTATGGAACTAAAGGGCGCGAATCCATTTAAAATATCGGCATTTCGTAAAGCGGCAGCAGCATTAGAAAGTGATGATCGTAGTCTTTCTGAGATTGAAGATTTCACGAAGATTCCGGGCATTGGAAAAGGAACAGCAGCGGTTATTCAAGAATATATAGAGTCGGGAACATCTGAAGTATTACAAGAGCTTGAACAAGAAGTGCCAAGTAGCTTATTACCGTTATTAAAATTGCCAGGCCTTGGTGGCAAAAAAGTAGCTAAGTTATATAAAGAGTTAGGCGTTATTGATATGGAGACGTTAAAAGCTGCTTGTGAGGAAAATAAAGTACAAGCTTTAGCTGGTTTCGGTAAGAAGACAGAAGAGAAAATATTAGAAGCAATCGATCAAGTAGGATCTCGTCCAGAGCGTGTACCAATCGCAATGGTATTGCCTATTGCCGGGGAAATAGAGGAGAAATTGTCGAATATTGCTGAGGTAATTCGTTTCTCTCGCGCTGGTAGTTTGCGCCGCGTTCGTGAAACAGTGAAAGATTTAGACTTTATCATTGCAACGACAGAACCAGCCGCAGTACGTGAACATTTACTACAGTTCGATAATATGATTGAAGTAATCGCAAGTGGAGATACGAAAGTTTCTGTCCGTCTTCAATATGAATATGATATTTCGATTGATTTCCGCTTAGTAAAACCAGAAGAGTTTATTACAACTCTTCACCATTTCACAGGATCAAAAGACCATAACGTAAAAATGCGTCAAATCGCAAAAGATAAAGGCGAGAAAATTAGTGAGTACGGTGTAGAGAACTTGGAAACAGGTGAAGTGAAAACATTTGAAACTGAAGAAGAATTCTTCGCTCATTTTGGTCTTCCATTTATCCCGCCAGAAGTGCGTGAAGATGGAAAAGAAATTGAATTAATTAAAGAGTATCCAAACTTAATTCAGTTCACTGATATACAAGGTGATTTACATATGCATACAACATGGAGTGACGGTGCTTTTTCTATTGAAGAGATGGTACAAGCGTGTCGTGCTCGTGGATATAAGTTTATGGCAATTACTGACCACTCACAATACTTAAAAGTAGCGAACGGTTTAACGAAAGAGCGCCTTCGTGAACAAGCGAAAGAAATTGAACGCATGAATGAAAAGTATCCAGACATTACAATTTTACGCGGAATTGAAATGGATATTTTACCAGACGCAACACTTGATTTTGATGATGAAGTATTAGCGGAATTAGATTACGTCATTGGAGCGATTCATTCTAGCTTCTCACAAGACCGTGAGACGATTATGAAACGCCTTCGTGCTGCGCTAGAGAATAAGCATGTCACAATGATTGCCCATCCGACAGGACGTCTTCTTGGACGCCGTGAAGGATACGATGTAGATACAGATTTATTAATCGAACTCGCAAAAGAAACAAATACAGTTTTAGAATTAAATGCGAATCCAAATCGTTTAGATTTAAGCGCGAAATTATTAAAACAAGCACAAGATGCTGGTGTAAAAGTAGCGATTAATACGGATGCTCATACACTTGAAATGTTAGAAGATATGGAAACAGGTGTAGCTGCAGCACGTAAAGGTTGGATTCAAAAAGATAATGTGATTAACACGTGGGATATTGAACGTTTATTAGACTATATTAAACGTAATAAGTAACACAAGGGGGACCTGCAACATGTTAGAAAGAACGTTGCGTGTATTAGAATACAATAAAGTAAAAGAACAATTACTTGAACATACAGCCTCTTCACTTGGTCGTGACAAAGTGAAGCATTTAGTGCCAAGCACTGATTTTGAAGAAATTGTAGAAATGCAAGATACAACGGATGAAGCAGCAAAAGTCATTCGTTTAAAAGGTAGTGCACCATTAGGTGGTATTACGGATATTCGCTCAAATGTGAAGCGTGCAAAGATTGGAAGTATGTTAAGCCCAAATGAACTACTTGATATTGCGAATACGATGTATGGTAGTCGCAATATGAAACGTTTCATTGAAGATATGGTTGATAATGGTGTCGAGCTTCCCATTTTAGAAACGCATGTCGCTCAAATTGTATCTTTATATGATTTAGAAAAGAAAATTACAAATTGTATCGGTGATGGTGGTGAAGTAGTCGATAGCGCAAGTGATAAACTACGTGGTATTCGTACTCAAATTCGTACTGCAGAAAGCCGTATTCGTGAAAAGTTAGAAAACATGACGCGTTCTTCAAACGCGCAAAAGATGCTGTCTGACTCGATTGTAACAATTCGTAACGAACGTTACGTAATCCCGGTAAAACAAGAATACCGCGGTGTATACGGCGGTATTGTTCACGATCAATCAGCATCTGGGCAAACGTTATTTATTGAACCGCAAGTCATTGTAGAATTAAATAACGCGCTTCAAGAAGCACGTGTGAAAGAAAAACAAGAAATCGAACGCATCTTATTGATGTTAACAGAAGAAGTAGCAGTAGAAGCGGATATCGTTTTATCTAACGTAGAAGTAGTGGCGAATCTTGACTTCATCTTTGCGAAAGCTTTTTATGCGAAGCGTATTAAAGCAACGAAGCCAATCGTAAATAACGAGCGTTATATGGACTTAAAACAAGCGCGTCATCCGCTTATTGATCCAGAAATTATCGTGCCAAATAACATTATGTTAGGTAAAGACTTCACGACAATTGTTATTACAGGGCCGAATACAGGCGGTAAAACAGTTACGCTGAAAACAGTTGGTATTTGTGTGTTAATGGCGCAATCTGGTCTTCACATTCCTGTAATGGACGAGTCAGAGATTTGTGTATTCAAAAATATCTTTGCTGATATTGGTGATGAGCAATCGATTGAACAAAGTTTAAGTACGTTCTCCTCACATATGGTGAACATTGTTGATATTTTAGAAAAAGCTGATTTCGAAAGCTTAGTTTTATTCGATGAATTAGGTGCTGGAACAGACCCACAAGAAGGGGCTGCACTAGCCATTTCAATTTTAGATGAAGTATGTAATCGTGGTGCTCGCGTTGTTGCTACGACGCATTACCCAGAATTAAAAGCATACGGATATAACCGTGAACAAGTTATTAATGCGAGCGTTGAGTTTGACGTGAACACGTTAAGCCCAACGTATAAATTATTAATTGGTGTACCAGGACGTAGTAATGCCTTCGAAATTTCGAAACGTCTTGGGTTATCTGATCGCGTGATTGAACAAGCGCGTAACCACATTAGTACAGATACAAACAAAATTGAAAATATGATTGCGAAGTTAGAAGAAAGTCAAAAGAACGCAGAGCGTGACTGGAACGAAGCAGAAGCACTTCGCAAGCAATCTGAAAAGCTGCATCGCGAATTACAACGTCAAATCATTGAATTTAACGAAGATCGTGATGAACGATTATTAAAAGCGCAAAAAGAAGGGGAAGAAAAAGTCGAAGCTGCAAAGAAAGAAGCAGAAGGTATTATTCAAGAACTTCGTCAATTGCGTAAAGCACAGCTTGCAAATGTGAAAGATCACGAGCTAATTGAAGCGAAGAGCCGTCTAGAAGGTGCAGCACCAGAGCTTGTGAAGAAACAAAAAGTAAACGTGAAAAACACTGCACCGAAACAACAGTTACGCGCAGGTGATGAAGTAAAAGTATTAACATTCGGTCAAAAAGGTCAACTACTTGAAAAAGTAAGTGATACAGAGTGGAGCGTACAAATCGGTATTCTGAAGATGAAAGTAAAAGAGTCTAACATGGAATACATTAACACGCCGAAGCAAACAGAGAAAAAAGCAGTTGCGACAGTAAAAGGTAGAGACTACCACGTTTCATTAGAACTTGACCTTCGTGGTGAACGATTTGAAAATGCAATGGCGCGCGTCGAGAAATATTTAGACGATGCCCAACTTGCAAGCTATCCTCGCGTATCAATCATTCACGGTAAAGGAACAGGAGCACTTCGCCAAGGTGTTCAAGATTACTTGAAGAAGCACCGTGGTGTGAAAAACTTCCGTTACGGTGACATGGGCGAGGGAGGCCTAGGCGTAACAGTTGTCGAATTAAAATAGAAAACAACGAAACAAAGGGGAAACCATTATATGTTTATGGACAAACTTGCAAAAGTATTGTTAGCTTGTTGCGGAATATTTTTGGTGATTGGGGTTATTTATTTAGTTGTTTTTGCGAAGTAAACGAGCGTCAATCGTGGCAGAATGATATTGCCATAGATTGACGCTTTTAATATATATGAAAAGGAATAAAACATGAAAATCAACCAATACATAAGTGAAGCAAAATCTTGCTCAAGACGCGAAACAGACCGCCTTATTAAAGCTGGACGCGTGGCTATTAACGGCAAAATATGTACGCACGGTGCAATCGTGAACGATGGTGATGTTGTAACGATTGATGGGCAGGTTCTTGCAAAGGAAGAGAAAGAAAAGGTGTATATCGCTTTTCATAAACCAGTTGGTATTACTTGCACAGCAGCCGATCATATTGAAGATAATATTATTGATTATATCAATTACCCAGAGCGTATCTTTCCTGTTGGGCGATTAGATAAAGAGTCGGAAGGGCTTATTTTATTAACGAATGATGGCGCCATTGCGAATCAAATTTTACACGGAGATCATGAGCACGAGAAAGAGTATGTTGTCACTGTCGATAAGCCATTTACAGATTGGTTTATTGATGAGATGTCTAGCGGTGTAAAGATTAGAGATGGAATGACGAAGCCGTGTAAGGTGACGAGAGTGGATCATTCTACATTTCGCATCGTTTTAACGCAAGGAATGAACAGACAAATTCGTAGAATGAGCCGTGCTTTCGGGTTTACTGTAACAAAGCTAAAACGAGTTCGTATTATGAATATAGAGCTAGACGATCTTGAAGTAGGAAAATGGAGAAGCGTTACATCTGAGGAATTAAACATATTAATTGGGCAGTTATAGGGAGGAAAAATTTTCTCCCTATATTTTTTTGTCAGAAAAAATAAAACTATTGATTTTTTTAAAAATAGCCCATATAATAAAAAACAACAAGTTTCGACAAGATATTTTATAAAAGTAATGATGAGGACATGAGTTGTTTTTTACGATTCTCAGAGAGGGAAGCCTAGGCTGTGAGCTTCCTAATACGGAAAGACAGACTTACCACCTCTAAACTTCAAGAGTGAACTGCATGATGCATTGTAATTCTTGGCGGATAAAACCGTTATCAATTTACACGAGCTATAAAATGAGCTTATTTTGTTATAAATTCATTTTATTAGAATAAGGGTGGAACCACGATTTCAACACTCGTCCCTTTGTTAGGGACGGGTGTTTTTTGCGTTCTTTTACGGGGAAGTATGCTTGAAAGAGGATATGTGACGGATTTTAATTCAGAATATTTTGTTAATTAATCATTTTAGGAGGTTAGTAGAAATGAAATCATCTTTAAAGTTTTCTGAGATGTTTGCAATAAGTTTAATGTTATTTGCACTATTTTTCGGTGCAGGTAATATGATTTTTCCACCAGCTTTAGGGCAAGGTGCTGGAACAGATGTATGGATTGCCTTGTTCGGTTTTATCGTAACGGGTGTTGGATTACCTTTATTAGGAGTTATCGTTATCGCTTTAAAGGGAGATATAAATGAGTTAGCAGGACGTGTACACCCTATATTCGCACTAGTGTTTATTACTGCAATTTATTTATGTTTAGGCGTATTCGTAAGTGTGCCGCGTACAGGAACTGTTGCTTATGAGATGAGTGTTGCACCGTTTTTACCAAGTGAGATAGCTGGTCAATCGTATCCACTTGTTATCTTTACATTCATTTTCTTTGCCGTAACTTTCTATTTAGCTTTAAACCCATCGAAATTAGTGGGTCGAATTGGTAAAGTATTAACTCCAATTTTATTAGCTGTTATTGCAATTATCGTAGGTAAAGCATTTATTACACCAATTGGAGAATTTGGCGCACCGACAGAAGCGTATAGTGCTCCTCTTTTCAAAGGATTTATTGATGGATATTTAACTTTAGATGGACTTGCAGCGCTAGTATTCGGAAATGTTGTCATTCATGCTTTAAAAGAAAAAGGAATTACAAATAAAAATAGTATTGCAAAAGTAACAATCTTTGCAGGATTTATTGCAGCACTTGGTTTACTGCTAGTTTACTTAGCTCTTGCTTATCTGGGAGCTTCAAGTGTGTCTCTTGGAATGGGAGCAAACGGAGGAATTATTTTAACAAACGTTGTAAATCATTTATTCGGTAGTTACGGAACTTTATTATTAGGAATCGCAATTTCAGCAGCATGTTTAACAACTTCTGTAGGTATTGTTGCAGCTTGTGGGGAATATTTTTCTTCTTTATTACCAAAGCTTTCTTATCAAAAAGTCGTTTTCATTTTCTGTGTATTAGCATTTATGGTAGCAAATCTTGGGTTAACTCAGTTAAATGCATTAGCATTACCGATTTTAATTGCAATTTACCCAATTGGTATCGTGCTGATTGTATTATCGCTAGTTGAAAACTATATTCGTCTTCCTTTAGTAATGTATGTAGGTGGTATTGTAGGAGCATTCATGATCAGCTTCTTTGATGGATTGCACAATGCGAATCTTCAAATTGAGGCATTAGCACCTATTTTAAATAAAATTCCGTTATATAGTGTAGGGATCGGTTGGTTAGTTCCTGCTCTAGTAGGTATTGTAATTGGATATGTCATTTCTATTTTTCAAAAGCAAGAAGTTGCTGTAGAAAAATAGTGAAAAGAGGCTTTCTATGAAAGAAAGCCTCTTTTTTTGTAGAGAAAGCCGTATATATAGAAATTTAGATATTCGAAATTTTATACGTAATATAGTTGACAAAAAAATTATGAGTAGGCTAAGATTGACTTAGTTGTGGAAATATTGGAAGGAAAGTGAGGAGTGGAAGGTATAAGGTTTTCTATAACGATATCATTTTTGTAAATAGGGGTGATAGAGTAGGAGAATGATAGTTTTATTTTTTTTGCGTTTCATTGAGAATGATAATCAATGATTAGGGACTTATGTTAAAATATGAATCGCTCTTTATAAGGAATAGGGAGGGATATTATTTTTAACACGCATTGAGAATGATAATCAATAATATCTATATTACATAAACAAATTACAATTAAATAATGATAGAGGATTATTATTTTTTCTTATAAATTGAGAATGATTATCATTTTTAAAAAAGTGTAGATGAAGGATAACAAGGAGGAAGTAAGCCAAATGAGAAAGATTTCTGTATTACCCGCTTTTATTATAACGTTCGTATGTATGCTAGCTTTTCTTGTCATGCCATATGGGAAAGTTTCAGCACAACTAGCTGACGGTACTTATGATATTAACTATGTCATCCAAAAAGCGGAAAATGATTCAGCTTCCATGGCAAATGATTATTTTGAAAAACCAGCTAAGTTAGTTGTAAAAAATGGTGATATGAGAGTACAAATTCCGATGAATCATAGTGCTTGGATTACAGAATTTAAAGCACCTGAGAACGGGAATTTTGTTGATGCAAAAGTTGTTAGTAAAGATGAAGAGGCAGATAAAAGAACTGTAGAGTTTAAAATAGATGATTTATCTAAACCAGCAGCTGCAAAAATTCATGTTGTTGTACCAAACGTAAACTATGACCATCACTACACAATTCGCTTTGCGTTTGATGCAAATATAAAAGCGGTAGGTGGAGAAAATAAAGCAACTACTGCAACAAAGAATAATGATCAAACAAAAACAGAGACAAAAGTAAAAGAAGAAGTGAAGAAAGAAGAGAGTAAAGAAGCAAATAAAGAGGCGAACAAAGGAACAAATGAAAATGGTAAAGCTGAAAAAACAGATAACCCAAAAACAGGCGATGAATCACGCATCGGATTATTTGCAGTGTTAATCCTTATCTCAGGTGTCTTCTTAATTCGTAAAGTACGTCAAAACTAAATAAAGGAGCGTTATTCCATTGAATAGATATCTTAAAATTGTGATTGCGATGTGCTTAATGATATTTACATTCGTATCGACATTACAACCACTTGCTGTTCAAGCAGCTACTAAACTAGCCGATGGTGAATATTCAATTGGTTTCAAAGTTCTTAAGGACACATCAGATGAAGAATCTATGATGAATCAATACTCTGTAAGTCCAGGAACTTTAAAAGTGAAGGATGGGAAGAAGAAGGTATCCTTTACGTTAGAACATAGTTCATGGATTACAAAGTTTGAAACAGAAAAAAATGGCCAGTTTGTTGCGACAAATATAAGTAGTGAAGATAAAGAAAAAGATACAAGAGTAGTAGAATTTGAAGTGGACGATGTAGAGAAAGTATTACATGCGAAAGTAAAAGTAGACATAGACTTTTTAAATTATCATCATGATTATGATGTGCGTATTGCATTTGATCAAAACAGTATTACACCGATTCATGTAGAAAAACCAAATGAAAAAGAGGATCCAGCAAATAAGCCAGATCCAAATGAAAAACCAGATCCAAGTCAGAAGCCCGACCAAAAGCCTGACCCAGATCAACAACCAAATTCTAACACAATTGCAGATGGAGAGTACAGTATTCCATTTAAAGTGTTAAAGGATCAAACAGATGAAGAATCTAAGATGAATACTTACATGGTAAATCCAGGAGTATTAAAAGTAGAAAATGGTAAGAAAAAAGCAATTGTAACACTAAAAAGTAGCTCGTTAATTAAAAATTTCCAAACTGAAAAAGATGGTACGTTTGTTGATGCAAAAGTAGTAAGTGAAGATAAAGAAAAAGATACAAGAGTAATAGAGTTTGAAGTAAACGATTTATCAAAAAAACTAAATACAAAAGTATTTATCGAAATGACGTCAAGAAACTATAAGCAAACGCATGATGTGCAACTTTTATTTGAACAAGATAAGCTTGAACAAATTAAAAACGAAGAGAAACCGGAAGTAGAAAAGCCAGATGGAAACAAGAATCCAGATACTGACAGAATGAAAGACGGCGAATACAGCATCAGTTTCAAAGCTTTAAAAGATCAATCAGAAGAAATTTCAATGATGAACACGTACACGAAGAGTCCAGGTGTGTTAAAAGTGAAAGATGGTAAAAAATATGTATCATTCACATTAACAAATAGTGCATGGATTACAAAGTTTGAGTTTGAGAAAAATGGCTCGTTTGTTGATGCGAGTGTATTAAGTGAAGATAAAAAAGCTGATACACGTGTAGTGGAAGTTGAAGTAGACGATTTAACGAAAAAGCTAAATGCAAAAGTAAAAGTAGATATCGATGCGATGAATTATCACCATTTTTATGACATTCAATTTGCATTTGATAAAGATAGTATTAAACCGTTAGACAACCAAGGCGGAAAGGATAACCAAGGCGGAAAGGATAACCAAGGCGGAAAGGATAACCAAGGCGGAAAGGATAACCAAGGCGGAAACGACAACCAAGGTGGAAAGGATAACCAAGGCGGAAACGACAACCAAGGTGGAAAGGATAACCAAGGCGGAAACGACAACCAAGGTGGAAACAATAACCAAGGTGGAAACGACAACCAAGGTGGAAACAATAACCAAGGTGGAAACGACAACCAAGGTGGAAACAATAACCAAGGTGGAAACGACAACCAAGGTGGAAACAACAACCAAGGCGGAAACAATAACCAAGGTGGAAACAACAACCAAGGTAATAACACAACCATTGATCCAAAAGCACTAAAAGATGGTGAATACAGCATTGGCTTTAAAGTGTTAAAAGATCAAACAGAAGAAATTTCAATGATGAACACATATACAAAGAGTCCAGCTGTACTAAAAGTGAAAGATGGTAAGAAGTATGTGTCGTTTACATTAACGAATAGTGCATGGATTACAAAATTTGAATTTGAGAAGAATGGTTCTTTTGTTAACGCAAAAGTGTTAAGTGAGAATAAAGAACAAAATACAAAAGTAATAGAGTTAGAAGTAGATGATTTAACGAAAAAATTAAATGCAAAAGTAAAAGTAGATATTGATGCAATGAATTATCACCATTTCTACGATGTTCAATTTGCGTTTGATCAAAATAGTATTAAAGCATTAGGTAACCAAGATAGAAACGACAACCAAGGCGGAAACGACAACCAAGGCGGAAATAATCAACCAAAAGTGATAGTTGATCCGAAAAATTTAGTAGATGGTCAATATGATATTCCATTTAAAGTGTTAAAAGATAAAACAAATGAGCTTTCAAAGATGCATGACTATACTGTACATCCAGCCAAATTAATCGTTAAAGATGGTAAAAAGTATATTGAGATGACGCTGAAAAATAGTGCGTGGATTACGAAATTCCAAACAGAAAAAGATGGTTTATTTGCTGATGCAAAACTAGTGAGTGAAGATAAAAATGCAAATACGAGAGTAGTGCAATTTGAAGTAAGTGATTTATTTGCAAAATTAAATGCAAAAGTGAAAGTTGATATTAATGAAATGAACTACCATCATTTCTACGATGTTCAAATTCAATTTGATACAAATAATATTGGTGCATTAGGAATGATTAAAGAGGACTCAAAAAAAGATCCGAAAAATGATCTGAACAAACCAGTGATTACATCGAAAGTAGATAATGTAAAAACAGTAAGTACTCCTGATTTCAACCGAAATGCAGATGATAAGAAGAAAAAAGAAGAGCAAAAAAATGATTCGAAAAAAGAGAAAAACTCAAAAACTGCAGATACAGCCCAACTTGGTTTATACATGGTGTTACTGCTAGGTTCACTTGCTTTACTAGTTCGTAAATATAGAGCAGGTAGATTGTAATTTTTGGAGTCTTGATGCATGTTCGCATGCATCAAGACTTGTTTCATATTGTTTGGAAAGGAGTGGTGATAGAGAGTGAAAAAAATTGCAAGTGTACTAATGGCTATCATTTTATTAGTGTGTATAGCTGGATGCTCATCACCTAAAAAAGAAACAGCGAAGCAGGTAAAGAGTGAAAGTAAAGAGCGAATTGTTGCCACGACAGTTGCTGTTACCGAAATTATGAATGCGTTAGAAGTAGATTTAGTTGGTGTTCCAACAAGTACGAAAGATCTACCAAAGAGATATAAAGGTTTACCTGAAGTCGGGAATCCGATGAGTCCTGATATGGAAAAGGTAAAGTCATTAAGACCGTCAGAAGTATTATCCGTGACAACACTTGAATATGAATTAAAGCCAGTTTTTGATGGTGTAGGTATGAAAGCAAACTTTGTAGACTTAACTAGTTTAAAAAATATGCAAAATTCCATTAGTAATTTAGGTAAGCAATATGGGCGTGAAAAGCAGGCTAAAGTAGTTGTAACGAAGTTAGATAATAAGGTTGCAGAGATTAAAAAAGCAGTAAAGGGAAAGAAAGAACCGACAGTGCTTATTTTATTAGGTGTACCGGGGAGTTATTTAGTAGCAACAGAGCATTCTTACATTGGCGATTTAGTGAAACAATTAGGCGGTAAAAATATTGTACAAGGTGAGCAAGTAGAGTATTTAGCCTCTAATACAGAGTATTTAAAAAAAGCAGATCCAGACATTATTTTACGAGCAGCACATGGTATGCCTGATGAAGTTGTAAAAATGTTTGATAAAGAATTTAAAACAAATGATATTTGGAAACACTTCGCTGCAGTTAAAAATAACCGTGTTTACGATTTAGAAGAGCGTTTATTTGGGACGACAGGCAATTTAGCAGCAATTGAAGCGTTAGATGAATTGAAAAAAATGATGTATCCGTGATGCATTTTAATATAAAGGAAGAGTGGAATGAATAAAAAAACTTGGAGTTTCCTCATTGTTACTGCATTGCTTATTGTTATGACATCATTGTCAGCAATGAAAGGGAGTTTAGAAATAGGGATAGTGGACCTTCTGCAAGGGATATTTACAGGGGACAATGAAGATGTTGAAGTAATTAAAGATTTGCGTTTCCCGCGTATTATTATTGCGCTGTTCACCGGAGCAGCTCTTGCTGTTTCAGGTGTGCTTTTTCAAGCTGTTATGAAAAATCCACTCGCTGATGCTGGCGTAATCGGTATATCTTCAGGAGCAAGTTTTATGACACTTGTTATTATTACGTTATTCCCTCAATTCTTTTTCTGGACACCAGTATTCGCCTTTTTAGGTGGTGCGTTTGCATGTTATCTCGTTTATGCATTTTCATGGAAGTCAGGGTTAAGTCCACTTCGTATTATTTTAGTTGGTATAGCTATTAATGCAATGTTCACTGGATTAAATGAATCGTTCATTACAATTTGCGGATATTTCATTAAGAGTATTAAGCAAACGACGACTTCTAACATAACGATGAAGACGTGGGGTGATGTAGAAATAATGGTTACGTATGGAACGATTGG
Organism: Bacillus sp. BC05(2025); assembly: GCF_056725905.1. Classification (NCBI taxonomy): domain Bacteria; kingdom Bacillati; phylum Bacillota; class Bacilli; order Caryophanales; family Bacillaceae; genus Bacillus; species Bacillus sp. BC05(2025). The sequence goes on along the minus strand of NZ_JBWYRA010000011.1, from coordinate 6,169 downwards.
TCTTATCCTCGCTCTGTTCGTAGGAGCTTGGTGTAATTTATTATCGCTACAAGATAAGACCGCGAAAAACTTAGGTTTGCACGTGACGAGAGTTCGTCTTATTATTTCTGCTATTGCAGTACTTTTAGCGGCAGTATCAACGGCGATTGCAGGTGTTATTGCTTTCGTAGGATTACTCGTTCCGCACATTTCAAGACAACTAGTCGGTTCAGATCATAAAGTATTAATTCCATTTTCTGCTCTTGCAGGAGCCTTATTAATTTTGACGGCGGATACGATTGGAAGGTTAATTGTGCCACCTAATGAAATTCCAGCGGCAACGATTATGGCAGTTATTGGTGGACCGTTCTTAATATTCTTGCTTAGAAAGAGTGATAAAGTTCATGGAAATTAAAAATGTAACCTTTTCGTATGATAATGTAACGGATCGATTAAAGTCGGTTAGTAGTGAAATAGAAATTGGTAAAATTACAACAATTATTGGTCCAAACGGTTGCGGGAAGTCAACATTACTTGGCGTGATGTCAAGAAATCACGATCCTCGTAGCGGAGAGGTAATACTGGACGGAAAGGCGATTAGCCAATATAAACCGAAAGAGTTTGCTAGAAAATTAGCCGTTGTCCATCAACAAAATGAAGCACCAGCAGATATGACGGTAGAGAAATTAACAAGTTTTGGTCGTATGCCTCATAAAAATATTTTTTCCTCGCAAACTGATGAAGATAGAGATGCAATCGAAAGGGCTTTAGCATGTACGAACTTGCTAAGTAAACGTGATAAAGAGATTCACGCTTTATCTGGTGGAGAAAGACAACGTGTTTGGATTGCGATGACGTTAGCTCAGAAAACACCGATGCTCTTTTTAGATGAGCCGACAACATATTTAGATATTTATTATCAACTTGAAATATTAGAGCTAGTAAAAGAGTTAAATGAAGTGCATGGATTGACAATCGTTATGGTATTACACGATATTAATCAGGCGATTCGCTATAGTGATCATATCATCGTTATGAAAGATGGCAAGATTGTTACGAAAGGTAAGCCGGATGATGTTGTGACAGAAAGTATGATAAAGACGATATACGGTGTAGATGTTGTCGTAAAGCAAGATGAAGATACAGGGTTGTATATGGTTCCAATGGGTATTTAAATATGCGAACAATCCGTTTTGAGGTGATAATTTGAGTAGTAAAAAAGAACGGAAGAAGAATTCTTTTTTTCAACGAATACTTACAGTTGTTTTTTTAGGTACCTTTTTCTATTCAATATATGAATTAGGTGGTATTTTCATGGATTACTATGAAAATCGTAAAGTAATGGCCGAAGCACAAGATATTTATGAAAAAAGTCCGATGGAAGAGCAATCACAAGACGGGGAAGTGCGTAAACAGTTCAAAGCTCTGCAGCAAATTAACGAAGAAATAGTTGGATGGATTACGATGGATGATACACAAATTAATTATCCAATTGTTCAAGCGAAAGACAATGATTACTATTTATTCCGTAATTATAAAGGTGAAGATATGAGAGCAGGAAGCATCTTTATGGACTATCGTAATGATGTGAAGTCTCAAAATCGAAATACTGTTTTATATGGTCATCGTATGAAAGATGGTTCTATGTTTGGAAGTTTAAAGAAAATGTTAGATGAGGATTTCTTCCTGTTACATCGTAAATTATATTACGATACATTATTTGAAGGATATGATCTTGAAGTGTTCTCGGTGTATACAACAACAACTGATTTTTATTACATTGAAACGGATTTTAGTAATGATACAGAATACGCCTCATTTTTGGAGAAAATTCAAGAAAAATCGCTGTACAAAACGGATACAAAATTGACAGCAAGCGATCAAATCGTAACACTTTCGACGTGTGACTATGCACTTGATCCGGAAGCAGGAAGGTTAGTTGTGCATGCGAAACTAGTAAAAAGAAAGTAATTAAAAAAGTATAGAATATGAGAAGTGGTAAAAATTCTCATATTCTATACTTTAAAAAAGAAATATGTTTACTGTGCTGCAGCCATCGGCATACGTACAACTTTTACATCATAGTAAGAGATTTTATTATCAAGAATATAATCTGGCATTCCGCCTTGGTGTGAGTGAGCAGCTTTAAATGCTGGGCTCTTTGTCCAACCTTGAAAATCTTCTTTTGCATTCCAGCGTGTGCTAATTGTTACTTCATCATAATCAACGGTATTTTGCGTTAAAAGAACTTCTAATCCTAAAAAGCCTGGCATTGTTTCGACTTGACCTACTTTATTAAAACGATCAATTAATTTATGTCCATTTCCCTTTGTAATTTTAGCTGTATTTGTAACAATAATCATGTTTATTCCTCCTATTAAGTGTAGCCTGTATTTTCGAGAATTCATATACATTAAATGATAATGAAAATCATTATCAATGTCAATGTTAATTTTGCATTATGATACTATTTTTTATGTAAGTATAATGTCCTTCAGTTGAATGTGTTGACTATATATTTAACTTGATTATATATTATGTAAATAGAATCAATGGGAAATGTGTAGAAGTAAAGAATGTTTATACTTTGCTGTCGCAATACTATGAACAAGGAGGATATTATGGTCGAATCACTTTTACTTAGTATTGTTATTATTATTACGTTGGGTATTGCTTCGCAATGGACTGCATGGCGATTCCAGCTCCCTGCTATTGTTGTTATGGCAGTTGCTGGATTATTAATTGGTCCAGTTTTCGGTATTATTAATCCAAAAGAGGTACTTGGAGATGTTTTTAGTCCGCTCGTATCACTTTCTGTTGCGATTATATTGTTTGAGGGTAGTTTAAGTTTAGACATACGTGAACTGAGGGGACTATCAAAGCCAGTATTTCGTATCGTTACGTTTGGTGCGTTTATTGCTTGGATTGCTGGCTCGCTTGCAGCTCATTACGTCGCTGGATTAGATTGGGCAGTTGCATTTATTATTGGAGGTCTCTTTATTGTGACAGGCCCAACGGTAATTATTCCGTTGTTACGCCAAGCACGATTAAAGCCAAGGACGGCTGCAATTTTAAAATGGGAAGGTATTATTGTTGATCCATTTGGAGCTTTGCTTGCTGTATTTGCATTTCAAATTGTAAATTTCTTAACGAAAGAAAGTGTACAATTACATACGTTGCTGTATTTCTTTGCAGGTTCGTTATTTGCAATGGTGCTTGGGTATGCGTTCAGTATTTTTATGAGCTATATGATTTTAAAGGGAAAAGTACCAGAATATTTAAAGGCACCAATTTTGCTTGTTACGGTACTATTATGCTTCGGTATTGCAGATGAAGTGATGCATGAAACAGGTATGCTAGCTGTAACAGTAATGGGGATTACACTTGCGCGAATGAAGAGATACATCTCCTCTATCGGTGATATTCGCCATTTTAATGAAAATATTTCAGTACTATTAACGTCAACAGTTTTTATTATATTAACAGCATCGCTTCCAAGGACAACTATTATGGAGATTTTCAGCTGGCCTATTATAAGTTTTGTACTTATGATGCTATTTGTTGTGCGTCCCTTATCGATTTGGATATCGACAATCGGTACAGAATTAACAAAATCAGAACGAGCGTTAGTTGGCTGGATTGCGCCGCGAGGTATTGTTGCATTAACAGTTTCTAGTTATTTCGCGACGGAGTTATTACAAGAAGGTTATAAAGATGCTTCTATATTAACAGCACTTACATTTGCACTTGTTATTACGACCGTTTGTGCTCACGGATTTTCAATTGGATTTTTAGCGAAGAAATTAGGATTGGCGAATACGGAGCCACCAGGAATTTTAATTTCAGGTGCGAGTACCTTCTCTTCTGCTTTTGCATTGCATTGTAAAGAGATGGGTGTTCCAAGCTTAATTGTAGATGTATCAGAAGAACATTTGCAATGTGCAAAGGTAAAGGGGCTTAATACATATAATGGCCAAGTACTATCCGAACAGCTACAATTTGAAGTGGATATGAATCAGTATGAATACTTGATCGCTGTAACAGATACGGATTCATATAACGTCTTAGTTGCAAATACGTATGTTCCGCAGTTTGGACATCATAATACATTTTTACTTCCAATCCATGATGTGGGGAAAATTGAGCAAGAGCGTATTTCTCTATCGAAAAAAGCGCATTTACTGTTTGGTCCAAATGAAATTTATGAAGAGTTAAATCAGAAAATTGAAGATGGTTATACATTTAAAACGATACAAGTTACAGAAGAAGAAAAGATAAATAAGGAAGAAAGAGATTTTGAGGAAGTAATATTATTTATTCGTCATAGTGACGGTAGTCTTACCTTTTCCACATTGTATAAATATATAGCAGTTGTGCCAGGTGATGAGCTAGTTGTACTAGCAAAGCAATAATATGGTATAGTGAAACGAGGCTGTTTTTCAGTCTCGTTTTTTACATGCTTCCTATAGAGAAAGCATGCAAATGGAAAGGAAGTTATTATATGCGATCAGAAGTAACTGTAAAAATAAAACCGAAATTTATAAAAGAAATTAAAAGTGGATATCCGCTTATTTTAAAAGATGCGATTCAAAATTTAAATGATGTTCGTGAAGAAGGAACAATCATTAAAGTAGTAGATGAGAAGAACAACTTTGTCGGAAAAGGTTATTATGGAAAACAAAATAAAGGATACGGCTGGATTTTAACGAGAAAAGAAAGTGAACAAATTAATCAATCTTTCTTTGAAAGTAAAATTAAATCTGCCTTACATAAACGAAAACAATTTTATAAATCAAGTGATACGACAGCATTCCGTGTAGTGAATGGTGAAGGTGATGGTCTTGGCGGACTAATTATCGATTATTATGATGGATACTATGTAGTAAGTTGGTATAGTGAAGGGATTTATACTTTCAGAGATGAGATTATAGCAGCTCTCCAAAAAGTAGCAAACTTTAAAGGCATTTATGAGAAAAAGCGTTTTGATACGAAAGGGAAATACATTGAAGGTGATGATTTCGTAGCAGGAGAGCGCGGTGAATTCCCGCTTATCGTAAAAGAGAATGGTGTGAACTTTGCTGTTTATTTAAATGACGGAGCGATGGTTGGTGTATTTTTAGATCAACGTAACGTGCGAAAACAAATTCGTGATAAGTATGCAAAGGGAAGAACCGTGTTAAATATGTTCTCTTATACAGGTGCTTTTTCTGTATTTGCAGCGCTTGGCGGAGCGAGCAAAACGACGAGTGTCGACCTTGCAAATCGTAGTTTAAGTAAAACGATTGAGCAGTTTAGTGTAAATGAAGTGGATTATGAAGCGCAAGATATTATTGTAGAAGATGTCTTTCTGTACTTCAAATATGCAGCGAAGAAAAAGATGAAATTTGATATGGTCGTACTTGACCCTCCAAGCTTTGCACGATCAAAGAAGTATACATTTAGTGCAGCGAAAGATTATAAAAACTTATTAAAAGAAACAATTGCCATTACAGAAAATAACGGGATTATCGTTGCTTCTACAAACTGTAGCGCATTCGATATGAAAAAGTTTAAAGGCTTTATCGATACAGCATTTAAAGAAATGAATGGCAAATATAAAATATTAGAAGAACATTCTTTACCAGAAGATTTCCGTACCATTGATCAATTTAAAGAAGGGGACTATTTAAAAGTAGTTTTCATCGAGAAAACTAAAGGTTAATAAAGAAAAAAGGAGCTCGCGTTTACTTGAGCTCCTTTTTCTTATTGAACGATATTTTGTACTCTGCCGACTTGCCCGTCCTGCAATCGCACTTTAATACCATGCGGATGGGAAGGGGAATTCGTTAAAATATCCTTTACAATTCCACGTGTTAATTTGCCTGTGCGTTGATCTTGTTTTAATACAATATCAACTTCGAGGCCGGGGGCGATATTAGAACGTTTTTGTCCGTTCATTTATACACCTGTACGTCTACGTTGGTTGTTTGTTTTCTTCGTTTGTTGGTTTTGTAATTTTTTTGTTTCTTGGCTTTGGTTTTTGGCATTTTGACCATTACCGTTACCTTGCTTTTTCTTTGCAAGTTGTTCACGCATTAAATCAGCTAAACTTACTTTTTTGTTTTCTGACATGATAAGTCTCCTTTATATAAAGTTAATTATGAACTATCGTAGTAAATTTCATCATATCATTGTTAGGGAAGGAAGGGAA
>NZ_JBWYRA010000010.1:0-176534 GCF_056725905.1 Bacillus sp. BC05(2025) | reverse complement strand
TTACATAAAGGCTCGGTAGCTCAGTCGGTAGAGCAGAGGACTGAAAATCCTCGTGTCGGCGGTTCGATTCCGTCCCGAGCCACCATTTTGAAGTCGCAAGCCGACTTAGCTCAATTGGTAGAGCAACTGACTTGTAATCAGTAGGTTGGGGGTTCAAGTCCTCTAGTCGGCACCACTTTCAAAATGAGCCATTAGCTCAGTTGGTAGAGCATCTGACTTTTAATCAGAGGGTCGAAGGTTCGAGTCCTTCATGGCTCACCATTTACAATTTAATGCGGGTGTAGTTTAGTGGTAAAACAAGAGCCTTCCAAGCTCTGGTCGAGAGTTCGATTCTCTTCACCCGCTTTCAATTATGGGCCTATAGCTCAGCTGGTTAGAGCGCACGCCTGATAAGCGTGAGGTCGATGGTTCGAGTCCATTTAGGCCCACCATAATTGTTCCGCAGTAGCTCAGTGGTAGAGCTATCGGCTGTTAACCGATCGGTCGTAGGTTCGAGTCCTACCTGCGGAGCCATATTTATAGAGAAGTACCCAAGTGGCTCAAGGGGCTCCCCTGCTAAGGGAGTAGATCGCGAACGCGGTGCGAGGGTTCGAATCCCTTCTTCTCTGCCAGTAATTGGCCCGTTGGTCAAGTGGTTAAGACACCGCCCTTTCACGGCGGTAACACGGGTTCGAATCCCGTACGGGTCATACTAAAAGAGATAGCATAATCTGCTATCTCTTTTTTGTTGTGTAAAAGTAGACTTTAGATAGTCTGCTTTTTTTTAGATTCTTTGTGTACTTTTTTCTATTTGATATGACTACCTAAAAGGAAAGAAAGCAAAACCAAGTGAGGAGGATGTAAAAGTCATCGGAGTAGTCGTAACGGGAAGTGCTGAGGATTTACCAAAATTAAACGGTCAACATTATGTAAAAGCTACTGTATTAGGTGCTACTGCGGAAAATAAATAAAGAAGCTGCCTCTAATAGGTGATCTATTGGAGGCAGCTTCTTTATCTGACATTAACGGGCAGTAAAACTCCCACTGATTATAGGTTCACTTTATGTTGTCATTATTGTTGGGTTTTGTCGGTAAGTCGATATTCCTTGTCGAATCGTTGATATATTTTGAGTTACGATAGATATATTCTCAAAATCGTTGATATATTTAAATAATCGTCGATATAATTTCACTTACCGACAAAAACGTAAGAAAAACCAGTTCACAATCTAAAGAAAACGCATCCATTGAAATGGATTCCACACCTATCCCAATAACTTTACACTCTATGTGAAAAAGTTCACAAATAGGTCATAATTTGTGAAGTAATTCACAATAATACGTGCTACAATATGAGTGTAAAGAAGTTAAACAACATTAAATTAGTATTTTAATTAATTACTTAAACAATCATAAAAAAATATATGTGAACAATAGAGAGGGGAAATTACCATGAAAAAAGGTATCAATCGTGTAGTATTAGTAGGAACAGGAGCTGTAGGTTGTAGTTACGCTTACTCAATGATCAACCAAGGTGTAGCTGAAGAATTCGTACTAGTAGATGTTAATGAAGCAAAAGCAGAAGGGGAAGCAATGGACTTAAGCCATGCGGTACCATTCTCTCCATCACCAACTAAAGTTTGGAGCGGTAGCTATGCAGATTGCAAAGATGCAGATCTAGTTGTTATCACTGCTGGATTACCACAAAAGCCAGGTGAAACTCGTTTAGACTTAGTTGAGAAAAATACAAAGATCTTTAAACAAATCGTTCGCGGTATTATGGATAGTGGATTCGATGGAATCTTCTTAATCGCAACTAACCCAGTTGATATTTTAACTTACGTAACTTGGAAAGAATCTGGTCTACCAAAAGAGCGCGTAATTGGTTCTGGTACTACTTTAGACTCTGCTCGTTTCCGTTACATGTTAGGTGACTACTTAGATGTAGATCCACGTAACGTTCATGCTTACATCGTTGGTGAACACGGTGACACTGAACTTCCAGTATGGAGCCACGCTACTATCGGTGTACAAAAACTAGAAACAATTTTAGCTAACAACGAACAGTACAAACAAGAAGACTTAGATAAAATCTTCGAAAATGTACGTGATGCAGCTTACCATATCATCGAACGTAAAGGTGCAACTTACTACGGAATCGGTATGTCACTACTTCGTGTGACTAAAGCAATCTTAAACAACGAGAACAGCGTATTAACTGTATCTGCATACCTTGAAGGTCAATACGGTGAGAAAGATGCTTACGTAGGTGTTCCAGCTGTTATTAACCGCGAAGGTGTACGTGAAATTGTAGAACTTGAGCTAAATGAAGAAGAAAAAGCGAAATTCGCTCATTCTGTAAAAGTATTAAAAGAAACAATGGCACCAGTACTATAATAATTGCTAAATAATCCAGAAGTGGAGACCTACTTCTTACTTCTGGATTTATATATAATTTAATATAAATTCCTTTTCCGGTTTCCCTTGTATATCCCCAATATACCCCTTTTGCTGGATCAGGATTGTTTATAGAAAAGAGCACTCTACGTAAAGTAGAGTGCTCTTTATTATTATTTTTTAGGCGTTAATCCTAATTTCTTTAAAATATCTGCCAGTGTATCACTTTTAGATTTTTCGACAGGTGTTTGTGATTTAGATGCATCCGGACCTTTTTTCAAAAAGTTCTTTTCAACGAAGCGAATATCTTTTTCGTCGACAATGCCATCTTTGTTAAGGTCGCCGTCTTTTACAGATAGTCCTTTTTTACCGTAATTGCTAGCGATAATTTCAGCATCTTTTATATCAATTACTTTATCGCCATTTACATCACCTGCAAGATTTTCATCAAGGCGTGCATAATAATATTGGCCAAGTAGCTTACCGTCTTTTTCAGTACCTAATTTCGTTGTTAGTCGGCTTGTTAAATGCCCGGGTACTTCTACGTATAAGTTGTAGTCGCGTTTATTAACAGGAAGTCCATTTAATTTGAAGTATCCGTATTTATCTAGTGAGCCTTCAAACTTATGACGGTAAGAATCAGTCGCATATACTTTTACGCCAAGCTTCGTATAATCGAATTTTTCATCTAAATAGCCACGTTCATTTAAGAATGCACCAGGCTTAATATTTCCTTCTACTTTGGAGTTTAAGGACATTACTGAGAATGTTTGATCTTGAAGTATACGCATTCTATTTGGCTCTGATTCACCTTGTTTCCAGTAAGCGAACACTGATAAATCTAATTGAGCATTTGCTTCATAAAATTCATCATTTTCTACTTTAAAAGTTACATCAATGAACGGGAAGTCACCATTTAATCCAGCAAAGTTTTTATCATCAATAGCCCCGCCTACTGTAACAGAACCTTCTTCTAGTTTCGGTGCATTTATTTTTGCTGTTACCCCTTTTTCAGAAAGGAGTTTTTCAAAAGCAGGATTCAATTTTGCATTTGCAAATTTGAAGTTTTTCTCTAGGAATTCTATGTTAAATTCTCCGGATACAAATTGTTTTACATGTTTGGCGTTTAGCGTCACAGTGAATTCATCATCTTTATATAATTCTTTTTTATCATAACTAGCTTTCGCATATTGAGCACCTTGTGGGATAAACCAATAGTTATTTACACCGCTCGGATAGTCAGGACCTGCAGTTGCATAATCGAAAATATATACGCCTGTATTCATTGGACCTTCAGTTTTAAAGGAATCAGGTGTAATGCCAACTTTAAAGTCACCATTTTCCGTAATAGGTAAAAACTTATGCAAGTATGGAGAATAGTCATAGTACATAACTCCGTTCGCTTCTTGCGTAATGTTTAATCCTTTTCCTCTTAAGTAGTCAACGTTAGAATCATATACATTTCCTTTAATCCATAGTGCTTTTTTACCGTCTTCTACTGTATAGTTTTCTTCATTTAGTTCATAAATACCAGGCTGTAATCCAGTTAATTTCACTTCTGGCGGTGTATTATCAATTACGACATAATCACCTTTCACACGTGCTTTACCGGCTTTATCGTAGCCAACAAACTCAATTGTGTAATCACCTTCTGGTAAGTCGATTTTCTCATCACCAATTGGTTTTGCAGGATCATTTGTAAAAGGATACACTCTGCCGTTAAAGAATGAATCTAAGTAGTAATACACATCCGTTTTTAATCCGCTCGTGTTTAATGTTCCAATGAAGCCAAGCGCTTTATTTGTTTTTGAGTCTTTCACAATAAGATCTAACGTTTCAAGTTCGCTGTTTAATTGGAGCGCCCCGTGCAAATACGATTCACGGTATGGATTGAATTTAGATGTATCAGTTGAGATTGTTTTTCTTGATAATAGTGCGTTTTCAATACCAGGCTCTGATACACGAATAGAGAACGGGATTTGATACGTTTCTTCTTTATTTTTCGTATTTGTAATATGAATATATCCTTCATAGCGCCCTTGCTTCACACCAGCAGGAATATTAATTTTTGCTTCAATTTCATCTGACTTACCAGCATCAATCGTAATCGTTTCAGCAGTAGAAACTTTTACACCGTTTTCGGTAGCATCGTTAATAGCAGATGATGCTGGTGTATAAGAAATTTCTGTTTTAAATTCTTTTTTCTCTTGTTTATTGCGATTTTCAATTTTAATTTTTCGTTTTTTTTCAATTGATTCCCCGTCTTTTTGATAAAACTTACCGAATGCAATGGATCCAGTTTCTTCTGGTACTTCAATTACTTCATCATTTACAATTGTTTTTGTCGTGTCTAACACTTTAAAACTTGTTTCCGTATGAACAGAGTTATAAGCATCTACTCGTCCTGCTCCAACTTCATATACGGAATACTTTTCTTTTAAATCATCAGCAGTGTTCATAAGAGACGCTTTTACATCGAATGGAGAGTATTCTGGGTGTTCTTGTAAAATAAGAGCAGCAACGCCAGCAATATGAGGAGAAGCCATAGATGTTCCTTGCATACGCTCATAGGAAACAGCGTAATTTTCACCCTCTTGCGGGTCGTTAATATATTCAGGAACTGTTGAAAGGACAGCGACACCAGGCGCTGTAATATCAGGCTTAATATCATCATTTGCTGTAACAGGACCGCGTGAGCTAAAGTCTGCAAGATGATCGCCTTCTGTTTGAATGTAATTAATTTCATCGAAAGTTAAGGATGTTTTGCCTTGTTCAATTTGAGCTTTTAGTTTTTCACCGTCTTCTTTCGTTAGGCGGAATGCTGGAATGTATTTTGTACTTTCACCAACGTAGAAAGGAATTTCTCCATCCACGTTGTTATAAATAATAACCGCTTTTGCACCTGCTTGTTTTGCGTTAGCAATTTTTTCATCAAATGACAGTGTACCACGTGCAACGAGAGCGATTTTTCCTTTTACATCCTTTTTACTAAACTCGTCAGGAGTACCGATTCCTACATATTCAATAGGTAAAGTTTTTCCTTTGAAATCTTCTATTTTATCAGTGAAGTTTTTGCCGAATAAAATGAGGTTAGGGAATTGTAATTGTCCCGCATGACCTGATAGTTTCGGTAAGGAAATAGAGCTATCACTTGCTCCAACTGTAATAGCAAAGGGAGAAGCACCTGGTGATCCGAGTGTTGCTGGATTTGGACCAGAGTTACCGGCAGCAACGACTGTAACAACGCCCGAAAGCATCGCGTTATTAACAGCGATAGACGTTGGATCAAGCGGATTGTTGCTATCGTCACCTAACGATAAGTTAATGACGTTCATACCGTCAGAAATAGATTTATCGATTGCAGCGATAATACCAGAACTATCTCCGCTTCCGTAAGGACCGAGTACACGATAGTTATACAGTTCAATGTCAGGTGCAACACCTTTTACAGCTGAATCTGATTTGTTTTTCTTTTGCGCAGAAACGATACCTGCTACGTGAGTACCATGCGCAGTGTAGAAGGAAGAACCACGATCATCAAATTCAGGAGCACCAGATTGTTGCCACTCTGTATAAGTTGTTTCCATCGGATCTGCATCGTTATTAATAAAGTCCCAACCTTTTACGGAGTTTGGATCTACCTTACTAGAATCTTCACCTGGTTTTGCGCGATAGCCTTTATACACGTCTTTTAAGTCAGGATGGTTGTAATCAATACCCGTATCTAATACACCAACTTTAATACCTTTTCCGGTAATGCCCTCACTATGTAACTTATCGACTCCAATTTGCGGAATGCTATCTGTTAGTTTTTGAGGTGCTTTCTGCTCTGTTTGTTTTGGTAAATTTAATTTCACTTCGTAATCTTTCCAAATACGTTTTACAACGCCAATTCGTAACAATTCTTCAACTGTATTTGCAGGTAATGTCATCGCAACACCATTTATCGCATGCTTATAAGAACGTTTAATTTGCATGGACTGGAAGTTTCCTGATTTTACTGATGGGCTGAATTGATAAAGACGTTTTAGTCCTTTTTCGAATTCTTCATGTTCTTGATCAATACGTGCCTTTATATTTTCAGGAGCAGATTGTAATCCTTTTTCTTTTTGTTTTAATTCATTAATCTTTACTGGAGCAGTTTGAAATTCTACAATGATATTTATAGGCTCAGAACTACTCGTATTAATATCTGGTGAAATTGTAAAACCAGGGTTGGCATCTACCGTTTGTAATGCCAGGCGTTGTTCTTTAGAAAGCTTAGATAATATAGAATGAGCATTTGAAGATTCAATTTGGTTAATAGGACTTTCAGCAAGCACATTGAACGGAAGGGCAGTTGAAAATAGAACGCCAGCCGTAACAATTCCGGTAACAAAACGATTTTTCTTTTTCATGTATAAGCCTCCGATAATTTATATTTTAAAAATTACTTCTCCGTGCCTGGTGTTTGCTCAGCATGGAATTTCCAATTTAGCTGCAGGGAATCACCTTGAAATTTATTTTGATCTTGGTCGTTGTCTTCAAAGGAGAAGAGGACGTGTAAGTAATCTGTTTCACCGGATTTAATACCGTCTATTAAGTTATGACGTTCTAGAGATGTAGCTACATCTTCAGGTTTCATAGTTTTTAATTCTGATAGTTTTGTTTCCCACAAAATTTCATGATCATCGTTTGGATTAGTTGGCTTTCCGTCATTTACTAAAAATTTGACGATGATGTGATCGCCTAAATCGTCACCATCATTATTTTTCTTTGCATCTGTAACTTCATAGGATGTTTCAAGTGCTACTTTCGCAATATCTAATGTTCCTTTGTTTTCAAGCTTGAAGTTTCTTTCAATCAAATCACCTGGCTTTAAATCTTTCACATTAACAATTACACTTGGGTTAATAGAAAGATCTAGTGTACCAGCTTGAAATGAGTTACTAGATGTTTCAGAATCACTGAAATAGGCGAATACACCGCCGAATGTAAGGGATAGGCCAAGCGTTGCTGTGACAACTCCCATCCCAACCTTTTGTTTTAATGACATAAGAAAGCCCCCTAATTTAATTTTTATCAAACTTTCGCCTAGAGCATGGATAGAGTAAACATAGTGTTTCAGTATGAATTATATTTGCGAAGGTTCGTTGTTCTTTATTGAGAACAAGTATATGCGTATGAATTTTCCATTTCAATAAAATTGTGACAAAAAATGTTGAGAAACATTTTTTTATGACAGATTATTTTGTTACGATTTTAAGTAATACATAACGTTTAAAATAGGATAAAACCAATGAAATAAAGGTTGAGAAATAAATGGTAGGATGAAAGGCTAGTAGAAAATGAAGCGTTTTCAATGAATATTCGTCAAAATTCGATATTTTATATGAAAATGTGAAAAAAAACCAACATTTTTAAGAAAAAAACGTATATTTTTTATAAATTAACAAGGATATTTCAGTTTTTCGCAGAATTGGTAAAGTATAAAAAATTCTGTCATCTTAGTGAGGTGAGCATATTGAGTGTAATAAATTGTGAAGAAGTGAAACGAGATGAGTTTCATACAGAAAAGTACTATGAAAGTTATAACATCTTTGGTGCACATGTTGTGACGGAAGATGAGATGCGAGGTGTACGTTTTACAGTATGGGCTCCTCATGCGAAAGCAATGAGTGTTGTGGGAGATTTTAATGAATGGGATTATGAGCAACATAAGATGCTGCAAGTGACAGAAGAGGGGATTTGGTCCCTATTTATACCGCATATTGAAGAAAGAGAAATATATAAATATGCGATTGAAACGATGGCTGGTGACGTCATCTTTAAGGCGGATCCGTATGCTGTATATGCAGAAGTAAGACCGAATACGGCATCTGTAGTTTTTGATATAAAGGGATACGAATGGAATGATAAAAACTGGAGTCGTAAGAAAAAGAAAAAATCGATTTATAAAGAAGCGATGACAGTTTATGAATTACATTTCGGTTCTTGGAAAAAGAAAGAAGACGGAACACTGTATTCTTACAGGGAAATGGCAGAAGAACTCATTCCTTATGTGGTGGAACATCAATTTACACATATTGAAATTATGCCGCTTGTTGAGCATCCATATGATCGTTCTTGGGGATACCAAGGGACGGGATATTATGCAGCAACGAGTAGATTCGGCACGCCACATGATTTGATGTATTTTGTCGATGAATGTCATAAATATGGAATCGGTGTCATTTTAGATTGGGTGCCGGGGCATTTTTGTAAAGATGCTCACGGTTTATATTTGTTTGATGGGACACCGACTTATGAATATAAAGATAAAGATGTGCAAGAAAATCCAGTATGGGGAACTGTCAATTTTGATTTAGGAAAGAGAGAAGTACGTAATTTCTTAATTTCAAATGCGTTATTTTGGATGAGATATTTCCATATTGATGGTTTCAGGGTGGATGCAGTTGCAAATATGCTGTACTGGAATAAAGAAGGACAGGAGCAAAGTAATGAGCATGCTGTTTCATTTTTACGAGAGTTAAATGAAGCGGTGTTTGCAGAAGATGAAGATTTTCTTATGACAGCAGAAGATTCAACAGCTTGGCCACTTGTAACAGCCCCAACGTATGAAGGTGGGCTTGGATTCAATTATAAATGGAATATGGGCTGGATGAATGATGTGCTGAAGTATATGGAATGTGCGCCTGAGTATAGGAAGTATATTCATGAAAAAATGACGTTTTCTTTAGTATATGCTTACTCTGAAAATTTCATATTACCGCTTTCTCATGATGAAGTCGTTCATGGGAAAAAGTCGTTATTAAATAAAATGCCAGGAGAGTACTGGGATAAGTTTGCTCAACTTCGTTTATTATATGGATATTTCTTTACTCACCCAGGAAAGAAATTACTTTTCATGGGAGGAGAATTTGGGCAGTTCGATGAGTGGAAAGACCTTGAAGATTTAGATTGGAATTTACATGATTTTGAAATGCATCGTTATATGCATGATTACTTTAAAGAGCTCATAGCATTGTATAAGCGCTCTAAACCACTTTGGCAGCTTGATCATTCGCCTGAAGGATTTCAGTGGATAGATGCTAATAACCATGAGCAAAGTATTTTCTCATTTATTCGCCAAGGGGATAAACAAGAAGATGCGTTAGTTGTCGTATGTAATTTTACGAAAGCTACATATGAAAACTATAAAGTAGGTGTACCAGATTTCGAGTATTATAACGAGATTTTAAATAGTGATGCTGAGCAATATGGCGGGTCAGGGCAAGTAAATAAGAAACGTCTGAAGGCGATTCAAGAACCGTTTCATAATCAAGCAGCACATGTAGAAATTACAATTCCACCATTTGGCGTATCCATATTACGACCAGTGAAGACGAGAAAGGGGAGCAAAAAACAAGATGGCTCAAAAACAAAAGTGCGTAGCAATGTTACTAGCAGGGGGAAAAGGTAGTCGATTAAGTGCATTAACAAAAAATTTAGCCAAGCCAGCTGTTCCATTTGGTGGTAAATATCGCATTATCGATTTTACGCTAAGTAACTGTGCGAATTCTGGTATTGAAACGGTTGGGATTTTAACGCAATATCAACCACTTGAACTTCATAATTATATCGGAATTGGCAATGCGTGGGATTTAGACCGAGTAAGCGGTGGAGTCACAGTGTTACCTCCCTATGCGGAGTCTTCAGGTGTGAAGTGGTACACAGGTACGGCAAGTGCCATTTATCAAAACTTAAACTATTTAAGTCAGTACGAACCAGAGTACGTTCTTATTTTATCAGGCGACCATATTTATAAGATGGATTACAGTAAAATGCTAGACTATCATATTGAGAAGGAAGCGGATGTTTCCATTTCTGTTATTGAAGTACCTTGGGATGAGGCGAGTCGTTTCGGTATTATGAATACGAACGAAGAGATGGAGATTGTTGAATTTGAAGAAAAACCGCAATTTCCAAGAAGTAATCTTGCATCAATGGGAATTTACATTTTTAACTGGGCAATTTTGAAAGAGTATTTAGAGATGGATGCAAGAAATCCTGAATCTAGTAATGATTTCGGAAAAGATGTACTTCCGCTTTTATTAGATGAAGGGAAGAAGTTAATGGCATATCCGTTTGAAGGATATTGGAAAGATGTTGGAACAGTGAAGAGCTTATGGGAAGCGAATATGGATTTATTGCGCGATGAAACATCACTAAATTTAAACGATCGTAATTGGCGTATTTATTCTGTAAATCCAAATGAGCCACCTCAATATATTGCAGAGCAGGCAAAGGTAGAAGAATCACTTATTAACGAAGGATGCGTCATTGAAGGGGACGTGAAGCATTCTGTATTATTCCAAGGGGTGACGATAGAAGAAGGTAGTATGGTTATTGATTCTGTCGTTATGCCAGGAGCGAAGATTGGAAAAAATGTTGTGATTGAAAGAGCAATTGTTGGATCGGAAATGGTTATTGAAGATGGAACAATTATTCGTCCGGAAAAAAATGTTGACGATGTAGTACTCATTGCTGAAGGGAAATAGAAAAGGGGGATGAAATGAATGGGAGAAAAAATGTTAGGAATTATTAATGCAACGGGAAGTTTTCCTTCCTTAAAGAAAGTAACAGGGCATCGTTCACTAGCGGCGTTACCGTTTGGGGGCCGTTATCGACTCATTGATTTCATGCTTTCAAATATGGTGAATTCTAATATTCATAGTGTAGCGGTTTTTACAAGTCATAAAAACCGCTCGTTAATGGACCATGTTGGTTCAGGAAAACAGTGGGATTTAGATAGAAAAAGAGACGGACTGTTTTTATTCCCGCCAAATTGCCAATGTGATCAAGACGAATTTGGATCTTTTGCGCATTTTAGAAGACATATTGATTATTTTCTAAGAGCTAGAGAAGAATACGTCGTTATTACGAATAGCCATCTCGTAACAGCATTGAATTTCCAGGCGGTGTTAGAGCGACATATACATACGGCAGCTGATATTACAGAAGTTTGCCATGAAGGGGTTTCGCTTCAAACATACGTGTTAAAGAAAAAATTATTGTTAGATTTATTTGAGTCATATAAAGATTTGGAGCAATATAGCTTATTCGATGTGGTGAGAGAAAAGCGCGGAAAATCACTGCATATTGCTACGTATGAGCATACAGGATATGTAGCTATTATTGATTCGATTGAAAGTTACTATAAACATAGCTTAGAAATTTTGCAGCCTGCTATTTGGAAGCAAGTATTTAAGAAAGAAGCACCGATCTTTACGAAAGTAAAAGATGAACCACCAACTCGTTACTTAAAGGGTGCAGCCGTGAAAAATACAATGATTGCAAACGGCAGTATTATTGAAGGCGAAGTAGAAAATAGTGTTATCTCCCGTTCTGTTAAAATTGGGAAAGGTTCAATTGTTCGTAATAGCATTATTATGCAAAAGAGCCAAATTGGAGATAACTGTATAATAGACGGTGTTATTATTGATAAAGACGTGAAAATTGGTGACGGTGTTGCACTAAAAGGAAACGCTGATGAGCCATACGTTGTAGAAAAAGGAAGCGTTCAAAACAGTACGATTAATAGTTATTCTTAAAAGAATCAGTGGGGGTCTTCCTCCACTGATTAAAGTTTTAATTCAAATGAAAACTCGAAGGGAGGAAGCTGCAAGGGAAGTAGTATAAGCTTTTCGTGCAGTGGGACAACAAGTGAATATTTTATTTGCAGTATCAGAATGTGTACCATTTGTTAAATCGGGAGGCTTAGCTGATGTAGCAGGTGCGCTCCCAAAAGAGCTAAAAAAATTAGGTGTGGACGTTCGCATTATACTCCCGAATTATAGTCTTATTCCGCAAAAATTAAGGGATGGATGTACGCTACATAAAGTAATTAACGTCCCACTTGGGTGGAGAAATCAATATTGCGGAATTTTAAAAGGTGAGCAAGACGGGATTACGTATTACTTAATAGATAATGAGTATTATTTTAAGAGGGATTCTCTGTATGGTCATTATGATGATGGAGAGCGTTTTTCTTATTTTTCGAAAGCAGTTTTAGAGTGTATTCCTCATCTTGATTTCGAAGTGGATATTCTTCATAGTCACGATTGGCATACAGCTATGGTTAATTTCTTACTACGTGAAAAGTATCAAGATAACCCATTATATGAGCATATTAAAACGGTATATACAATTCATAACTTGCAGTTCCAAGGTGTATTTCCTCCTGAAGTGATGTACGACTTGTTAGAACTTGGTGATGAATATTTCCACAGTGAGCAGTTAGAGTTTTATGGGAATGTGAACTTTATGAAGGGTGGTATTATCGCTTCTGATCAAATTACAGCAGTTAGCCCGACATATAAAGAAGAAATTCAATATGAGTTTTTCGGTGAGAAGTTAGATGGGTTGTTACGCAAATATAATGATAAGCTTAGCGGCATTGTAAATGGAATTGATACGAGCGTATATAATCCAGAAACGGATTCGTATATTACTGCTCAGTATGATGCAGATTCATTATATGAAAAGAGTGAAAATAAACGCGCCTTGCAGCGTTATTTTGGTTTGCCAGAAAAAGAAGATACGCCGATTATTTCAATGGTAACGAGATTAACGAAGCAAAAGGGGCTTGATTTAGTACGTACTGTATTCCGTGAAATAATGGAGGAAGATGTACAATGTATTATTTTAGGATCAGGTGATTCGGAATATGAGCAATTCTTTGAGTGGATGGCATACGAGTATCCTGAGAAGGTAAAAGTGTACATCGGATTTAATGAAGAATTAGCTCACCAAGTATATGCGGGAAGTGATTTATTCTTAATGCCATCACTGTTTGAACCGTGTGGACTTGGACAACTTATCGCATTAGCTTACGGTACGATTCCAATTGTAAGAGAAACAGGCGGATTAAATGATACGGTACAATCTTATGATGAAGAAACTGGAGAAGGAAATGGTTTCAGTTTCACGAACTTTAATGCACATGACATGTTGCACACAGTTCTTCGTGCAATTGAATTTTATCACGATAAACCGGTATGGGAGCAGCTTGTAAAGCAAGCGATGACGGAAGATTATAGCTGGGAGAAGTCAGCTCTTGCTTATAAGAAATTGTATAAAAGTCTCATGGAATAACATGTAGGTGGTGAAGAAATGTTTACTCATGTTGAAAGTTTCAAATCAGCTTTTCTAGAAAAGTTAGAGACGATGTATGGTAAAAGTTTCAAAGAATCTACAACACGTGATCAATACAATACGCTTGGGTACATGGTGCGTGAGTATATGAATAGTCAATGGATTGCAACGAATGAAAGCTATCGGTCTGGAGAGCGAAAGCAAATGTATTACTTATCCATTGAGTTTTTACTTGGGCGTTTGCTTGGAAGTAACATATTAAATTTAGGCATCAGGGATGTATGTGAACAAGGACTTTCTGAGCTTGGGATTTCGTTGCAAGAATTAGAAGAGGTGGAAGCAGATGCAGGTCTTGGAAATGGTGGACTTGGGCGATTAGCAGCCTGTTTCCTTGATTCACTTGCATCTTTAAACTTACCAGGTCATGGGTGTGGCATTCGTTACAAACACGGCTTATTTGATCAAAAGATTGTTGATGGTTACCAAGTTGAATTTCCAGAACAGTGGCTTCTTCATGAAAACGTATGGGAAGTAAGAAGACATGATCAAGCTGTAGAAGTAAGTTATTTCGGCAATGTGGAACCTCTATACATTGATGGACGTTTAGAGTTTAGGCATACGAATGCAGAAGTGATTATGGCAGTACCATATGACGTTCCAGTAGTAGGTTATGAGACGAGTACTGTAAATACACTTAGACTTTGGAATGCTGAACCAGTTCCTTTCCCACAAAATTGCAAAGATATTTTGAAATATAAACGTGAAACAGAGGCGGTATCGGAGTTTTTATATCCAGATGATACGCATGATGAGGGGAAAATACTTCGTTTGAAACAACAGTATTTCCTCGTATCAGCAAGTTTGCAAAATATCGTTCGTATGCATAGAGAAAGATATGGTGATCTTCGTCAATTACATGAGAAAATTGCGATTCATATTAATGATACACATCCAGTTTTGGCGATTCCAGAACTGATGCGTATTTTATTAGATGAAGAAAAACTAGCATGGGAAGAAGCTTGGCACATAACGACGCAAACGATTTCTTATACGAATCATACGACGCTATCAGAAGCGCTTGAGAAGTGGCCAATTCACATTTTTAAACCGTTATTACCGAGAATTTATATGATTATTGAAGAAATTAATGAACGTTTCTGTCATGAACTTTGGGAACGTTATCCGTATGAATGGCATCGTATTGAAGAGATGGCGATTATTGCGCATAATCTTGTGAAAATGGCTCATTTAGCAATTGTCGGTAGCCATAGCGTAAACGGTGTAGCAAAAATTCATACAGAAATTTTAAAACAACGTGAAATGCGATTGTTTTATGAGTTTTATCCAGATAAGTTTAATAATAAAACGAACGGAATCGCTCATAGACGCTGGTTAATGAAGGCGAATCCGCAGCTGACAAACCTTATTTCAGAGGCGATTGGAACAGAGTGGAAGAAAGAACCGATTAAGCTTCAAGAGCTACAATTAGTTCAATACGATGCGAGTTTCCAAGAGAAATTTGCAGAGGTAAAACAAGAGCGTAAAGAAATTTTAGCGGCGCGCATTCATAATAAAATGGGGATTACAATCGATTCTAATTCTATTTTTGATGTGCAAGTAAAAAGACTGCATGCTTACAAACGACAATTGTTAAACGTTCTTCATATTTTATATTTGTATAACCGTTTGAAAGAGGATGCTAGTTTTACATTTTATCCGCGTACTTTTATCTTTGGCGCAAAAGCATCACCTGGCTATTACTATGCAAAAAAAATTATTAAATTAATTAATGAACTCGCAAGAAAAGTGAATAATGATCCGTACGTAAGTCAATATATGAAAGTTATCTTTCTAGAAAACTATCGAGTGTCTGTAGCGGAAGATATATTCCCAGCGGCCGATGTAAGTGAACAAATTTCAACAGCGAGTAAAGAAGCATCAGGAACAGGGAATATGAAATTTATGATGAATGGTGCGATTACACTCGGCACGTTAGATGGGGCGAATATTGAAATAAAAGATAGGGTCGGTGATGATAACTGTTTCATTTTCGGTTTAACGGCCGAAGAGGTTCTTCATTACTATCAAAATGGTGGATATCGTGCAAGTGATTATTATCATCACAATGGGCACATTAAAAAGGTAGTAGATCAGTTAACGAATGATTTCTTTGCACAGTCGGGAGCTGAATTTGAAGCGATTTATGATTCTCTCGTTATTCAAAATGATGAATATTTCGTTCTGCGAGATTTCGGTCCATATGCGGAGAGACAAGAAGCTGTTGGTAGAGCTTATGAGAACCGAACGAAGTGGTTAGAAATGTCGATTTTAAATATTGCACAATCTGGTCATTTTGCGAGCGATCGAACGATTTTACAGTATAGTAATGAGATTTGGGGTATTGGTAATACGGTTACGCAGTATTAAAGAGGTCGCTACGTTGGAAAAGACAATATGAAAATATATCAGCGATTTTTAAGAGATATCGATTTACCGAAAAAAATTGACACTAATAAATAAACCGAGCTTAATCTCATTAAGCTCGGTTTTCCTTTTTTGCTTAAGAAAGAAATGGGATAGAGGTATAGATTATACCTGTTCCACCATATTCTCCTGTCGCAAAGTATGAAAATGTAAAGAAACCTGTAAACGTAAAAATTACAATGAGAAAAAGTGCAAAGATAAATTTTAGCATGTAAGGTCCCCTCATCCAAAAGTAAATTCATATATTATTATAGTATAGGGATAGTTAATTTCCAATTGTTTACTGGTTAAAAATGAGAAGTCAGACATGTTTTGTATGTTATCATGGCATGATTATTTGTAATAGATTTTGTATTTTTTGTAAATGTCATGTTGTGATGAACGTGTGCATATTCCCAGTCTTGTTCATTAAAATGGACATTACGAGGAGGGAGAAGAGGGACGACATCAAATAGATTAACGAAGCGAAAGCTACTAGCTACTTGTAGTTTATAATAATTCCGAAAGGCGATATCTCCTACTTTTGGAGAAGCAAATGTGTAAAGACCGTACTGCGCAAATGCGGTGTTTATACGCGCATCGAGTATATGTAGTGTAGCGAGTGCACCGCCTAAGCTATGACCGGTTGCAAGAAGTTTTTTATGGGCTGGTAATGATACGAGCATATCCATAATAGAATCTCGGCAAGATTCATAAATAGAAAGAAAGCCGTTATGGACATTTCCACTGTTCAAAGCATATGGATACGGTTTTTGATTAACGAGTGAATCGATAATCCAGTCTGTATCTGTTTGTGTCCCGCGGAAAGCTACAATAATGGTATCCTCAGATTCTAGTATGAATCCGAACCATTCTGTCGTTTGAATGGTTTTTCCTTGAAATCCTTGTACATATTGAAAACCATCTGGTATTTCAAAAATCCCATTTTGTTTATATTGTTCATACGTTAACTCACAACAAGTAGCTAACAGTATGGCAGTATCTTTATCAAAGGATAAAGGAGTACGCATTAAGGGAGCCTCCTTAAGAAAAAGTATAATTTAATATATGCAGTGAGGGACTTGATTCATTCTTTTGAAAAAAGGCTTGAACCTACAGTTACGTGAGGGAGTATGATTTTTGTAAACATATTGCTAGGAGGGGTGTAAGATGAGCAAAAGGGAAGGTTATTCAATTGGTGAGTTTTCAAAGAGAACAGGCACATCAATACGGACGCTACAATATTACGATGAAATTGGACTACTTAAACCTGAAAAGAATGTTAGCTCTGGTCATCGTGTGTACAAAGGAAAAGATATATTAGAGCTACAGAAAATAGTGAGTCTTAAAGTATTAGGATATAGTTTAGAAGAAATACGCGTCATGCTGAAAATGCCAAGTTTGAATGTAAGTTTAAAAGAAACGCTGGAACAACAAAGAAAAGCCTTTGAAGAAAAAAGAAAACAAATTGAAGTTTCGATAAAGACGCTTGAACGAACAATGGTATGTCTTGAGGAAGATGAAGAGTTAGGTAGTGACATATTAATGAGTTTAATTAACAGCATTCAAAAAGAAACTGAACAACGTTTATGGCTTGAAGAATATGTATCAAAAGAAACAGTTGATGGATTATATAATAAACCAGAAGAAGAGAGTCTGGCACTTGATAAAGAGTTTGTTCGTTTAGCAAAAGAAGTGAAAAGGTTATTTGGAAGAAAAATTGATGATGTAGAAGTGCAAAAACTAGTTGACCAACATATGAAAGCGACTCTTAAGTATGTGGGCGAAGAGACAGTGTATGCTTTAGGGAAATTAGAGAATGCAGAAGAACAATATAATAATATGATGACTTCTCCTTATACGGAAGAAGAGGCGTGGCTTAACGAAGCGATGGAATATTATATGATTCAAAATGGTTTATATAGTCCACCTAAATAAAAAGAGCCCTATAAGGGGCCCTTTTTACTCTTTTCCATCTAATAAACGACCAAGTCCACCTAATACACTACCTTCACCGCTGCTTTGCGCTGCTGGGCTTGTCAGGCGTGCTGCTAAGCGGCTCAGTGTTAAGGACTGAATCCAAACTGTGCCTGGGCCTTCTAACGTTGCGAAGAATAAACCTTCGCCGCCAAATAGAGCTGTTTTTACTTTTCCAACGAACTCAACATCGTAGTTAACATCTTTTGTCATGGCAACGAGACAACCTGTATCGATGCGAAGTTTTTCGCCAGGTTTTAGTTCACGCTTATATACAGTTCCGCCTGCATGCATGAAAGCAAGTCCATCACCTTCGAGTTTTTGCATGATGAAACCTTCACCGCCGAAGAAACCAGTTCCGATTTTTTTCGTAAACTCGATTCCGATAGAAACGCCTTTTGCTGCACAAAGAAACGCGTCTTTTTGACAAACTACTTTTCCTTGATATTCTGTTAAATCTACAGGAATAATTTTACCTGGATAAGGGGCAGCAAATGATACGTGGCGCTTGCCGTGACCTGTATTTGTAAATACAGTCATAAACATGCTTTCACCTGTAACGAGACGCTTACCAGCGCCCATTAGTTTTCCGAATAAACCTCCAGATGGACCAGAACCATCACCGAAGATTGTTTCCATTTCTATGTAATCTTCCATCATCATCATTGCGCCAGCTTCTGCGATTACGCTTTCTTCTGGATCTAACTCAATTTCAACAAACTGCATATCATCTCCGTATAACTTATACTCGATTTCGTGTGCTCTCATTTTTTTCACCTCGTATGTAATAGATACTTATATTGTACAGAATTTAATAGGATTAGAATACTTTAGTTTTGTTAATTTTCAAATAAAGTAGGGCAACCCAAAATGAATTAGCAGTTCCTGCCAATCAAGCTGCCCGTAAATGGTGGGATAAAATATGAATATGGAAATTCAACACTATATTAAAATTATAAAAAAATGGTGGAATGAAAGTGTTCTCATTTGACGTTTTGGATATAGCGTGATATAGTGAAATCACTATTGAGCTACATAATGTGGTACGGAAATAAAGCACGTTGAATTAAAGGCTGTAAGCTTGTTATACATTCATGTCCTTTATATCCACCTTTTCATGTGGATTCATAGTTTCATTTTTATTTAGGAGGTACATGACATGCAAACAGGTAAAGTTAAATGGTTCAACAGCGAAAAAGGTTTCGGTTTCATCGAAGTTGAAGGTGGAGACGATGTATTCGTTCACTTCTCAGCTATCCAAGGTGACGGATTCAAAACTTTAGAAGAAGGTCAAGAAGTTTCTTTCGAAATCGTTGAAGGTAACCGTGGACCACAAGCTGCTAACGTTACAAAAAACTAATTAGCTAGCGATAAAAAGCATTCCGATTTTCGGAATGCTTTTTTTTATCCCGCATTAACGGGCAGTAAGACCCCACCTCAAAATTCAACGGAAGCAAAGAAGTGAGGTGCGGGCGGGCTGCCAGTAAAATCCCGATTGGTGAGGGTTGATTAAAGTTTCACTTTATTCTTTGGAACTCGACTCATTTGAAGACAATTCGCCCTTAAATGTACGCTCTTCAAAGTCATCAAGCATTTGTTCATATTCTTCATGCTCTTCTGTAGCGAAAACTTGCGGATTTTTTCCATACATATCCGTACCGATAAAGTTTTCAAAATCCTCTACGTATCCTACATTTTCCTCACTATTTACGTACATGCCATTATAATTTTTCGAATCTCGTCTTTCTAAATCAGACGGTGTTTCAGACGTTCCGTAATTGGCAACATCTTGCCACGCATCTTCTGCATCGTACTCAACAGAACGATCTTCATCATGTTTATGGAAAGAAGGGGATAACACTTCTTCCTCAACTGGTCGTGTATTCATATTTAACTTATTTGTCGTGTGCTGGATGCATGTTGTAGCAGTCGGCATTGCTTCTAATCTTTCAAACGGAATTTCTTCACCAGACACTTCGCAAATGCCGTACGTACCCGCTTCTATTTTTTGCAGGGCATGTTTCGTATCCTCTAGCTGTTTATGCCAAAGTTCAATAAGTCCGAAGTCTTTTTCGCGTTCATATAGCTCTGTTGCCATATCAGCCGGATGGTTATCATAGCTAGATAATTCTCCAACAGACTCGCGTTCAGATGCACGATCTTCATTTTCATGTGTTTGTATCGTTTGTTCTAGCTCTTGTTTTTGTTTTTCTAAAACGGATTTAAATTGATTTATTTGTTGTGGAGTTAACATAGTAGTCCACCTTCCTACAATTCAGTTTCTTTACATAGTATGAGCGTTGCGAGTAGGAATTATGAGCTGAAATTGGTATATGAAAAAGGAGCCGCGTTAGCAGCTCCTTTTAAAGGAAATATCCAAGTAATAATCCGATTCCCATTAAGAGACCAAAGATTGTATTTGTTTTTGCTGTTGCAATCATTGCAGGTACCATTTCCATTGGAATGCTTTTGCCGATAAAGCCTTTCGTCGCTTTAAATGCTTTCGGTGCACTTAAAAATACAATAAGCATCCATGGTGATACGATGCCCACGATAATTAAAGCAATTGTCCAAATGTAGGAAACGATGAACATAGAAGCAAGTACACCAACGGCTCTTTCACGTCCAACGAGGATTGCTAACGTTTTACGACCGTTTTCTTTATCGCCATCTAAGTCACGGATATTGTTAGCAAGTAAAATGGCACCAATTAAAATGGAGCTTGGAATAGATAGTAAGATGACTTCTGATGTTACAGTGCCAGTTTGAATAAAGAATGAAATCCCAATAATGATAACACCCATAAATAATCCGGCTGTTAGCTCTCCAAATGGTGTATATGCAATGGGAAGTGGTCCACCCGTATAAAGGTAAGCAACGGCCATACAAACAAGACCGATTGCAGCAAGCCACCAGCTAGAATTCATACAAATATAAACACCTAATAGTATTGCGATGCCGAAAAATCCAAATGCTAAGTTAAGCACTGTTTTTGGCTGAATGCCATCGCGAACGATAGCGCCGCCGATACCAACTGAACCTTCGTGATCAAGTCCTCTTTTATAATCAAAGTATTCATTAAACATGTTTGTTGCTGCCTGAATGAGGAGACAAGCAAGAAGCATTATAAGGAAAAGAGGGAGATGTATTTGATTTATACCTCCGACCTGCATTGCATAGGCTGTTCCGATGAAAACAGGAACGAAAGCTGCTGTTAATGTATGGGGACGTAGTAAACTCCACCAAATGCGCCAGCCTGTTTGTTTGCTTGGCTTTGGCGCCGTAGGAGAGGAATTCGTTTTGACGTTCATTTCCATGTTGAATCCTCCTTTGGTCACATATTGTACACAACTAAGTGTAGAAAAAGCATCATTTAGTGTCAACGTTTATTTTCTAGGAAGAGAAGGTGAATTTCTCAGAAATGCTAAACGTTGACAGGCCTTTCGTTTGAGGTGTATCTTAAAATCAAGCGTAATTATGACTATTTTTCGCCCATAGGGGGGAGACAATTGTGATTCAAACGAAACAAAAAGGCTTGCAAGAAGTTCTGAGTGCAGCCATTAAGCATGCAACTGATGAAAAAATATTGGTTAGTTTTGTAAAACAAATAGACTGGATGGATCCTCTTCTGTTTTATGCAGCAGGAAAAAGGATTGCATTCGAAAATAGATGTTATTTTGCAGACCCATCTCAGCATGTAATATTTGCTGGAATTGGTTCCGTTTTCACTATAGCAACTGCTTCTCACAAACGCTTTCAAACTGCCCGTGACGAGTGGGATAAAGTAAAAGAGAAAGCATTTGTACAAAGAGAGAGATACGAGTTTGGAACAGGTCCGCTTTTATTTGGTGGATTTTCATTTGACCAAGAAAAAGAGAAAACGGACTTATGGAAAGAATTTGAGGATACGACATTTTCACTACCAGCATTTTTATTAACTGTAAAAAATGAAAAAGCATGGTTAACGATGAATACATTCGTTTCAGCAACAGATTGTGCAGAAACTCTTTATAACGAAATTGTTTCTTTAGAAGAGAAAATTTTGGGGGAGAGTAAATGTGCACTAGAAGGATCGAAATTAACAGTTACTTCTAAAGTAGAAGTGGATCCGAAAGGCTGGATGAAGGCCATTGAGAAAGTGCAAGATGAAATGAAGCAGGGGAACGTGCAGAAGGTTGTATTAGCGAGGGAGTTAAAAGTAGAGATGGATCATCATATTGATTCTGCTCTCGTTTTAGAAGCACTCCGCATTGGGCAACCGGATTGTTACGTATTTTCTTTTGATTATAAAGGAGCATGCTTCTTAGGAGCGACGCCAGAGAGGTTAATTCGCAAAGAAGATGAGAAGTTTACTTCGATGTGTCTTGCGGGTTCAACTGGTCATGGTCAATCTATAGAAGAAAGTAAGCGAAATAGTAATGCGCTTCTTCATGATGAAAAGAATTTAGCTGAACACGGTTATGTTGTGAACATGATCAGGTCGGTATTAAATGAGCACTGCGAATACGTTAATATTCCGGAAAGTCCAGGTCTATTAACAACGAAAAACTTAATTCATTTATATACGCCTGTAGAGGCAAAAGGCGATGCGAGTCTTTTAACAATGGTAGAAGAATTACATCCAACACCAGCTCTTGGCGGGACACCTCGTTTGGAAGCGATGAAACTGATTCGTGATGTTGAATTGTTAGATAGAGGATTATATGGTGCACCGATTGGCTGGATAGATGATGAAGGAAATGGTGAATTTGCGGTTGCACTTCGCTGCGGATTATTAAATGGAGAGAAAGCATCCTTATTCGCCGGTTGCGGGATTGTAATTGATTCAGTACCACAACTTGAATATGAAGAAACAAGTTTGAAGTTTAGACCGATGCTTGGTGCTTTGGAGGAATTAATGAAATGAACAATCATATAGAAGCATTATCATATTATTTAGGCGCGTTCGTGGATGAACTGACGCGTCTAAATGTATGTGATGTTGTCATTAGTCCAGGCTCACGGTCAACGCCGATTGCTCTACTAATGGAACAACATGAAGGAATGAACACATATTTACATGTAGATGAAAGATCTGCAGGATTTTTTGCGCTCGGTATCGCAAAAGCGAAAAAACGTCCTGTTGCATTATTATGTACGTCAGGAACGGCTGCAGCGAACTATTATCCAGCTGTATGTGAAGCTTTTCATTCGCGAGTGCCGCTTATTGTCTTAACAGCAGATAGACCGCATGAATTGAGAGATGTCGGTGCACCACAAGCGATGAATCAAATTAATTTATACGGTACGTTTGTGAAGCAATTTACAGAGATGGCACTTCCAGAAGCGAATGAGGCGATGTATCATTACGCTCGCATGACGACGCAGCGCACGATAGCAAGCGCGCTTTTAGCACCGCAAGGACCTGTTCATCTTAATTTTCCAGTTCGCGAACCGCTTATCCCAGACTTCTCATTAGAAAGTTTATGGGATAAAGGACGCGGGGAATATACAGGAGTAGTTCA
Organism: Bacillus sp. BC05(2025); assembly: GCF_056725905.1. NCBI lineage: Bacteria > Bacillati > Bacillota > Bacilli > Caryophanales > Bacillaceae > Bacillus > Bacillus sp. BC05(2025). The sequence continues at coordinate 153,099 of NZ_JBWYRA010000010.1, read as the reverse complement.
GCAAGGTAACGTGACGATGCCGAGTGAATATGTAGATTCTCTTGTAGGGCGCCTTTCACATATGGAAAAGGGGCTTATTATTTGTGGAGATGATAGTCATTCAGAGATCGCAACGTTTGCAACGCAATTAGCTGAAAAGACGGGATATCCAATATTAGCGGATCCACTTTCTAATATTCGTAGCGGTCACCACGATAAAACGATGGTGATTGACTGTTACGATACATTTTTACGAAATGAGCTGTTAAAAGAAACTTGGAAGCCAGAAGTTATGATTCGTTTTGGTGGTATGCCTGTTTCGAAAGCATTAACGCAGTTCATCAAAAAACAAACGAAAGCTGTTCATATCGTTGTTGACGAATCTGGACAATGGAGAGATCCAGCTCTCGTTGCGACAGAAGTTATCCAAGCAAATGATATTGCATTTTGCAGTGCATTAATAGAAAAAATGCCAGTTATGAAAAAGAATGATTGGTCCCAAATGTGGCAACATATAAACGAAAAAACGAAGGAAACGCTTCGTGAAATGGAAACATATGAAACTGCATTTGAAGGAAAAGTCATTACAGATATTGTCCGCGTATTACCAGAAGGAGCAACGTTATTTGCGAGTAATAGTATGCCAATTCGTGATACAGATTCATTCTTCTTCACATCAGATAAAAATATTCAAGTGATGGCAAACCGCGGTGTGAATGGGATTGATGGCATCATTTCGACAGCTTTAGGAGCGAGCATGATTTGCGATCCGCTCGTATTAGTAATCGGTGACTTATCGTTCTATCACGATTTAAATGGATTATTAGCTGCAAAATTACATGGATTAAATATAACAATTGTCGTTGTAAATAATGACGGTGGCGGTATTTTCTCATTCTTACCACAGTATGAGAAAAAGGAACACTTCGAATCATTATTTGGTACTCCAATTGGGCTTGACTATGAGCATGTTGTTAAAATGTACGGTGGTTCATTTAGCCGTGTAAATGGTTGGGAGCAATTTCGAGAAGAGGTACAAAAAGGAACAAGGGCGGAAGGTTTACACGTTGTAGAAATTTGTACGAACCGTGATGAAAACTTAACATTGCACCGTAAATTATGGGCAAAAACGCAGGACGTAATTACTACATCGTTGCAAGGTGAATCAAAATGAACGTAATGCTGCAAGGTGTATCGTATGAATATGAAGTAGTCGGAAGCGGAGAACCACTTCTACTTCTTCATGGTTTTACGGGAAGTATGGAAACGTGGCGTTCCTTCATTCCTTCTTGGAGCGAGCAGTTTCAAGTCATTTTAGTAGACATTGTTGGGCACGGAAAAACGGAAAGTCCTGAAGATGTGACGCATTATGATATTCGAAATGTAGCATTGCAAATGAAAGAACTACTAGATTATCTTCATATTGAAAAAGCACATATACTTGGCTATTCAATGGGCGGTAGACTGGCGATTACGATGGCGTGTCTATATCCAGAATATGTACATTCTCTTTTATTAGAAAATTGTACAGCTGGGCTTGAAAGTGAAGATGAGCGAAAAGAACGCTGTGAAAAAGATGAGCGACTTGCTCAGAAAATTGAGCGAGAAGGCATCGAAAGTTTTGTATCGATGTGGGAAAGTATTCCGCTGTTTGAAACGCAAAAACGTTTAGCACAAAACGTACAAGAAGCAGTGCGAAAAGAGCGACTTGCTAACAATCCAAAAGGGCTCGCAAATAGCTTGCGCGGCATGGGAACAGGGGCTCAGCCTTCATGGTGGAATGAGCTGAAAAAATTAAAAATGCCTGTTCTTTTAATGAACGGTGAGCATGATGAAAAGTTCTTGCGCATATTAAAAAATATCGAAAAATGCGTCTCTGACGCGAAATTTGTCAAAATTGATGGTGCTGGCCATGCAATTCATGTGGAACAACCGGAAAAGTTTGATACAATAGTAAAGGGATTTCTAAAAACTATGCAGTGATGCTTTTTTCAGTTAAGAATGAAGTTACACTTATAGAGGAGATCAGAAATATATAAGGAGGTAGTTGTAATGGCTATTGAATGGGTAAAAGAAGGCAATTACGAAGATATTATTTATTCAACATACAATGGTATCGCAAAGATTTCGATTAACCGCCCTGAAGTACATAACGCATTCCGTCCTAAAACGGTAATGGAGTTAATCGACGCTTTTGCACATGCTCGTGATGATGCAAATGTTGGCGTTATCATTTTAACAGGTGAAGGTGGACGTGCATTCTGTTCTGGCGGCGACCAAAAAGTTCGCGGTCATGGTGGATATGTAGGTGACGACCAAATCCCACGTCTAAACGTATTAGACTTACAACGTTTAATTCGCGCAATTCCTAAGCCAGTTATCGCAATGGTAGCAGGTTATGCAATCGGTGGTGGACACGTACTTCATATCGTATGTGACTTAACAATCGCTGCAGACAACGCTGTATTCGGACAAACAGGTCCTAAAGTAGGAAGCTTTGACGGTGGATACGGAGCTGGTTACTTAGCTCGTATGGTAGGTCACAAGAAAGCTCGCGAAATTTGGTACCTATGCCGTCAATATAGTGCACAAGAAGCGCTTGATATGGGCTTAGTAAATACAGTAGTACCATTAGAAGAACTTGAAACAGAAACAGTACAATGGGCACAAGAAATCTTAGCAAACAGCCCAATGGCACTTCGTTTCCTAAAAGCTGCATTCAACGCAGACACAGACGGTCTAGCTGGTATTCAACAACTAGCTGGAGATGCAACGTTATTGTACTACACAACTGACGAAGCAAAAGAAGGTCGCGACGCGTTCAAAGAAAAACGCAGTCCGGACTTCGGTCAATTCCCTCGTTTCCCGTGATCAAACCAAAAGCGGAGCCGACTGCTTAGCCCCGCTGGCTAAGGTTCTTTCGCCCAGAAAGTGTTTTTTACTTTCTCGTGCGGAAGGTTCTTAGACGGAAGGGGCTAGGAGGCGCAGCTAGATGAAACCAAAAGCGGAAGCGGCTAGCTTAGAACAAGAGGGCGTTGGAGCTCCTGACGTAGAGGCGCTTTTTGCCTCGTAGGAAGGCGTGAAACGACCGACTGTTCTAGCCGCTGTAGCTAGCTGAGATCAACCGGAAACAAAACAACTAAGAGACTTGATGTCACATCAAGTCTCTTTCTTTCATGAAAGGAGAATGTATGATGGAGACGATGCCAAATTGGTTAAAGCAACGTGCATTTTTAACACCAGATCGCATTGCAATTGAAATAGAAGAAGAAAAAGTTACTTTTATGCAGCTGCATGAAAAAGTAGTATCTGTTTGTGAACACCTCACGCATGTAGGAGTGAAACGTGGGCAAAAGGTGGCTGTTCTGATGAAAAATGGTATGGAGATGATTACAGTTATTCACGCCCTATCTTACGTAGGGGCAGTAGCTGTACTTTTAAATACGCGTCTTTCAAGAGAAGAGCTACTTTGGCAAATGGATGATGCTGAAGTTATTTGTTTAGTAACGGATCAAGATTTTGAGGCTAAAAATGTTCCTGTATATTCATTCGCCGAAGTGATGAATGGACCAAAAGAGGAAGCCTCTATACAAGAAGAATTCTCTTTAGAAGAAGCGATGACAATTATTTATACGTCAGGGACGACAGGGAAACCGAAAGGCGTTATTTTAACGTACGGAAATCACTGGGCAAGCGCGGTTGGCTCTTCGCTTAATTTAGGACTTCGTGATGATGATTGCTGGTTAGCTTGTATGCCGATGTTCCACGTTGGCGGGTTATCTCTTTTAATGAAAAATATTATGTACGGCATGCGCATTTTACTCGTTCCGAAATATGATGCTGATTTTATTCATAAAGCACTTCAAACGAGAGGTGTTACGATTATTTCTGTCGTTTCTAAAATGTTAACTGATTTATTAGAGAGACTAGGAGAAGAGACATATCCATCTTCTTTACGATGCATGTTACTGGGCGGAGGACCAGCGCCGAAGCCGTTACTCGAAACATGTGTAGATAAAGGAATTCCTGTGTATCAAACGTACGGTATGACAGAAACGTCTTCGCAAATTTGTACGTTATCCGCGGATTACATGTTAACGAAAGTAGGATCAGCCGGGAAACCACTATTTCAGTGCCAACTGCGTATTGAAAAAGATGGCGTAGTAGTGTCGCCGTTTGCGGAAGGCGAGATCGTAGTAAAAGGACCAAATGTAACAGGCGGCTACTTTAACCGGGAAGATGCGACGCGCGAAACAATTCAAAACGGATGGCTTCATACTGGTGACCTCGGTTATTTAGACGAAGAAGGATTTTTATACGTATTAGATCGCCGCAGTGATTTAATTATTTCTGGCGGGGAAAATATATATCCGGCTCAAATTGAAGAAGTGTTGCTTTCTCATCCGATGGTAGCGGAAGCAGGTGTCGTCGGGATGACTGATGATAAATGGGGACAAGTACCCGCTGCTTTTGTTGTAAAAAGCGGAGAAGTAACAGAAGAAGAAATTCTTCATTTTTGCGAGGAGAAATTAGCGAAATATAAAGTGCCGAAAAAAGCGTGTTTCTTAGAGGAATTACCACGAAATGCTTCGAAAAAATTGTTAAGACGAGAGTTAAGACAATTAGTGGAGGAGATGTAAGTGGAAATAAAAAAAGCGACACTTCATATAACGGAAATGCCACTCGTAATCCCGTTTGCTGCAAGCTACGGAACATATGAAAAGCGTGAAAGTATCGTCATTGAATTAGAAGATACGGACGGGCATATTGGATTTGGCGAAGTCGTTGCGTTTTCTGAACCGTGGTATACGGAAGAAACAGTGAAGACAGCGCTACATGTACTGCAAGATTTTTTATTACCTGATTTATTAAAGGCGGAGATTTCTCATCCGAATGAAGTACCTGGTTTGTTCCAACATATAAAGAGAAACAGAATGGCAAAGGCTGGAATTGAAGGTGCTGTTTGGGACTTATATGCGAAGCGACAAAAGAAGTCGTTAGCGACGTTGCTTGGCGGAACTAGGACTGAAATTGAAGTTGGTGTTGTGATTGGTATCAATACAATACCGGTTATGTTAAAACAAATTGAGAAGTATGCAGAAGAAGGATACGAACGTTTTAAAGTGAAAATAAAGCCAGAGCATGATTATGAATTATTGAAAGAGATTCGTAAAGAGTTTCCACATATCCCGTTAATGGCTGATGCAAATTCAGCTTATACACTAGCGGATACGGAGAAGCTGAAACGATTGGATGAATTTCAATTGATGATGATTGAACAACCACTAGCGGATTACGATTTTCTCGATCATGCACAGTTGCAAAAGAAAATAGAAACGCCAATTTGTTTAGACGAAAGCATCCATAGTTTAGAAGACGCGCGCGTTGCGATTACGCTTGGCAGCTGCCGCATCGTTAATATTAAACCAGGGCGAGTGGGCGGATTAACAGAATCGATTCAAATTCATAATTATTGTATGGAGCACAACATACCCGTTTGGTGCGGCGGTATGGTAGAGATGGGGATTTCACGAGCGCAAAATGTTGCGCTTGCTTCACTGCCTAACTTTACAATTCCAGGTGATATATCTGCCTCTAGTAGGCACTGGGAGAGGGATATTATTTCGCCGGAAGTGATGCTTGAGAGCGGAAAAGTGATGGTACCGCAAAGCGTTGACGCTGAGTATGAAGTAGACCGCGGAAGGCTGGCGGAGATTACGAAACAGCGAATTGTTTTGGAGCGGTAGGTTGAGTATTTCAAATAGCGGGCGAATTTCGTCGTTAATTGTCGGTAAGTCGATATTCCTTGTCGAAACGTCGATATATTAAAAAAATCGTTGATATATTTCAAGTTGTGTTCGATATATTTGAAAAATCGTCGATATAATTTCATTTACTAAGGTTACTCCCACGAGTAACCTTTTCGTATTGTACAAATTGGATAGACTAGTTTACAATCGAGCGTATAAAGGGGGAGTAAAATGAAGCGGATTTCCATTTTAATAGCGGATGATGAGGCAGAAATTGCTGATTTAATTGAGATACATTTAGAAAAAGAAGGGTACCACGTTGTGAAGGCAGCTGATGGAGAAGAGGCAATTCATATTATTGAAACGCAGCCAATCGACTTAGTGGTTTTAGATATTATGATGCCGAAAATGGATGGGTATGAAGTGACGCGCCAAATTCGCGCGAAGCACCATATGCCAATCATTTTCTTAAGTGCGAAAACATCTGATTTTGATAAGGTGACAGGTCTTGTATTAGGCGCAGATGATTATATGACCAAGCCTTTTACACCGATTGAATTAGTTGCGCGTGTAAATGCACAATTACGTCGATTTCTTACGTTAAATCAGCCGAAAGTAGTGGACAATAAATCTGCTTTAGAGGTAGGCGGAGTCGTTATTGATCCGGAGCGAAGAACGGTAAATGTGTACGGAGAACAAGTTGAATTAACACCGAAAGAGTTTGATATTTTATATTTATTAGCGAGTCATCCGAAGAAAGTGTACAATGTGGAAAATATTTTTCAGCAAGTATGGGCAGATGATTATTACGAAGGCGGAAATACAGTTATGGTACATATTCGTACATTGCGGAAAAAACTTGGGGAAGATAAAAGAAAGGACAAGTTAATAAAAACAGTGTGGGGAGTAGGTTATACTTTCAATGGATAACATGATGAAAAGCTTTCGATTTAAAATGATTGTCTTATTTGCGTTAAGTATGGTGCTCGCTGCAACTGTAACTTATATAATTTATAAAGGATTGCAGCTGTATTATAAAACAATGGTTCGCTATGAAGAGCCTTTAGCACAATTTAGGTCAATCGTAAGGGAATTTGGAGACATTAATTTCTTTTTAATTTTCTTTATTCCGTTATCTATTATCTTCTTCTTCTTTTTGACAAAACCGTATTTAAAGTATTTTAGTGAGATTTCTAACGGGATTCATCATCTTGCGAACGGTAACTTTACGAATAAAGTTCAAGTTTCATCAAACGATGAGTTTGGAGATATCGCACGTGAAATAAATGTTGCGAGTGAAAAGTTAAAAGAAGCGGTGGAAAGAGGAGACTTTGCTGAAAGTAGTAAAGACCAGCTCGTTGTGAACTTAGCTCATGATCTAAGGACACCATTAACATCCGTGTTAGGGTATTTAGATTTAATTCTTAAAGATGAGAATTTAACAAAAGAACAAATTAAACATTTTTCCACGATTGCATATACGAAATCGCAAAGGCTCGAAAGTTTAATCGATGAGTTATTTGAAATTACACGTATGAATTACGGCATGCTAAAGCTGGATAAAAAACCGATTGATATAAGTGAACTACTTATCCAGTTAGATGAGGAATTGTATCCTTTATTAGAGAAACATCATTTACAAGCTAGGTTGAATATTGATCCTCATTTGCCGATTAACGGTGATGGAAAATTGTTAGCTAGAGTATTTGAAAACTTGTTAACAAATGCCGTTCGATACGGATATGATGGGCAATTTGTTGATCTGAATGGGTATATCGATAATGAAGAAGTTGTTGTACAAATTATGAATTACGGAGATAGCATTCCAGAAGAAGATTTACCGTATCTTTTTGATATGTTTTATACAGGTGATAAATCGAGAACTGAGAACCGTGGCGGGACAGGCCTTGGACTGTTTATTGCGAAAAATATTGTTGAGCAGCATGACGGGACGATTTCTGCTGAAAGTAATGTAGTTAGAACAATGTTTGAAGTGCGATTGCCAAAAGAAGAGAACTTAACAATTTAATAAAAATTTAAACTTTACCCCACTTTTTATTTTAATAGTTTTTTCTATTCTATACGTAAGTTACGTTGAGGAGGAACTAGAAATGAAAAAGTGGGTATTTATTTCTTTTTTTATAGCATGCACAATCTGTGTAGGCGTTTATATATCACCATTATTCCAAAAGGAGATCGATGTTAAAATTGCCGACAAAGATAATACGGTAAGGGCTGCGAATACGGAAAAGATAGAGATTACAAAAGAAGAAATTTATAAAGGTGATTTATTATTAGTTAATAAAGATTACCCGGTTAAAAAAGATAGTATTAGGTCTGATATTATAAATGTAAATCACAATAGTGAATTAGTAAGAGGTTACGTCATATTTGATAGAAATCTTCGTTTATCAAAGGGCGTTGTGAAAAATTTTTTGAACGTTGTCGATGCAGCTGGAAAAGATGGCGTACAGCATTTCTTAATGAGTAGCGGATATCGAGATTTTAAAGAACAAAGTAAGTTATATAAAGAAATGGGATCTGACTATGCACTCCCAGCAGGATACAGTGAACATAATTTAGGATTATCACTCGATGTTGGATCTACACAAAAGAAAATGGAGAAAGCGCCTGAAGGAAGATGGATTGAAGAGAACGTATGGAAGCACGGGTTTGTTTTACGTTATCCGAAAAATAAAAGTCATATTACAGGCATTCAATATGAGCCGTGGCATATACGTTATGTAGGATTACCGCATAGTGCCATTATGCAAAAGGAGAAAATTACACTAGAGGAATATTTGGACTTCTTAAAAGAGAAAAAAGAAATCACAACGGATGTGGAAGGTAAGAAATATACGGTTTCTTATTATAAAGTGTCCGGGAACAGGAAAGTGAATGTTCCAGCGAATAAACAGTATGAAATTTCGGGGAATAATATGGATGGGGTTATTGTGACGGTTCAGGAATAGATAAAGAGGTTGTTCCGATTTGGAGCAGCCTTTTCGTATATAAGAAAGGGATGGGCATTTTTGTCGGTAAATCGATATGCCTTGTCGAATCATTGATTTAATTTCTTGTACTATCAGCATTTTGGAGGTGTATCTTTTTATTTACTTTTAAACATTATAACGTTATATTTACTTCTCCCTTTTTTTGTGTTACGCTAAACGTGTGAAAGAGATATAAAATGAAACTTTAATGTAAGCGTATTCTTATGGCTTCTTATAGAAAAGGGTGGAAGTACAATGACAGAACGATTCGTACTACGTAATGTGAAACGTGTGAACGGGGAAGAGATTGACATTGTAATTGAAAATAATAAAATCGCACAGGTGACGAAAGCTGGTGCTGGCGAGGGTGGAAAGGTTCTTGATTACTCAGGTACTTACGTATCGAGTGGCTGGATTGATTTACACGTTCATGCTTTTCCAGAGTTTGATCCGTATGGCGATGAGGTGGATGAAATTGGCGTTAAGCAAGGGGTAACGACAATTGTTGATGCGGGCAGCTGCGGAGCTGATCGTATTGCAGATTTAGTAAAAAGTAGAGAGCAGGCAAAAACGAATTTATTTGCCTTTTTAAATATTTCTCGCATCGGTTTGAAACGAATTGATGAATTATCCAACATGGAATGGATAGATAAAGAGAAAGTAATAGAAGCAGTAGAAAAGTATAAAGATGTAGTCGTTGGGTTAAAGGCGAGAATGAGTAAAAGTGTCGTTTGTGACAGCGGAATTGAACCGCTTCATGTTGCACGCTCGTTATCTCGTGAAACATCATTGCCGATTATGGTACATATCGGTTCAGCACCTCCTCGCATTGAGGAAGTTGTACCTCTTTTAGAAAAAGACGATGTGATTACACATTACTTAAACGGGAAAGAAAATAATTTATTCGATGAAGAAGGCAAACCGCTACCTGTATTACTAGATGCCGTGAACCGGGGTGTTCATTTAGATGTTGGTCACGGCAATGCTAGTTTTTCTTTTAAAGTAGCAGAGGCGGCGAAGCATCACGGTATTGCTTTTAATACAATTAGTACAGATATTTACCGGAAGAATCGTATAAACGGTCCCGTGTATAGTATGGCTCACGTTCTTTCGAAATTCCTTTACTTAGGTTATCCGCTAGAAGAAGTAATTGATGCGGTGACGAAACATGCGGCAGAGTGGCTGAAAAAACCAGAGCTTGGTCGTATTCAGGAAGGCGATATTGCAAACTTAACTTTATTTACGGTGAAAGATGAGAAGGTTACGTTAATTGATTCAGAAGGGGATCAGCGCATTGCTGAAAGAAGAATTGATACGAAAGGGGTTGTAATCAATGGGTCATTCATTGAATGCTAAGTACGGATTAAAAAGAGTAATTAATGCGAGCGGTAGAATGAGTATTTTAGGTGTATCCGCTCCTACAGATACAGTTATGGATGCGATGAAACATGGGGGACAAAATTATGTGGAAATTGCAGATTTAGTAGATAAAGCGGGAGACCATATTGCGAGAATTCTAGATTCAGAGGCAGCGGTCATTGTGAATTCAGCATCGAGCGGAATTGCACTTTCTATCGCTGGTATCGTGACAGAAGGAAATCGCCGTAAAAGTGAAAGACTTCATCAAGAGGTCATCGCGAAAAATGAAGTGATTATGTTAAAAGGTCATAACGTTCAATACGGTGCTCCTGTTGAAACGATGATTTACTTAGGCGGAGGAAAACTTGTAGAAGTTGGCTACGCAAATGAAGGGAAAGCAGAGCATATTGAAGAGGCGATTGGTGAAAATACAGCAGCAATCCTATATGTGAAATCCCATCATGCCGTGCAAAAAAATATGATTTCTGTTGAAGAAGCATGGGAAGTTGCGCAGCGAAATAACGTACCACTTATCGTTGATGCGGCAGCTGAAGAAGATATTCAAAAATATGTGAAGTATGCAGACCTTGCCATTTATAGCGGTTCAAAGGCAATTGAAGGACCTACTTCTGGTATTGTTGGCGGTAAACGAAAATATATTGAGTGGCTGAAAGTGCAATTACATTGCATCGGAAGAAGTATGAAAGTCGGGAAAGAAACAACTTTCGGTTTACTTCAAGCGCTTGATGAGTACGGAGCAAAAGAAGATAAAAGTGAACAAGAAAAAGAGTTATTACAAGTACTTATGCCACTAAAAGAATTAAACGGTGTAAATGTAACAATCGTTCAAGATGAAGCAGGAAGAGCGATTTTTAGAGCACGTATTCACATTAACGAGAATGAGTTAAATAAATCAGCAAAAGACGTCGTAACAGCATTACGCGAAGGGGAAATTGCCATTTATACACGTGATTACGGAGTAAGACAAGGATTCTTTGATATTGATCCACGTCCACTTCAAGGTGATGACATACATGTAATTGAAGAAAAATTGAGAGAAATTGTAGGGGGAAACTAAAATGACAAACATTCAAAAACGTTTTTATAAAGGCCGCGTAGCCTTAAATGTATTAGCGAACAATATTGAAAATGCGAAAGACATCTTTGAAGCAGCAGAAGGTTATGTAGTAGTCGGAGTGTTATCAAAAGATTACCCAACAGTAGAAGAAGCCGTTACAGCGATGAAAGCATACGGAAAAGAAATTGATGACGCGGTATCAATCGGACTAGGAGCTGGAGATAATCGCCAAGCAGCAGTTGTAGCTGAAATTGCGAAGCATTATCCTGGTAGCCATATTAACCAAGTGTTCCCTTCAGTTGGAGCGACACGTGCAAATCTTGGCGGAAAAGATAGCTGGATTAATAGTTTAGTATCACCAACAGGAAAAGTAGGTTACGTAAATATTTCTACTGGTCCAATTAGTGCAGCTGGGGAAGAAAAAGCAATCGTTCCAATTAAAACAGCAATCGCACTTGTACGTGATATGGGCGGAAATTCGTTGAAATACTTCCCAATGAAAGGTTTAGCTCATGAAGAAGAATATCGCGCAGTTGCGAAGGCTTGTGCGGAAGAGGGATTTGCATTAGAGCCAACAGGCGGAATTGATAAAGAAAACTTCGAAACAATTGTACGTATTGCGCTTGAAGCAAACGTAGAGCAAGTGATCCCGCACGTGTACTCTTCTATTATTGATAAAGAAACTGGCAATACGAAAGTAGAAGATGTTCGCGAATTATTAGCAGTCGTGAAGAAGTTAGTTGATCAAAATGCGTAAGAAAATTGCAGCATTCGGCGAAGTCATGATGCGCCTGCAAGTACCAGGATATGAGTTGTTGTCGCAAGCTAACACATTACATTACTCATTTTCTGGTACAGGTGTGAACGTTGCAGCAGCACTTTCTCATCTCGGTCATGAAGGCTTTCTTATTTCAACTTTACCGGAAAATTCTGTTGGGGATGCTGCGATATCACATATTCAAAAGTTAGGCATTCAGTCACCGTTTATTTCAAGAGGTGGTAAATATGTCGGCATGTACTTTTTAGAAAATGGATTTGGAGCACGTGCAAGCCGCGTTACATATTCGAATCGATTAGAAAGTAGCTTCAATACGGCATGTGAAGAGATGTACCAGTTTGAAGAAATTGCAAAGGAAATTGATATCGTTCATTTTTGCGGCATTACACTTGCGATGAATGATATGGTGCGCCATCATATGAACTCTTTAGCGAAAGCAGTGAAAGAAAACGGAGGAACTGTCGTCTTTGATTGCAACTATCGTCCATCTCTTTGGGGAGAAGATGGGTATGAGCAGGCGAAACCACATTATGAAGAAATGCTGGCTCTTGCTGATATCGTTATGATGAATGAAAAAGATGCAATGCTCGTTCTTGGAATGAAAACAGAGGAGACGGAGCGAGAAGCACAACTTATTGATCTTATTCCAAAGGTTGCTGAAACATATCATATCACTACAATTGCTGGTACACATCGCTCTATTAATAGCGATAATACACACTCGCTTCGCGGGTTTATATGTAAAGATGGTGCGTTCACTTTTGCAAAAACACTTACGTTTTCTGTATATGATAGAATAGGTGCTGGAGATGCTTATACGAGCGGGATTATTCATGGCGAGATAGAAGAGTTTGCACCAGAGAAAGCTGTTTCATTTGCGTCAGCAGCTGGAATGCTTGCACATACAATCGTCGGTGATACGCCAATGTCATCAGAGAAGGATATACTTCGGGCAATGACGGCATCAGTAGGTGATGTAGAAAGGTAGTGGGTGTAACGGTGAACGTAACGAGGAAAAAAGGACCCTTATATTTACAAATAAAAAATATTATTCGTGATCGAATATTGCATGGTGTATATGCGATTCATACGAATATTCCTTCCGAACCGCAGTTAGAAGAAGAGTTCAAAGTGAGCAAAATTACAGTGCGTAATGCGATTAAAGAACTTGCTCAAGAAGGATATTTAGAAAAGAAAAGCGGTAAAGGAACGAAAGTTATCCGCAATACTTCTGCGACAAAGTTGTCAAAGGGTAAGAAATTTACAGAAGTGTTAGTGGAAGAAGGATATAAAGTACAGAAGAAATTGCTCAAAGCAGAAATCGTTCATAATGAAGAAGGAACGGTGCCTTTTCGATTATTCGGTAAGGAGAGTTTTCGCATTGAACGTTTATATACGTTAAATGATGCACCGTACATTCATTATACGCACTATTTCTCAGCACACATGGCAAGTACAGATTTATCGGACTTTGACTTGCAATCGCTTTACGATTTAGTGGAAGACCGAGGTATACATTTAGAAAACTTCAGAGATGAATTCGCTGTTGGACTTGCGCCTAGTTTTGTTGCCGAAGCGTTAGGTGAAAAAGAGGGGGCAGCGCTATTAAAACGCATGCGCTATTCTTACGATGAAGTTGGCGAAGTAATTGAATATAGCGAAGGCTACTACAATACAGAAATGCAGCATTATGTAGTGAATTATGACGTATAAAAAGAGGGTATTCGCCCTCTTTTTTTATAAAGTGTTTTATTAGATTCATCCCGCACCAATTAGGTGCTTATTACCTGCAAATACGGGATAAAAGTAAGGGGAATGAGAGATGGATATATATTTATTAATCGTCACGTTGCTTGCAATCGCGATTGTTATTTTAGGGGTATCATGGTGGAAATGGCATGCATTTATTAGTTTAACAGTTGCGAGTTTATTTTTAGCTATTATGTCTGGACTGAATTTAACGAAAATAGTGACTGCCTATGAAAATGGTGTTGGTAGTGTACTAGGGCATTTAGTTGGTATTTTAGCTCTCGGAACAATTTTAGGAAAAATGATGTCCGATTCGGGGGCAGGCATGCAAGTGGCAGACTTCTTTATTCGATTTTTCGGTGTAAAGAAACTACCTTGGGCTATGTTATTTGCAGGTTTTGTTATAGGGATTCCAGTGTTTTTTGAAGTGGGGATCGTCATTTTATTACCACTTGTTATTTCGATTCGAAAAACGACGAAGCAAAATATATTATTAATTGCGTTACCTGTTATAGCTGGATTATCTATTGTGCATGGGCTCGTGCCACCACATCCAGGAGCGATGACAGCAATCGGTATTTATAATGCGAACTTAGGAAAGGTACTTTTATATTCATTACTTATCGCGTTACCAGCAGCCATTATTGCAGGACCGATATTTGCAAAGTGGGTACATAAAAGGGTTATACCTGAAAATGAACCAGAGCTTGTTCGAGTTACGACTGTATCAACAGATTTACCAAGTCGTAAAGTCTCATTTTTTATTATTTTATTACCAGTTGTATTGATGATTTTATCAGTAGTTGCACCATATATTTCATTACCGAGAAAGATAACTGAATTTTTTGTATTTATAGGTAGCCCAGTAATTGCTTTACTTATTTCATGTTTCGCAGCATTTTATTTACTTGGAATAAGACAAGGAATTAATAAAAAGATGATTAAAAAATTAACAGATGAAAGTTTATTACCGGTCGGTTCCATTATTTTAATTATTGGTGCAGGCGGTGGGTTTAAACAAATATTAATTGAAAGTGGCGTTGGAACAGCGATTGCGCAAATGGCAGAGCATATATCGTTATCACCAATTGTGTTAGCTTTCATGGTAGCTGGATTAATTCGAATCGCAACAGGTTCAGCAACAGTAGCATTAACGACAGCAGCAGGAATTGTTTCACCAGTTATTCAGCACATGTCAGGTGTAAATTTAGAATTGCTCGTTATTGCAACAGGTGCAGGATCATTAATGTTTTCTCACGTAAATGATGCAGGTTTCTGGCTTGTAAAAGAGTATTTAGGATTGACGGTGAAGGAAACGTTTAAAACGTGGACGGTACTTGAGACATTGTTATCATTTATTGCATTTGGTTTTGCGCTTTTATTAAATATGTTTATTTAGGGGAAGAAAAGCTCATTTAAACGAATAAAACCCACAGGGGAAACGTAATTTCTCTGTGGGTTTTCCTATTTTGTTGGCACAGTTACTTAGAATGATACATGGTAATTTGTTTTTTTGTGCTTTCTGTCGCCCTATTGCTTAATAGAACGGACATATTGATCTTCTCCCTCATCTTTAACAAAGACTCCTAGTTCATTCAAATCTTTGCGTAAATGCTTCTTTTTTTTCGAGTTTCCATCTCGGATGGCATTTCGTCTTTCATACAAAATAGTATTTACATTTTTACTAAATCGTTCATCCTCTAATTTCCAGAGACTATAGTCCTGTTTATAAGGATCTTGTTCCACCCATGGGAAACCGTGCAGCAAGAAAATATCTTTGATTTTACTTGGATTCACATCAGATGTTTCACGCAACCATTCTCGGCCTTCTTGATCAATGATAACCACTTGCCCCTTATCTACAAAAATAGCTTTTACATTTGATTTAGTGATCTGTTTCTTTTGATCATCTTTACTCATATGAATGCTTTCCGGAGTAATATTCATTTTTAAAGCGTCATTATAAATGATTAATGAAAATAAAATCCCGGCAATAACACCAATTAGCATGAGGATAATGGGAAGCCAGAAGGGGTTAATAGAATTTAAAAGTTCTATAATTTTTGAATCAGAAAAGAGAGGAATCTTTTTTATAAGCTCTATTAATTTAGGTGAAAAATATCCAATAACGCCTAAAAGGATTGGACTTACTATAACCAGTAATTTTTCTAAAAAACCTAATCCAATGACAGATGCCTTTTTCATGTGTAGTTCATCCTTTCTTCATATATATTTTTTCAAAATCAGGGCATTTAAATAGTGAGTTTCTTCACCATTTTTATGAGCTCATCTGAGTAATTTTCTATAGATATAGATGAATTCGCCTTCAACATTCTTTCTTCGATTGCTCCTAAAATAAATGAAGCTAACGTGTCAATTTGGAAAGAGTTAGAAAACACGCCATTTTGTTGACCGGCCTTCAAAATATCCAATAACATCGTTCTAAGAGCATCTTCTTCGTCGTCTTCGATTCTGTAATAAGGAACATTCTCTTCATTTCTTGCATTAAAGACAATCTCAATTAAGGCAATATTATTTTTGTAATGAGTCTCTTGATAAGCCAAATGTGCTTCAATAAAAGCCTCTAGTTTGTTTATTTCAGATTGGGCTAATAGCACTCGATTACTAATAAATTCATGTTGTTTATCAACTAAAAATTGTAATGTCCGATTCATAAGATAAAGCTTATCGTTAAAATGATAAGAAATAAGTCCAGTACTAATCTTAGCTTTTTTTGCTACCTTCGTTAAGCTTAAGTTGTTATATCCAACTTCCTCTAATGTATCAATACATGCAAGAATAATTTGTTCACGCCTAGCCTCTGCAATAAAAGAATCAGTCACGCTATTCAACTCCTGATTTATATATTTTGAATGTATAACCAAAAAATTGATTGGTCGTTCAATTAAATTTTAGTGAGAAATTTAAATGATGTCAAATGCTTTATGTTTACATCTTGAAAAGGCTAATTCGCCTTTTGATAAAGCCCATTTCCGAAAACAAGCCCGTTTTTAAGAAAGCCAAGCTTCCTATTCGCCCTGAAAACATACTATAAATGGAATCCCCTCATTTAGAGCAAGGTGAACTTGTTATGAATGATACTAAAGGAGGAATAGAGTAATGAGCGAAAAGTGTGAACACAGACATGATGATTGTAACCGCAGACACCATGGTTGCGGAGGCGGTTTTGCGCTTCTAATCGTATTGTTTATTTTATTAATCATCATCGGTGCTAGCTGCTTCGGCGGAGGCGGCGGTTGTGGTTATGGTGGTTACGGCGGTTATGGCGGCGGCTATGGTGGATTTTGCTGCTAATTATTAAAAACTATTGAAAATAGCCTTGTGCAGACTGCA
This sequence comes from Bacillus sp. BC05(2025), assembly GCF_056725905.1. Classification (NCBI taxonomy): domain Bacteria; kingdom Bacillati; phylum Bacillota; class Bacilli; order Caryophanales; family Bacillaceae; genus Bacillus; species Bacillus sp. BC05(2025). The sequence continues at coordinate 136,059 of NZ_JBWYRA010000010.1, read as the reverse complement.
CAAGGCTATTTTATTCATATCTTGATATGCTGTGATAATTTATTAATGTACAGAGAACGGATTAAGAAGAAGAAAATGATCTCGATAATCCCGAAAAAGGTGAGTATAATCAATAACTCTTTTAGTAAAGAAAAAGCGAACATACTTTGTAAAAACTTAACGGCAAATAACGTGTGAACACCCGCAACGATGTAAGGAACGAAAAATAAAATTCCTAACTGAATCGTTGCAGATCGAAACATTTCTGATTCAGTTAAGCCAAGCTTTGTAATCGTAATATACTTTTGCCTCTCAGTTGTTAAGTCGTTATACATACGGAAGTATAAAACACTAGCCGCACCAATAAAGAAGATAAAGCCAAGAAATGCCCAAATAAAGAATTGAGCAACTGCATTTTCTTTACTATGAACGAGTTCATCGGTCGCCGTATGAATGAAGAAAGGGACTTGAGCTTTCTCTTCTGTATGCTTTTCGTAGAACTCACGTGCATCATCACCAATAATACGTAACATATTTTTGGTTGGAACCATTGCATTTTCCCAATTTTCCACGAAGTAGTTATAAATCGTAATTGCTTCAATATGAGGAATCATATTTTCAATTGCATTATCTTGCATAACAATGAGATGAGGTAATGCAAAGGAGGGTTCAATTCCTTTATTAATAAAACCTTTAATATGAAATTCTTTTTTATTAGAGCCAAGTGTAATCGTATTTTGTTTAGCAAATGGATTTGATACAAGATTTAATAGCTCTGGCGCATAGCGAGAAATAATGTAAACTTGTGTAGAATCAAGAGTCACTGCTGGTCTATTTAGTTGTTTAGCAATTGCGTTATAATCACTCATTTTCATTAGTACAATATCTTCTTTTAATGCTGTATCCTTTAATACTGTAAATTTATATTTTTTGTAATCGAAATTGTTATTTGTAAGCTCGGTTTCAATTGTAGTAATATGCTTTTGTTCAAGTGAATTCTTGCCTTCAGATGTATATGTGAAGGGAATAGGATATCGCTCTAGTATGGATGCCTTTGTATTATTATTAGCAGCAAATAACCCGATAATAATCGTAAATGCAAGTGCAGATAACATAGAAACGATAAAGAGTACATTAATATTACTACGGGTACGAGCGACTAAATCTGAAATCCATAACATATTTATTTGTTTTAAATAAAACTTTCTACGCTTCTTTAAAATATAGATAAAAAGAAGAAATGTTTGTGAAAAGAATAAATATGTCCCGACTATTACGAGCGGTAAAATAGACAACATAATGAGAAAGACAGATCCATTTTGCACATTTTTTTCTGTTACGTAGCCTTGCGGATAACCTGCGATGTAATAACATAGTCCTAAACAAATTAAAGCAAATAAAGAGATGAGTATAGACGGCCTTTTTTCGGCTGCCACTTTCTTGTTCCCTTTAATAAGATGGACTGTTTTTCGAGTTCGAATAAACATCGGTGTAAATGTAGAAACGATTAAAAATAAAATGATAAACGTTACGGTTGTAACGATAATCGCCTCTGTTGGCCAATATAAATAGAGACCTTTCGCACTTGTTAATTTTGAAGTGACTAATAAGAAAAAGTTAGAAAATACTAGACCACCTTGAATGCCAATAAAGATAGATAATATCCCAATTATCATGTTTTCGGTAAATAGCAGTCTTTTTAATTGTCTCTGTGAGATACCGAGAATCGTGAGTATCCCGAATTGCTGCTTCCGTACATTTAAAAATGTTCCAATTGAATATAAGAGAAAGAAGAACGAGAACATAACGATAACTAGCTGTGCTGTACTAGCTAAGTTCATTAGAGGATCTCGATCTTGAAAGCTTTGCACATTTTGTAAGCGCGGATGATACGCGTACACAGTAAATGAAAAGAAAACCATGATAGAAAAAGCACTACTTACAAAATAAGCGAAATATGCTTTAGAATTACGCGAGACATTTTTAAATGCAAATTGCCCAAATGTCATCCACGTCTTCCTCCTAATAATGCTAAAACATCTAATATTTCTTGATAAAACTTCTCGCGATATAGCCCGCGATGTAGCTCGTTGTAAAGCTCGCCATCTTTAATGAAAATGACGCGGTTACAGTAACTTGCTGCGAATGGATCGTGCGTCACCATTAAAATTGTTGCATCTTCTTCTTTATTCAATTTCGTAAATAGTTCCATCACGTCAATTGCCGCTTTTGAATCTAAATTTCCCGTTGGTTCATCGGCAAGTAGAAGTGACGGATGATGAATAACAGCACGTGCTACTGCGGTACGTTGTGCTTGTCCCCCAGAAACTTCAAAAATACGTTTGCCTAAAATATGATCAATGCCAAGCTTTTTAGAAATGTTATTAAGCTTTTCGTCCATTTCTTTTAATGGAACATTATCTAATGTTAAAGGTAGTACGATATTTTCACCGATTGTGAGTGTATCTAGTAAGTTAAAGTTTTGGAAAACAAACCCTAACTCTTGGCGGCGGAAAATAGCTAACTTCTCTCTACGAAATGTGTGCGGTTTTTTTCCGTTAATCACAACATCACCAGAAGTAGGGGAATCAATTGTAGAGATAACGTTTAAAAATGTAGATTTACCACTACCAGATGGTCCCATGATAGCGACAAATTCACCTTTATCTACATGTAAATTTATATTTTTTAAAGCAGTATGAGGGACTTTTCCTTCATACACTTTTGAAACGTTTTTTATGTGTAAAACTTCTTCCATAGTAATCACCTTTCTATTCGTTAAAACTTAATGTGTTGTGATAATTTTTGCATATAGAAGGAACGAATTAAAAGGAAAAATAAAATTTCAACCGTTCCAAAAATCATAAGTACGACTGTAACCTCAGCGAAGAACGAGAGATGTAAAACTTCTTGTAGCATCTTTGTCGCAAACATCGTATGAATCGATGCCATAATGTATGGGACAAAGAAAAGAATCGCAAGTTGAATTGTAGCAGATCGTTTCATCTCAACTTCTGTTAAACCGATTTTTGTAATCGTTACATACTTTTCTTGCTCATTTGTTAAATCTGTATACATCCTGAAGTAAAGAACACTGCCAGCACCAATAAAGAAAATAACACCTAAGAAAGTACCAATTAAGAAGAACGAAGCGACATTTTGTTTTGTTGTGTATAGAGAATCGCTCGCTTCACTTGCATGGAAAGGCGTGTGCTCTGCTTGAATGTTGTTCCCGTCGGTATTAATTTTGTCTATGAATAACGAGCCGATATTATTGGCTTTTTCCCAGTCCTTAACTTTAAAGCTATATACACTCATCTGTTTTGAAACGGATGATAACGCTTCTACATTTTCATCAGATAGTATGAGCAATTGGTATATTAAGCGGTTTGGGAATGGGTTATAACTTTTATATTCTTTCACTTGTAGTTGTAAATTGTTTTGAGTAAGTGTAAGAATATTTTTCTTGTCTTTATTATGAAGCGTTCCAATAACCTGATCATCTAAGTCTTTCATAAGAATATAAGATTCATTCTTATTTACCGTGAGCGTTTCCCAATTTAAAGCCTTAGCAAGTACATTATAGTCACTTTGTTTAATTGCATAATAGAGCTGCGAATTTTCTTCCGCTGAAGATACTTCATATATATCCGTTTTAAATTGTTTATAAGTAAATTGCTCTTCGTTAAACTTTTGTTTTAACCAATTTAAATGTTCATCCGCTAACGTATTTTCAGTATGTGATAAATATGTAAAAGGAAAAGGATTTTCTCTTACTGTATCGAACTTCATAAATTTCCCAAAACCATATAAGAATGTAATCATAGTAAAAGCAAGTGTTGATAGCATCGCTACAATAAAGAGCATGTTAATGTTTGTCCGAATGCGTGCTGCTAAATCAGAAATCCAAAGCATATTAATTCGCTTCATATAAAATGTTCTTCGCGTTTTTAATATACGAATGAGTAAAAAACTAATTTGTGAAAAGAAAAAGTATGTTCCAGCTGCAACAAGTGACGGAATGAGGAATATACTGGTGGCGGCGTACAAAAGCCCAATTACGTCGCCGAGCGACATGAAATATAGCGGATTTGCTGCTAGTACGTATCCAGATATTAAACATGTTGCACCAAAAAGAGAGATAAGCACGGATGCTTTTCTTTCTTTTTGTTTTGTTCCTTCTTTTAAAAGACGTACAGCCTTTCTCGTCCGAATGAGCATCGGCGTAAACGATGAGACGAGAATGAAGAGTCCTAGAAAAATGATTATCGTTAAAATAATGGCAGCTGTTGGCCAATATAAATATAAACCAGGAACATGTGTAATTTTGGCGGTAACTAATAAAAAGAACTGCGAGAAGACAAGTCCAAGTTGAATACCGAAAAAGATGGAAAGAACACCAATTAGCATGTTTTCTAGAAATACGAGTCTCTTTAATTGTTTTTGAGATATGCCAAGTACTGTTAAAATCCCAAATTGCTTTTTTCGCACTTTTAAGAAAGTACCGATTGAATATAGTAAAAAGAAAAATGAAAAGAATACAATGACAATTTCTGAAATTGTCATTAATATGTTCAGAGCAGCATTCACGCCTGTCATATGCAATTTAGGATGAAATAAATAAACTGCAAACGAGAAAAAAATTGCAATGGAAAATGCACTGCTTACAAAATAGGCGAAATAAGCTCTGGCGTTCCGTGTGACGTTTTTAAATGCAAACTGCCAAAATGTCATTCACCTAAACCTCCTAAAAGAGTGAAGATGAAAAGAGTATGAGAGATACTCTTTTCATCAAGTTTGTTTTAAGTATTTTATTCACTCGTGTACTGTGATAATTTTTGCATATAAAGTGAACGAATGAATAAGAAAAACACAATTTCAACGAATCCAAAAATAATAAGAACGGCTGAAACTTCTTTGAACAAAGATAAATCAATTACATCTTGGAGCATTTTCGTTGCAAACATTGTATGAATGGATGCCATAATGTAAGGAACAAAAAATAAAATACTAAGTTGAATAGTTGCAGATCGTTTCATCTCTTTGTCTGTTACACCGATCTTAGAAATCGTTATATATTTCTCTTGTTCGTTCGTCAAATCTGTATACATTCTAAAATAAAGAACGCTCCCCGCTCCAATAAAGAAAATGACTCCTAGAAATGTCCCAATTAGGAAGTACGTGGCACTACCAGATGTGATTCTGTATAATGAACCTGCTGATTCATAGGAGTATATAAGGGATCCTTCGTGCTGGAATTCTTGTAGATTTTTTTGTATTTTTCGTATAAAATCATCAGCAATTTTATACGTCTTTTCCCAGTTTTGTACTTTATAATTGTACGCTGTTACATGCTTTGTTGTAGGTGGTAAGTTGTTTACAACAGTGTCAGGTAAAATTAAAGTTTGGTATGAAAAGTTAGATGGAATGGCCCCTGCTTGTTCATAGCCCTTTACTTGTAATTGCGTATTTGTGCTAGAAAGTGTAATAGACTTTCTATTGTAGCTTGGCTCAAATTCACTGAATAAGGTTACATAAGCATTACCTGTTAAGACATATGCTTCATTTTCGTTCATGAATAGTTGTTTCATTCGCAGGGAAGCTGCGAGTTTATTATAGTCACTTTGTTTTATTGCATATATGTCATTATATGCTGTTATACCTTCATCTTCTTTCAGTGGTGTTTCATATAAATCAGCCTTTATTTTCTTATAAGAGAAATTCTCTTTTTTTAATTGTTGTTCAAGCCAATTTAAATGATCGTCCACAAAAGGATTTGCGTCATAAGAAAAATAAGAGAATGGAAAAGGTGAACTTCGCGTAACCTCTAGCTTTGTAAACTTTCCGACTCCATATAGGAACGTAATCATTGTGAAAGCAACTGTAGATAGCATCGCTACAATAAACAGCATATTAATATTCGTTCGGATGCGGCTTGCTAAATCTGAAATCCACAGCATATTAATCCGTTTCATATAAAATTTTCTTCTTTTCTTTAAAATATAAATAAGTAAGAAACTAATTTGAGAAAAGAAAAAATATGTTCCGATTGTAACGAGCGTTGGAATTACGAAAATACTTGAAACCATATATATAACGCCTACTTGCGAGTTTATTGAGAAGAAATATTTAGGATTTCCAGCTAAAATATAACCACTTAATAAACAGATAGCACCAAATAGAGAGATAAATATGGATGGTTTTCTTTCCTTTTGTTTCCTACCATTAGTTTTTAAAAGGTTTACCGTCTTTTTCGTGCGAATTAGCATAGGTGTAAATGAAGATACAGCGATAAAGAGACCAAGAAACACAATCATTGTTAAAATGAAAGCGTTCGTAGGAATATATAAATATATCCCTGGTAGATGTGTAATTTTCGCTGTTACTAATAAGAAAAACTGCGAGAAGACAAGTCCAAACTGCATACCGAAAAAGATAGATAAAATACCGATTAACATATTCTCCATAAAAACAAGACGATGTAATTGTTTTCTCGATATTCCTAAAACGGTTAAAACGCCGAATTGTTTTTTTCTAACTTTTAAAAAAGTGCCAATGGAATATAGTAAAAAGAAGAAAGAAAAAAATACAATTACTACTTCTGAAAATATCATTAATCCTGAAATTTCAGAGATCATGTCAAAATTTTGTAGTTTTGGATGAAATAAGTAAACTGCGAACGAAAAGAAAACAGCAATGGAAAAAGAACTACTTACAAAGTATGCAAAATAAGCTCTTGAATTGCGCGTTACATTTTTAAAGGCAAACTGCCAAAATGTCATAATATGTACCTCCCGCTAGAAGGCCAATATGTAGTTTTATTGCAAAAAATGTATGAGAGTGCGTTCTCATACATTTTGCTAGCATATGTTACGATCATGCTTCCGTCACCTTCTCTGTATGTTCTGCTTGATTATTTGCAGCGTTGTGGAAGATGATTTTAATCGTTGTTCCTTTACCAACTTCAGAATCTAGTTTGACAGAATGACCTAAATAATCGCAAATTTTACTCACGATATAAAGTCCCATACCAGTAGATTCTCCGAATGCGCGACCGTTTTTTCCAGTGTAAAACGGTTCGAATACTCTTCGAATATCTTCTTGTGGAATACCAACACCTTCATCGCGAACTTCTAAAATAATATCTTTTCCGTTTCGGTAAGCAGATAAGAAAACTTTCTTTCCGCGCTCACCAGAGTAACGAACAGCATTTGTCATTAACTGATAGATGATAAATTTTAGCCATTTCGCATCAGAAGCAACCTTTAAATCAGAATGAACTTCTAAAACAGGGAAGACCCCGTTTCGAATGAATAATTCTTTTAAGCTGTTAATATTTTTTGTTACCGTATCTTTTAATGAAATCGTCTCAACATGGAAATCTTCATGGAAGTTATTTAGCCTTGCCATATATAAAGCCATATCGAGTCCTTGATTTAAACGTTCTAATTCTTTTTTGAATTTCGGAATCAAATGCTCATCTTCCATTTCGAGCACCATAAGCTGCATAACGGACACAGGTGTCTTCATTTGATGCACCCAGTGGTTAATGAATAATTGATGTTCTTGTTGTTTTACTTCATACGATTGTAGTTCTTTTTGGAATAGACGGTATTGCGTGCGCACGAGTTCATTTACACCGTGAGGCATCGGAGCAGTTGCTCTTTCAATAAACGCATCTTCCATTTTCTCTGGTTGCTCACTTAATCTATGGTACATTCTACGGTTACGGACGTAACGATAAGCGAGGAAACAAATGAATAAATACAAACTTAAAACGACGAAGTAAAATTTATTATTTTGAAATCCATCTACTGCATCATACAGAACAAAGATGATACCGAAGTTTAATACGTATAGTAGAAAAAATGCAAAATGATCACGTAAAAATAGCTTCATGCTTATTCACTCCAAGTTGCGTTAAAACGATACCCAAGTCCACGTACGGTTTCAATAGCATTTTCAATACCAAGCTCATTGAACTTTTTACGAAGACGCGTAATGTTTACGTTTAATGTATTTTCCTCAACGAAGCTTTCGTCATCCCATAGGGCAGCTAGTAAATCTTCACGGCTCGCTGTGCGAGGGAATTTAGATAATAACATTTCTGCTAAAATTGCCTCTTTCTTCGTTAAAAGAACTTGCTCAGCACCGAAATGAATTTCTGGGCGTTCTGGAAATAGTTTTAGTCCTTCTACTTCAACGATACGTTCAGAAATATTTGGCGCATAATCACCGTAAATACGGCGTAATTGACCTTTAATTTTTGCCATTACAACGTCGTAATGGAACGGTTTTGTAATATAATCATCCGCACCGCTTTCAATCGCCATAATTTGTTCCATTTCACCAGCACGAGCTGAAATGAAAATAATAGGACAAGTAGATTCATGACGAATTTGGCGACACCAATAGAATCCATCGAATTTCGGTAAGTTTACATCAAGTAAAACAAGGTGTGGTTTCACTACGTTAAACGATTCCATAATATCATCGAAGTTCTCTGCAACAACAGCTTCATAGCCGTATTTTTGAATGTGAGATTGTAGTAATGATGAAATATTTGGATCGTCTTCAACGATTAAAATTTTATACATATGTATATTCCTCCTAAAAAAACAATTGTAGCTATAGTGTATCATGTGTTTCAAGTCTTTTCATTATGTTGAAAGATAAGCTAGTAAACAGTATAGGTCAAAAGTGTGAAAAGTAAAAAGGGCGTATAGATAATTGACAATTAACAGGAATCATTTTAATATTTAGATAAATATCTAAATGTCTAATTAATGAAAGGAAGAAAGACATTGAATCAAGCATTCAAAGCATTAGCAGACCCAACAAGGCGAAAAATTTTAGACTTATTAAAAGAAGGTGATTTAACTGCTGGTGAGATTGCTGAACATTTCAATATGACAAAGCCAAGTATTTCACATCACTTAAACGCACTTAAAAATGCTGAACTTATTCAAGACGAAAAGCAAGGGCAATTCGTTATGTATTCTTTAAACACAACTGTATTTCAAGACTTGTTGACTTGGGTGTTTACATTTACGAATAAGGGGGAAGAGGGGAAATGAGGAAGCATATATTTCCGTTATTATTAATTGCTTTAACGATTATTGCATGGTGTGCCGCGTGGACGCATTTACCGGAGGAGGTTCCGAGTCATTGGAATCTTGCTGGTGAGGTAGATGGACATATGTCAAAAATGGGAATGATGATTTTTGATGTTGCAATTATGATTTTTATATATGCTTTATTGACTTTATTGCCTAAGATAGATCCGAAGCATGGGAATTATGAGAAATTTTCTAAAGGATATAATGTAATGAATTATAGCGTATTATTCCTATTATTTTTAGTAAGTATCATTGGAATTGGGGCTGGATTGGGTTATGACATTCCAATGAATAGTACACCGCATATTCTTGTTGGCCTTTTATTTATAGTTATCGGAAACTATTTACCGCAGTGCAAACCAAACTATTTTGTCGGTATAAAAACACCGTGGACGTTAAGTAACGAGGAAGTGTGGAGAAAGACACACCGTTTTAGTGGGAAGGTGTTTGTTGCATTAGGAATTATTATGATGTTAAGTATTTTTGCACCGGTAGCGTGGAAAGCTTTCCTAATCATTGGCATTATTATTGGTGCAGTAGGATTAACGATGGGATATTCATATGTCGCTTATAAAAAAGAATTAAAAATGTAAATAAAGCTGCTTTTCCTTAGAAGGAAAAGCAGCTTTATTTTTATTTCCTTAAAATTGGTATCCAAATTTCACTTTTAAAGTTTGGAGAAGATATATCTTTCTGTTCATTCCACAATATTTCCGGTCCTTCCGCTAGTTCATAGTTTGAGGAAGGAAACCATTCGGAATAAATGCGTCCCCATACATTTTGTAATGTTTGAGGAAATGGACCGACAGCTTCAAAGATAGCCCATGTTGAAGCGGCGACTTCAAGTTGCGCGAATTGGGCTGGACAATCTTTCGTTGTTGCTACCCCAATGTAGTGATCGAGTTCTCCTTTTTCCTCCATTCTTCCTTCAGAAAAGTTAGTAGAAGCACTAATGATTCCATTCGGTTCCATGTTTGAAAGGGACTTTAACGTTTGAATGGACTCTGGATTTAAACTTTTCCACATAGAGGCGATTTCTTTATTTACACCGTTAAATACAATCGGTACACGTTTTGTAATACCAATAATTCGAAATGGTTCTTTTTCTTCAATTCGATAATTCATTTCATTTCCTCCTTGAATCGATAACTGGAAGGTCATTGGTGAATAAGCTTTCAAAGAATGATTACTATTTCGGGCTTCTGAAGGTGTTATGCCGTGCAAGTTTTGAAAGGCACGTGCAAAAGAATCCGGTGAGTTATATCCATATTTTATAGCGACATCAATGACTTTTGCATTGCTATCTTTTAGTTCAAAGGCAGCAAGAGTAAGACGTCTACAGCGAATATATTCTGATAGTGATACGCCAGCTAGGAAAGAAAACATTCTTTTGAAATGATATTCAGAGCAGTAAGCTATTTTTGCGACTTCTTTAAAATCAATTTCATCTGTTAAGTTGTGTTCAATATATTGCATGGCCGCATTCATGTTTTTAAGTGAATCCATACGATGACCTCCTTGTTAAATAGAATAGCAGGAACAAACGAAGTCCATCCGACATTTCATGCACAACTTTGTAGGGTACATTTTTAACCTTACAAAATTGTAATGTTCCTGTAAGGAGAATGAATGGATGGTATGATATCCCAATGCTATAGTAACAAAGTACTTTCGTTCAGTAGGTTAAATTTTTATATCTTTACTTATGCGTCTTACATAACTGTCATGTTTGTGTAAGAAACATCGATAGTGGCAAAAGTAGAGAGTGTATATAGTTGAAAATAGAGAATAGAAGAAATGAGGGATGTCGAGATGAAAACAGTGTTAGAAGCAAAAAATATTGAAAAAGTGTATGACACGGGTGGTAATAAATTTGCAGCTTTAAAAGGTATTAACTTACAAGTAAAAGAAGGTGAGTTCGTTGGAATTATGGGACCTTCTGGTTCGGGTAAGACGACTTTACTAAACGTTCTTTCTACAATTGATAATGCGACGAACGGTGAAATTTTAATTGATGGAAAAGATATCGTGAAGATGAACGATGATAAGTTAGCGTTATTCCGCCGCGATCATTTAGGGTTCATTTTCCAAGATTATAATTTATTAGATACGTTAACGGTGAAAGAGAACATTGCGTTACCTCTTGCGTTATCAAAGGTGAAAGCGAGTGAGATTGATCGCCGCGTTCTTGAAATATCAAAGAAATTCGGTATTGATCATATTTTAAGTCAGTTCCCATATCAAGTGTCAGGCGGACAGAAGCAGCGCTGCGCAGCATCGCGTGCGATTGTTACGAATCCTAGTATGATTTTCGGGGATGAGCCGACAGGAGCGCTTGATTCTAAATCAGCGACAGATTTACTTGAAAGTATGAAGTCGTTAAATGAATATGATAACTCTACAATTTTAATGGTAACACATGATGCGTTTGCGGCGAGTTACTGTAAACGAGTTATTTTCATTAAAGATGGTGAGTTATATAAAGAATTGCACCGCGGTGAATTAACGCGTAAACAGTTCTTCCAACAAGTCGTTGACGTAATGTCTTCCATTTCCGGAGGTATGGCTGATGACCTTATCTAGCATTGCCCTCCGCAACATACAGCGGAATTTTAAAGACTACTTTGTATATTTTGCATCTATGATCTTTAGCATCGTCATTTATTTTACATTTAAGGCGTTGCAGTATAATTCACAAATGGAAAAAGCTGCGGAAGCTTCTAAAAAAATTAGCGGAGCGTTCCAAGTTTCAAGTGTTATGTTAATTATTTTCGTAGCGGTATTCATTATATATTCGAACGGTTTCTTTACAAGGAAGCGTAAAAAAGAAGTTGGGCTATATTCCTTATTAGGTATTCGAAAAAGACAGATTGGTAAAATGCTCTTTTATGAAAATATGTTAATGGGGTTAATGTCTTTAATTATCGGGATTGCGATCGGTAGCGTTCTTTCAAAACTATTCCTTGAATTACTAATAAGTATGATGGGAATCAACTTAAACGTTCATTTTGAAGTACCGATGGCCGCAGTTATTGATACAGCAATTATTTTCTTTGTCATTATTTTGTATACATCACTTCAAGGGTATCGTTTAATTTATCGCTTTAAGCTAATTGAACTTTTCCGAGCAGAACGTGAAGGAGAGACAATGCCAAAAGGATCGGTTATTATGGCATTCATTTCCGTTTTCTTAATCGGTTCAGGTTATTTCTTAGCGTTAATGTACATGAAAGCAGTTATGTATGCAGACTTTATGGTCGTTGCATTATACATTTTACTAGCGACAGTAGCAGGGACTTATTTATTGTTTATGTTCTTCACAGTATTTGTATTGAAGCGCGCAAGAAATAATAAGTCAGCGTTTTATAACGGTATGAATATGGTAACAACATCGCAACTACTATATCGTATTAAAGGAAACGCGAAATCATTAGCGACAATTGCTATTTTAAGTGCAGTGACATTAACAGCGGTTGGTACGTCAGTTACGATGTATTACAACACATTTACGCAATCAAAAGTTGCTGCGCCGTATAGTTATTCTTACGAGAAAAAAGATGAAGCAATAGATAAAAAGGTAAAAGAAATACTTGCTGGAGAGAAGAGCAATCATCCAGTGACATATGAATCAGAAGTTGAAATGATTCCTGTGAAGGGAACATTTAAAGGTGAAAGAGCAGATCAAGTGCTGAACACACATTATAATGTTACGAAGCAGTACCAGCTTATTTCTCAATCAAGCTTTAATACAATTGCGAAACGATTAGATGTAGAGCCTGTAAACTTAGGTGCGAATGAAGCCTTTGTATACGATAGCCTCTATATTGAAAAACTTGATTTTGGTCCTCTTTATACAGGAAATAAAGCTGTATTTCCTGTTGGGAATGAATCGAAAGAGCTAAACATTAAAGGTGTAAATAGTAGAAGTCTTACAAACTTAAATGAACTATTTGTAATTGTTCCGGATCAAACATATGAGCAGGCGAAACAAGTACATGAAACACGTACTGTAAAAAATATTGATGTAAAAGGTGAGCGAAATAGTAAAGAGTTAACAGCGAAATTAGCAAGCATTATGCCAGCAGGCGAATCGGAAGTTTTAAAACCATTTAACGATTTCTATACAGGATTCCAAATGGGAATTGAAACGACAGGTTTAATGATGTTCATTGGGCTATTCTTAGGATTAGTTTTCCTATTAGCGACAGGCTCAATCATTTACTTTAAGCAGCTTACAGAAGCAAGTGCTGACCGTGATCGTTACGTTGTTCTTCATAAAATTGGTGTAACGAAGCAAGAGATGAAGAGAGCTATCGCAAAACAGGTGAGCTTTATCTTTGCTATTCCGTTAATTATTGGTATTTTACACAGTTTATTTGCACTAAAAGGTTTGTCAAATATATTACCATTCGAAATTATGATTCCGCTCCTAATTAGTATTGGAGTATATGGCATCATTTATATCGGATATTACTTCTTAACAGTTCGTTCTTATTATAAGATTGTGAGTGCGAAATAATAAATGAGCAGCTATCGCTATATGCGATAGCTGTTTTTTCATTCTTCATAAAATCTTAAGAAATCTCCTCAATTTTTGTTAAGAAACGATAGTTATACTTAGAAACAAGTTAAAAACTATTGAACGAATGGGGAGAGGTTTACATGCAACTCATAACATTCCTACATGAATTTATAAAACATCCGAAACATACTGGTGCGATTGCGCCAAGTTCAAAAATATTAGCAAGAAAAATGGTAGATGTAATTGATTTTCATAGAGCGAAATGCATCGTAGAGCTAGGTCCTGGTACAGGTGTTTTCACGAAAGAAATTATGAAGAGAAAGAGGAAGGAAACAATATTCCTTCTTATTGAAATTAATGAAGTGTTTTGTAAAGAGTTGCAGAGAAAGTTTAAAAATGAGCAGAACGTCATTGTTGTACACGGCTCAGCTGAAAATATAAAGAAGTATATGGAAGAGTTCAATATAGAATGCATTGACTATGTCTTATCAGGATTGCCTTTTACATCTTTACCAGAAGAGGTTTCAAATCGAATTTTAAACAATGTAATGGAAGCGATACATGAGAATGGTGAATTTATTACATTTCAATATTCACTTGTGAAAAAAGGATTTATACAACATTTCTTTCCTGAAATTACGTTCGAAAAAGTGTGGCTCAATTTTCCGCCAGCGTACGTCTTTAGTTGTAAAAAAGAGCTAAGGAGAGCGTATGCATAATGGAATTGCATGAATTATTATCTTATATTGAACAATACGGTTATTGGGCATTATTTTTCTGTTTATGGTTAGGTATTATCGGTATGCCAATTCCAGACGAAATGATCGTAATGAGCGGTGGTTTTGTCTCTTCACTAGGGGTATTAAGTGTCATTCCTGCATTTTTATTAACCTATTTAGGCGTTGTATCTGGCCTATCTTTAGGTTATATAGTAGGAAAAATATTTGGTACGAAAGTACTTGATAAGCTAATGAAAAAGAAAAAGGCGAAGTATCTTTTGAAATCTCAACAAATGGTAGAGAAGTACGGTCATTATGCGTTAGTCACAAGTTACTTCATACCAGTTGTAAGACATATTGTACCGTATGTAGTTGGAATGAATAACATGTCATTTAAGACGTATGCTTTCTATTCCTATACGACAGGATTTGTTTGGACACTCGTTTACTTTGTGCTCGGTTCTTTATTTGGACAACACATTAACAGAATTGTAGCGATTGCGATAGAGTATGGCGTGTATTTTGGTGGGATTGTTTTTGCTGTTGCGAGCGGTGTATATTTGTACAAGCAAAGAAGAAGTACGGTGATGAGTAAGTAAATAGAAGATAGGTTTATGTTTATTGAGAGTAGTATAAAAGGGAGAGTTATTTTGTAAAATAACTCTCCCTTTTAATGTAATAGTTCCTTATTACTTTCATTAGGTGTTGTCTGAAATACAGTTATATAAATTGTTAATATGGTTGTATTTATTAGATTAGCTAATACAGTTATAAAATCACTTGATGGGATGATAAGACCGAAGATTGAAAGTATGGCAGAAGCAAGTGGAATGAACTTTTGCAGCGTAGTTAACTTTCCGTCTTTATGAAGCTTTGCAGATTGAAAGAAGCACAGTAAGAAAATAAAGGATGTAAATAATAATCCCAAATAGCCCCAACCACCTTCAATATACCAAGGTAAAAAGCTCATTCTTGATGTGAAAATAAATAAATTAAATACTAACGTGCTAATGATTAGTGTATTCAAAATAGTGATATGTATCTGTTTCTTCATTTGAATTATACTCCGTAATTTATTTTATCCTGGCTATTTGTGGGCAGCAAAAAACACTGATTAAAATTTTATTTTACTGAGATGTTTTTGCCATTTCCATAAATCGCTGTTCAATTTCATCTAGTTCGAATGAGTGGCATATTCTACGGTCTTCTTTATCTAAAATTCTATAATGTTGCGATAAAATATTTTGTTGTATTTGATAACCGTTTAATTCTTTTATTTGTCGCCACCACACTTTTCCTCCTAAAGTCTTCGGGAAGTTCGTATTGTAATGTGTAAAAGCGATTGTTTTTATAATTTCATTTACATCATCCCCGAATGTCATCTGAACTGTATCGCTCTGTTCAAAGAGTGTTACGACACAAACTGCACCTGACCATGTTAGTGTGCGTCTTCCTTTTTCAATTTCTACTAATGTTTTCTTCGATAAACCGATAATTTCTGACATTTTATCTTGGGATAGATTATTTTCAACACGGATGAGTTTTAATTTTGAATTAACGAGTTCAATAAATGATTGTTTATCCATTATGCAGCTCCTTTTTTATTTATGGTGTAAAATTACACTATAAGTGTAATTTTGTCAACGTTAGTGTGAAAATTTCCTTTTTACTATTTGGATTTTTCTAATTAATATTTCACTTTTAGTTTAAGAAAATGTTAAGAAACAGTACGAGTTTTTATTAAGAAATGGGCCCTATACTTAGAAACATCTTAAAGAAAACAGAATGAAAGGTGGCATATAGATGAAAAGATTTATTTTTGGATCATTACTTGTTATCGTCGCAGGAGCGGCATATTTATTAAATGGGAGTAAGTTAGTAGATCAAATGAATCCATTTCTTGATATAGAGCACCATTATGCAATAATTGATAACGATGGTAAAGAGTTAGGTGGAAATAAAGCTCGTGAATATAAAGTGAAAGCCTATGATGAAAATGGTAAGGAAAAAGAAGTTACAATTGACGGAGTAGATGAATTATCAAAAGGTTCATATTGGCATGTGTTTACGAGAGGTAAGTTCTTATATGATAAAGTCAAAGTAACGATAGATAAAATTCCTGATGGAGCAAAGATGAAGTTAGGATTGTAAGTATAAAACCGATCCTCAATGTGGGAATCGGTTTTGTTATTTTATGGTAAAATGTAAAAGGGAGGAGTGAGAGTTATGCTACTCATCGTTAGCCTTATATTAATCGGGATTATGTGTAGTATGAGAATAGTATCCTTACATATGGTAGAACGAGACAAAATAGAAGAGCGATATGTATATTGTCCAAAATGTAATGCGAAAATTAGAAGAGGGAATTTTGCTCCTTTTTGTTCGAAATGTAATGTAACATTTTAAATACAGGAAATCCGAAATCATTTTGTATGGTTTTGGATTTTTTATGTTGAAAATAGAAGAAATAAAGAGTGGAAAAAAGTTTGAACAAGGGATTGAGTATACGAATGTTAGTGAAGGCTATCTCATTATTATGAAGTATGTCGTAGAAATTGATAGAGAAGTTTTGAGGGTGTTATTACCTGATGAAAGAAGGATTCTTCCTACTATGCTAGAGTGTGATGAATGTTATAAGACCCAATTGGATGATATCGAGGGAAGTTGATAAAAAAGAGCTTGAAACAATTCAAGCTCTTTTTCATTATTATTTATGTCCTAAAATATGCTCAACCTCATGTACACTCAATTTACTTGCCTTAGCAATTGTTTCAAGTGGTATACCAAGATCATGCATATTTTTAATCATTTGAATTTTCCCTTGTTGAACTCCTTCTTTTCGCCCTTTTTCTATACCTTGTTCTAAGCCTTTTGCTAAGCCTTTTTCCATACCTTTTTCCATACCTTTTTCCAAGCCCTTTTCCAAGCCCTTTTCCATACCTCTTTTCATACCCTCTGTCTCAGCATGGGCGAATTTTGCTGCTTCATCCATTAAAACTTTCTCCCTCGCGTCATAGGCTTGTCGGAAAGAAGAATCTTGACTCATACGTTCCCACTTGTTTATTGCTTTTTGTAAAATAGGATCTCGGTTCATAGCAATATCCTCCAATGTTTTAGTTAAGTGTTCATCCTCATTTGCTGAAAGCAATAAAAGCCAACGAACAAATGGATCTTTCCACGGATTTACTTTTTCTTCATGCCATTGTTTTGTTAACTTTGGAATTTCTACAATGTGAATTTCTATGTCATCACTCAAGAGTTTCTGTTGTTGTGAATTCCATAATGTGCCCGTTGTATGAAATTCTTTGTGGTCTGAGAACATTATAAAGTTCAATAAATTAATGGTGATGGTTTTATGAAGCGAACTGTAAGGCATACCTTTTTGTAATTGAGATGTGTATAATTTTCCCCAATAATATAAACTACGTTTCATCATATCGTGATTATTATTGAGCTGTATTTCTACATTTATTTTTGTTCCTGTGTTTAATGTCGCTGAAATGTCTAAAATAGATAACTTATCCTCTTCATATTCCCGATGTAAATGTGGATCTTCTAGTTGTAGAGAAGCGATGGGTGATTCTAAAGACTCTTGTAACGTAGCGTTTAAAAATGCAATTAGAATATCTTCACTACCATTCGTACCAAACAATTGTTTAAATGCAAAATCAATGCGTAAATTAACTAACTGTTGGTTGAACAAAGTTTGTCCTCTCCCTTATATTAAGGTGCTTCTTTCCTTCATTGTACCTAAAAATAAATAGGGCATGCAAATAGACCATGCTGCTATTTTATTAGGAGTATTATTAGAAAGTGAAAGGCAATTATGTCTATGTTATACTCTAGTGAAATTGAAAAAACTTATATAGAGGTGAAGATGATACATATGCAAAAAGATATTTTAAAACTATTAGATAAAAAGCAAAGTAACTATGAATTTCCTAACTTTGATAATGAATATATTGATATTTCACAAGTGAAATTCTCTCTTTTCTTTAAAGATAATAAGGATTGGTTAATGGTGTTTCAAATTGTTGGTGTAGGTTCATTAGGGGTATGTAATGATATTCACGTATATGGTGATAGAGTGAATCATTCAATTGGTGATGATGATATTTTGCAATTAAATGATGGAGATTATGAATTATTTGATAATGAAGGGGGATTTATACCTGATATTCATAGCGGTAGTTTGAAAATTCACGGGCAGCATTTTGAATATAAATTTACAGAAGAGGATTATGCGAATAATGGAATAGAAATAAAAACGACAGAGTCTTATCCAAGAGATTTCATGCGTATGCTTGCGACTAATGACGAAGCTAGAAAATTAGTATGGTGGGAAAAAGAAGAAATCTTAGAAGAGTTCGGCTTAGAAGGTGATTGGGAAGTAGCATATGAAACGGAAGAGTGGCAACATGTTGAAGACGAGAAAGTAAGTGAAAATGAATTCTTCCAATCAGTAGCCGCTGCAATAGAACAGAAAGATCCAACTATTATTGTAAATAAGAATTCTAATACGCACTGGAAAAATTGGGTGGAGTTTGATTACGAAAACTTATAATTAACTAGTAAATCAAAATGCTTTTTTAATAAAAAAGACGAGCTAAAGTGTTGAAACTTTAGCTCGTCTTGTTGCATTACACAACCGCAGGATTATAAATCATCGTAAAGTGTCCTTGTAATAATTCAATTTGACAAGGTGTATGAAGCGAGCTTTCTCCATCTGTATCTACTTCTTTTTCTTCTTCTGTTTCAATATGAATGGATTTCGCTTTTACGTGGAAGATATCATTTTCATTTGAGTCTTCAAATAGTTTCTTTCCGATATAATCTTTAAACGCTTGAATGCCTGTCGATTTTACGACGAAAATATCAAGTGTTCCGTCATCGCATTTTACGTTCGGGATAAAGGACGGAATCCCGCCAAGGTATTCACCGTTTCCAACCATAACAAGGACAGCGTCGTCTTCATATACTTGTCCATCGTACGTAATTTTTACTGGGAATGTTTCAGCATTTTTTACAGTTCGAATAGTGCTTAAGTAGTAACCGATTTTACCAAGTTTTGCTTTCTCTTCTGCATCAATATTGTTTGATACCTCAGAAACAAGTCCAATACCCCAGAAGTTTAAGAAGTATTGTTCGTTTGCTTTTGCGACGTCAACTGGTTTTACATGTTCTTGTGTAATAAGTTTTGCTGCTTCTGCGATGTTTTGCGGAACACCGAGTGTGCGAGAGAAGTCGTTGCAAGTGCCGCCTGGAATGATTGCAAGTGTAGGTCTAGTTTCAAGAGGTGCTAAGCCATTTGTGCATTCGAATACAGTACCGTCGCCACCAAAGACGATAATTAAATCTACTTTACTAGCAAACTCTTGGCAATATTTTGTTGCATCGCCTTGCTCTTTCGTATGAAGGATATGTAAGTCAGGAAAAGCTGCCGCAAGAGGTGGTACGATTTTCGTTAAGTTCGTATGTAAATCACCTTGTCCTGCTTTCGGATTTACGATGAGGAGTACTTTTTCAAATTTTGTTTTTGTCATTTTATTCTCTCCCTTTGTCTTTTACGAATCGTGATAGAAAATAAACTTCCATCAATGATTGATAGAAGTTTATTCTATTTATATTACTCCGTTACAACTGAAGCGATAAATGGTAAGTTACGATATTTTTCTGCACAGTCGATACCGTAGCCAACGATAAATTCGTCTGGAATTTGGAAGCCAACATATTCAGCTTTTAAATCCACTTTACGACGCTCAGGTTTATCAAGTAATGTACAGAATTTCAATGCTTTCGGTTTATGCATAAAGAAGTGATCTTTTAGGAAGTGAAGTGTTAAACCAGAATCGATAATGTCTTCTACGACAATTACATTTTTTCCAGTAATGTTTACATCGATATCTTTTAATAGTTTTACTTTGCCAGTTGTTTCTGTTTGATTTCCGTAGCTAGATGCAGAAATAAAGTCGATTGTTACTTCGTTTTTAATGTGACGAATTAAATCAGCAGCGAATACGAAAGATCCTTTTAATACAGCGATTACTACGATTTCTTCTCCTTCAAAATCACGTTCGATTTGAAGTGCTAATTCTTTTACTTTTTCTTGTAATTGTTCTTCAGAAATTAAAGTGTCTTTTATTTCAATATTCATTGGAGTCCTCCTACAGTGTAAAACTTGCGAACATTTCGACTGTATAGGAAAGAAAGCAAAAAGTCAAAGGAGATATAAGTTTTTTACAAAAATACCCACAAAATAGTCAGATGATATGATATACTGATTGTATTAAGAAAACGCTTCCATGAAGGGTGATTATGATGAAAAAGAAAGAGTATACAAGTGCAACATTTATAAAAGCATTACTTTTAACAATTGTTCTTGGTAGTTTGGCTTACATAATTGATGTACCAGCCATTCGGATTTCACTAATTGGAATGACTTTAGTATTAGGCGCAATTTCCCATGGTATGATGTCACAGTTGAAAGAAGCTGGAGTCGATCATATGAAAGATCATATAGATGAGAAATGAGAAACCTTCACATATAGAGAGTGAAGGTTTTTTGTTTCTTACAAAAATGTAAGGTAGTTGTAAGGGAAATCGATAGTTGCATAGTAGTGCTTTGGATAAACTATAGGTGTAAGGTAAAAGGCAAGCATATTTTAGGTAAATTAAGTTTTAGGCACTCTATATGTGAAAAAGGAGTAGGAGGGTATGGAGAAACGTTGGACGACCTTTTCTTTTTTAGCAACTAGCAACACCGTAATGCTAGCTGGCGAGATGGATTTTTTGCACTTGTTTGATCGAGAAGACGATCATTCTTCTTCTAAATTTACAATGAAATGGAATAAATGGAGCGAGAGTTGTAAGTTTGAAGAAGAGGCCCCTAACGAAGAGCAAAAGATTATTTTGACAAACCCTATTAAAGCTTGGGTTGTTCAACGTCGTAAGTGTAACGTCAAAAATCACTTAAAGAAAACTGAGCCGAGACAATTAGTTATCGCTCCGGCCCATTCTACTTCTACATCACGCGAAAGTAACATGTAAATATTGAGACACACACCCGAAAAAACATCGTATATATTGCGATGTTTTTTTATTTGTCTACCATGAAATCTTTAAATGAAATATATTTCATCTGCATTTTATATTTATATCTCTTGTTTATTCTAGTGATACATCCGATGCGAAGTGATGTAAAACGTATAAAAGGAGAGAACTAAAATGAAAAAAAGACTATTACCAATCTGTGCAATGGCACTTTTAGCAGTAGGATATTCTTCAGTAGCAAGTGCGGATACTGGAACAGTAACGAAGGAAGAAGAGGCGCAAGTGCAACAAGATAAGACTAAAAAAGAAGAAGCAATTAAGATACAGCAAAAGAGTGAAGAAGAGAAAAAGAGAATAGCGCAAGAACAGTTGAAAAATGATATGGCAAAAAAAGAGGCAGCGATAAAAGCTGAGCAAAAAAATGAAGTAGCTAAAAAAGAAGTAACAAAGCCAGCTGGACAAGGTGAGAAATTACCAAACACAGCATCCAATAATGTAGCAATGATGGCACTAAGTGCATGTCTTGTAGGGATGGGGACATTATTTGGTTTGAAACGTCGCAATAAAGTGAAGGCGTAATTAAAATATTGACCTATAAAGAATGGGATAATTTCATATATTAAAAATGGTAGGTTATTCCTACCATTTTTGGCATGGAGGGATGAAATGTGAAATTACTTAATTATATCGGAATGATATTGATGGCCATCGGGCTATTTATGGGATCCTATTACGCAGTGGAATGGTATAAAGGAAAAAGCTCTGCTCAACAATTAACGAAAGAAGAATTAAAGAGTCTTAACAATATACAGCATAATCAACTTTCTAACGAAACAACTGTAACCTCCCAAGTACCTTCTTCTCAAACAGAACATAAAGAAGGAGAAAAGGTTGCCCTATTAAATATACCGAAAATAAAGAAGAAGTTTTCTATATACTGGGGAGCGGATGAGGCAACGTTGAAAAAAGGAGTGGGAATGTTCGTTAGTGATGTAACGACAACACCATCTGGAGGGGGACATACGGTATTGAGTGGGCACCGGGATACTGTATTTACAGATTTAGGAGAGTTAAAAGAAAAAGACACTCTTGTTTTAGAGTATGATAATAAAACTTACACATACGAAATTCAAAAGATATGGATTACCCATGCGGATGATCGTACTGTTATTATAAAAAAAGAAGAACCGATATTAACACTGACGACTTGCTATCCATTTGATTATATAGGAGATGCACCAGATAGATATATTATCGAGGCGAAGTTAACTGGTGGTTATTCAAAATGAAGTGATAGTTTTTGAAAGCAGGAGGGGATATAAGTTATGTCAAAAAATATTTTAATTGTAGAAGATGAAGATATATTACGTGAAATATTAAAAGATTATTTTTTAAGTGAGCAATATGTAGTGTTTGAAGCAAGAGACGGGAAGGAAGCTTTAGTTGTATTTGAGGAAGAAGAGGTTGATTTAGTTATTTTAGATATTATGTTGCCAGAACTTGATGGGTGGTCCGTTTGCCGAAGAATCCGTAAAACATCCGAGGTTCCTATTATTATGCTAACGGCACGTGTAGATGAAGATGATACGTTACTTGGATTTGAACTTGGAGCGGATGACTATGTGACCAAGCCGTATAGCCCACCCATTTTATTAGCAAGAGCGAAACGGTTGTTAGAAAGTAGAAAAGTGACAAAGCAACTTTTAGAGAATGAAGATGATACATTATCCATTCATGGTATTCACGTCCATTTCCCGTCGCGTACTGTTACGATAGATAGAACCGATATTAACTTAACACATACAGAATTTGAAATATTAGCGTATTTTATGAAAAACCAAGGGATTGTTTTAACGCGAGAGCAACTCATTTCAAGAATTTGGGGATACGAATTTGCCGGTGATGACCGAACTGTTAATAGCCATATTCGTAATTTGCGAAATAAATTAGGAGAGAAAGCAAAGTACATTACAACTGTAGTACGAACAGGTTATAAATTTGAGGGGAATGTATGAGAAAAGGAATTGTACTAAAATTATTTACCCTCACAACAGCATTGTGCATGTTAATTTTAGCGACGATATTTATTGGACAAACAATATTTTTTAAACAATATTATGCGAATCGAAAAGTAGAAGATATTAAAGTGAATTTAAATTCCTTTGAAAAGAATTATTTGAACTATGCAGGAAGTGCAGAAGGGATTCAGAAGCTAGAGCAAGACTTTTTTAGAGAGAACAATACATGGATTACGACATTAGATCAGAATGGAAATTTAAAACATGTGGATGATTTTTATGTAGAGGTTACTTTAGATCGTAGGGCAGAGAAGGAGTTTGGAAAAAAGGTAATCAAGATGCCTTTGTACTATCTAATGACCATAGATGAAATTGAAGGTGGGACACTGCCTAAGTTAGAAGGGCGGTCAGTCTATTTTTATGGGCTAAAACGAGACGATAGTTTCATCGCATGTTATGTACATATAGAAGAGGCAAATTTGAGTTGGCTGAATAAACCGTTAGGAAAAAAATTAGCTGCAAAGGAAATTCAGATGAGTGGTGGTAAGCCAACAGTTGCTGAAGAACCTATCGTTGCGGAAAGAAAAAGAGTTGCTGGAGTTATGAGCGCTGAGGAACAGAAGAGAGCAGCTCATAATTCAGACTTTAATTTATCAGGGAAAATTACGAAAGTACAATTCCCTGATGTAAAAGGGCCTGTAAATTCAATCTATAAAAATAATCTATTTTTGGATAATATAAAGGAATTTCAAGCTGAATTATTATTAAAAGAAGATAAGAAAATACCAGATACAACACGAATAATAGATTATGAAAAAAATGATATTAAATATAAATTATTAATCAAGCCAATAAAAGAAAAAGATGGATCAGTAACTTATATATATGCGATGGCTTCTTTACAGCCTGTAGATGAGGCTGTACAAATGGTACAAGATTATTACATCTATATCATTGCATTTGTAGTCGTTCTCATTTTTCTAGCTTCATTCTATTACTCTAAACAAATTGCAAAGCCGTTATTAAAAATAAATGATACAACGAAGAAAATAGCGCACTTAGATTTCACAGAAAAAATACCGATTACTTCAAAAGATGAAATTGGTGATTTATCGAAAAATATTAATGTATTATCTCATAAGCTCCATTCGCATATTGGACAGCTAGAACAAGATATTGAAAAAGAAAGAAAGTTAGAAAATACGCGGAAAGAATTCATTTCTGGTGTTTCACATGAATTAAAAACACCGCTGAGTATTATGAAAAGCTGTATTTCTATTTTAAAAGATGGGGTAGCTGAGCATAAAAAAGAGTACTATTTTCAAGCAATGGAACGAGAAGTAGATAAAATGGATACGTTAATTTTGGATATGCTTGAGTTAGCTAAATTTGAGTCAGGTACATATAAAATGAAAAAGGGAGCATTTTATATTGATGCTGTAATTGAAGATATATGTGAACATCTTTCTGTGGAAATAGAGAAAAAAGAACTTCATGTGCATAAAAATATATGTTCATTTGAAGTAGTTGCAAATCAAAGTCGAATTGAACAAGTCATCGTGAACTTCATTACGAATGCGATACGTTACACACCAAATAAAGAAGATATTATTATTTCTACAATAGATGAGAAGGATCGTATAAAAGTGTGTATTGAAAATAAAGGTACTCACATTGAAGAAGAGCAATTAGATAAAATTTGGAATCGTTTTTATCGCGTGGATGCAGCTCGCAAGCGTTCGCAAGGTGGGACGGGGCTTGGGCTAGCTATTTCTAAAAATATTTTAGAATTACACGAAGCTGAATATGGAGTAAAGAATACAGAAGACGGTGTATTATTTTACTTTTACTTAACGAAAAAAGTGTAGATGATATATGCTACGCTTTTTTAATTTATTTTCATATTATCTTTACCTAATCTTTATTTTTAAGCGATATAATCTGGTTAGAAAATGAGGTTATGTAAGGAGTCGATCAACCGTGCATAGCAATTGGCTAAGTATAATGGTATTTATTTTCTTTTGTGCATTTATTGTATTTTTAATTGATATTACGATATGAAAAAAAGAGCGCTCATTAAGCGCCCTTTTTGTTCGAATTCAGTTGATAAGCATTGATGCTTTTGAATAAGCGGGGTGAAGTAAGAAATAAAAATATAAGTAAAACGGTACATAAAATAAAAGAACCGAGCATTGTACTGCCGTTTACAATTAATGAATATAGAACTGCTGATTGACCTTTTGGTGCATATTGTCCCCAGAAAATAATACCGGCGATAAAGTGACAGAAGTAGCGAGCAAAGCTACCGATAAATGTAGCGAGGATAATATACGCAAGGACTTTCTTACCTTTGTTTTGTTTTGATGAAGGTTTTTCTTTGCGGCTACCTAAACTTGATTGTTCTAAGTTATTTTCATTAGACGTTAAAAGTGCTTTTTGAATTGGACGATAGAATAAGCCAGCAAATCCGATAAAAGCAAAGGCAATGAAGTACTCAATGAATGCTTGAACAGGTGTTAAAATGTAAGCATCTCCCACGACAATTTGTAATAGTCCCCAAACTAAACCACCTAAGAAAGCTGATTTAAAGCCCCAGCGGTATGCAATAATAAAAATAGGAATCATAGCAAATGAAATGGAACCGCCTGTTGGAAGTTTAATTGATAATGGTAAAATATCGATGACCAAGGCGAAGGCTGCAAGAATAGCAGATTCGATCATCGCTTGTAAATTGGTGTTACGCATGTTGTCTCCCCCTAAATCCAAGTTGTACAAAAAAAGAATAGATATCATAGGAGGATACGAAATACGTAAATAAAAAGAGGTATGTATTTCGGACGTTTGCACAATCCCTGCGTTAGCATTAACTAACAGGTTCGAAGGGTCGGAACGAAGTGTTCCCTCTCAGCGGCATGGCTCCCCCAGTGATAACGAGATTCTTTATTTGCTATTGTTTATTGTAAGCGAAATGGATGAGAATGGCAAACGAATACAGTATGACAATAATTGAAATAGAATTGTAGCGAAATGTTAATAAATATGAAGCAAAAGGGTATAGTACAAGAGAAATTGGGTGTGGTATAATTTTTTTGAAAATAATTATCATTCTCTTCTGAGGGGGAAGGTTATGAGCTTAGTAGATATTAAAATTGGAGAGAAAGTATTAGTAAAAAGTATTCAGTCTTTAGATCAGCTATTAAAGCGTAGACTAGCTGCTTTCGGTCTTGCTGAAGGAAGCGAACTTCGCCTGAAGCAGAAAGCGATGTTCAAAGGTCCTTGTACATTGGAGTGTCGTGGACAGTTAATTAGTATTCGTCATTGTGACGCGAAAATGATAAAGGTGGAATTAGCGTGAATAAGGTAGCTTTGCTAGGGAATCCGAATACAGGAAAGACATCATTATTTAATGCACTTACTGGTTCTTATGAATATGTAGGGAACTGGAGCGGTGTAACAGTAGAAAAGAAGGTTGGTAAATTAAAAGATAAGCAAGGAACATTGATTGATTTACCAGGTGTTTATGATTTAAATCCCGTTTCGCGTGATGAAGGTGTTGTAACAAACTTTCTATTAACAGAAGAATTTCAGCATATGTTAAATATTGTAGATTCCTCGCAGTTTGAACGAAATATGCATTTAACGTTGCAATTACTTGAGTTTGGAAAGCCGGTTTCGATCGGATTAAATATGGTCGATGTGGCAAAGCAACGAGGCATTGTAATTGATGTAAAACGATTATCAGAGTTATTAGGTGTAACAGTCATTCCTGTCGTTGCAAGAAGCGGAAAAGGCTGTGAAGAATTACTTGCGACTCTTAAAGAAAATGACAAAAATGAGAAAAAGCCATTCATTATTTCATATGGTGTACAGATGGATGAAGGAATTGGAGAGGTAATAGCTCTTTTAGAGAAAGCGAATTACAAGCATCCAAGATGGTTAGCTCTTCAATTTTTAAGCAATAACGAAGTAGTAGAAAAAGAAATGAAAGCATTACCAATTTATAAGGAACTTGTAGCCATTCGATCTCGCTTAGAAGAAAAACTTGATTGTACGTTGGAAGAGCATATTTATAAAACTCGTGAAGCGTATATTGAAAAGTTAAAAACAAATGTTATGAAGCATGAGAAAGAAGGAAAAATTCCTTTTTCAGAAAAAATTGATAGATTAATTACACATAAAATTTTAGGACTTCCAATCTTTTTAGCAGTTATGTTTTTTATTTTTCAGGTTACGTTTACGTGGATTGGGACACCATTGTCAGATATGTTAGATGAGTTTTTTGGTGGGCAGCTTACGGATTGGGTGACAGCTGGACTTACAAGTGTCGGAGCTTCTGATTTTATTCAAGCACTCGTTACAGAAGGTATTATTGCCGGTGTTGGTGCTGTATTAGTATTCGTTCCACAAATCTTTGCACTATTCTTTTTCATTTCATTATTAGAAGACTCAGGATATATGGCGCGAATTGCGGTTGTTATGGATAGAATTATGGAGTTCTTCGGATTAAACGGAAAAGCGTTCATTCCGATGATTATCGGTTTTGGATGTAATGTTCCAGGTATTATGGCAGCGAGAACGATTGAACAAGAAAAAGAACGTTTACTTACAGTTCTTGTAACACCGTTTATGTCTTGTTCGGCACGTTTACCTGTATATGCATTATTTGCGGGAGTATTCTTCCCTCAAAGTCAGGCAACTGTTGTGTTTTCTTTATATGTTGCAGGTATTGTTCTTGCGTTATTAGTTACAAAAATTATGTCTCTTACCATTTTAAAAGCGGAAAAATCTATTTTCGTTATTGAACTACCTCCTTACCGTGTACCACAAGCGAAAACGTTATGGTTAAGTACGTGGGAGAAAGGGAAAGGATTTGTTCGTAAAGCAGGTACATTTATCTTCGGTGGTTCTGTTGTCATTTGGTTATTAAACTACGCAGGTCCATCAGGATTTGGTGTTGATATGGGAGACAGTTACTTAGCGATGATTGGTGGATTTATCGCACCACTATTTGCACCACTTGGATTTGGAACGTGGCAAGCTGCTGCATCCCTTTTAACAGGATTTTTAGCAAAAGAAGTTGTCGTTTCTACAATGGCAATTATTTATGCGGTGAAAGAAGATGTGCTAGGAAATGTAATGGGAGCACACTATACGGCGCTATCAGCATATGCATTTATGTTCTTTATTTTATTATATGTTCCGTGTTTAGCGACAGTAGCCGTTATTAAACGTGAAACAGGATCAGCGAAGTGGACGATTTTCTCTGTCGTGTATCCACTTGTTGTTGCTTATGTATTAACGCTTATTATATACCAAGTTGGATCCCTACTCGGATTCTAGAAGGAGATGTATTAGGGTGATGGTCAATATTATAATTGGAGCTATCATTTTTGGTTATGCAGCATACACGTTAGTAAATTTTGTAAAGAGAAGTAAAAAAGGAAAATGCGCAGCATGTTCTTTAAATAAGTCATGTCAGTCGCAAACTTGTAGTCCGGATATGGAGCAAATTGCTCATAAATAGAAAAAAGCTTTGCGAATTTGAATTGAACCCAAAAAGTTAGACAAATATATTAAGCAGCTACTAAGGATTGAACTCTGTATTGCACAGGGACAATCCTTTTAGTTTTGTTTTAATTCTTTTGTGATTGTAGTAATGAATATAAGTTTCTAGTTCTTGCTTAAATTGTTCCATTTACTGCTTGTATTTTATCTTTTGAAGAAAATGTAGCCATAAAAAATGCACCTCCAATTATTAATTATGTGTCTAACAATTGGGGTGCACTTCATTACAGGCAGTCTTTTTAATCTACTTCAATATCTCGTCCTTCTGTCATCACTTTATTTCTCCAAAGCAAAAGTAATCTCCTAAATTCTGAAGTTTCTAATTTACATTGATTATTTGGTGGGCTAATGTAATAATTAATCGCGCTTGTATATTTAGGTTCAATAAATACAGCAGCAGCATTGTATTCTAGTTCATAACTAGGGTACTTCCCCTCTACGACATGGTCTAAAACTTCTATGTATTCATCCGCTTCATCTTCATCTAGGTTTTCTATAAAGTCAGATACAATAGCAATTTCTTTTGGTAAACGAATTCTTAGTCCACCAAATGGGTCACGCCAAAATTCATGTGAATAATTCATTAATACAACCTCACTATCTTCTCGTATATTTTGGATAAGCCGTGGTAATTTCTCCGTTTTCAATAATCATCTCAACCTTAAATCCAGAAGAAGTTTGCCCTACGTATTTATTTGGAGCGATTTGAACACGATTGGTATATGCTTCTTTAATAGAATCAACTACCTGGACTCTATTCCAATCCTTAGGGAAAAATGAAGATTTAGCTTGTTTTACAATACCATCAACCTTTACTTCTGCAACATATACTCCTGCAGGGTTTGGTGGCCTAGTAACGCGAATTATCTCTCCCCCCATCATATTCTCGTGATGATAACCAACAGCTTTTAATCCCCACCATTTTTGTCTTACTTCACCATGAAAAACATGCTCCATAAGTGATGAGTCAAATTTATATGGCGTGTTCCCACTGGAAGCTCCTTCACGACTAGCAAACTGATGGGTCGATAGCTTTTCCTCAGCTGCCCTAAAGTCAGGTGTATCAAATACAGAGCGTATATTATTTCCACCAGCTAAAGCAAACTCATTGCGATTACGATTGAATAAGGATGCAGCGTCTTGCAAGCTTTGATTAGCAGTTCGTGAAATCTCAGCTAATTTTGTGCCAGGGTTCAACATTGCAATTTTATCCACGCCTTTTGTTCCTACGAATAGTTGTCCAACAGCCAATATAGTATGACCAGCCGCGCTTCCATACCATGCTGCACCACTATACGAGTCACCAATTGATGTGAAATAAAACCTGCTTAATTGTAAATAAAGCTTATGTGTATGTAAAGTAACAATAAGAGCCACGATTGTGAGCGTTTTTTTATTTTGCATCAATAATATCAATAAATTTCAACGTCGTATTATTGTAAAATGCATCCGTACAAATTATAGATTTATTCAGCGGATCAATATCCACGACAGTCATATAGCAAGTAAGTAAAAAAACACCTTCAGTACCTTCTAGATATCGTTTTACTCCTTGTATTTTATCCTTTGAAGAAAATGTAGCCATAAAAAATGCACCTCCAATTGTTAATTATGTGTCTAACAATTGGGGTGCACTTCAATTTCGCAAAGATTTTTTGTTTTACTTTTTAATTTTTACAAGTTGAGAAGCTTCTACGCCGTTGTAGCCAGGGAATTCTTTACTTGGGTCTTTATCGAATTTTAATACCCCAACAGATTTTTCATCACCTTTTACATTGTTGTAAGTTGCGTCATCAACAATTGCATACATATCTGTATATGCACGGCCACTTCCGATAATTGTGTTGCCTTCGTATTTTAATTTTGCCCCATCAAGTGTAGCATTTTCTACTTTTTCTTTAGCAAATAATACACCTTGCTCTGCTGTTACAGCTGGTAATTTATCAAGTGGTTTCGTGTCGTCTTTTTCATCAACTTTGCTAAGTAACTCTTTCTTCACTAGCTCTTCACCAGTTTTCTTATCCATAACAAGAACTTTTTTACCCTCTAATGTTGTCATTTTCATTTTATAGAAGTCTTTTTCTTTCACTTCTTTTTTGTTTTTATCTGTAATTTGTTGAACTTGTTCTTCTGATCCGTACAGTACAAAACCGTTTGCTTTATCTCCTAATAAAGAGCAACCTGATAATGCTCCAAGTGAAATTGCTGCTGCTAGTCCGATTCCTACTAATTTTTTCATGATGATTTCTCCTTTTATATGTTTTATAGTAAATACATTTTTGTATTAGTTCTGAAATGATGAGAAGCTTGTTCGTTGCTTCTGGTATTAGTGTATAAGAAATATTACAACGTAACTATCGAGTTAGCTTACAGTAACATTACAATAATGTAATTTAGTGAAAGTGCATAAAAATAAGTTAATTCAGAAGAGGGTTAATGAGAATATATTAGGAATACAATGTTTTATAAGGAATGTCATATTATATTGGCTGGATTTTGGAAATAACATGTAAGGACATATTAGTTTTGTTATAATAAACACATAGGCTGTAAAAATGAATATTCTTTACTGTTAAGGGAGATTTTTCAGTTTTCCAAGTAGTGAATTTGAAATATGAGGTATATCATAGGAGGAATTTGGATGTCTGTATTTAAACGATTACGAGATTTAACAATGTCGAATGTATATTCATTAATTGAAAAAGCGGAAGATCCAGTTAAGATGACGGATCAATATTTACGCGATATGCAAGCGGATGTACAAGAAGCTGAGAAAAGTGTAGCGGCTCAAATTGCACTTGAGAAGAAATTTAAAATATTATTTGAAGAACAAGAAGCACTTGTGAAAAAACGTGAAGAGCAAGCTCATATGGCTGTTCAAGCAAGCAATCTTGATCTTGCGCGTCGTGCTCTTGAAGAAAAACAAAATGCAGAGCAAAAGATGAATGAGTATAAAGCAAGCTATGAGCAAAACAAAGCTGCTGCTGATAATCTTCGCCTAAAGTTAGAAGAAATGCGTAAGCAATTAACAGAGCTGAAAAATAAACGTGAAACACTTGTAGCACGTGTAAATGCGGCGAAAGCACAAAAGAATATTAATCAGGCGATGTCTGGATTTGATTCAAACTCAGCAAAAGCTGGTTTAAGCCGTATGGAAGAGAAAGCTCTTCAATTAGAAGCAGAAGCAGAAGCAAGCGGCGAAGTGTACAAGAAAGAAAAATCATTAGATGATGAATTCGCAAGCTTAAACAAAAATTCTGCTGTTGATGATGAATTAGCTCGTATTATGAAGCAGTATGAGAAATAATATAGAATAGAGACAAATGAACCGACATGTCTAAATAAATTCATGTCGGTTTTCTATTATCATTTAAGAGGAGGTTTTGCAATGACATGGACAAATGTAGTAGCCATGCTTGTATGGACTGGAGCAAGTGCAGTACTTTTATTTGCAATTATGTGGGTTGATTCAATTTTTACTAAATACAATGACTTAAAAGAAATAAAGAATGGGAATACAGCTGTAACAACTCGTTTCGTCATGAAATTATTCGCGCAAGGGTACATTTTATCTCAATCGATTACGAAAGCAAATGACTTATGGCAAGCGCTACTTGCATCAGCAGTTTCTTTCGTTATTTTGTTAGTAGTAGAAATGTTTATTGAGTTTGTTTTAAAGAAAATGGCTGGTTTAGATTTAGAAGAAGGTACGAAAGAAGGCAGTATTGCGCATGCGATGTTAGCCGGATCATTGCATATCGTTGGTGCACTTATTTTAGGTGCTTGTTTATAAAGAGAGAAGGAGGGGTAGATCATGAGTTTGTTCAAACGGATTAAAAATATAATGAAGAGCCCAGAAGCGCCAAAGCCGGAGAAAAGTTTGTTGACGTTAGCTCCTGGCGATATGATTGAAGTTTCATTAGTTATGTACGAATTGACCGGGAAAACGAGTATGCATTCTCGTAAAGAAATTGTTTTAACGCTACAAGACGGGAAAGATATTCGTTATTTAAAAATTGAAGACCGTGAAAATACATATTATAAATTATATACACCAATTGATGGTCGCTTAGATTCGATTGATGAAATTCCGACGACAATTGAAATGGATGATACAGAATACCATATGGAAGAGCAATATAACGGACGTGTTGTTGTGATGGGAAAAACACCATTCTCTGCTTCAGAGGAACAGTATGTATGGGAATTCCAATCAGATAACCGAAAATTATTACGTATTGAATGGCAAAATGGTCGCACAATGATGTATGAGGGAGAAGCAATTATTCCTGCTGATGTACAAATTATAAGAGCAACGTAAGGGGGCGTAATCATGTCAAACCGATTGTTTACCATGATTAAATCGTTCGTGATCCCTATACTTGCTATCGTTACGTTACTTGTTGTTGCTGGATATGCCTTATCAGGTTGTCAAGGCGGACAGACAAAGTCGATTCAAGACCGTTATCCACTAGAATCTGTCGCAAAAGAAGGTAAACAAGAATCTTACGTGTATAGGGCCGCCAATCGGTCAGTTCCTGAAGTCGCAAAGGAACTCATGAATGAAAGAGAACCGAAGCAAGCATCTAAAGAAGACGAAAATCAAATGTTCCTCGTTTATTCTGATAAGATTTATAACCTGCAAAAGGATAAAGAGAAACCATCTGATACGTTAATTGAAATAAGTAATAAAGAATTTGTCCGTCAAAATTACCAACCATCCTTCTTGCAGGGATATATTATGGGGAGTATTTTAAACGATATATTCGGTTCACGAAAATCATCATACGGTGATTATCGCGGATATAATGACAGACAAAATCATAAACCGGTTATTCCAGAGAGACCGCCTACGAAAGAAGAAAAGAAAACCCCGCCTCCAATTACGAAGGAAGGGAAAGGATCTATCATTAAGCGAGGCGATCATGTAGATTCGAAACCTTCCGTAGGAGATACAGGAAGTATTACGAAAAAAGGAAGTAGTACGCCTCCGCCTTCTACTGGAAGCAAAGGGAAAATAACGAAAAATCCAGGTGGTTCAAGCGGATCAGATGTGAAGCCGAAATCATCTATTAAAACGCCGCCAAGGAATACATCGCCTCCGAAAACGAGGGTCGGTGGTTCAGGAAAGATTACGAAGAGAAGATAGGTATAGAGGCCGAAAAGGAGAAGTTGCTTTTCGGTCTTTTTATTATGGAAATTAATTCCTTGTAGCTGGTACAATTCATGTATAAGGAGGGATTAGTATGACTATGTATAAAAGATTTAGTGTAATGATGTTCCTCGTCTTATTCTTAAGTTTGTTTATCGGCACAACGATGAAATTTCACTTTGTAGTAGGTATTCTATGGATACTATGTACATGTACTCTTTTTCTATATGTTCCGCTTCGTTTTCAACAAGAAGTGCCCGCCTTTCAAAAATACGTAGCATGGATTAAGAGCGGGGGAAGATGGGGCGAGTAAAAATATATCAACGATTATTGGAATATATCGACCGCAACTCCAAATATATCAGCGATTATTGCAATATATCGACTTGCCGACAAAAACTGACAATGGTAAAAGAAGAGGGTGTACCAAAATGTTGGCACACCCTCGTTTTTCATAACGATTAATGAATATCACGTTTCTTAAAGTTACCGCCTTTTACTTCTGCTACGTCATAAACTGTAATAAAGGCGTGTGGATCGATTTCATTAATAAGTTCTTTCATTTTACTTTCTTCTAAACGGTTAATTACACAAGAAATTTCTTTGAATTTCTCTCTTGAATAACCACCGTATACTTCGTTATATGTTGCACTTCGGCCTAAACGATCGCGAATGGTTTCTACCATTAATTCAGGCTCTTTCGTAATGATTTTAAATGCTTTCGAACCACTTAAACCAACTTCAACGATATGAATCACTTTCGAAGCAATAAAGTAAGCAATTGCTGAAAGGATAGCTCCTTGAAGACCGAATACTGTTGATACGAAAATAAATACGAACATGTTTAAGAATAAAATAAGGTCACTTGTTCCAAAAGGTAACTTACGAGAAAGCAATACAGCTAGCATATCGATTCCATCTAATGCGCCGCCGTTACGTAATGCTAGTCCCATACCGAAACCGATGATAATACCACCAACAACTGTAACAAGTAGTGTATCGCCTTCAATAATAGCTGGTATTCCGTGCATAACAACAGTACCTATTGCTAATGAAGCAATCCCGATAATCGAATAAATCGCAAAGCTTTTACCGATTTGCTTATATCCTAACCAAACGAAAGGAATGTTAATAATTGCGATTAGAGCTCCTAATGGCAATCCAAATAATCTTGAACTAACGATACTTAAACCAGTTACACCACCGTCTGATACGTTATTTGGAATTAATACTGCTTCTAATCCGTACGCTGTGATAAATGCCCCGATAATAATCATCAAAGCTTTAGAAGCAATTTTTAGCTTATTGGGCCTGTTTTTCATAATTTTCTCCATGTAATTTCCTCGTTTCAAACTAGTTTCTTATTTGTTACGTCATTCACACCTAATTTCCATTTTAACATTTAAATTGAAAAATTTCTCCTTTAATGGATGTATGCAGGGGATATTATGACCATATTATCTTTAAAATATTTTTGAAATGAGTATAAGAAATCCCATCCTTTCAAAGGATGGGAGACTATTAAGAAATGATAAAACTAAGCACGGATAGCAATAAAGAGAATCCTAAAATAGCTCCGCAAACTTTCATATGACGTTTACGTCCCATCACAACAATTGCGACATATTCACGAATCATTGCATTAGGCCAGTAATAAAATGCAGTTTTTGATCCGATTCCTTGGCTATTAAGCCCTGCTTGTCTTGCATATATACCAGCGCGGAAAAGGTGGAAATTGTTCGTTGTAAAAATACTTCTATATTTAACTTCAGGCTTTAAAGAATCCATAATTTCTTTAGAGAACGACATATTTTGATATGTGTTTACAGAGCGATTTTCTTGCACGGTATGTTCAAGTGGAATCCCTTTTTCAACAGCATATTTTTGCATCGCTTCTGCCTCTGGAAGGCCTTCATCTGGACCTTGTCCACCAGAGAAAATGATTGTTGGTGGTGTATTCACAGCTGCTTGTTTCCAGTAAAAGTCGATTGCTTTATGAATACGACTTGCAAGTAAAGGTGGTACTTTATCATTAATTAAGCCGCTACCAAGAACAATGATGAAATCTTGATTACGTCTTGGTCTGTTGAATTGATATAAAAAATAAGCGCTTAAGAAGTTAGATAAGTGTATAAAGAAATATAAGGTTATAAGAGAAATTCCACTAAAAATAGGTTGCAAATGCGGTGAGAACAAACTTGCTGGACTTATAAAAGGAAGTAAAATCAATAATAAAATTCCTAAAGCAGCAATAAGTGTTAAACAGTTAGTAAAACGTCTGCCTTCTCGTTTCATTAAAATTCTCGCATTCAGAAATAGCCCAAACATTAAAGCAACAACACCGAAAGGAATCATAACGATAAGTGCTAAAATAGGTAAAATTATACTATAGCGTAGGATATCAGTACTTGAATTTACAGAAACAATCACACAAAAAAGAAGGAAAAAACAGATAAAGGTATTAAATAAAAAGCCGTTTATTATTTTTCGTGGATCTTTTAAATAGGAGATAAGAAAAATAATAAACAATATAAGAGGAATAATTCCGAAATACAGCATAAATATAGTACACCTCGACTTATATAAGAATTTGACATACCCTTTATATTACATGATTTTATAATTGAAAATGAAAGAAAAAATGATTTAGAATTTTCTCAATAAAATATATAGATACATATGTTATAATGTATGGAAAGCGATATATTAAAAGTAAAATGGTTGAAGAGGCACTCTATGGAGTGTCTTTTCTTTTTCGTATGTAATTATGCATATTATATTTATTTTCAAGTAAAGAGGATTAAAATATAAGTGGTAGGCAGACTATATAAAGCAGAATTTTATACAAACATTTCCCTCTACTTTTTGTATCTAACAATCGTATAACAATAAGTAATTCTGTTTTATAGTGTCTGTTTGTAAAAGTGTCTTCTTTGAAGGCACCTTTTTTTATTTAGTATAGAATGTTTTTACTGTTTACATAGTGGAAACTATCTATACTAAACATTAGCAATCTTCCGTATAAATATTATCAATTTACTATATATTCCAGTGGTGTTAACCTACATATGAAAGGCTTTCTTTTTCAAAATATTACCCCTAATAAATTTTTGAAGAAGTCAACTGTCTCCAAAATTGCCATTCATGCTTAGCAAAAAAGAATCCTGCTGGATTCTTTTTTGTGCTCGACAGAATATGACAATTTACATTTATATAATATGTTATATTGTTAAATGATTATTGTAGAAAGAGAAGGAGACTTAAGTATGGGATTTAAAAATTTAATTTTAACAGGTGCACTTGTTGCAACTACAGCATTTACTTCAATTGGAACAGCGGAGGCAAGCGCAGGTTTTAAAGATGTTCCAAACAATCATTGGTCTTATAAAGCGATCATGGATTTAGCAAATAAAAACGTTGTTTCTGGATACGGAAATGGGATTTTTGGATTTGGTGATGATGTAACGCGTGAGCAAGTTGCAGCTCTTATGTTCCGTCATTTAAAACCGACAGTAAAAGAACAGTATAACAATCCGTATAAAGATGTTACGGATCGTTCAACTATGTTTAAAAAAGAGATTCTTGCTTTAACAGAGATGGGTATATTCGTTGGCGATAACACAGGAAAATTTAGACCGAAAGATTCGTTAACTCGTGAAGAAATGGCACAAATTTTGACAAGGGGATTCCAATTGCAAATAAGAGGGGATCATAATTTCCCGGATGTAGATAGAAATGGATGGGCGAATCCTGCGATTACTGCAATTAAATCAAATTATATTACGGCTGGAACTGGTGAAGGTACATTCGCACCTAAAATGCATGTAAGTCGTGAGCAATACGTTCAGTTCTTATATAATGCAACGTTACCACTTGAAGAAAGACCAGGAGCAAAACAACCACAACCGAAACCAGAAGTAAAACCTGATCCGAAGCGCTTTGCTAACTGTAAAGAAGCAAATGATGCTGGATATTATGATATTACAAGAGACAGCCCGTATTATGGTAAGCATTTAGACCGTGATGGCGATGGAATTGCTTGTGAGAAAAACAAAAAAGGTAAATAAGAAAAAGCACTCAGCCTGAGTGCTTTTTCTTATGGAAACAAGCTATTTTTGTAGGCGATTCTCATAAACTAAAAGTAATGAAATGAAAGTAGGTGACAAAATGCCGTCAATTGTGGAAGGTGTTATTATTGAAAACTGTAACGGGACGATCAATTTAGGAGACAAATATAACGTGCAGCCGATTGAAAAAACGAAAGCTTATAATGGATCGGGATCATCGAATACAGCAATAAAAGTACACACATTTAATGGTGTTAGTACAGCAGATGTAGGGGATAGCGATGTGAATGATCAGGGAATACAATTTACTTTATAAAGAAATATGTAAAATTGCATAAAATGATGAACTTGCTCTGTGCTACAATCTAGCTGTGAGCTGTTAATGATTCTTCTGTATTGTAGTTGTTAGATTAGAAATATAACATCCTATCGAAAATCATACGTAAAAAAAGACACTTCAACCGAAGTGTCTTTTTTCATTTTAATGATACCCTTTAGCAGAGTCTTTATGAATTTTATTTTTAAAGATACTGTAGCTCCAAAGTTGATATCCAATAACAATTGGTACCATAACCATTGCAACGAAGAACATAATTTTTAAGTTTAATTGACTACCCGCTGCGTTATATAACGTTGTGCTGTATGCGTCGTTAATACGTGACGGTAACATTCTTGGGAACATACCTGCAAAACCAGTTGTCATAAACATTGCGATTGTTAAGCAAACGAATGTGAATGCAGGGCCGATTTTATGTTTGTACACCATAATAAGTGCGAGTACACTCATTAACATTGCAAGTACTGGAAGAATGAATAGTACCGGATATTCTGTGAAGTTTTGGAATAAATTTGTACGATTGGCAGTTGCTACATAGAAAATAGCTAAAATGATAGCAGCTGCCATTGAAAATGGTCTTGCGATTTTGTAAGCACGATCAGATACTTCACCAGTCGTTTTAATCATAACCCAAAGGGCACCAGATAAGACGAATATAGCAGTGAAGAACAACCCTCCTAAAATGCCGTAATGATTGAGTAAGCTAAGTAAATTTCCTTCATAGCCATTTTTTCCGATTTGTAGTCCGTAATAAAGATTAGCAAATGTAACACCGAATAGGAAAGCAATTAAGAAACTACCAATTGCAAATGCCCATTTACAAGTTTTTTGCCAAATTGGTGAATCATCTTTATGCATGAATTCAAGTCCAGCAGCACGAGCAAATAGTGCAAGTAATACTAAGAATAACGGTGTATATAGATAACTAAACATATTTGCATATGTGACTGGGAAGGCAGCAAATGTTGCACCACCAGCTGTAATTAACCACACTTCATTACCACCCCAGAACGGGCCAATTGCTTCTTGTAATTGATTTCGTTCTTGTCGATCTTTCGTAACGAAAGGAAAAATCATTCCGTTACCAAGTGCATACCCATCAAGAATGAAGTAAACTGTCCAAATTACGCCCCATAAACCGAACCAGATAATTGCGAGCATATCATGAGACATGTGCTGTACCTCCTTCAGTAGCAGGCTCTTCTAATGCAGCTGGTCCTTTTTTCGCGAACTTTAGCATTAAGTATACGTCTGCGATTAAAAGTAAAGTGTAGAACAAGATTAAACTAATTAATGAGAACCAAATCTGCGGAACAGATATAGGTGATACAGATTCTGCTGTACGCATTAGTTTATAAACTGTCCATGGTTGACGACCTACTTCGGCAACAATCCAACCAGCGTTAATTGCGATATATGGTAGTAAAACAGACCATATTGTAATTTTTAAGTAACGTTTTGAGTTTTCTAGTTTTCCTTTTCGGTTTAAGTAGAAACCGTACCAAGTTAATGCCATAAAGAACATACCCAGTGCAACCATTAAGCGGAAGCTATAGTACACGAGGTTAACGTTTGGACGATCTTCTTTCGGGATATCTTTTAAACCAACAATTTCGCCATCAAATGAATTTGTATAGAAGAAACTTCCTAGTTTCGGAATCGTCAGGAACTCAAAGTTCTTTTCGTTTTTCACATCAGGAATTTGAACAATCGAGAAGCCTTGTCCTTTTCCAGTTTCCCAAACAGCCTCCATCGCAGCACCTTTAGCTGGTTGATATTTAGCTGCTGATACACCAGATTGATGTCCCATAAACGGTGTAATTGTTGCGGCGAATAAGCCGAGCATTAAACCAAACTTAAATGATTTTTTGAAGAATTCCACTTCATTTTTGCGTAATAAATGATAGGCACTAATTGCCATAACGAAGAAAGCGCCAACGATATAACAACCAACTACAGTATGGAAGAACATATTCCAAGCATATGGATTCGTAACGAGTGCCCAGAAATCATTTAATTCAGCGCGACCGTTACGTACGACGTAGCCAACCGGATTTTGCATAAAGCCATTTGCTGTAATAATCCAAAGTGCGGAAATATTTGTTCCAAGTGCAACCATCCACATACAGAAAGCACGGAACTTTGGTGAAATTTTGTCTTTACCGAATAACCATATTCCCATGAAAGTAGATTCTAAGAAGAAGGCAACGAGTGCTTCGATTGCGAGAGGGGACCCGAAAATGTCTCCCATATATTTGGAGTACTCAGACCAGTTTGTTCCAAATTGGAATTCCATCGTAATCCCGGTTATAATCCCCATGACGAAGTTAATTGTAAATAATTTACCCCAGAAGTTTGCCATTTTGCGATATGTTGGATTCAATGTGCGGGCGTATTGCGTTTCCATACATGCCACTAAAATAACAAGTCCGATTGTCAAAGGTACAAATAAAAAGTGATAAAAAATAGTAATTGCAAATTGAAAACGACTCAGTAACAGAACGTCGGACATAATAAATATTCACTCCTTTTTTACATTATCTACAATTAGTTTATAGTGAAAATACGTTTTAAATAGGGAGGACTTGTTACAAAGCTGTGTGTATATTTTGAAAGAATTATGTCGATTATCTGAAAATATCCTATTTTTACTATAAAGCGATATCCTTTTTGTGTTTTTCATATTTTGGTACACTGTTTATGTAGTGTAAATGAGAGAAAAGAGGATTCTTTACTATGAAGTCATTAGAAGAGATTTTGCAGTACAATGAGAAATTTGTTGAAGAGAAAAAGTATGAAGAGTTTGTAGCGGGGAAATTTCCAAACAAAAAGATGGTCATTATTTCTTGTATGGATACAAGACTTGTTGAACTATTGCCGAAAGCGATGAATATGCGTAACGGCGATGTGAAAATTATTAAAGTAGCAGGTGCTGTTATTTCACATCCGTTTGGAAGTATTATGCGTAGTATTTTAGTTGCTGTATATGAACTTGGTGCTGATGAAGTATGTGTAGTTGGTCACCATGATTGCGGTATGGCAAAAATTCAAGCAAGCAGTACAATTGAGAAAATGAAAGAGCGCGGTATAACAGAAGAGAAATTAGATATGCTTCGTTATTCTGGAATCGATTTAGAACAATTCTTGCGCGGTTTCTCCAGTGTGGAAGAAAGTGTAGAACATAGCGTATCAGTACTTCGCAACCACCCATTACTTCCAGAAGAAGTACCTGTTCACGGTCTTGTTATCGATCCTGATACAGGAAAATTAGATTTAGTTGTGAATGGTTACGACAATTAAGAATTTACTTTGTCATCCTTTTTATCTGGGACAGGATCAAATCCTCCTGGGTGGAAAGGGTGACATTTTAATATACGCTTACAAGTAAGCCAAAACCCTTTCAGGGCACCATGTTTTTGAAACGCTTCTAATCCATAATGAGAGCAAGTTGGATAAAAGCGACAAGTTGGTGGTGTCATCGGAGATATGAACTTTTGATAAAAGCGTATAATCCCAATAAAAATCTGTTTCATAACGGTCTCCTTTTCAGCATATTCTTAAAGTATTATAGCACGACTGTACATAATGCTTTACTAATGTTCATTTCCGTTATATCATATTGGATATAACGGAATTAAATTAAAAGCGGGAGAGATGTTGTATGCCATCAGTAGAAAGCTTTGAATTAGATCATACGATTGTAAAGGCGCCTTATGTAAGACATTGCGGAGTTCACAACGTAGGTAGTGACGGTATTGTAAATAAATTTGATATTCGTTTTTGCCAACCGAATAAACAAGCAATGAAACCAGATGTTATTCATACGTTAGAACATTTATTAGCATTTAATTTACGTAAATATATTGATCGTTATCCGCATTTTGATATTATCGATATTTCACCAATGGGCTGCCAAACAGGATATTATCTTGTAGTAAGCGGAACACCGACAGTTCGAGAAATCATCGATTTATTAGAACTAACATTAAAAGATGCAGTTCAAATTACAGAAATTCCAGCTGCAAATGAAACGCAGTGTGGGCAAGCGAAGCTTCACGATTTAGAAGGGGCAAAACGCTTAATGAACTTCTGGTTAAGCCAAGATAAAGATGAACTTGAGAAAGTATTTGGATAAAAAGGAAAACTGCCTGTGAAAGGGCAGTTTTTTTGTAGCACGATGATAAATGAAATTATATCGACGATTTTTCGAATATATCGAACACAACTTGAAATATATCAACGATTTTTTTAATATATCGACGTTTCGACAATGAATATCGACTTACCGACAAAAACTGACAATATGAGGAACAAAATGATAGGTAAAAAGATTTGAAAGTTCATTGTAAATGTGCTGTATAAACATAGAATCAAAGTAATAAAAACGATGGTTAGCTGTAACTTTCTTATATGCATTTGAACCTCCTAGTAGAAAGGTAATTACCGAGAGACAAAAATTATAATAGCAACAATGAAAGTGAATATGCCAGAAAAGAAGGAGAGTATACTATGTACTTTCTTTTGTTTTTGTTTTTCTTCTGCACTCATGATGAAAGTCATAATAGATAAGGCGATGAGCATATAAGGCAATGTAACAAGTGCGTTTGTAAACATTCCTGATAGAGCGAGAGCGATGACGATAAGAGCCGATATCATTCGTAATGTTTTTAAAATACAAATCTTCACCTTTTAAATAAACTATTTACCGAAATAGTTCCGAGAAGCTAAGAAATAAAGCACCAGAGCCAGCCATGAAAGCGAGTATACCGCTAGATTTTCTATGTTGTTTTATTTCTCCTAGCGCTACAGTGAAGGCCATTAATCCTAAGAAAAAGAACATATAAGGCATAATGTCTCTGTTACCGCTAATAAATCCATAGATTGCTATACATAAAGCGATAAGTGCAAAAGTAATTCGAACGCCATTTAACATAAAAACCCTCCTTTTCTTTTATGTAGGTAATGATAAGAATAATCTAAGAGAAAGCTCTAATGGCAATACAAATCAAGCCTGTTCCTGAATCCTTTTTCTTTATTTGTTCAATAACAATGTGAAACAGTAAGCTTTTAATAGAAATTGTGAAAGTAGTAGAAAGTTATGTTGACCTGTCAGTAAATGAATACTGCATATGATGTGGGCTAAAATAAGTAGTAGATGAAGCGTATTATGAATTTTTCTTGCTGTTTTTTGTATAAGGGTTATCTTCTGGTTTATCAACAGAATGTTTATAAGCGTAGCCTTTGTTAATCGTCATGACGGAGAGTACTAATATGACTAGTACGATGATAATACCGATAATTAATATTTTAAACATGAAATCCCTCCTTTTCTTTATTTTACATAATTTTGTAATTGATGAAAACAATAGAAATTAAAAGGATGAAAGAAGGGTGTTACATGGAGCAGAAAAAAACATATTATATATCAATAGGAAACGGTCAAATTTCACAAGTGAAGACGGCGGATACGTATAATTTTGAGATTTCCGCAAGTGATGAGGAAATTACGGAGTTAAGAGAGTACTTTGATCAAGCATATGTAGAAGATTTAGGTTCGTTTGTACGTTCTCACGTTCCGTTTGTTGAGTATCATCACGATTCAAATAATGACCGATATGATGAACAACTACAAAAAGCATATAAAATGATTTACGATTTAGGAAATCATGAGACGAAAGAATTAGTCGCGCAAATGGGAATAATCAATGGATTATAATTGGATAATATTATGCAGAAAAGCGAGAATATGCTACAATTTGTGGTAGGAAAAACTTGTAACCATCAATAGGGGAGTAATGGCATGTACAAATTTAAAGATTATTACCACAACACTGTACAATTATCGTTTGAACGTTATCCATTTTCTCCTGAGCCAAAGCATGTTTGGGTTGTATGCCGGTACGGGGATCAATGGTTATTAACGCATCATTTACGTCGCGGTCTTGAATTTCCAGGTGGTAAAGTAGAACTAGGGGAAACACCGGAAGAAGCGGCAGTTCGAGAGGTTCATGAAGAAACCGGCGGCATAGTTTCTGATTTAACTTACTTAGGACAATATAAAGTATCTGGAAAAGACAAAATAATCATTAAAAACATTTATTTTGCAACAATTAGTGCGGTAGAAGAACATACGCATTACGAAGAAACGAAAGGATCTGTTTTATTAAAAAACATTCCTGACAACATTAAAACGGATAGAAAATTTAGCTTTATAATGCGCGACGATGTATTGGCGCGTACGATGAAACATATAGAAGAAATCGGCTGTTTTACGAAGTAAAGTGGCCGGTTTCTTTTTTTGTGTCTAAATGTAAATATATCTTTATATTTTTTTGGATATATTATACAATTTTGTAAAGATATATTTACATTTTAGGAGGGGGAAGATGGATAAAAGAGCAGAAACGACTGTTACTATTTCGATGGTTAAATTAAATATCTATTCATTACTTAT
Source organism: Bacillus sp. BC05(2025) (assembly GCF_056725905.1). Lineage (NCBI taxonomy): Bacteria > Bacillati > Bacillota > Bacilli > Caryophanales > Bacillaceae > Bacillus > Bacillus sp. BC05(2025). The sequence continues at coordinate 91,077 of NZ_JBWYRA010000010.1, read as the reverse complement.
AATATTTGCGTTGGCGTTTGGAATTGGTTATTTGCATATATTTCTTTCAGGCGGGGTTCAATTTGACTTTACATTACCCGTTATGTTTCTTTTGATTATTGGAATGATTGTTCTTGTTTGTATTCATGAAGCGATACATCTAATAGGATTTCGTTATATCGGAGGTGTTCCATGGAGTGAATTAAAATGGGGCGTCAATTGGAAATTAGGTGTTGCATATGCGCATTCTAAACAGGCGATTACAGTAAAGCAAATGAAGAAAGTGTTAATGCTGCCGTTTTTACCAACTGGCATTTTGCCAATTGTATTAGGATTAGCTATGAATCTGGAGCCACTCTCATTTTTAGGAATTCTACTAACAGCAGGTTGTATCGGTGATATAGCCCTATATCGAAAAGCTTCAAAGTTTCCAGATGATGCGCTAGTGAAAGATCATCCGAGTAAACCGCAGTTTACAGTATATGAATCATAAGGGAAGAGGAGGCGTTCGGGAAACGAAACCTCCTTTTTACTATTGTCTTGTTTGTATGTCTACATCTAAAAACAAAAGCACCTCCAACAAATCATCCACCACACGCGAATGCTTAAAGTCACCCAAAAATGAATCTCTCTTCCACACACCAAGAATTCCTACTCGTTCAGAACCAAGCACATCGTTTTCTGGATGATCTCCAACATAAAGACATTCTGTGGCCTTAACATCTAGCTTTTGTAAAGCACGTTCAAAAATCTCAGGATGTGGTTTCTTAATTCCTTCCGCTTCGGAAACGAGAATTATATTTGTATACGTATGTATGTTTAGTGCGCGGAGATTGTTCATTTGAAAGTCAGTAAAGCCGTTTGTGATAATACCAATTTTAATATTTTGTTGTGTTAAACGCTGAAGTAATTCGTGCATGTTTTGGAAAGGAATACAATGATGTTGAAAGTTAGTAATGTAGTCGTGCAACAGTTGCTCTGACGTTAAAGTAGAAATGTTGTATTCGGAAAGGAGAGTAGCATATACTTTGTCTTTCCACGTATAGCCATTATTATCGAGTTCAAGAAACCGAGAACAATACTCGGATTTTTCTATGTTCATTAAGTGAGAGGTAAAGCGATTATATTGATCAGGAATAAATTGTTCTAGAGATTGGCGCCGATCTAATAGTGTTCCATCTAAGTCGAATAAGACTGCTCGAATCATGAGAAACCTCCTTACAGTTTTTATAATTAATTATCGCATATTCGTTAAAAAATGATTATGATATTTTTGTAGAATGGAATAATGGAGGATTGTATGAAGAGACTGTATGGTAAGTTAGTAGGGGTTATCGTCGCAATGGGTTTAATGGCAGGGTGCGATAGTTCTATGAAGAGTGTGAAAGAAAAAGAAATTTGTAAAACAGAAGAAGAATGCGTGGAAATAGGAGATAAGAAACTTCAAAAAGTATATGAAAAAATAGATGGATTATCTGAGCTTGAAGCAGTAGAAGATTATGATATAGAAGAGCAGGAAAGTGCGGATATGAAAGAGGCAGAGCAGAAAAAAGAAGGTGATGATGAAAATTATTTCTTTTTAGCTTCTTATGATATTGATGGTGATGAAATTGTAGATCCTTATTTTGAAAAAATAGAACGGAAACGTTTAAATAAAGTATTCGCTGAAGATAAAGAAGCGAAGGAAGAGGTGCTACAGCAACGTCAAGATAGAGAGTATCATAAAGATTTATGGGATATGTACCGCACTCTCATCCCAGCTAAATATCGCGGGAATATAACAGAATTTGATTTAATAACGGATGGTTATGACGGTGTTGTTGCCCACGTTATGCCGAGTATGGAGAATCCAAAAGATTGGGTTCTTAGCTTAGATACGCTTGATTCTGCGGTAAATATCGATGAAGTGATGAAAACAGTAATTCATGAGACGGCTCACGTGTTGACGCTAGGACATAAGCAAATACCAGTGGATGAAAAGTATGTAAAGGATTTTGAAGAAGATAAAGATATTTCAAAGTACAGAAATAAATGTGAAACTCTTTTCTTACAAGAGGGATGTGCGAAGGAAAAATCTTATATGAATCAATTTTATAACTCTTTTTGGAAACCAATTGAGCAGGAGTGGACAGAAAAGAAAGTAGAAGAAAGCGAAGAGGCTCAAATTGAATTTTTTAAAGAGAAGCATGATGAATTTGTATCACAGTATGGAACGACAAATGTAGCGGAAGATATTGCAGATACGTTTACAGCATTTATTTTACAAGATTCAAAAAAGGTGAAAGAAGGATCGGAGTTAAAGTATAAAAAGATTGCGTTCTTCTATCAGTTCCCTGAGCTTGTCAAAATGAGAGCGGAAGTGTTATCGGGATTATATGATGTTTCGAAAACGATAGAACAACATAGTGGAAACTAATGCGAACTATATATTGTGGCTAGGAAAACGTAAAGAAATTTAGTCCTTTGCGTTTTTTATGTTGATAAAATTGAAAATTCTGTATTTTTATAAAAAGAAGAAGGAACTGAAGCTTTAAAAGAGAATTAGTATAAAAATGTCACAATTTAGACACAATTATAATGCGCATATTGTAGGGACTAAAAGTTTACTCTCGAGGAGGTAATGAAACGTATGAAAACGATTCTTGCGGTTGCTGGTCTCATTTGGGTAATGTCTCACGGTTTTCCGATTTTTGAAGGGGAGCAAATTCGTAGTGCATTAAATAAAAAGTATGATGATTATCATGTAATAGATCGAAAAGAAAATGTCGTTACAGTACGTGTGAAAGATTGTTTCCATACAGTTACAGTCGCGAATGGCAACGTTACAAATGAAACAAAGATGTGTGATAAAAGGTAAAGAAAGAAGCTGACTATAGTCTATCACCCTAAGTCAGCTTCTTTTTCGTTTTCCAATTAGAAGTTTTTCAAATGCCTCAACAAACACATACATAAGTGTTGCGAGGACGCAGGTGAGTAGTACACTTAGTAAGACGAGTGTGAAATTAAATACTTGGAATCCGTAGCTAATTAAGTAGCCAAGACCTTGCTTGGATACGAGAAGTTCGCCGAATATAACACCGACCCAAGCTAATCCAACGTTCACTTTTAACGTTGAAATAATGGCTGGGAAGGATGCAGGGAGAACGACTTGCTTATAACATTGCCATTTATTTGCACCAAATGTGTCCATCACTTTTATATAGTTAGAATCGACTTCTTGAAATGCGCTGTAAATAACGAGAATGGTAATGATGATGGAAATGATTACCCCCATTGCAATCGACGAAGAAATATTTGGACCGAAGATTACAATGATAATCGGACCAAGTGCCACTTTTGGCATGGCGTTTAGGACGACGAGATATGGATCGAGTACGCGGGCGAGAAGTGGGATCCACCAAAGGAAAGTAGCGATAATAGAGCCGAGTACTGTTCCAAGAATGAAGCCTACTCCTGTTTCAAGTAATGTCGTCCATATGTGAACCCAAAGTGAACCGTCAATCCATTTACTGAGGAAGAGATCCCAAATGCTTGAAGGAGAGCTAAAGAGTAAAGGATCAATCCACTCTTTTTTGCTAGCTATCTCCCATAGTGCAAAGAAAAGAATGAGTAGTAAAAGCTGTAGTGAGCGTGCTAACCATGCGCGTTTCCGTTCTTTCTTCCGAAACTGTTCATGTAGTTGCTTTATGTTATCCAAGGCGCTCCAACTCCTTCCATATATCTTGAAAGAGGGATGGGAAGTCATGGTGGTGACGTGATTCTAACGGTGATAAGGAGCGGATGCTTTCTGGGACGATAAATGTTTTTGCAATTTTTCCAGGGTTTGCTTGTAGTAAATAAATACGATCACTCATCGCAATTGCTTCTTCAATATCATGTGTCACGAGTAGTGACGTTTTCTTATATTTGCGTAGTAAGCTGAACACGAGATCTTCTAGTTTCAATTTCGTTTGATAATCGAGCGCCGAAAATGGTTCATCTAGCAATAAAATTTTCGGATCGGTCGCTAACGTTCGAACGAGAGCGGCACGTTGACGCATACCGCCGGATAGTTCACGAGGATATTGATCCTCTACATCATGTAGGCCGACTTGCTTTAAAAGTTGTAAAGTATGTTTTTTCGTCTGTTCATTGTAAATTTTTCGAGTGTGAAGTCCAAGCATAATATTTTCTTCAATTGTTTTCCAAGGGAACAAGTAATCTTGCTGCAACATATATCCCATGGATGAAGTTTTCGTTGTAATGGGCTCACCATCTAAAAAGACGATACCTTCAATTGGATCAAGTAGCCCAGCAATAATGGAGAGGAGTGTCGTTTTGCCGCAGCCACTTGGACCGAGTATAGAAATGAATTCGCCTTCTTCCACTTGTAAGCTCATATCTTCGAGAATCAGTTTGGCATTCTCTTTTGCGAAAAAGCAGTGAGAAACGTTACGTATTTGTAAAAAGCTCATACACTTCGCCTCTATTTCTTAATAACGCTTTCGGCAATTTTTGTATTGACGAGCGCTTCATGTGGAACTTCTTTTTGTAATTCGCCAGCTTCTTTCATTATCGTTTGGAGCTGTTTCCATTCTTCAGCATCTAATAGCGGATTTGTTGCATAAGAGTGTTGTTTTTTATACCGTTCAATTACTTTTACTGTAATGTCTTTTGAAGTGTCTTTAAATAACGGAGAAACGGCATCAGCAATCTCTTCTGGACTATGAGTATCAACCCATTGTTGCGCTTTATAGAGAGCACGTGTGAATTTTTCAGCAGCAGCTTTATCTTTCTTTAAGAAACTTTCTTTTGCCATGAACGTTGTATACGGAACAGTACCAGATTCATTTCCGAATGAAGCGACAATATATCCTTTACCTTCTTTTTCGAATATACTTGCAGTCGGTTCAAAGAGCTGTACAAATTCCCCTGTACCAGATGCGTAGGCATTTGCAATGTTAGCAAATTCGATGTTTTGAATTAAGTTTGTGTCTTTGTGAGGATCAATGCCATTTTTCTTTAAAACGTATTCTCCAACCATTTGTGGCATACCGCCTTTACGCTGTCCTAAAAACGTAACACCCTTTACGTCATTCCAATTAAAAGAGTCTAATTTTTTACGCGAAACTAAAAATGTTCCATCTGTTTGTGTAAGTTGTGCGAAGTTAATGATAGGATCTTTCGCGCCTTGTTGATGAACATAAATGGACGTTTCAGAACCGACGAGAGCGATATCAATCCCGCCAGATAATAGGGCAGTCATCGTTTTATCTCCGCCAGCTGTTGTTTGGAGGTCAACATTTAATCCCTCATCTTTAAAAAATCCTTTCTCAATCCCAACATATAACGGGGCATAGAAGAGAGAGTGGGTAACTTCGCCGACTCGAACATTTTGAGTTTGTTCTTTTGTACCTTCTTTTTTATTACTGCAAGCAGTAAATGTGAAAACCGCTAGTAACATGATACAAAAAACAGCTATTAATTTTTTCACTATATAACACCTCCTAGAAGTCACTCTACAAGCATGATATGTAGGTAAGTGCCCATATGTGAGTGTAGATAGCAGGAATTTTTTTGGTGATAAAGAAGTACAAATATAAGGGGTGATAAAATGAGGTACGAATATGATGATAGCGTACATTTACATCTTGATTATTTCGGAACAGAATGCGATATGGAATCGATTGCTTATAAGCGGAAGAATGAAGACGTGTGGGATGTGTATTTTAATTTTGGAGCATATGGTCTTCAGAAAGATGAGATCGAGACAGGTAGATTTATGGATGAATATGCTGGCCATTACGTTTTTTCTGTACATGCTCGTGATCTTAGCTGGGAATTTGGAAGTGCCCAGTTTGAAGAGTGGGTTTTGAAAAATCGGATAGTAGAAAAAACGCTACAAAAATAGGATGAATTTTGTGATTGGATTTCTCATTTTATTATTTATTTTTGTGGCCGGATTTCTTATCATGCAAATGCTTATTTACCGATTTGCAAAGAAAAACATCCATAAATATACAAAAATAAAATGGTTTCATATGTGGCTACATATGAATATGAAAAAAGGCCCGAGATTAGATTTTTTTGATTTTGTAATTATAGTACTCGTATGTATCGTTTGGAAAATATGGCTGCTTCCTTTTATATAATACACATGCTAATGATTTTTTCTTTTATCATAAAATAACGAAAAGAACCTGTCTTGTGGCAGGGTCTTTTCGTTATAGTAATAGTTGTAAAAAACTTGCATTTATAAGTAAAACAGTGAGTGGTGTTGTGAAAGATATTTTGACAAATACAGAAACACATACATACGGAATTAAAGTGCGATTACAGAATGGACAAATTGGCCGTGTGCAAAGTGTGGGGGAATAAGAAAGAGGTCGTCCAACGGTGGACGACCTCTTTCTTATTATGCTTGGTTCGTGCGGAAGAATGGAAGCTTCTGCACAATGTGAATTAATCCGTATGCAAGAATTAAGCACATAAGAGGATTAATGAAAAATCCATAGCGATTAATTGCTAAGAATAAGTTTGAGAAGATAATGTAAATAATAGAACTTGCTACTAGCATCATAACGCGTTTATGTTTAAATGAATTTAGCATGAAGCAGAAGCTGCTCAAGAATGTACCGATGATAAACACTCTATGACATAGTTGCATAAAGTTGTGAATACGGTATTGGTCTACAGCAGGAGCTGTTTTGAATAATTCAATTGTTTTACCGACAGTGAACCAAGAGAACCAATAAGTGAAGTCCGTCTTAAAGCCGTTCTTGATTAATTCTTTTGCGTATGCACCTTTGTCATCTAAGCCTTTAGCTCTCATTTCATTTACTATATTTTCATATCCAATTTTATTAAATGGATCTGCACCGGCAATTAGTGGATCTGCACCTTGGGTTGAGAATAAAATAAATTGGTTGAGTGCTAAATAGTTACGAACAACCCATGCGCCAATAATAAAGAAAGGTCCGATAAACCATAACAATCCGATTCGAATGGAGTCTTTAAATCCATATGTAAATAACACAACAAGAACAGGAATGAGCATCATTGGAGCTGGATTTGGACGGAACATAAGTAAAATTGAAACGACAATTCCAAACCATATATGGAATTTCACTTTATTGTATTTCCATGCGAGAACAAATACATATACACATAATGCTAATAAAAATATGGATGGAACTTCTGTTAGTAATGTACGGAAGTATGTATAGTTACTTGGATAAATAGCATATAAAATACTTGCAACAATTCCATAAATGTTTTTTTCGAACAATTCTTTTCCTATTAAGAATACTAATAGCACTGTGCATAGATTCATGATCATGTTAATAACAGTTGCTACGTAATAGTAAGGAATTGATGTAATATCAGAAATAATCATAGCGCCAGCTAATAGTAATGGCTGACCTGGTGTGATATATGCATTTTTTCCTGGAACTTCACTAGGTTCCAAATACACATAACCAAATACACCATGTTTTAATAGTTGTTCAGCTGTTAACGAATAGTTAAAGGCATCATTTGCACCATATGTTACTTTGACTAACTCTCCATCTAATCCTGGCTGTTTTACTAAACAAAAAACGTGCAACAGGAAAGAAAGCGCCAAAATTGCATATACCGCTTTAGGCAAACTCTTAAACTTAGTAAGCAAAAATGAGCAACTCCTTTTTATTAATTCTTTCGTATTTTTATGTGAAATCTTTAATAGTATTAAGGATTTCCAAAACATAGTTATTATATCATAAAGTGGAATGCTGAAATTAAGTTTTTCAAGAATGAATAATTTGTATGACAAATTTAACTGTTGATTAAAGGAATATTAAGACAATACATTTATAATAGAAGCAATTATGCAGACGAAATATGTAATATATGTTATTTTAATAGAAATAGTTTTTTCGATGCGGGGGAAATTAAGACGTAGAAACGAGGGAATAAATTGAAGTATGGTTCTACACTTTTTCATCTTCCAAAAAGAAATATATTAGTTTCTAGCATTATAAGTAGTATGGTGACTTTATTAGTAATAACTATGCTGTTTATGATTTTAAAGGTTTTTAATTTAGACATGATGAAAGATCATTTAAATCAAAAGCTTGTTTTAATTGTTATGATGATTTTCATATGGGGCATAACATTTTATATTTCACATTTTAATAAAAAAGAGATGTCTATACTTAGGGCATCCATACGAGTGCATTTTATATTATTTTTACTAGCTCATACAGTAGCGTTATTTTATATTGTAATGCAAGTTAATATGAGTTTCATAGAAGCAATGAATTGGATTTACTTTTATAACATGCAGTTTATATTAAGTTTTGTAGTAATTTATGCAATATACATTCTTGTTTATAATTTAATAGGCAAGATTTTTCTAAGTATGATTTTAACGAGCTGTACGTTAGTCATTTTAGGTATTGTGAATTATTTAAAGCTTACTTTCAGAGGCGATCCGCTATATCCTTCTGATTTCACACAAATTATGCATATGCAATCTGTTATACCGATGGTGATGGACTATTTTAGCTGGAGTTATATTTTTGTCGTTATCTTAAGTATTGTAGCTTGTATTGTAGCAGGTATATATATGAGAAGGTATATTCAAAATGTAAAGATTCATCTAGGAATAAGAGCCTTATTAGTGGTAGGATCTATTTTTGTTCTATATGCGTACGGTAATTTTACGAATACATTTATGAATAAAGTATTTCAAAAATCAGGTGTAGATTTTGTTTTGTGGAATCAAAATGAGAACTATGCTTCAAATGGTTTTGTACTTGGGTTTATTAGCAATTTAGATACAACAGTTATGGAAAAACCAAAAAATTATTCTAAAGAAAATATGCTTCAAATAGCAAACGATATAAAACAACAATATAGTGGAAATATAGGGAACCAAAAGAAAAAAGAGAAACCGAATATTATTTTTGTAATGAGTGAATCGTTTTGGGATCCGACGAAAGTAACAAATCTTTCTTTTAGTGAAGATCCTGTACCAAATTTGCATCATTATATAGAAAATTTTCCTGGTGGACAAACTATTTCTCCTACATTTGGAGGTAATACGGCGAACGTCGAATTTGAAGCGTTAACGAGTTATTCAATGAGTTTGTTAAAGCCAGGTTCTATACCATATCAGCAGGTCGTTATAAATAAAAAAGAAATTCCATCAATTCCTACGGCGTTGAAAAAAGAAGGTTATTACACAAGTGCAATTCATTCGTTTGGTCGCTCATTTTTCAAACGTGATGACGTATACAGAGTGTTAGGGTTTGATAAGTTTAATGCAGATGATACGATGGAAAATGTAGATATTGATGGAGATTATATTAGTGATTTAGCGATGAGTAAAGAGATAATTGCTGAGTTAGAGAAACAAAAACAACCTACATTTATTCATGCAGTTACGATGCAAAATCATTTTCCATTTACAGAAGGCCGATTTGGTGAAAACCTAATAGAAATTAGCGGTCTAGAAAATGAAGAATCAAAGGGAGAATTAGAAACGTATACAGAAGGGTTAAGACGTTCAGATGAGGCTCTTCAATATTTAATAGAGCAACTAGATAATTTAGATAGACCTACATTATTAGTATTCTTTGGAGATCATCTTCCATCACTAGGAACAAATAAATCTTTTTATAAAGAGAATGGGTATATAACGAATGAAAAAACACCGAGCGAACGTTTAGCGATGGCCCAAACCCCGCTATTAATGTACGCAAACTTTGATATGCCAAATGATAATTTAGGTGTAGTAAGCCCAATTTATTTTTCTAATCTTATTTTTGATTATGCAGGATTAAATAAATCCTTATTTTATCAATTTTTATCGGGATTTTACAAGGAAATACCGGTGCTTAGAGATGAATTAAAAGTTGATAAAAATGGAGAAGTAATCAATGATTTAACAAAGAAACAAAAAGAAATGTTAGAGCAATATAAAATGCTTCAGTATGATTTACTCGTTGGAAATCAATATAGCAAAGATATCCTCTTTAAGTAAAAGAAATAAAAAGAACTTGTATAACGATACAAGTTCTTTTTTTATAGTATTTAACGGGGTAACCAGACAAGCTGGGTTTAGGGAGTATTACCTGTACATTTAGTATAAACGAAAATGTAATCGTTTTATTAATTGATTTGTGAGAAATATGTGAATTTTATTCTTTTCAAAAAGTGCGTTCATATCACACGATTTGGCGCAGATTTATGAATGCAAAAACTTTATAAGTTCTTCATTTAATTCATCCGCTTGATCGATTGGAGAGCCGTGACCGCTATTTGTAAGAGGATATAACTGAGAATTTTTAATCCGCTTTTGCGTAAGTTCAGCGCTTTTGTATGGGATAAGTTGATCATGAATACCGTGGAATATTTTTGTGGGCACGTTAATTTTACTTAAATCTTTCGTTACGTCTTCATTTGCAGCTGCTTGCAATATTTTGATGAGAGCATAGGAAGCAGACTGCATACCGAGATAAGAAAACCATTCTAACGTAGCAGATCCTAAGTTTCTATTAAAAAATGACAAAGATACATCATTTAAAAATTTAGGCATATTGGCATACATTTGATTAATGAGAGTATCTGCTTGTTCTTTTGGGACACCGTAGGGAGATTCTTGATTTTTAACGAAAGAGGGGGAAACGGCATCGACTAATACAAGTTTAGAAATACGATGACCATTATAGCGAGACATGTACCGAATAGAAAGAGCACCACCTACTGAGAAACCAACTAATGTAGCATTTTCGACTTGAAGTGCTTCTAAAACGATGGCAATATCGTCTGCTAAACGATCGTATGTGTAACCGGTCCACGGTTTATCAGATTGCCCGTTCCCGCGTATATCCATAGCGATGCAGCGAAAACCATGCTGTGGTAACACATTGAGCTGATATTGGTACATTTGATGATTTAAAGGCCAGCCATGGACGAAGAAGACGGTTTTACTATCAAGTCCGGGATTAACGTCTTGCACAAAAATATGAACATCTTTCTCGACGGTAACAAACATAAATGATCCCCCTATCCTGTTCATATACTCTATCCCAAAAGCGTTGTTATGCTTTTTATTTTTTTGCACCCATAATATAAGTATTTTTGTTTATAGCTTTTATGCTTATATATAGTCTGAAGATAATGCACTTTATTGGGATGATTTTCCTCAAATGTTCGATTTATCTTTGTTTGTCTGTGAAAATCATTTATTATAATAAATGGTATTCTTCGAGATATTATTTTGAAGGGGTGTTGAAGTGAAAGGAAGTTTTCTATCATATAAAGAAGAAGAAAGGAATGCAAAAATTTTTTTATGGGTGCTCTATGTCATTGTTGTTTCATACCAAATTTTCTACGCAACCGTACTAGAGAACGAATCGCTAACGGATAAGGGACATAGCATACTATGGCAAGTTATTTGCGGGACTGCAATACTCGGTGTGAATGTATATTTAATAAAAAAAGAGAAAGCGAACCTTGTTAAATATACATGTGTATTTGCATACATAGGAATAGAAATCGTTAATATACTTTCGTATCTGCTTTATAATGAGGCGGCATTTGATGGAGTAAATATAATAGAAATTATTTTCATCTTCTTTGTACCTATATTTTTAAATAGAAAATATTTTGTGTTTGTACTTTCGACTATTGTAGGGAAATATGTTATTTATTTATTCGTATTAAAGGAAGTAAAAGGATTTATGTTCCTCATTATGTATACACTCGTATTAATAGCGGCATACATCATTTTAAATCGATTTATACAATACCTTTCAGCGGTAAAGGAAAGTATTAAGATCGCTAGTGAATCACAAAAATTAGCAGTAATCGGAAAAATGGCAGCGACAGTGGGACATGAAATTAAAAATCCACTTGCTTCATTAAAAGGGTTTACGCAATTACAACGAGAGAAGCATGGAGAGGACCTTATTTACCAACAGATGATCTTTGAAATAGAAAATATGAATAATATGATAAGTGAGTTAATGGAGGTTGCTACATGTAAACCTTCTGTTTATAAGAAACATAATATAGGTGAAATTGCATTACAAGCAGTAACAACTGTTCGCGAAAAAATGAATGAATCTAGCGTCCAGTTTATTTCTAATGTGGAAGAAAAGACGATAGAAGTTGAATGTGATGAGCGGAAAATAAGAGGAGTCTTTCTATATGTCATAAAAAATGCTCTGGAGGCAATGGAGCAAGGTGGCACATTAGAGTTACGGCTAGAAAATAAAGGACGAGATTATGTAATGCTAAGTGTAATTGATAATGGTTACGGTATTAAGAAAGAAAATTCAGCTCGTGTTAAAGAGGCCTTTTATACAACGAAACAAGATAAAATTGGCCTGGGACTTACGGTAGCGGATCGAATTGTTAACGAACACCTTGGTAAGTTACATATTTCAAGTGAAAGAGATAAGGGAACGAGAATAGATATTATTCTTCCAAAAAAGTGTGGGAATAATGAAATACGAGTGGAAGAAAAGCTAGGAGTTACCATATGAATAAAGGCGATATATTTAAAAATGAAGAAATGAAGGCACTGAAAATATTTTTAAGTTTATTTTTCATTATATTTTTTGTATACGATCTTGCCTACGAATTTATTGTACCTTTAATAGGAGGAGAGCAAGAAGGAGTAGGACAACTTGAAGATGGTTTAGGTTTATGGCTTTATTTTCTAATGGTGATTTTGTTTTGTATTGGAGTATACTTCATGAAATGGAAGAATCCATTTGCAGTGAAATATATTATTCTAATTGGATATAACCTATTAGATTTTATCCATAATTTTATGATTTACTACGGTAGTGATGCTGAGTTTGATGGTGGGAATATAGTAGAAGGATTTTTTATTTTATTTGCCCCACTCTTTGTGAACAAAAGATATTTTTGGTTAGTTCCGAGCATACTTGTTGGGAAATATGCTCTTATAGGAATCATTATTCAATCGTCACTCGTTTTAATCCCGATGGCATTATATAGCGTATTTACTATTATATGTTGGATTATGTTTTTAAGGTTTCAATCTTACGTTCGTACGCTAGAGATGATGGATAAAGAAATACAACAAACAGAAAAGCTAGCAACTGTTGGGAAAATGGCTACAGTTATCGGTTACAAAATTAGAAAACCTCTAGCTAATTTAGATAAATTTGTGAATAAGCAAGCGAATAAATACCCAGAGGATAAAATATATAGCGATATTATGAAACAAGAAGTAGAACGAATTCATATGATTGCTACAGAACTTAGTGGATTTGAGAAATCTAAATCACCAGAATCAGAAATTCATAATATAGAAGAAATTATCGCTTATGTTATTCGAGTTATGGGAAAGCCTGCTTTAAATCAAGGTGTGCACATACAAGGTATTTATAGTAAAGACATACCATCGATTCCATGCGATGAAAAACGATTAAAACAAGTATTTTTTAATTTAATTAAAAATGCGATTGAAGCAATGTCAGTTGGTGGAACGATTACGATTAAAGTGACTGTAGAAGATGCAATCATTATTCAAGTTAAGGATGAAGGTTGCGGCATTCCAAAAGACAAAATTCCTAAGTTAAATGAAGCTTTTTACACAACGAAAGAAACGGGAACAGGTTTAGGTTTAGTAGTTACAGAAAAAATTATTAAAGATCACAACGGTAAAATGAGTTTTGAAAGTGAAGTTGGGGTTGGAACGACGGTGAAGATTATATTGCCGCTATCATGAAAAATTATTTTTAAAAAGGAGGTCACTTATGTGGAGTGATCTCCTTTTTTGTGGAATGAATTTTTTAAGTGTGAGTTTATCCCACTTTAATGGGTGGTAAGACCCCCACCTCAAAATTCAGCGAAAGCAAAGAAGTTAGGTGTGGGTCGGGCTGCCCATAAAAGTCCGATTGGTGAGGGCTGATTAAAGTTTCACTTTATAGATCAGTGATTAGAAAAATAGAATATACAGCACTCGCAGTAATTCCAGGGGTAATATGAAGAGAAATAGCATCCCCTCTTGAAACTAGGTTTCCAGATGTAATGCTAGTCCAAGTTACAGTAGCGGGACCTACTGCCGGAGTAGGATTAAACACTTGAATTTGTCCTGATCCAGTATCTGTCGGTTTAATTGAGAATACTATAGTTCCTGTAATTTTGTCAGTGATAGTTAAGGTAATAGTAGATAAAATGTAGTTAGAAGTAGGGGTTGTGAGGTTTGTTGGGACATTCCTGCAAATATTAATCGTATAAACAGCAGCAGGTAAATTATTTACATTTATAGACGCAGCAAAGCCAACTATGCTACCGGCTCCAGCAGTGACATACGGAATAACATTGGAATCAATTCCAGGAGACCCCGCTATACGTTGAAAACCAGCATTTGTTCCTTGAAAAACAATGCTTTTTGCTGATGCACTACCGGCAGAGCCAGTAGGTCCGGTATTGCCGGAAGGTCCAGTGATGCCAGTGGGTCCAGTATTGCCGGAAGGTCCGGTGTTACCGGTGGGTCCAGTATTGCCGGAAGGTCCAGTGATGCCAGTCGGTCCGGTGCTCCCTGTAGGTCCTGTATTGCCAGTCGGTCCACTTTCTACTAAAACGATATAATCTGGAGATACGTTCGGAAAACCTTGAGGTGCATCTTTTTTTACAACATAGCCGCTGCCTGTATAAGTGATAACCTGTCCTTTTTTATAGGTGGGGGCGGCTGCTAGACTAAAGGAGGTAGTACTTTGAAAACTAGCTCCAGTCGGTCCAGTGCTACCAGTGGGTCCAGTATTGCCGGAAGGTCCAGTGTTACCAGTGGGTCCAGTATTGCCGGAAGGTCCAGTGATGCCAGTGGGTCCGGTGATGCCAGTGGGTCCAGTACTACCAATCGGTCCGGTGCTCCCGGCAGGTCCGGTGTTTCCGGTAGAGCCACTGTTACGTCTGCCATCGCAACTAAAACAATTACGTGGGTACATGTATGTTCTCCTTTCTCTATTTTGAAAAACTAGTTTTAAAAATAGAACCACTATATACATATTATGAATTCTATATTTTTGTGTGTTCGATTGTATTGTGTATAGATTTCAAAAATAGAGAGGAGAGTTGAATCGCTATAGAGCTAAAGTTTCTCTTGTAGGCCAAGGTAACACCTAAGTCAAAATTACGCTGTAAATAAACCTTAAAGTGATTCTTCTTTTTTCACAGCAAAATAGGAAGCAGACAGGAAAAAAATAAATGCTAAAATCCAACCAATAGAAGGAGAATAATGTAATAGCATTCCGCTAGAAATAGAAAAGCTACCGAGTAGACTTAAGAAGATGGGGTATCGCAGTAATTTGAACATAGTGATACAAAACCCCCCTTATTATGTTAATTAATCTTAATTTTCAGTATAATGCATTTTAGAAAAATAGTGGTACAATATATGAATGATACGAGAAGAGAGGATGAAGATTAACGTATGTACGTTACTGTAACAGAAGCAGCATATAAAAAGATTATGGATACGATTCCAAATGAAGCGAAATATATAAAGTTATTTTACGATAATGAAGGCTGCGGTTGTGTAATGAGCGGAATTATTGATTTAGTAGCTGTAGCAGAAAAAGATGAGCGTGATGTGGATATCGAATCTAGTGCAATGAATTTTATTGCAGATCGTACGAAGCTTGTATTTATGGATGATAAGTTAACAGTTGATTGGCATGAAGGTGGAGGAACTTTTCAGCTGAAGAGCCCGAGCCAATTTTATAATCCAAATATGAAGCTACATGTTCGAGTGTAAGTAAGGAAAGGTGGTTCCAAAATGTATGTTGGAACCACCTTTTTTTATTGTATAAGCCGCTATATTTGGAAAATCGCCGATATAATTTCATGTATCAAACAAAGAGAACCTCTCCAGATCAATACGAAGATTTTTTCACATAATGAAATGTACATATGATTGAATTTTCTGTATAATTTTATTTGCGGAGGGGATACGCATGAAAAGATGGGGAATTGAATTATTAATTTTAGCAGTCGTTATTATTTGGGGGATTAATTTTACGATTGCGAAATATGGACTTTTAGAATTTACAGCAATTGAGTTTACTGCAATTCGGATGATATCGGCGGCACCGCTTATGTTACTCCTTACATTTTTTATTGAAAAGTCGGTTTATATGGAGCGAAAGGATATACCTAGATTAATCATCGTTAGCGTTGTAGGTATTGTACTGTATCAAACGTTATTTATGGAAACTGTGAAATATACGTCCGCTACAAATGCCTCTTTACTCATTTCTATTTCACCTATTTTTACAACTGTATTTGCGATTTTCTTGAAACAAGAAAAGTTTTCTTCTCGAAAGCTCATTGGTTCTATCATTGCTTTTGGTGGTGCAGCATTAGTTTTAGCAGCAGGGCATTCACTTGCTAGTTCTTTTTACGGGAATGGTATTGGACTGATTACATCTATATGCTGGGGGCTTTATCCTGTTTTAGCAAGTCCATTAATTAAAAAATATTCAGCACTACGTGTTACTGCATGGTCAGCATTAGTTGGTGCAATTCCGCTTTTATTGTTAAGTGGACCGTATGTATTTATAATGCCATTTCACATTACACATGGAATGACACTATTCGCCTTACTGTATTCTATTTTCTTTGTAACAGTATTCGGTTTAGTCATGTGGTATGTTGGTGTTCAAAAAATTGGTGCATCACATACGATGGTATATATGTATATAACGCCGCTTGTAGCTGTTTTATTTGCAGCTGTATGGGCAAATGAATATGTATCGTTTCAACAAATAATTGGTGGAATTATTATTTTCTTCGGTCTATGGTTTGTGAAATCGGAGAAAGTAAATGTACATTCTGCTGCGGGAGAACCTATATCAAAATAGGAAAACAGATCACTTATGATCTGCTTTCCTATTTTTTTATTTTTGGTAAGAAGACGAGAAATAAGATAGCAGTAATAAGTGGAATTAAGTTTAAAAATGGAATACGGAAGAGTGTGATAAGAATAATACCTGGAAGAAGAACACCGAGGACAGCGTAGAAAATACTATGATTTTTCGTGTACCAATACAATGAAAGTCCAATAAGTGCAGGGATAATGAGGTGAATGAGAGCCATTAAGAAATAAATCATTAGACGCCCCCTTTATTTGTGTGCTTATTACATCATATCCGTATGTTCGTAGATTGATATCACTTTTTTCATAAATGGACGAAAAATGTTTGGAAAAACGTCACAAATTATGAGAATATGATGTTTAAAATCTTGTATAATATTATTTTCTAAAAACATTCAAACAACATAAACATACTGTTTATGTTGTTTTTAATTTGAGTGAAATGGGTTTAAGGAATATGGATTTGAAAGAAAATTTTGTTGGATAGATCAGAACTAACGAAGAGAGGTACAGCATGATTAGTATGTCATTAAGGTCGTTTAAGATTCAATCGTATTATATACTGGGTATTCTTTTGCTCGGCTGGATGGTAACGCCTTTTTCAGCACATTTTCTAGGTGCAGGAATTGGACTTATCGTAAGTATGTATTGTGTTTGGCTTTTAGGGAGACGAATTGAGAAGCTTGGAGATAGTATCGTAAAGAAAACGAAAGCACCGACGCTCGGTATGTTTAACCGTTTTGCCGCTGCTATTTTAGGTGCTATTATTATGTACGAAATTGAGCACCATATGGTTATGTGGGCATTTGCAGTAGGGATTATGGGCGGTTATTTCTTAATTGTTGTTAATTTAGGATACTATAGCATGAAAGATGAGAAAGAATTAACGAAGAGTTAAAAAGATAAAAAGATAAAAAGATAAAAAGATAAAAAGATAAAAAGATAAAAAGATAAAAAGATAAAAAGATAAAAGACTTCTTTTTAGATGGAATAGATGATCCAGCCACGGATAGAAGTGGTCAGAGATTTTTTTAGTCCCATGCGATGTGAAACCAGAGAGAGGTAATTTGTCTGTGTGAAAATGGGTTAATCTGTAATAAGGGATACGATGACGGATATTACAACAGGAAGCGTAACTTTGCATAAAATGCAGGTTGCTGCTTCAAATAAGTTAACATGAAATTACGTATTAGTATGATTCTTATGTTCTTTAAAAAAGGTGGATATAATACAACAAATTATTCCGGAAATTAGAATAATATATTTTATCGTTTCACTTGTATGCGCAAATAAATTAACGTTAAGCATTACAAATCCCCAAAATAGTTGGATCGCTCCGTAACTGAATAAAATTTTTCCTGTACGAGAGAAATTCTTCATAGGTCTCATCCTTTCCTGTATATGTAAATTTTATCATAAAAAAATTAAAAGTGGATGATTATAAAGTGAATTTTCTGTAATTTATCAATGCAAGTCATAGATGAAGAGAGAAGATATAGAAAGAAGCTTACGTATAAAACGTAAGCTTCTTTTTTATGTAAGTGTGTATAACCGTTAAGTCGCATTGGGTTTTGTCGGTGAGTACGCGAAACTTTACGGTTACACGACACTTATTCATATGAGTAAGGAGTATTCCAACAGAAAGTCTGTACTTAAGCGATTGGACCGCCTAAGTTAATAATATCTTCAGAAACGCTGTCGAACTTTTTGAAGTTCGCTTTGAACTCGTTCGCAAGCTCGATTGCTTTTGCTTTGTAAGCAGCTTTATCAGCCCAAGTTTGTTCAGGCATTAACACTTCGTCAGGTACACCTGGTACGTGAAGTGGAACTTCAAGACCGAAGATGTCATGTTTAGCTGTTTCAGTTTTTGCAAGTTCGCCGCTTAATGCTGCTTGAATCATTGCACGAGTGTAACCTAAGTTCATACGTTTACCAACGCCGTATTCGCCACCAGTCCAGCCAGTGTTTACTAAGAATACTTTCGCATCGTGCTTCTCGATTTTTTCACCAAGCATTTCAGCATAGCGAGATGCATCAAGTGGTAAGAATGGTGAACCGAAGCAAGTTGAGAATGTTGCTTGCGGAGATGTAACGCCGCGCTCTGTTCCTGCTAGTTTACTAGTGTAACCACTTAAGAAATGGTACATAGCTTGTTCTTTTGATAACTTACTGATTGGAGGCAATACGCCAGATGCATCAGCAGTTAAGAAAATGATTGTATTTGGGTGTCCAGCAACACTTGGCAGCACGATATTGTCGATCGCATGCATAGGGTATGCAGCACGAGTATTTTCTGTTAAAGTAGTATCGTTGTAGTCTGCGATACGCGTTTGGTTATTAATGATAACGTTTTCTAAAACAGATCCAAATTTGATTGCATCGAAAATTTGGGGTTCTTTCTCGTGAGAAAGGTTTACACATTTTGCGTAGCAACCGCCTTCAATATTGAATACACCGTTATCAGACCAACCATGCTCATCATCACCGATTAATTTACGGTTTGGATCAGCAGATAATGTTGTTTTACCTGTTCCAGATAAACCGAAGAATAGTGCTACGTCGCCTTCTTCACCTACGTTTGCAGAGCAATGCATAGAAAGAATATCTTGTTCAGGTAATAAGAAGTTCATAATAGAGAAGATTGATTTTTTCATTTCTCCAGCGTATTCTGTACCACCAATTAGTACGATACGTTTTTCGAATGAAACCATAATGAATGCTTCAGAGTTTGTACCGTCAACAGCTGGATCAGCTTTGAAATTCGGTGCAGAAACAATTGTGAACTCTGATTCATGAGTTGTTAATTCTTCTTCAGTTGGACGAATGAATAATTGATGTACAAATAAATTGTGCCATGCATATTCATTAATAACTTGAATTGGTAGGCGGTAATTGCGGTCAGCGCCTGCAAATCCTTTGAAGACGAATAACTCTTCTTTTTCTTTTAAGTATTCTAAAACTTTTGTATATAATTTATTAAAATGTTCTTCAGAAATCGGTTGATTCACTGCTCCCCAAGCAATTTTGTCAGCAACCGATGCTTCTTTCACAATAAATTTATCTTTAGGAGAACGTCCTGTATATTTTCCAGTTGAAGCAGAAACGGCACCAGTCGAAGTTAATTTCCCTTCATTTCGCATTAATACTTTTTCCACTAATTGCGGAACACTTAGTTGAATCTGTGCATTGCTTCCGTTCAATAATTCGTGTAAACCAATTTGGACATTCACAGTACTCATATTTATATACCATCCTTTTCATTTAATGAAATATTTCTCGTAATCCCCAACAAGAGTATAACACAATTATATAAATAATGTATACTATTTATTTCTTTTTGTTTGTGTGAATACATTATTTCCTTATTAATATTTCATTTTAGGCGTATTGAGAAAAACTTTCAGGAAAATGTGAATATTAATTGACAAATGAATATCATTTCTTTAGTATAGGTTGGGACGGATACTCTCTTATCCCGAGCTGGCGGAGGGACAGGCCCGATGAAGCCCAGCAACCTCACTTGTATTGGTAAACACAAGTGAATAGGTGCTAAAACCTGTGCGAGGCTACAGGTCTCGAACGATAAGAGCGAAGGGCAAAAAGCAGTATGCAAGTAGCAAATTAAACCTTTCCTCTATTAAAGTAGGAAAGGTTTTTCTGTATGCTTGTGTGGGAGAATAAATGTATGTCGCAATCTGTGGCAAATTAAGGATGAGTTCCGTACAATATATACAATTACTGTAGGGAGGTTTACCACATGACAAAAAAACGTCATCTGTTCACATCTGAGTCTGTAACTGAAGGACATCCAGATAAAATTTGTGACCAAATTTCTGATTCAATTTTAGATGCGATCTTATCAAAGGACGCAAATGCACGTGTAGCTTGTGAAACAACTGTAACAACTGGTTTAGTATTGGTAGCGGGGGAAATTACGACTTCTACTTACGTAGATATTCCAAAGATCGTTCGTGAAACAATTCAAGGCATTGGTTACACACGCGCAAAATACGGATTCGATGCAGAAACTTGTGCAGTTTTAACATCTATCGATGAGCAATCTGCTGACATCGCTATGGGTGTTGACCAAGCGCTAGAAGCACGCGAAGGTCAAATGACTGACGCTGAGATTGAGGCAATTGGTGCAGGAGACCAAGGTTTAATGTTTGGTTTCGCATGTAATGAAACACAAGAGTTAATGCCACTTCCAATCTCGCTTGCTCACAAATTAGCTCGCCGTTTAACTGAAGTACGTAAAAATGATACATTATCATACCTACGTCCAGATGGAAAAACGCAAGTTACAGTTGAGTATGATGAAAATGGTAAACCAGTACGTGTTGATACTATCGTAATTTCTACACAACATCACCCAGATGTTACATGGGAAGAAATCGATCGCGACTTAAAAGAGCACGTAATTAAAGCTGTAGTACCAGCAGAATTAATCGATGGAGAAACGAAATTCTTCATTAACCCAACTGGCCGCTTCGTAATTGGTGGACCACAAGGTGATGCTGGTTTAACAGGACGTAAAATCATCGTTGATACTTACGGTGGATACGCTCGCCACGGTGGCGGTGCATTCTCTGGTAAAGATGCAACGAAAGTTGACCGTTCTGCAGCATATGCAGCTCGTTATGTTGCGAAAAACATCGTAGCAGCTGGTCTTGCTGAGAAAGCAGAAGTACAACTTGCATACGCAATCGGTGTAGCGCAACCAGTATCAATTTCAGTTGATACATTCGGCACTGGTAAAGTATCTGAAGACGTACTAGTAGAACTAGTTCGTAACAACTTCGATCTTCGCCCAGCTGGTATTATTAAAATGCTAGACTTACGTCGCCCAATTTACAAACAAACAGCAGCTTACGGCCACTTCGGACGTACTGATGTAGATCTAACATGGGAACGTACAGACAAAGCTGCTGCTTTAAAAGAGCAAGCTGGTCTATAATATATGAAAAAAAGCTTTGCGCGGTGAGCGCAAAGCTTTTTTTATTTATAATTACGTTGGAATAAAGCGAAGAGTTCAATGTCATGCCAAGTGCCGTTGCGGAATATAGCTTCTTTACAAGTTCCTTCATGTTGAAAACCGAGTGATTTATATAATTTAATTGCTCTATCGTTAAAAGAAAATACTCGCAAAGAAAGGCGATGTAAATTTAATTCTAAAAATGCATAATTCAATAATAAAGTGAAAGCTTCCTTCCCATAACCTTGCCCCCAGTAATCCTTTTTACCAATATCAATAATGCATTCAGCGTTTCGATTATACGAATCAATGTGAATTAAAGAAGTAATACCAATTGGAAGGTTCGTCGTTTTTTCTTCAATGATATAGCTCTTAGAGTTTGAAGAATGAATAAATTGCTGGCAAATTTTTTCTGTATCTTGTAAGGAGTATTTATCAAGGTTAAGGGTAGTTGAACTCATAACGTCTATATCATTATGCCATTTATAATACGTTAGAATATCATCTTCGGAAAACTTTCGTAACTGGATACGGTTTGATTCAAACAATATAAGCCCACCTTTTGTATTCACTAGTTTTTGTTCATTATTTCAATACACGAGCTACAATAAATGTGTCCTTCTAGTTCAATATACTTTCTTATATTAGTCATACCGCTCGCTGGAAATGGCATATGAATCCACGTTTTTTCATATGTTTGTATTTCTTTCCCGCAGGATTTACAAAGGATTGGTTTCTTCTTGAACATATGTAATCATCCTTTCATTTGACGTGCTTTACCTGCACAAAAGGCACTGCTTAGTAAAAATAGTGTTGCGAATATAATACTTACGAATGTAGCGTATGGAATTGCGTCTTTTAGAGAAAAGCCGACAGTAATGGAAGCGACGAATAAGAGGATGAATGTTGTTGTGAGTTTTTTATAAAGTTCCATAGTAAGTGAACCTCCAAATTATTTTGTAATTTAAAATGAAATCTACTATGTGGAAAATATAAGAGGATTTAAAGAGTAGCTAATGATGTGTAGTCTAGGAGTATAAGAAAGTATATTTTCCTTTTTGTAGTTGTATATACTTATATTGTATCATGTTGTATTAACGGCTTCATACATAATTGTGTAAAGATAGGTATGATAAAATGAAGAAAAGACTTTAGGAAAGGGAAGATATAAAATGAGCGTAACCGAACATAAAAAACAAGCACCGAAAGAAGTGCGTTGCAAAATTGTAACGATTTCTGATACACGTACAGAAGAGACGGACAAGAGTGGACAACTATTACATGAATTATTAAAAGAAGCAGGGCATACAGTGACCTCTTATGAAATTGTAAAAGATGATAAAGAAAGTATTCAGCAAGCGGTGTTAGCTGGTTATCATCAGGAAGATGTTGATGTCGTGTTAACAAATGGCGGTACTGGTATTACGAAGCGTGATGTGACGATTGAAGCAGTATCAGCGTTATTACATAAAGAAATTGTCGGATTTGGTGAGTTGTTCCGCATGATTAGTTATTTAGAAGATATCGGAAGCAGCGCAATGTTAAGTAGAGCGATTGGCGGTACAATTGGGCGCAAAGTTGTCTTTTCCATGCCAGGGTCTAGCGGAGCGGTTCGCCTTGCGATGAATAAATTAATTTTACCGGAATTAGGTCATATTACATTTGAGCTGCATCGCCAATGAGTAAATACGCTGGAATTGTATTAGCAGGCGGTATGTCGAGTCGATTCGGTGAGCCGAAAGCGTTAGCGAGCTGGCAAGGTAGTACTTTTATTGAGCATATTGTGAAAGTGATGACAAATGCGCTCCAAGAAGTTGTGGTCATTAGTCATTCTGATCTAAAAGAGCGAGTAGAGCAACTCGTACAAGTTCCTGTTATAGAAGATATTCCGCATTATAAAGGAAATGGCCCACTTGCTGGAATTGTATCAGGAATGGAATATATAGAAGCAGATTGGTACGCTATTATGCCTTGCGATGCGCCAAATGTTTCACAAGAATGGTTTACCATTTTGCTAGAGCAAACGAGCAATGAATATGATGCGGTTGTACCTATTGTTAATGGAAGAAAACAACCGTTACTTGCAGCATACCATAACCGTGTGAAAGAAAGAATTTATACTTTGCTTCAGGAAGAAAAAAGAAGTATGGGCCAGCTTTTATCACAATGTAATATGAAATATATTGCTGGTGAAGATGTACAAGCGAATGCGGATTGGTTTATAAATGTGAATACGAAAGAAGAATATATGCAGGCTCAAAAAGACCTTTCAAATGAATGAAAGGTTTTTTGGTATACAGAAATTGGGGAACAATTACTGTATAAAGGTATGTGAGTAAGTTGATTTTAAGGGGAATTTCTTAAAATCACTATACAGTTAAAATACTGTATAACCATATATTAATTTTTATGGGTTTTTATTACAAGTCTATTTAGTTATGTTTATTTCTGATATAATGAATATAGAGATAAAACAATGTTTAACCTTATGTATCATTTATGAAACTAAAATGTATAACTGTGTAATAAACTCCCTTCGTCTAGTTGAAGGGAGTTCTTCTGTTTAAGCGAGTAATTCTGATGCGGTGTGCTGAAGGACTTCTTCATATTGGTCAAGTAACCCACGGAAAATCTTATCCCAGCTTTTTGTTTTAGCATAAGACGAAGCCGCTATGCCCATTTGTATAAGTTGCTCTTCATTTCGCAATAAAGAATGGATGGATGATAGAAAGGAATCCGCATGTTTGGGCGGGCAAAGAATTCCTGTTTTTCCATCTGTAATAATATTTTTAACCCCACCACTATTTGCACCGATGACAGGTGTACCGCATGCAAGTGATTCGAGTACGACATTTCCGAACGTTTCAGTAGCAGATGGAAATACCATAATGTTAGAACAAGCATATACTTCAGCTAAATCTTTACCTTGTAAATATCCAGTAAAAGTGACATTTGCTTTCGGAATAGCTTCACGTAAATTTGTTGCTAGAGGACCGTCTCCTGCGATGAGCCAATGAATGTCATTTCGAGTATGCGCTGTTTTGACGATAAGGTGTTGTAACGTATCAATATCTTTTTCAGGGGCAATCCGTCCAACATAGGAAAGGACATACTTCGCTGTAATATTATATCTTTTTCGGAATAGGTCTGTATTGTAAGATGGATGAAAGAGTGTGCAATCTACACCACGTCCCCAAATAGAGAGAGCTTGAAAGCCTTTATTTTTTAATTGATGTAATGTTTCGGGAGAGGGGACAAAATTTTTTTGCATATGACTATGAAACCACTTTAAATAGTTCCAAAGCATATGAGAGAGAAATTCGATTTTGTAATAACGTAAATAAGCATCGAAATCAGTATGATAAGAACCGACAACTGGGATGTTTAACTTTTTTGCATAATACAATCCACAAAGTCCCATGTTGAAAGGTGTAGCAATGTGAATAATGTCAGGTTTAAAGGAAAGAAGTTCTCGTTTAATGCGCGGAGTAGGAAAAGAAAAGCGACATTCTGGATATAATATTGTTAACGGGATACTTCTCATCTTGTTCACATTCGCCACGAAATTATCTTCAGCTGTATGCTGAGGGGCGAAAACAGAATAGGCGATCTTTTCTTTCTGAAAGTAACGTGTTAATCGTTCTAATGTTTTCGCAACCCCGTTGACTTGTGGTGTAAAAGTATCGGTAAAAATGGCGACTCTCATCATATCACTCCTTTATGTGAAAAGTGGGATGAATTGATAAAAAGAGATGATGCCAGAGCAAGTGCCGAGGCACATACCGACAAATACATCAGATGGATAGTGAAGCCCTAAATAAATGCGAGAAATACCGACGCATAATGCTAACGGTAATAAAAAAACAAATAAACTTGGATTATAGCAAATAAATGGAATAAGGACAGAGAAAACGGCTGTTGTATGACCAGACGGGAAAGAGTGGTCTTTTAATGGATGGACTGGATATTTCGCATCCTGAATTGTTAAATAAGGACGTTTTCGCGGATACCATCTTTTTAATATTTGTACAGGAATATGGCTAATTGCTAAAGAAATAGCAGATGCGATTGCAGCTTGATGCAAAGTCCCTTTTGCGAACATTAAAAAGAAAAGTGTAAGTGTGATTGAGAAAGTAGCACCACCTATATGAGTAATATTGCTGAAAAAGATATTTAATGTTTTTTGATCAAAGTATCGGTTAATTCCCTTGAAAATGTAACATTCTATTTTATACAGTCCACTGGCCTTCATGAAAATTCTCCTCCCTCGCTTACATATATATGGAGATATTAGCTTTTATTTTAATAAGATTTTATTGAGGGAGTAATAATGTTTTGTAAAGAAAAAGTTAGTTTTTATAGAAAAAGCTGCCACTTTAATGGCAGCTGGAAAAGTTATTTCTGTAATGATTTATAATACTGACCTTTTTCAACATATTGCGTGCGAATTCGCTCCATGTCTTTACGGTCTTCCTCTGTTAATTCACGAATGACTTTCGCTGGGCGACCGAAGGCTAACGTGTTTGGCGGGATTTTTTTTCCTTGTGAAACGAGGCTTCCAGCGCCGATAAAAGCTCCTTCACCAATTTCAGCGCCATCTAATATAATAGACCCCATTCCAATTAAAGCATCTTTTTTAATATGACAGCTATGTAAAATAACTTGATGCCCAACTGTAACGTCGTCTTCTAAAATAAGAGGATACTGTGGGCTTTGGTGGAGTGTACATTGGTCTTGTACATTTACTCGATTTCCAATGATTGTTGGTGACACATCACCACGGATGACTGTATTAAACCAAATACTTGATTCTTCGCCAACGGAAACATCGCCTGTAATCGTAACATAGTCAGCGATAAAAGCACTACTCGCAATTTTCGGATTTTTTTCTTTGTAAGGGTATATCATGTAAAGCCTTCCTTTCCTAGAGACTAGTTTAAGTGTATCAAATTATGAAAAAGAGTGAAATGGAGGAGGTTCGTATGTGGAATTATGAAGCGGAGGAAGCAAAGGCTGTAATCGTTATTGTGCACGGCGCGATGGAGTATCACGGACGTTACGAAGCTGTTGCGGAAATGTGGAATCATAACGGCTACCACGTTGTGATGGGAGACCTTCCGTCACATGGAACGACTTCAAGAAATAGAGGACATATTGATTCATTTGATGAATACATAGAGGAAGTGAAATTATGGGTGAAAGAGGCAAGAAAGTATCGGTTACCTATTTTTATATTCGGTCATAGTATGGGTGGTCTTATCGTTATTCGTATGATGCAGGAAACGAAGAGAGAAGATGTAGACGGCATTATTTTAAGTTCGCCATGTTTAGGCGTATTGGCTGGACCTTCAGCACCACTTCAAGCTGCCTCAAAAATATTAAATATTATCGCCCCGAAATTGCAATTTGCAACGAATCTTACAGTGGAAATGTCAACTCGTAATCATGAAGTTAGGGACGCGATGGAGAATGATTCATTGTTCTTGCGCAAAGTATCAGTACGTTGGTATAGTGAATTGATTAAGTCTATCGAAATTGCTCATAAGAAAATAGATGATTTTCCAGACGTTCCACTCTTGCTAATGCAAGCTTGTGAGGATAAACTTGTAGATAAAACACGTGTCCGCACTTGGTTTAATAATGTTAAAATAAGTGATAAGGCTTTTAAAGAATGGCCGAATTGTTATCACGAGTTATTAAATGAGTATGAGCGTGATGAAATTTTGAATTATATTCAGTCATTTACTGAAATACGCATCAATAACATAATAGAAACAAACAAATAAGTAAATTATTTGTACATTGAATAGAGGAGATGAAGGAAGAAGTGAACGTACCGAGTAATCCCATAACGCTCATGGCGAAAGTATACCGTGATGTGTTTCCGGTTGTACACCATGAGCTAGCGATGTGGAAAGAGCGTGCCTACCATATTCCGAATGATGAGCTTCATAGTCAGGCAATCGCAAGTATTGAGCATAAAACGTTTCACTGCGAAGGCGGTGGCATTTTAGCGCTATTAGCAAATGAGCACCGAGAGGAATGTATTCGTTTTATCGTAGCGTATCAAACGATCAGCGACTATTTAGATAATTTATGTGATCGCAGTACATCACTTGATCCGAATGATTTTGCCGCGTTGCATGAATCTATGTTAATGGCATTATCACCTGAAGTAGAAGGTGGCGGTAATTATTATCGTTATCGTGATGATCAAGATGATGGTGGTTATTTAGATGAACTTGTTGAAACATGCCAAGATGTTTTAAAGAAAACGAAGCACTATGACAAAATCGCTCCTATTCTTCATGAACTTGCTTGTTATTATTGTGATTTACAAATTCATAAACATGTAAAATTAGAAGAAAGAGAACCACGATTACAAACGTGGTTTGAAGCACATAAAGAAAACTTACCTGAGATGAGTTGGTTTGAATTTTCAGCATGTGCCGGTTCTACGCTTGGAATCTTCTGTCTTGTCGCATATGCATTCCATGATGAATTACATGATGAAGATATTGCGAAAATTAGACAAGGGTACTTCCCTTACGTACAAGGACTTCACATTTTGCTTGATTATTTCATTGATCAAGAAGAAGACCGTATCGGCGGAGATTTGAATTTCTGTAGTTATTACGAAAACGAGCAAGTGATATTAGATCGTATGAAACATTTTGTAGAAGAAGCAGAGAAGAGCATTGGTGATTTGCCTCATGCGAAGTTTCATCGTCTCATAAGCCGCGGGTTACTTGGTATTTATTTATCAGACCAAAAAGTATCAGCACAAAAGAATATGCACAAAATGGCACGGCGCATTGTAAAATACGGAGGTCTCACTTCACGATTCTTCTATTGGAACGGGAAGATGTACCGAAAGAAAACGGCGCAGTGATGAAGAAAACCACTCTTTTAGAGTGGTTTTCGTTATAATATGGTAAAGGTGGTGTTGGAAATAAATCGATTGTTTCAAAAGCTATATGACCATATTGAAATAACATTACTCGTGCTACTTTCCATTTCATTTGTAACTGGAATATATATGATGATGAATAGGCCAAGTGGTCCTACTATGATGGATTATGTGCCCCAGGTAATAATTGGCGCAATTATTATAGTAGATACCGTCTTTTTAATAAGTGGTAGAAAAAAAGAAAAGAGTAAATAAAAAAGCATTTGTACAAGGGAGTACAAATGCTTTTTTACTATGATCGTATTTTTGAAAATACATATATAAGAAGTTCAATCGCAAAAATCACTAAAACAGATAGTCCGAATAAAGGCATGACAGCGCCTAGTATAACCATCATGATAAAGAAAACGAATATGCTTTTCTTATCTCTTTGCTTTGGCGGTGCTGCTAATTTTCCTTTCGGCTTTCTTGCTAACCACATTTTTACTCCGTAATAAATGAGAAGTAATAAAGATAATGTCGTTAGTAAGCATAATATTTTATTTGGCCATCCGAATAGATGTCCTTCGTGAAGCGGGATACCGTAAGTGAACCATTGTGCAAGTAATCCATAATCACGATAGTCTGTTTTCGAAATGAGCTCTCCGCTATATTGATCAAAATAAGCTGTTATTTCTGCATTTGGTGCGACATGCATACCTGTAATACCAGAACCACTTGATTTCGAAACAGTGAATACGCCTTTCGGATCAGTTGGTAATGAGATGACATATGGTTTCTTTATTTCAATTCCTTTTTGTAATTCATCGACAGAAATAGCTTTCGCTTCATTTGGATTCGATTCAGGAGGAGCTTCTTTTCTTGTTGCCCACGGCAATTCTTTTACCTTTGATTCAGGTGGTTCCATATACAACTTTGGATATCCGAGCGATTCATTTGAAGATGCGATTTTATAAATTTGGTTACCCATAAATCCTGACCATGGCAATCCAGATGCGACTAGCAGAACGAGTGGAATTGTAAATATAATACCGATAATAGAATGACGTCGTTTTGCTTTTTCTCGCTTATTGGATGCTGGTGTATTTTTGAATTGGCGTATACTCATGTACAACCCAGTCACAATTAAGAATATTGTCCAACATGCCGCAAGTTCTACAGTATAGTTGATGACAGTGCCACCAACTAAAAGAGAACTATGTAATTCCCGCATTATATTGGCAAACGTTTCACTTGCGTTTTGATCTCCGACAATTTGATTATTGCTATCTAAATACACATATTTTTGTTGTCCCGTATACTCATTTGCAATCGTAAGTCTCGTATTATAATCCCCATTAAACTCACTAATTTTCGCCACGCTATAATGTGGATATTTTTTCTCTGTTAAGGAAATAGAATCAGCCATCGAAATAGATTCTGTTTGGGCGCTCTTCCCAAAATACAAATCTTTATAGATGAAATCTTCAACCTCTTCCCGAAATAAATACCCGATTCCGCTCAGTGACAACGTAATAAGAAGCGGCGTAATAAAAAGCCCAGCATAAAAATGCCAACGCCAAAAAATATAATGAAGCGAACGATTTACTTTCATACTTTCAGTTCCCCTAACCTTCCCTATATGAATAAATTCCTCATTTTAATATAGCGAGATTAAGTGTGGATATTTTGAAGGAATTGTGAAAAATGTTAAAAGTTTTTGGGATTTTCATCAAACATAAAACACATTTCAGAAAGGATGTTTTCTATGTTTACGAAGATTTCTTTATATTTGATAGATACATCCTAACAACCGCCTCAGCAAGACATTGAGCAGAATCCACAAAATCCTCATCCGCCACAACATTCAAATCAGTACATGCGATAATGGCGGTATCTACTTGATCTTTCAATTGTAAAACGAGCGTGCGCCATAGTTTGCGGGCTTCTTCAACTTCTCCGCTTTTTATATAAGTAATAATTTGATTAATCATTGCCTGCCATTTTTCATGATGAATGTACTCTATATTACGTTTTGCAATCCCGTCTTGATAAATACCAGCTTGAACTGTCGCTTTTGTTGCGAGAAGAGCGACTCTTTTTATATTTTCAGGAATTGCTTGTAACGTTTCATTGACTATATTTAAAATCGGAATGGACAGCGAATGCTGTAATTCTTCAAAATAAAGATGCGCCGTATTGCATGGCATAGCGATAAATTCTACACCAGTACTTTCGAGTTTTTGTGCCCCTTCAATAATTGCTTTTTTCATCGCTTCGTGATCAATAGGGCGATCCATGTAAAATGGTGTTGGGCACGAGTAAATCATCATATGAGGAAAGTCCATATCATGTTTTGCTCCGTATATTGTTTGGCACTTTGCTATAACTGTATCGACGAATGGCCCAGTTGATTTTGGTCCCATTCCTGCTAGTATTCCGATCATTGGTTTGTCTCCTTTAATATGTAATTAAAAACGTTTTTTGCGAACGATAAAAAGAAATAAAGTAAGTAATAAAAATGAATATGCGATAGCCCAAGCTGTGAGCCATAGTGTGTGAGTCAATATATTATATTTGTATTGTCCAAGCATTAGAAAGCTTTCGACAGGTGGTAAAAACCATAGTAACTCTTTTTTAAACCGGATGGAGGCGATCGTTATAAGTAATATAAATGTAAGGCTAAGCCAAGCGGTGCTTGCTTTTTGAATCATATTTCTAGTAAATAAAGTGGCAATTGAAATTCCTAGTATAGAGAAAGACATATGAGCGAGAAATCCGACTAGAAATAAAGAAACTGTCATTTCTTCATTAAACATTTGCAAAATAATTGGATAGATTACGGATATAAAAGATAAAACAGTACAAATGAGAAGAGCTGTAATATATTTACCAACGTATAATGCTGAAATGTTATTTGTATGAGACATAGTAATTTGTTCTTGTACAGGATCTTCAGTATGAAAAATTGTGACCGTAATCCAAGCAGATAATAAATAAAGTGCGAGTGCCGTTTCTAAGTATGTCGGCACAATAGGAGTAGGTTTATATGTATATACAAAAAGTAAGCTCACAAAGTACATCGCAATAGGAGGGACGTACTTATACGATTTGGTATAGTCGAGAAAGTGATAACGAATAAGAGCAAACATAATAAACCTTCTTTCGATTTAAAAGTTAGGTTGTAACAGTGTGATAGATGCTTTTTTATGTAATAAAAACTGAAGCATTTCGTTTGTATATTCTTTTTCGATTTGTAATTGAATAAGGTTTTGATTTGCATTGTGTGTAACGTGTATAAAACCTAATTGTTTCCGTAGTTCTATCGCTGAAAACGTTTCGTGAACGATTGCTTCAATATAGACTTGTTCTGCCACTTTTTGCACAGAGATATCTTCTGTGATTGTATAATTTGCTAACGTCACAATTCTATCGGCGAAGTTTTCTAGTAGTTGTTTTTCATGACATGTGAAGAGTATAGATATGCCTTGTTGTTTTAATGAGAGTAAAATATGTTCTAATTCTTGCTGAGAGTTAGGATCAAGTCCAGAAAGAGGTTCATCTAAAATTAATAAATGGACGTCTGTAAGCAATGCTTGCATAATGCCAGTTTTTTGTTTCATACCTTTTGAAAAGTTTCGTATAACGGAATGCCTTGCATGATGTAAATGAAAAGATTCAAGAAGCATCGGAATTTTATCTTTTAAATATTTTGTTGATAAGCCGTGGATGTGGCCGAGATGATATAAATAATCCTCTAATGTAAAACGAATCCCTTCAGGAAAATGTTCAGGTACATAGCCAATTTGTATATGTTCTTTTCTTTGAAGTGTCCCTGTTGTAGGTGAAATAAATCCTGCAATTATTTTGAGTAGAGTACTTTTTCCAGTTCCGTTCCCGCCAATAATAGCGAGTGCCTCTCCTTCTGGAATGGATAAATCGATGTTATCTAGTATAAGTGATTTGCCGTACTTCTTTTGAATTCCCCTTAGTTCTACTAGCAAAGTTCGATCCTTCTTTCTCCTATATATTGTATACATCCATTATATAGGAGAATAAGAAAAAGACGTGCAATGAGTACACGTCTTTTTTTGTTATGTTTTGTCGATAAGTCGATATAGTGTGTCGAATCGTCGATATATCGAAAAAATCGTCGATATATTATCGTTTCTCAATCGCCACAATAAATGGCGGGTTATTTTGCTGGTTAATGAAGCCGTATCGCAGTACGTGAGCTTGTTTTTGGTCTAGTTCTTCTGCAAATTTGAGAACAGCGTCGCGTTCTATTTGTCCTTCTGGGTGTCCGTGGTAAATGACAAGGACGATGATTCCTTCAGGTGCCATTACGTCTAGTAGTTGTTCAATAGCTGAAATTGTTGAGTTCGGTTTTGTAACGATGTGCTTGTCACCGCCAGGAAGGTAACCTAAGTTGAAGATAGCGCCTGTTACTTTTCCTTTTGCGTTTTCTGGTAGTACGGATAGAAGCGTATCGTGACTATCGTGAACTAAAACAGTACGTTCGAAAAGTTCCTTTTCTTTTAAACGGATAGTAGAGCTTTCAATTGCTTCTTTTTGAATATCAAATCCAAATACTTTTCCGTTATCTCCAACGATTTCAGCTAGGAAGCATGTGTCATGACCATTTCCAAGTGTTGCATCTACAGCGTAATCGCCTTCTTTAACAGCCGTTTGCAGCAGTGTGCGAGCAAACGGTAATACACGTTCTAATTTCATTGTTGTTTCTCCTCATTTGCATATTTTCCTTGCCAGCTTCCGCGGCGTACAAATTCTGCATCGATGGAATTTAATACTTCCCATTTATTTAAGCTCCACATTGGACCAATCATTAAATCAGGTGGACCGTCACCTGTGATGCGGTGCACAATTACGTCTTCTGGAATTATTTCAAGTTGGTCAACAACGAGACTTACGTAATCCTCAAGAGAAAGGAATTCTAGTTGTCCTTTTTCATATTGCTTCACCATTGGCGTTCCTTTTAATAAATGAAGTAAATGAATTTTAATTCCTTGTACATCAAGTTTCGCTACTTCACGAGCTGTTTCCATCATCATGTCGTAATCTTCAAGTGGAAGACCGTTAATAATATGAGAGCAAACTCTAATACCATGTTTGCGTAATTTATTTACGCCTTCCACGTAAGAAGGATAATCGTGAGCGCGATTAATAAGGTTTGCAGTTCGCTCGTGGACAGTTTGTAAACCGAGTTCAACCCAAAGGTATGTGCGTTTATTTAAGTCCGCTAAATATTCAACAACATCATCTGGCAAACAATCCGGACGAGTTGCGATAGAAAGACCGACAACGTCTTTTTCTGCTAGAAGCGGTTCGAATTTTTCTTTTAACACTTCAAGTGGTGCATGTGTATTGGTGTACGCTTGGAAATAAGCGATACATTTGCCATCTTTCCACTTTGAACGCATTTTTTCTTTCATTTCATGATATTGCGTTATAACATCATCGCGGCGATCACCAGCGAAGTCGCCAGATCCGGCAGCGCTACAAAATGTACAGCCACCGTAAGCAACTGTACCGTCACGGTTTGGGCAATCGAAGCCAGCATCTAATGAAACTTTAAAGATTTTTTCACCAAATTCATTTCGTAAATGGTAATTCCATGTATGATAACGTTTATTGTCGTTTGTATATGGAAAAGGGTTTTGAACCTTCATTACTTTCCCTCCTAAGCCGAGTCAAAATGAAACAAAATCCATTATAACATACTCATAAGGTAGAGATGGAAGGGACACACTAAAGGGGAATTGAAGCAAGGAGGGACAATTATGGCAGAGCGTCAATCACTTGAATCGTATATTACACAAGCGGAACAAGCTGTGGAATATGCGAAAGAACAATTAGACCAAGGTATGAGACAAGAGCATTACAATACGATGGAGTATTCGGATGCGCAGTTAAAATTAGAACAAGCGTATAACGATTTACAAACGATGCAACAACATGCGAATGATGAGCAACGTGAGCAATTAAATAGAGCACGCATGGCAATTCGCCAACTGCAACATCAAATGATTATTACACCGCACTAAAAAGGAGTGAATGTAATGGCGAAACGCTCAGATCAAAATAATCCAGAGCAAAAAACACAAAATGGACATAACGCTGAGTTTTCAAATGAACTTGATCCAGTTGTTCAAGTGAAACAGCGCAACAGTAAAAAAGGACAACCACAAAAATCAAAGCAATCAGAGTAAACCAGGTCGCAATATGACCTGGTTTTATTTTGCTATATGACAATAATGTAAGATTTCTGTAAGGTTTGCCGATAGTTGTAAGATAACATTTCCAGTAGAGTAAGGGAGGATTAAATTTTGGACAAGGAGTTGCTTATGGGGAACAATATGACAAACAAACGAATTGATGAGTTAGATTACATTCGTGGCTTCGCATTACTGGGGATTATTTTAGTGAATATTTTAGCACTACTTAATATTAAAACTCCAGATCCTAATACAGTAGATGCTAGCTATCAAAGGTTTCTATACTTATTTGTAGAAGGTCGTTTCTTCTCGATTTTCTCATTTTTATTTGGAGTAGGATTTTATATCTTTATTACAAGAGCAATTGCAAAAGGAAAGAATGGATACGTTCTATTTCTACGCCGCATAGTTGCACTATTTATTTTTGGTTTGATTCATCAAATGTTTCAGCCTGGGGAAGCATTAGCGTTATACGCAATTTGTGGATTAATTGTTTTACCGTTTTATAAAGCGAAAAAAGAAGTGAATGTAGTAATCGGTCTTATTCTTACGATAACTTTTAGTATTATGGCAGCTAAGGAATTATTACCATTAGGTTTAATTTTATTAGGTCTTGCTGCGGGACAGTATAAAGTATTTGAAAATCTTTCAGCAAAAATGAAACAAGTCGCTATTTTTACAGGGATTATGTTTGTTTTAAGTGTTGTAGCGTTATGGTATCAATATGGACACGTTCCTGCTGAGCCATTCGTAAATATGATAATCATGAATGAAGATGGGACAATGGATGCTACAGGTCAATTCTTAAAAATTGGTGTTACAGTTGGACCAATTATTTCAGCTTTCTATGTCGGAGCGTTAATTTTATTACTTCAGTTAAAACCAGTTCAAACATTGTTAGCACCATTGAAATACTACGGTCGTATGGCTTTAACAAATTATATTGGACAAACTGCAATGATTTTAATTGCAGGTAGTGTATTTAACTTTGCAGGTAACTTAACGTACATGCAGACGTTATATGTATGTATCGCAATTTACGCTATTCAAATTGTGTTTAGTGTAATTTGGATGAAAATCTTTAAAATGGGTCCGCTAGAATGGATTTGGCGTGTTATTACGTATTGGACGGTAACGCCTTTAAAGAAATAAAGTGAAACTTTAATCAGTGGGGGTCTTACTGCCCATTAAAGCGGGATAAAGAGAGAAGTGGTCTGTTCCTTTTGTGGAACAGACCATTTTTATTTTCATCTTTTGGTGGTAAGTGGAGATTCCTTGGTAGATCACGAATAAAATCTCATTTACCAACGAACCTTACACGCCCACCTTTTTTATATTACAAAAGTGTAAGGTAATTGTAATGTTAACAAATAGCAGTTCACCCTCAAAAGGCGCAAAATAGGTAATGGAAAAACAAGCGTAGGAGGATATATATGACGAAACCAGTTGTAGACGTGAAAAACGTTCAAAAAGTGTACGGTAAAAAAGGTGAGAACCAATCACACGCGTTAAAAGGTGTTTCATTCTCGATTCAAGAGGGTGAGTTTGTTGGGATTATGGGACCATCTGGTTCTGGTAAAACAACCTTATTAAATGTAATTTCAACACTTGATAAAGCAACGGGCGGCGTTGTTGAAATTGCAGGAACAGATATTACAAAAATGAAACAAGGTGAGCTTTCTGATTTCCGTTCACAAAAATTAGGATTCATCTTCCAAGACTTTAACTTATTAGAGAACTTATCTATTTACGAAAACATTGCACTTCCACTTTCTCTTCAAGGGGTTCCATCACGTAATATTGGACCGAAAGTAGAAAAAGTAGCGGGTATGTTAGGGATTACAGAAATTCTTCAAAAGTATCCATCTGAAGTATCTGGTGGACAGAAACAACGTTCAGCAGCAGCGCGCGCACTTGTACATGAGCCAGCAATTATTTTAGGGGACGAGCCAACAGGAGCTCTTGATTCTAAAAATGCAACGAGTTTACTTGATGCGATGACAAACTTAAATAAAGATCAAGGCGTATCGATTATGATGGTTACGCATGATCCGTATAGTGCAAGTTACTGTCAGCGTATTTTATTTATTCAAGATGGTGAGTTATATAAAGAAATTCATCGCGGTGGTACGCGTGAAGAGTTCTACAAAGAAATTTTAGATGTACTTGCAGACTTAGGTACACAAAAAGCGTAAGAAAGGAGGTTCCAGTATGTTATTTAAACTTTCCATGTCGGGGCTGAAAAGTAAGCTGAAAGATTATATCGTCTTACTTGTCGGTCTTGTCATGTCGATTTCAATTTTTTACATGTTCCAAACGTTAGCATTGAATAAAGCGTTTATCGAATCTAATTCAGTTATTCAATCAATCGGATTCGTATTCCAAGCAGGGTCATTTTTACTAGCCATTATAACGTTCTTCTATATTTTATATGCGAACTCTTTCTTATTATCTCTTCGCCAAAAAGAGTTTGGTATGTATATGATGTTAGGAGCAAAAAAACATAAAGTTACATTGCTTATGTTTATTGAAACGATTGTATTAGGTGCTGCGTCTCTTGCGATTGGTATTACAGTTGGTGTAGGACTTGCAGAAGGTATCGGACAGTTATTAATGAAACAGCTTGAATTTGCTGGTGAAGGTTATAAAGCATTTTATTTACCATCTATGACTGTTACTTGTATTTTCTTCTTTGCATTATTTGTATTATCAGCAATTATGAACAGTATTAAATTATCACGCATTTCTGTACTGCAACTTGTACATGCAGACGCACAAACAGAGCGTGTTGCAGTAAAAGGAAAAATGACAGGTTTAGTTGCATTCCTTGCGGTTATTTTATTAGGCATTGGATATGCATCAATGATTTACATGGAAAAACTAAGAGAGATGGGAATCCTTATTGCATTAGTTACAACAACAGCTGGTACTTACATGTTATTTGGATCTCTTCTTCCAGTTATTATTAAAAAGTTAAAAAGTAATAAAAAACGTAGTGAAAAAGGACTTAACGCTTTTACGTTCGCCCAATTAAACTTCCGTATTAATAGCTTAACGAAAGTACTTGCAACAGTAGCAATGTTAGTTGCACTTGGAGCGGGTGCAATTTCAGGAGGTATGGCGTTTAAAAATAACGTTATAAAAATGGTAGACGGTTTAGTAATATATGATTCAGTAGTTCATAACCCAACAGCTGAAGAAAAGAAAATTTTAGACGGTATTACATTTAAAGAGAAAAGCGAATACCGTTATAAAGTTGATGATAAATACGTTTACTATGTAAAAGAAGATTTAGAGAAAAATCGTCCGTTAGTAAAAGATATGGAAAATGTGAAGTCAATGAAAGATTTAGTAAATACGAAAAAAGCTTCACAGGAACTACCAGTAGGCGCAGTTTCTAGAGAGATGAATGAAAAAGATGCGAATGCGAAAGAACTTCCAGAAGAATGGGACGATGCTTTCAGAACAATTCAGCCATTTTATGTATACCAGGATCATGCAATTAAAATTGTAGATCAAAAAATGTACGATGAGATAAATGGTAAAGAAGGTATAGCATTTATCGGAAAAGTAGATGATTTCTTAACATATACAAAAGAATGGAAAAAACTTGACGAGTTGCAGCTAGATAAATATAAAAATATAAAAGCTGAAAGATTAGATAGTAAATATCAATCTTACGACATGTTTTACGGAGTTGCGAGCGGAACAGTATTTATGGGATTCTTCCTTGGAATTGCGTTCCTAGCAATGATGGCAAGTTGTTTAATGTTTAAAATTCTTTCTGGTGCATCAAAAGATATTACGCGTTATCAAATGCTTCGTAAAATCGGTGTGCGCCGTGAGTTATTAACAAAATCGATTTATAAAGAGTTATTCTTAGTATTCTTATTCCCAGCAATTGTGGGTATCGCCCACGTATTAGTTGGTATGAATATTTTCGGATTTATTTTAATGGATCCTTACTTCCGTATTTGGGTACCAATCGTAATTTTCGTAGTAATTTATGCGATTTATTACTTCATTACAGTTCAATTGTATAAAGGAATTGTTCTTCCGAAAGAAGATTAATACGTAAAAAGCCGAGTGAAAGTGCTCGGTTTTTTATATTTTCAGAAAAAACACTTTAATGTTACTGAAATATATAATATAATATAAATAAGTAACATAATATGTGAGTATCAGCAACCGAAAAATGAAAGGAGGAATCCAATCTATAGAAAGAAGCTGAACTTGTATCCCCTATTTTCTACCCACACCATATTTGTACAATCATAAATTTCCAAATGAAAAATTGTCAGACCTAAGTCGTATATTGTGAAAATAATGGATAATACATGGAAATCCCATAGCGTGATAAGGTAAAATGAACAGGATAATGAGAAAATTACCGTTCATAAGATGAGGAGATACATGTATGGAAGTTGTAGAGGCATTAAAAGATATAAGCCAAATTGAGGCTATGAAAAAGTATTTAAAAGAGCACTCGCAGCGAGATTATCTTTTATTTGTTATTGGAATTAACACTGGATTAAAGATTACTGAACTACTTAGTATGAAGTTTGAAGAGGTATTAAATGAAGATGGAACTGTGAAAGAGTTCTACTCTCTTCCTGTGAAAGATGAAAAATTTAAACAAGATATTTATTTAAATACAAAAGTAAAAGAAGCACTTTTAGAGTATGTACAATCTATTGATGCTCAAAGAGAAAACTACGTATTTCAATCGAATAAAACGAAAAATTCAATCTCACGCCAACAAGCGTATCGCGTTATTCATAGCGCAGCTGAAGCGGTTGGGATTGTTGGAAAGATTGGAACGAACTCAATGCGAAAAACATTTGGATATCACGCGTACAAAAGAGGAATAGCGATTGCGCTATTACAAAAGCATTTTCATCATGCGACTCCATCTGAGACGCTCAAGTATTTAGGAATCTCAAAAGATGAGAAGTTTAAAACAGAGATTGATGTAGATTTGTAAAAGCCGTAACTAAAAATTTTAGGAGGCGGAACATATGAATATTAGAGAGAGTGAACTACCGGGCATTGGATGTAAATTTGAAGTTATAACAAAAGGTAATGAAAAAATGGTTATCGTTATTCATGATGATGGCCGAAGAGAAATGTATCATTTTGATGCGGATCACGATGAGAGTGTTTCGAGCATTTCTCTTCGTGATTCTGAAGCGAGACAAATCGCGGCTATATTAGGCGGAATGGTATATAGACCACAAGCGTTAGACACAATTGAGATGGCTTTTGAAGGATTATCAATTGAATGGTTTAAGGTAGAAAATCATGCGCCAGTCGTACAACAAACAATCGGTAGCTTACATGTCAGAAAAACATATAACGTAACGATTATTGCCATTTTGAAAAAGAATATGAAGAAATTCTTTAATCCAGGTCCAGATTCTATTATTGAAGCTGGCGATATGCTCGTATTATCGGGTGAAAGACATGAAGTGAAAAGAATTATTAATGAATTGCTTTCAGCAGGAGGTGATTCCTAATCGATGGATACTTTAATCTTTGAAGTTGGAACTGCGTTAGTATTAGTAGCTTTTGCAGCTATCCTCGCTGCGAAGTTAAAGTTCTCGATTATTCCGTTTCTCATTATACTCGGTATGTTAGTGGGGCCTCATGCCCCAGATTTAGGACTTATCGATTTAAGGTTTATTGAAAGCGGAGAAGTTATTTCATTCCTCGGCCGTGTTGGCGTCATATTCCTCCTATTCTACTTAGGTTTAGAATTCTCAATAAAAAAATTAATTAAATCAGGAAAGTCAATTGCTTTCGGGGGGACTGTCCACATATCGCTTAATTTCATATTAGGTTTGCTTTATGGATATGTGATGGGATTTCCCTTACTAGAAACGTTAATTATCGCTGGAATCATTACAATTTCATCAAGTGCAATTGTTGCGAAAGTAATTGTTGATTTAAGAAGATCTGGTAATAAAGAGACTGAATTAATATTAGGAATCATTATGTTTGATGATATTTTTTTGGCTGTATATTTATCAGTCGTTTCAGGGTTAGTACTCGGTGGTGCCACATCATTTGTAGGTGCTCTCACATCGGTTTTAATCGCAGTAGGATATATGCTACTATTCTTCGTAATTGCTAGAAAGGCTACGCCGTTTTTAAATAAAATATTAGATATTTCGTCAAATGAAATTTTTATTATCGTAATATTTGCTATTTTATTCTTTGTAGCAGGATTTTCAGAAACGATTCATGTTGCAGAAGCGATTGGAGCGTTATTGTTAGGGCTTGTCTTTTCTGAAACGGAGCATAGCGATCGGATTGAACATCTCGTCGTCCCGTTTCGTGATTTCTTTGGGGCCATATTCTTTTTCAGTTTCGGTTTAAGTATAGATCCGTTTTCGCTTGGAGGAGCAGTGTGGTTAGCGTTAGGGGCAGTGCTCATTACACTCATCGGTAATTTTACAGCTGGAATGATTGCAGGACGTAAAGCCGGGTTATCGCATAAGGCTTCTACGAATATCGGTTTAACACTTGTATCACGCGGAGAGTTCTCCATTATTGTCGCAAATATCGGTATTGCGGGTGGCTTAATGGCAGCGATTAAACCGTTCTCCGCACTGTACGTTTTAATATTAGCATCGTTAGGACCGTTATTAACAAAAGAGTCTGGGAGAATATACTCTCTACTAGATAAGGTATTTAAATGGAGCGCGAAAGAACGTGCGAAGCGAGAAAAAGAAGTTGGATAGTATAAATAAGGGGAGACTGCATGAAATTCATGTAATCTTCTCTTTTTTTATTGTTACTGCTGTCGTTTTTTGTCGGTAAGTCGATATATTTTAATAATCGCTGATATATTTCCAAAATTGCCGATATATTTTCAAACAGCAATCAATATAATTTCATTTACCGATAAACCGTTATCTGAATTTCATCAACTATTAATCAGTTGCCTTCCTATTTAAAAACGACTACAATTTTACTGTTATAGATGAACGAAAAAATAGAATAGGAGGGGAGACTATGCCAAGGAAAGTATGGCTATTAGTAGCTGGGATGATTATTAATGTCACGGGTGCTTCTTTTTTATGGCCTTTTAATACAATTTATTTGCATGATCACCTAGGAAAATCTTTATCTGTGGCCGGAATGGTATTAATGATCAACTCGCTTACTGGTGTAATCGGAAACTTGCTCGGCGGTGTTTTATTTGATAAATGGGGCGGTTATAAATCAACTTTAGTAGGAATTGTGATTACACTCGTATCAATTTTAGGTCTTGTGTTCTTCCACGGTTGGCCATTATATGTTGTGTGGCTAGCGTTAATCGGCTTCGGTTCTGGAATGGTCTTCCCATCGATGTACGCGATGGTTGGTACGGTTTGGCCAGAGGGCGGAAGACGAGCATTTAATGCGATGTATGTTGGACAAAACGTTGGTATTGCGATCGGAACAGCATGTGGTGGATTAGTTGCATCGTATCGTTTTGATTATATTTTCTTAGCGAACTTTATTTTATACTTTATTTTCTTTTTAATTGCTTTTATTGGATTCCGTGGTATGGAAGACAAAAAAGAGCCGGGAGTGCAAAAAGAAGTCGAAACGAAAAAAGGTTGGTCGCTTACACCTGGATTCAAAGCACTTCTTATCGTGTGTGTAGCATATGCTCTATGCTGGGTTACATATGTACAGTGGCAAGGAGCAATTGCAACACATATGCAAGAATTAAACATTAGCCTTCGTCACTACAGTTTATTATGGACGATAAACGGGGCGATGATTGTTTGTGCGCAGCCATTAGTTAGTATGTTAATTCGCTGGATGAAGCGTTCTTTAAAACAACAAATTATGATTGGAATTATTATTTTTGCTGCGTCATTTATTGTGTTAAGTCAAGCGCAGCAATTTACGATGTTCCTCGTTGCGATGGTAACATTAACAATTGGTGAGCTATTCGTATGGCCAGCAGTTCCGACCATTGCAAATATACTTGCACCAAAAGATAAACTTGGATTTTATCAAGGTGTTGTAAATAGCGCAGCGA
Organism: Bacillus sp. BC05(2025); assembly: GCF_056725905.1. Classification (NCBI taxonomy): domain Bacteria; kingdom Bacillati; phylum Bacillota; class Bacilli; order Caryophanales; family Bacillaceae; genus Bacillus; species Bacillus sp. BC05(2025). The sequence goes on along the minus strand of NZ_JBWYRA010000010.1, from coordinate 48,078 downwards.
CTGTAGGAAAAATGTTCGGACCGGTCGTTGGTGGAGCAATTGTTGATTTATACAATATGGAAGTATTGTTTATAGCAATCATGGTAATGCTTGTAGTAGCGATTATTGCAACGAGTATTTATGATAAACGAGTAAAAGTAGAAGAAACAGTTGAAGAAAAAATTGCAGTTTAGTTTGACGGAACATGTTCATATGTTTTAGAATATATTTAAATAAAACAACCTTTCGAACAAGGGAGATCGCTCGGCTGTCGTAAGACGAATTCATTAGTTATGAAGAGTAACGATTAACCGAGAAGCCCCGCGTTAAGTAAGCTCTTTAGAGATACGAGGCGGAGGGTAGTTCACTTAACTCATATTTGTAATAACAGTGAGAAGGAGTAGTAGTAATAGAAGCTGGTTTAGAGAGTTGACGGTCGGTGCAAGTCAATCCACGTTTCGTTATGAACTCGCCTTTGAGTTGCAGTTGTGAAACTAATAGTAGCAATTGCCGTTAATCCACGTTACGGATCTAAGCGAATGTATATTTGTACATTAATTTAGGGTGGTACCGCGGGAATCTACAACCTCTCGTCCCTTTCTAGGGATGAGAGGTTTTTTGTATTTTGGGCGGTGAAAATAAATATAATTTCAAGGAGGGTATCTCATGAGCTTTAATCATCAAGAAATTGAGAAGAAGTGGCAAGGGTACTGGGAAGAGAATAAAACATTCCGTACGCCAGATGAGACAGAAAAACCAAAATTTTATGCACTAGATATGTTCCCATATCCATCAGGTGCAGGCCTACACGTAGGACATCCAGAAGGATATACAGCGACAGATATTTTATCTCGTATGAAGCGTATGCAAGGATATAACGTTCTTCATCCAATGGGATGGGATGCATTCGGTCTTCCAGCAGAGCAATATGCACTTGATACTGGAAACAGCCCAGCTGAATTTACAGAGCATAATATTAATACGTTCCGTAACCAAATTAAATCATTAGGTTTCTCTTACGATTGGGACCGTGAAGTAAATACAACAGATCCAAACTACTACAAGTGGACACAATGGATCTTCCTAAAACTATTTGAAAAAGGCTTAGCTTACGTTGATGAAGTACCTGTAAACTGGTGCCCAGCACTTGGTACAGTACTTGCAAACGAAGAGATTATTGACGGTAAGAGTGAGCGCGGTGGACATCCAGTTGAGCGTCGTCCGATGAGACAGTGGATGTTAAAAATTACAGCTTACGGAGATCGTCTATTAGAAGATCTAGATGAGCTTGATTGGCCAGAAAGTTTAAAAGATATGCAACGTAACTGGATCGGTCGTTCTGAAGGTGCAGAAGTACACTTCAATATCGACGGTACAGACGAGAAATTCACAGTTTTCACAACGCGCCCTGATACACTATTTGGTGCAACATATTGTGTACTTGCTCCGGAACATGCACTTGTTGCAGAAATTACGACAGCAGAACAAAAAGAAGCGGTAGAAGCTTACATTAACGCTGTAAAAATGAAGAGTGACCTAGAGCGTACAGAACTTGCGAAAGAAAAAACTGGTGTATTCACTGGTGCTTACGCAGTTAACCCAGTAAACGGTGAGAAATTACCAATCTGGATCGCTGATTACGTTCTTGCAACTTACGGAACAGGTGCTGTAATGGCAGTTCCAGCTCACGATGAGCGTGACTATGAATTCGCATCAGTATTCAATCTTCCAATGAAGGAAGTTGTAAAAGGCGGAGACATTACGAAAGAAGTGTACACAGGTGATGGTGCACACGTAAACTCAGCATTCCTTGATGGATTAAATAAAGAAGAAGCAATTGCAAAAATGATTGAATGGCTTGAAGTAACAAGCGCAGGAAATCAAAAAGTAACGTACCGTCTACGTGACTGGTTATTCAGCCGTCAACGTTACTGGGGTGAGCCAATTCCAGTAATCCACTGGGAAGATGGCACAATGACAGCTGTGAAAGAAGAAGAATTACCATTAGTTCTTCCGAAAACAGAAAACATCCGTCCTTCAGGTACTGGTGAATCACCACTTGCTAACATTGACGAGTGGGTAAATGTTGTTGATCCTGAGACTGGTAAAAAAGGTCGTCGTGAAACGAATACAATGCCACAATGGGCTGGTAGCTGCTGGTATTACCTACGTTACATCGATCCAAACAACAGCGAAGCACTTGTGGATCCTGAAAAAGTAAAACAATGGCTTCCAGTTGATATTTATATCGGCGGAGCAGAGCATGCTGTACTTCACTTACTATATGCTCGTTTCTGGCATAAAGTATTATACGATATCGGTGTAGTTCCAACGAAAGAGCCATTCCAACAATTATTCAACCAAGGTATGATTCTAGGTGAAAACAACGAGAAAATGAGTAAATCAAAAGGTAACGTTGTAAACCCTGATGATATTGTAGCAAGCCACGGTGCAGACACACTTCGTCTATACGAAATGTTCATGGGACCATTAGATGCTTCAATCGCTTGGTCTGAAAATGGTCTTGACGGAGCTCGTCGTTTCCTAGACCGCGTATGGCGTCTATTCGTTCAAGATAACGGTGAATTAAGTGAGAAAATTACGGATGCACCAAATAAAGAGCTTGAAAAAGCTTACCACCAAACAGTGAAGAAAGTAACAGAAGACTATGCAGAGCTTCGCTTCAACACAGCGATTTCTCAAATGATGGTATTCATCAACGATGCATACAAAGCTGAAACACTTCCGAAAGAATACGTAGAAGGTTTCGTAAAAATGATTGCACCAGTTGCACCTCACATTGGGGAAGAGCTATGGAGCAAACTTGGATACAATGAAACAATCACATATGCAAGCTGGCCAACATTTGATGAGTCTAAACTTGTAGAAGATGAAGTTGAAATCGTTGTTCAAGTTATGGGTAAAGTTCGCGCAAAACTAACAATGAGTAAAGACGCATCAAAAGAAGAAATGGAACAACTTGCACTTGAAGCAATTCAAGACCAAATTGAAGGGAAAACAGTTCGTAAAGTAATTGTTGTTCCTGGAAAACTTGTTAACGTTGTTGCAAACTAATTCATTCTAAATAAAAGCTCAGAGTATTTATACTCTGAGCTTTTTTGTGTAGAAAATAATTTCTGGATTACCTTAGTCTAAGTTTCAATTATTTCATTACGTACAAATAAAAGAGCGGAATTCCCATACAGACAAACACCTATTTTTCTATAGGAAATATGATAAAAAAGGTAGGCTAAAATGAGTAGAAGAGGTGAAAGGAATGAAAGGGATGGATAATAATGCACCACATGGCTTCTTCGGAGGTGGATCGGGTAGTTATGAACAAATGATGTTAATGGGAGGAGCTGGCCAACAAGGATACGGTGGGATTCCGAGCTGGATGGGTGGAGCAGCAGGAGGCTTTCCAACATCGGTAGCTGGCATGCAAACTGGAATGCCGACATCAATGGGAGGCTTTTCGACATCAGGGGCTGGAATGCCTACAGTAACAGGAAGCTTTCCAACATCAGTAGCTGGCGTACAGACAGGATTTCCAGTAGGAGCACCAACTACATTTCCTTCTTTCGTTGGAGGAGTGCAGACAGGATTTCCGATACCAGGAGTAGGTGTTGTAGCTGGAGGGATAGGTGGGTATCCGCAAGTTGTTCACGGTCATCATGAACATCACCACCATCACGGTCACCATGGCCATCATGGACACCATCATCACCAAGGGCAACATGGCCATCATGGACACCATCATCACCAAGGGCAACACAGTCATCATGGACACCATCATCACCAAGGTCAACACGGTCATCATGGACACCATCATCACCAAGGTCAACACGGCCACCATGGTCATCAACAACAAATACATCACCACGGTCACCACCACATTCATCCGCAAGCTGTTCTTTATCAAATGCACCAAGGTCACCAAGGTCACCAAGGTCACCAAGGTCACCAAGGTCACCAAGGTCAACATGGTCACCACAGCCAACAGGGTCACCAAGGTCAACATGGTCACCACAGCCAACACGGTCACCAAGGTCACCAAGGTCACCAAGGTCACCAAGGTCACCAAGGTCACCAAGGTCACCAAGGTCACCAAGGTCAACACGGCCACCACGGTCATCAAGGCCAACACGGCCAACATGGCCAACAGCACCAACAGCACCAACAGCACCAACAATACCAACAGTATCAACAGTATCAACAACAACAATCTTCTCCGTGGACAGGTGGAATTGGAGCAGGAGGAGCAGGGGCAGCGGCAGGAGCGGCTAGTATTGGTGGAGCAGCAGGGCACGCTGGACACGTTGGTCATTAATGAATTGCAGAAAAACAGACATAATAAAAAACTGCTAGGAAATCCTAGCAGTTTTTTTCAGCTTCTTGGCGCTGACGTTCGATTTCAGCACGAAGTTGTGGTTCTGGTGCTTGCCAGCCTTCTGGTTTTAGAATTTTGCCATCGCCTTCACGGAATCGAGGTTTCCCGTCCGGGAATAGTTTTGCCATGTTTGCGTTATTTACAATTTCGAATCCTTTATCAGGACGTACGCCCATTTCAGCAAATGTTCCGAATGCAAAGTAAATAAGGTCAATTAGTGCATCATATTGATCTTCAACGGTCGTTGCTTCTAGAAATTCTTCTAGCTCTTCTTGCATAAAACTTGCACGGATTTTTGCACGTTCTTCTGTTAGTTTTGTTGGAGTATTTGTCACGGGGTGTCCGAACTCTTTATGCATTTTTGCAACAAGTTCGTATCCTTTATCTAAACCTTTTTCGTTTGTCATGTTGTTTCATCCTTTCTCGCTTTGTCCGAATCTCATTGTAACATAGGGTGATTATGAAATGAAAAGAACATCTTATCGAAATAAGATGTTCGCTCGTTATTCTTCTTTTTTTATTAAAAGCGATGAAATAAGATCGATGCCAAAAATACCGACGAGTAACATTGGTATAACGACAAGCAAGTAACGTGTGAAGGAAACATTTTTTAAGTATGTATGAGCAAATAAAAAGACGACGAGAAATAAAATACCATTTAAAATAGGCTTTACTAATTTTTTAGACATAAGCTCCCCCATAAATATCTTCTCTCTCTATCTAAAATAAAAACTCCTCTTTCCGTTGTATCATGCCGGGGAGAGGAGTTCAATCATTTCTCATTCAATTACACCAGAATTTGTAATATTTACGGTGTATTTTATAGTAACTGGAACATCTTTATACATTTGTCTCCACTCTTCTAACTTGAATGGGCGATAATGTTGTTTATATTTAGCTCCTAGCCCGAGAGGATCGACGTCTAAAGATTTAAACTGCTTAATTAATTTCTTAGCTTGAGCATCCAGTTGTTTTTGGACGTCCTTCTCAATATTTTTTGAGTTCTTGTTATTTTCTAAGTTAATTGGTTTCGATAGTTCTTGAATTCGCGCCTCAAGATGAACGTGAATGAAGAAAGAAGGTTTTCCATTTTTAATTTTTATATCGTAAGTTGGAACGGAATGAATATTATTAATCATTACGTATGCAGAATCGGTTTTAAATTCATGTGAATCCAATTTATGTTTTTCTAATAGTCCTTTAAATATGAACATATCTTTTTCCGCAATTTTACCGATATATTTATCCTTTTTAAAAAGGCCAATTCCGGTGATTTTTATTTTATCACCATGTTTCTTTAGAATTGGAATATAGTAGTCCTTCCCTTCTTGATAATAACGGAATGCTCCTACATGCAGATTATCCGTTGGTAAAGGACCAGTTTCCATGTTATGCTCTAACAATTTTTTTATATAAATTGCAACGTTGTATGAGGTCGAATATTTACCTTTCAAAAGTTCAGTACCATTACCTTCAAGTAAAGCAACATATAAAGCGTTCCCTATATTCACATCTCGAAGTAATGTATCGAATGAAGTAGACATGCCTTTTTTGGCAAGTCTTATCGTATATAAAGCAACACGCATTTGTCCGCTAGCAAATGGTTGAGAAGATTCTAAAGATGTGTCTGCTTTTACTTGTTTTACCGCATTTGCGGTGCCTTCAAAAACTTGAACTTTATTTCCCTTTTTCTGAATGGGACAAACGAATGTCACTTTTACTTTATGATCCTTTGCTGCATCAAAAACGGTTCCTTGAATAAGTTGTACATCATCGATAATATTTTTTTGTAAACATCCAGTTAAACTAAAAAGTGCTATACAAGAAATAAGTATTAATTTGCTTTTGATTTTTTCCATTTTCTTTTCACCCACACAATAATAAATAGGATTGGGATGTATACATAAACGAGCCAAAAACTAACCTTCGATGCATTACTAATAAAGTTATTAATATCGTGTCTGTTTGTTAAAAGTTGTGAAATAATGAGAGTGATAAACATAAAAGCGATTAAAATACCTCTTTGTTTTACACGGAATATTTCATGTGTTGCTCTCGTTGCTGCCCATAAAGGGAGGATAAAACTTGAAACAATAACGAGTGCATAGCCTGAAATTGCAATATATTCAAGTCTTTCTATAAATGGTAATTGAATGACTTGAGTCATAGAAAGTTGGGCCCATATCGTTTTTAACAATTGTTTTTCACTAAAAAATGCAAAGGCTAAAAGGGTACTAAATAAATATAGAAGATTTGAAAATAGTGCTCCAAGCTGAGCGTATTTATGAGATTGCATAGGCTTTTTCACAAATGGATACACCATGAGGTAAATCTCAAAACCGGTCATACTGTAGACTGACACGTGAGCGGATTTTAAAATGTCTGAAAACGAATGTGTGAATATAGGTAATAAATTATCCCAATGTGAATATTTCAAAACGAATAAGCTTAGAAATAAATATCCTAATGTACCACCAACAGAGATGACGCAAATACCGGTAATGACACGAAATCCAGAAGAGACAATGTAATAGCTAACTAAGCATAAAAAGAGTGTTAACATCCATGTGGAAGCAGTTGGGAACATCCATACTTGAATAATTTCAACATACGTTCGAATGACCGAAATACTGACGATTAAAAAATAAGCTGCAAAGATAATATTAAAGACATTCCCTATCCACTTTCCAAACGTTTGTCGTTGTAAATCAATTAAATTTCCGTTTGTTTCTTTTAATAAAAAATACATCATCCATATAAGGAGATGGATACAGAGTCCTGTGATTAGAACGCCCATCCAGCCGTCGTATCCAGCGGCCTTGGCAGTAATTCGAGCGAAGCCGAGAACGCCAGCTCCAAACTGTGCACCGTGAATTAAGAAGAAGACAAAGACAGGAGATATTTGATATTTTTCTTGAACTTTACTCATCAATGCACCTCATTTCTTAATCGTCGAAGTCGGATTTATGTTTTGTTGAAATCCCTTTTGCTGATTTTTTTACATGTTGTGGCCTCGCTTGTACATCCCTTGTATCAATCATTGTTAAGGGAAAACGAATCCAAGAGTCCTTAACCGATTGTTGCCTCGTCGGATAAAACAAAGCGTACGGCTTACGTAAGGAAGTAAGTCTAAATAGATGAGTAAATAAAAAGATAAATCCAAGAGAAATCCCGAACAATCCGCCTATTTCTGCAAACATAAGAAAAGGAAAACGTAGTAGTCGAACCGCATTACCCATTTTATAAATAGGTGTAATAAAGGAAGCGAGTGCTGATAAGGCAACGATAATTAATAAAATATTACTCGTTAAACCAGCTTGTACAGATGCTTGCCCGATTACGATACCGCCTACAATACCGAGCGTTTGACCAACTTTCATCGGTAACCTCGCGCCAGCTTCTCTTAATAAGTCGATTGCAAGTTCTAAAAATAGTGCTTCGATTAAAGGTGGGAACGGTACTTGTGCTCTTGATAAAATCAAAGTTTCAAGTAAATCACTTGGAATAAGTTCATAATGATAATTTAAAACTGCAACGTATAACGGTGTAGCGCAAATTGAAAATAGAACGGCAATTAATCTTAAAACCCTTGAAAATGTAGCGTACATCCAGGAGACGTTATAGTCTTCTGGGGAAATGAAAAAATCGAAATAGGATACAGGTGTTAGTAGGACACTTGGAGAACCATCCACAAAAATCGCGATTTTTCCATCAATGAGTGCTTTTGTAACTCTATCAGTACGTTCTGTATTGATATAGAGAGGGAAAATTGATTTTTCTCCCATTAGTTCTTGTATATAAGCACTATCATTAATTTGATCATATTCAAGAGCGCGTAATGATTCCTCGAGAAAATCTATATTCTCTTTTTCAGCGAGGTTGTCTAAATACATCATGACAACTTTTGTTTTGGAAAATTCGCCCACAATCATTTCTTTTGTTTGTAAATCTAAAACAGGAAGACGTTTCCGAACTAAGTTAATATTTGTATCGATATCTTCTACGAAACCTTCTTGAGGACCGATAACAGTCGATTCATTTAAAGGAGGAGTTGGTGCACGATAATTATCAATTGCAATGTTGGCGAGCATACACTTTTGATCTTGTTGATTTACTTGAACAATCGCATGCCCCTTTAAAACCATATCCTCAATTTTTTGTAAATCGTTCGTAATTGTAATGCCGCTCATCGGAATATGTTCTTTCAGCTCTTCTAATGAAGCGTTAGGTCGTTCTAATAGAGTAGGCATTAAATACTTTTGCAACTTCTCACCATCAAGTGAAGGTCGATAGTAAGAAATCCAATAAGGCATCGTTTCATCGTCAGATGTATGATAATTAACAAAATCACTAGACTTTTTGAGTTTCTCTATTAAATCTTGTAGAGAATGAATACGATCTTTTTCTGGTTTCGTAAAATCATAAATACTATTACCTTTAGCGTTTTGCTGTTTCTCTTGATCCGAGTTGTCTTGTTTAGAGTGTTGTTGTTTATCCTCAGCTGAGTCGCCTTGCTTAGAATCTTGCTGTTTATCCTGAGCTGAGCCGTTTTGCTTAGCGTGCTGTTGTTTATTTTGATCAGAATCATCTTGTTCAGAGTGTTGCTGCTTCTCTTGGACTGAGTTGCCTTGTTTAGAATTTTGTTGTTTCTCTTGAGCCGACTCATCTTGCTTAGAGTGTTGTTGTTTATCCTGATTCGATTCATTTTGCTTAGCATGTTGTTGCTGACCTTGAGAAGACTCCGTGTGTTCCTCTTTTTTTTGTTCTCCATTGTTATCTTTATTATGTTTCATACTTCTAGTCTGTTTTTGGTTATCATCCTCTTGATAGTTAAGTTGTTGCTCCGAGTTACCTGATTCGTTTTCCTCTGTTTTGTTTGATTTTTTTTTCTTACGTAGCCAATTCCAAATCATATGTATGCCCTCTTTAATTTTGTAATATAGTGCTATTTTGTGGCTAATTTTGTATATTATTCATTTATTTATGAAAAGAAGGAGGAGATTGGTTTGCATAGAAAAAATCCTTTAGTAAGCAGTTCATACTATGTCAGGAAGAGGGCGGGTCTGTGCAATTTGTGAAAAAAGAGAAGTTTGTTTTAAGAGAGTTTACATTTCAAACTGGTAGGGGAATTCCTGTTCAAATGGGGTATGAGACGTACGGTACTTTAAATAGAGAGAGGTCAAATGCGATTTTGATTTGTCATTACTTTAGTGCAACTAGTCACGCGGCAGGAAAATATACAGCGCATGATGAGGAGGCTGGTTGGTGGGATGGTTTAATTGGACCCGGAAAAGCAATTGATACAAATAAATACTTCGTTATATGCACTGATAATCTTTGTAATGTGCAGGTGAAGAACCCTTATGTAATTACAACGGGACCGAAATCAATTAATCCGAGAACTGGAGATGAATATGCGATGGATTTTCCGGTTTTTACATTTCTTGATGTAGCTCGTATGCAATATGAGTTAATAAAAGATATGGGAATCGCAAGGCTACATGCTGTCATGGGACCGTCAGCTGGCGGGATGATTGCGCAACAATGGGCCGTTCATTATCCTCATATGGTAGAGCGGATGATTGGGGTTATTACGAATCCGCAAAATCCAATTATTACGTCGGTAAATGTAGCGCAAAATGCAATTGAGGCTATTCAACTAGATCCAAGTTGGAAGGGTGGAAAATATGGAGAGGAGCAGCCAACGAAGGGACTTCATTTGGCGAATAAAATGATGTTTATGAACGCCTTTGATGAGCATTTTTATGAAACGACATTCCCCCGTAATAGTATAGAGAAAGAACCTTATGAAACATTTGCTGCATTAACATCATTTGAGAAAGAAATCAATAAAGTGACATATGGAAATATAGCTTTAGTAGATGCAAATTCATGGATGTACACTGCGAAAGCAGTTTTATTACATGATATTGCGCATGGATTTTCATCTTTAGAAGAGGCCCTTTCTAAGGTAGAAGCAAATGTACTTATGATTCCGTGTAAACAAGATTTACTTCAGCCGTCACGTTATAATTACAAAATGGTAGACATATTGCAAAAACAAGGGAAGTATGCGGAAGTGTATGAGATAGAAAGTAGAAATGGGCATATGGCGGGAGCATTTGATACTCATTTATTTGAAAAGAAAGTTTATGAATTTTTAAATCGGAAGGTGTCTAGTTTTGTGTAGAAAATAAATGATGTGAAAAAGGTGCAGTGTATGTAGTAGGCACCTTTTTTTACATGATTTGTAGACGGAAAATATATGTGGCAATTGCTATACCGAAGAATGCGATACTAAGCAATAGAAATAAGAATGACATTTCTTGTGGTGATTTTATCTTTTTATTATTTTTCATACTAAGCGCAATAATTGCAGCGAGTAAGAAAATGATGCTCATAATGAAAAGAAAAAGTGTCATTTTCATTGACTCCTTTCATAAAACAAGTATATTGAGGATACAATGCACGAGTTATGTTTGTAAAGAATAAGTTTTGCGAGAAAATTGAGAAATAAATTTTGCATTCTTTGCGTTCTTTCTTTCGCATGCTAAAATTGATTAGAAATGATTATTTAAAAGAAGAAACTAAAGGCTTTATTGTATATAAGGAGGAACGACATATGACAGAAGTTAAAACAATTACTACAGAAGAAGTGCAAGAACGTTTAGAGAATGGAGAAACATTATTTCTAGTAGACGTAAGGGAAGATGAAGAAGTAGCAGCAGGGAAAATTCCAGAAGCTGTACATATTAAAATGGGCGATATCCCAAATAAAGTAGATTTCTTTGATAAAGAGAATGAGTATATCTTTATTTGTCGCTCGGGAATGCGCAGTGAAAATGTATGCCATTATTTAAATGAGCAAGGATTTAAAACAGTGAACATGGTTGGCGGTATGCTTCAATATGAGGGAGAAACGAAATAAGTAGCTTAAAAAACTTGAAACGTGTTTGTTTCAAGTTTTTTTCTTTTGCATACAGTGTACAAAAGGGGGATAGGGAAATGGGGATTAAATTGCGTAAAGTGAAAATTATGAATAATACAGGAGCTGTTAATGTCGGTGATTGTTATGATATCTCACCTTTAGCTGTAGCGAAAGTATATGCAGGTGCTGGAGGATCAAGTGCAGCTATTTTTTTAAATGGGAAAAGACAGCCAGAAGAGGTAATTCGAACATCAGTGTTTCTTCCGCCATTAGCAACGAGTACACGTACATTAGGTTCATAGTGGAAAGGTAGAGTGTAATTATGCCTGCTCATATAAAAGAGTTTGTTATTGTAAATAACACTGGGAATATATTTACTGGTGATAATTTGAGTGATACTTCATTTACTGCTTCGAAATCGTATAGTGGTTCAATGGGGTGTACTTGGATTGATGTTGTTACAGTAATCGGAACGGAGACGAAGCTTTGTTTACAGCCAGGTGATTCGGTGACGACAACATATACACGAGGCACTCCTGCTGGTACTGTAACAGGAACAAATACGGGGCAAAGTGTAAATGCATCCGGTATAGCACAAGCCGTTCCTAATACAGATAATATGGATTCAGTTGCTGGACTCCCTTAAGGATTTAAGGGAGTTTTTATTATTTCAAATAAAAATAGTCTTTGAGTTTGTTTTTGTAAATACATATTAAGAAGAAGAGGTTTGTTTTATGTAAAAAAGATGGTGTGCAGGTGGTGAAAGTGTGAAAGAGCGCGATAAAAAACATTCATTAAACTCTAATTTCAGAATTCCACCAAATCTTATTGGGCCTACTTTTCCACCCGTTTCAACGGGATTTACTGGCATTGGGATTACTGGCCCAACCGGTCCCCAAGGTCCAACAGGCCCTCAAGGACCAAGAGGTTTACAAGGTCCGATGGGGGAGATGGGCCCGACAGGACCTCAAGGTGTGCAAGGGATACAAGGATTAGTTGGACCAATAGGTGCAACGGGACCAGAAGGACAGCAGGGACCACAAGGATTGAGAGGGCCACAGGGAGAAACTGGAGCGACAGGACCTCAAGGTGTGCAGGGGTTACAAGGTCCGATTGGTCCAACAGGAGCAACAGGGGCACAAGGTATACAAGGTATACAGGGATTACAAGGTCCGATTGGAGCTACTGGACCTGAGGGGGCTCAAGGAATACAAGGAGTGCAAGGGGTACCAGGAGCAACTGGCCCTCAAGGGATACAAGGGGCACAAGGTATACAAGGACCACAAGGACCGAGTGGAAATACAGGGGCAACCGGAGCGACAGGTCAGGGGATAACTGGTCCGACTGGAGTAACAGGTCCAACAGGGATAACTGGCCCGTCAGGAGGACCTCCTGGTCCGACGGGGCCAACTGGGGCGACAGGTCCGGGCGGTGGACCGAGTGGAAGTACAGGGGCAACAGGAGCGACGGGAAATACTGGTGTAACAGGTAGTACAGGAGCGACGGGAAATACTGGTCCGACAGGAAGTACAGGAGCAACGGGAGTACAGGGTCCACAAGGAATACAAGGGGTTCAAGGCCCAATAGGACCAACAGGTCCAGAAGGTCCGCGAGGTATTCAAGGTATTCCCGGTCCGACGGGCATAACTGGTGAACAAGGAATACAAGGAGTTCAGGGAATTCAAGGGGTAACAGGGGCAACTGGTGATCAAGGCCCGCAAGGTATACAAGGGGCTATTGGACCACAAGGTGTGACAGGAGCAACTGGTGATCAAGGTCCACAAGGAATCCAAGGAATACCAGGTCCAACGGGAGAAACAGGACCACAAGGAGTTCAAGGAATCCAAGGTCCGATGGGAGATATAGGACCAACAGGACCAGAAGGCCCAGAAGGACTTCAAGGTCCGCAAGGAATCCAAGGGGTGCCAGGACCAGTTGGAGCAACGGGTCCAGAGGGGCCACAGGGGATACAAGGCATTCAAGGACCGGTAGGAGCGACAGGTCCAGAAGGTCCACAAGGAATACAGGGAATACAAGGTGTGCAAGGGATAACGGGAGCAACTGGAGTACAAGGAGCAACTGGAATTCAAGGGATACAAGGGGAAATAGGAGCAACGGGTCCAGAGGGGCCTCAAGGAGTGCAAGGTGCTCAAGGGGCGATTGGTCCAACAGGTCCAATGGGTGCACAGGGAGTGCAAGGTGTTCAGGGAATTCAAGGGCCGACGGGAGCACAAGGAGTACAGGGGCCGCAGGGAATTCAAGGAATCCAAGGTCCAACAGGAGGAACAGGGGATACGGGTGCAACCGGAGCAACAGGGGAAGGAACCACGGGACCGACAGGAGTAACCGGTCCAACAGGGGTCACGGGTCCTTCTGGAGGACCGGCAGGACCGACTGGTCCAACGGGGCCATCAGGTCCGACGGGAGTGACAGGTCCATCCGGTGGACCACCTGGACCAACAGGAGCAACTGGTGTGACAGGAGCAACTGGAGATACTGGGGCTACAGGCCCAACTGGAGTGACAGGAGCGACTGGTTCAACAGGAGCAACTGGGGTGACGGGCTTACAGGGACCGCAAGGACTTCAAGGAGTGCAAGGAGATATAGGAGCAACCGGCCCACAAGGTGTTCAAGGTCCGCAAGGAATTCAAGGAGTAACAGGGGCAACAGGAGATCAAGGTCCGCAAGGGATTCAAGGCCCACAAGGCGACATAGGTCCAACCGGCCCACAAGGAATTCAAGGCCCACAAGGTTCTCAAGGAATCCAAGGAGCGACAGGGGGAACAGGAGCACAAGGCCCACAGGGAATCCAAGGTCCGCAAGGTGACATAGGTCCGACTGGGCCACAAGGGGCAACTGGAATCCAAGGGGTACAAGGCGACATAGGTCCAACCGGTCCAGAAGGCCCAGAGGGACTTCAGGGTCCGCAAGGAATACAAGGTGTTCAAGGGCCAGTTGGAGTAACGGGTCCAGAGGGTCCTCAGGGGATACAAGGAATTCAAGGACCGGTAGGAGCAACAGGCCCACAAGGTCCACAAGGAATACAGGGAATACAAGGTGTGCAAGGGATAACGGGAGCAACTGGAGCGCAAGGAGCAACTGGAATTCAAGGGATACAAGGGGAAATAGGAGCAACCGGTCCAGAGGGGCCCCAAGGAGTGCAAGGAGTACAAGGAGAGATAGGTCCAACCGGTCCGATGGGGCCCCAAGGAGTGCAAGGAGTACAAGGAATTCAAGGAGCGACGGGCGCACAAGGAGTGCAAGGTCCACAAGGAATTCAAGGAATCCAAGGTCCGACGGGGGCAACAGGAGATACGGGAGCAACAGGTGCGACAGGGGAAGGCGCTACAGGTCCAACAGGAGTAACAGGTCCGGCGGGAGTAACAGGTCCATCTGGAGGACCAGCAGGGCCGACCGGCCCAACGGGGCCATCAGGTCCGGCGGGAGTAACAGGTCCATCTGGTGGACCACCTGGCCCGACAGGAGCAACAGGTGCGACAGGAGTAACAGGAGATACCGGGGCGACAGGCTCAACTGGAGTGACAGGAGCGACAGGAGCAACGGGAGCAACCGGATTGACGGGTTTACAGGGTCCGCAAGGAATCCAAGGAGTACAAGGAGAGATAGGTCCAACCGGTCCACAGGGAATTCAAGGTCCCCAAGGAATCCAAGGAGTAACGGGGGCAACAGGAGCACAAGGTCCCCAAGGAATTCAAGGCCCACAAGGCGACATAGGTCCAACCGGCCCACAAGGAATTCAAGGTCCCCAAGGTCCTCAAGGAATCCAAGGAGCGACGGGGGCAACAGGAGCACAAGGCACACAGGGAATCCAAGGTCCACAAGGAGAGATAGGTCCGACCGGCCCACAAGGCCCAACTGGAATCCAAGGAATTCAAGGCCCGCAAGGAATTCAAGGTCCAACGGGAGCTACAGGAGCAACCGGAGCGACAGGTCTCCAAGGAATTCAAGGCCCACAAGGAATTCAAGGCCCGCAAGGAATTCAAGGTCCAACGGGAGCTACAGGAGCAACCGGAGCGACAGGTCCCCAAGGAATTCAAGGCCCACAAGGGATTCAAGGCCCGCAAGGAATTCAAGGTTCAACGGGAGCAACCGGAGCGACAGGTCCCCAAGGAATTCAAGGCCCGCAAGGAATTCAAGGTCCAACGGGGGCAACCGGAGCAACCGGTTCACAAGGTCCAACTGGAGATACAGGTCCAACCGGATCTGGAGCCACTGGAGCGACCGGGGCGACCGGAGTTAGTACAACTGCAACGTATGCATTTGCGAATAATACATCAGGAACCGCTATTTCCGTTTTATTAGGTGGTACGAATGTACCATTACCGAACAATCAAAATATTGGTCCAGGAATTACTGTTAGCGGAGGAAATACTGTATTTACAGTTGCGAATGCAGGGAATTATTATATAGCTTATACAATTAATCTAACGGCAGGATTACTTGTAAGTTCTCGTATAACTGTAAATGGCAGTCCGCTTGCGGGAACGATAAATGCTCCGACAGTTGCTACTGGTTCATTTAGTGCAACGATCATTGCTAATTTACCTGCTGGAGCTGCTATTAGTCTACAGTTATTTGGATTAGTTGCAATCGCTACATTATCTACGGCAACGCCAGGAGCTACTTTAACGATTATTAGATTGAGTTAATAAGAAGAAAACCTTGGAGCTTCTATGCTTCAAGGTTTTTTATCTCCTTATTTGTATGTAGTCTCATTGATTAGGAAAGTTTTACTTTATTCACATGAGCAAAAACATCGCGGTTCGAAAATATATTATAATAGAATGAAAAGAGAGAAATTTGGCAGAAAGGGAGGGTGGCGATGCAGGAGATGGTTACAGATTTTTTTGGACGCCCACTTCAAGATTTACGCATATCTGTCATTGATCGTTGCAATTTTAGATGTACATATTGTATGCCAGCGGAAGTGTTTGGGCCAGATTATGCTTTTTTGAAAGATGAGTTTTTACTGACGTTTGATGAAATTGAGCGATTGGCAAAATTATTTGTTAGCATCGGTGTACGAAAAATTAGACTTACTGGTGGCGAGCCACTACTTCGTAAAGATTTAGCAAAACTTATTGCACGTCTCGTGAAAATTGACGGGCTGTTAGATATAGGGTTAACGACCAATGCGATTCATTTTACGAAGCAAGCAAAAGTATTAAAAGAAGCTGGATTACATAGAGTAAATGTTAGTTTAGATGCAATAGATGACGATGTATTTAAGGCTATTAATGGCCGAAATATTAATACGAAACCTGTTATAAAGGGAATTATGGCTGCAAAAGAGGCTGGGCTTGATGTAAAGGTAAATATGGTTGTAAAAAAAGGAATGAATGATCATCAAGTACTTCCGATGGCTGCATATTTTAAAGAGCAAGGAATCACACTTAGGTTTATTGAGTTTATGGATGTTGGTAGTACAAATGGATGGAACTTTGATCAAGTTGTTACGAAGCGAGAGTTAATTGAAATGATTCATAATGTGTATCCGCTTGAGCCAGCTGAAGCGAATTATTTCGGTGAAGTTGCGAAGCGATATCGTTACGTTGGAACAAATACCGAAGTCGGTTTTATTACTTCTGTTTCTGAATCATTTTGTTCCTCTTGTACGAGAGCGAGAATTTCGGCAGATGGAAAGTTTTATACTTGCTTATTTGCGACAGAAGGACTCGATATAAGGGAACTTCTTAGAGGAGAGCTTTCGGATGATGAGTTATTACGTGTTATACAAGATGCATGGATGAATAGAAAAGATAGGTATTCGGATGAACGGACAGAAGAAAGTGCAAAAAATCGTCCGAAAATTGAAATGTCTTATATAGGAGGATAAGAAAGGGGGCTATCGTATGCAGGAGCGATATTCAAGACAAATATTATTTGCTGGTGTTGGGGAAGAAGGGCAGAGAAAAATTAGAGAGAAGCATGTACTTATTATTGGTGCTGGTGCTCTTGGTGCGGCAAATGCAGAAGCGATTGTTAGAGCAGGTGTTGGAAAAATAACAATTGCGGATCGTGATTATGTAGAATGGAGCAATTTACAAAGGCAACAGTTATATACAGAAGAAGACGCAAAACAGTATAAACCGAAGGCGGTAGCAGCGGCAGAGCATTTAAAAGCGATTAATTCTGAGGTGGAAATAAATCCGGTTGTGACTGATGTAACAGTGCAAGAAATGGAAGAGTTAGTGAAGGATGTAGATTTAATATTAGATGCAACAGATAATTTTGAAACGCGTCTTCTTATTAATGATATTTCACAAAAGTATAATATTCCGTGGATATATGGTGGTTGCGTTGGAAGCTACGGAGTAACGTATACAATTTTACCAGGAAAAACACCGTGTTTCCGCTGTTTAATGGAGCATCCGGCGAGCGGAGCAACATGTGATACGGCTGGTATTATACAGCCGGCAGTACAATTAGTTGTGGCGCATCAAATCACGGAAGCGCTGAAAATATTAGTAGAAGACTATGGGGCACTTCGCGAAACGATGTTATCATTTGACCTTTGGAATAATCAACAGATGGCATTTAAAGTGAATAGACAGAAAAAAGAAACGTGTTTATCTTGCGGAAGATTACGTACATATCCAAGTTTAACATTTGAAGCACAAACGAAAACAGAAGTATTATGTGGCCGAAATACAGTACAAATCCGTCCAGGTGTGCGGAATGAATTTCATTTAGAGGAAATTAAAAAGCGCTTACAAAGAAGTGTGGATGTAAAAGCTACTCCGTATTTATTATCATTTCCAGTAGAGGAATTTCGTTTTGTTTTATTTACAGATGGCAGGGCGTTTATTCATGGAACGAATGATATCAATGTAGCAAGACGTTTATATGCAAGATATATAGGTTGAACCTAAAGAAGCCCTTTAGGTTCAACAGAGGGAAGATTAAGCTTTTCGCGTATAATCTCCACTTTTTCCACCTGTTTTTTCAAGTAAGTACGTTTCGCCAATAATCATACCTTTATCAACAGCCTTACACATATCGTACACGGTAAGAGCGGTAGCGGAAGCCGCTGTTAAAGCTTCCATTTCAACACCGGTGCTACCTTCTGTTTTAACTTTTACTTCAATAAGTAATCGATATTGTTCACCGGATTGTTTCCAATCGAAGGAAACGTCAACACCTTTTAACAATAAAGGATGGCACATTGGGATAATATCAGAAGTGCGTTTCGCAGCCATAATACCAGCGATTTGTGCAACTGCTAATACGTCACCTTTCCCAATTTCATTGTGAGAGATTTTATCGTAAATTTCTTTTGTAACAACAATGCTAGAGCACGCAATTGCTGTTCGAACGGTTGCTTTTTTATCGCTTATATCAACCATCTTCGCGCGTCCTTGGTCATTAAAATGTGTGAATGAAGACATGGAATTCCTCCTTGAAGTAATTTCTATTCAATATATAAAGTTTAATCGAGATTAAAAAAATTGCAAATATGGGGTGAGAAACGATGGTAGAAAAACGAATTCCGATTCAAGTTGCAGAGGCAGTAGAGAGAGTAATGGAATATGCGAAGAATGGTGAAATAGAAGAGGTTTCTATTACGGAAAGTTACGGGAGAATTCTTGGGGAGGATGTTATCTCTGATCATGACGTTCCTCATTTCGATCGTTCTCCTTACGATGGTTTCGCAATTCGAGCAGAAGATACGAAGGAAGCAAATCAAGAGAATGCGATTGAGTTTGAAGTAATAGGAGAAATCGGGGCGGGGTCTGTTTTTACAGAAAAAGTAGGATCTTTTCAGGCGGTTCGTATTATGACAGGAGCAGCTATTCCAGATGATTGTAATGCAGTCGTCATGCTAGAGTTGACGGAAGGTTTTGAGAAGAACGGAAAAACATATATGAAGTTAAAGCGTCCTTTTCACAGTGGTGACAATGTATCATTTAAAGGAGAAGATATAAAGCAAAGTCAAGTTCTCGTTCAGAAAGGTGTTGCAATTAATCCAGGTGTTGCGGCCTTATTAGCGACGTTTGGATATAGTACTGTGAAGGTTGTAAAACAGCCTGTTGTTGGTATTGTGACGACAGGAAGTGAACTGTTAGAAGTACATGAGTCGTTACAGCCGGGGAAAATTAGAAATAGTAACTCGTATATGATTGCCGCTCAAATTATGAAAGCCGGAGGGAAAGTTCGTTATTATGGCCAACTTGCCGACGAGTTAGATGCATGCTTTGCAGCTGTTCAATCAGCGATGAATGAGGTTGATATTTTAATTACGACAGGCGGTGTGTCGGTAGGGGATTATGACTACTTGCCGGCTATTTATGAAAGATTACAAGCGAATGTACTCTTTAATAAAATAGCGATGAGACCAGGAAGTGTAACGACAGTAGCTGAAGTTGACGGAAAGTTACTTTTCGGTTTATCAGGGAATCCGTCAGCTTGTTACGTAGGATTTGAGCTATTTGTGCATCCGATTATAAAAACATATTTGTATGCGAAGGAGCCTCACGTATATAGAGCAGATGCTATTTTACAAAAAGACTTTCCAAAGCCAAATCCGTTTACTCGTTTTGTAAGAGCAAAGGTGACAATTATGGACGGAGCATTACAAGCGATGCCGGTCGGTTTAGATAAATCGAGTGCGGTATCTTCACTTGCCGATGCGAATGCCTTTATTGTGCTACCTGGAGGAACGAGAGGATTTGAGGCAGGGATGAAAGTATCTGTATTATTGTTAGAGCACGCCGAGGGATGTGATTGGCCATGGGAAAAGCCCCTTCAATCTTACAAATAGTAGGATATCAAAATAGCGGAAAAACAACACTTGTGGAGAAAATCGTGCATACATTAGCTGAACAGAAAATGAAGGTTGCTACCATTAAACATCACGGGCACGGTGGTTTTCCAGAAGTAGCACAAAAGGATAGTGAAAAGCACCGAAAGGCTGGTGCTGTTGTCAGTAGTGTAGAAGGTGCTGGATTACTTTCCCTTTCGTCATTAAGAGAGAAATGGTCGTTGCAAGAAATCATTCGCTTATATGAGTTTTTTGAAGTGGTTACAATTTTAATTGAAGGCTATAAAAAAGAGAGCTATCCAAAAGTAGTTTTACTTCGTTCTCCTGAAGACGTTGAACTTTTACATAAAGTAGAGAATATAGTAGCGGTTATTGCGTGGTATGATGTTCCCGCAAACTTACGGGAAGAATATAAAGTATTTCATATAACAGAAGAAGATTTGTATATAGACTGGTTTGTACAAACGGTAAGGAGTACGAAATGACAAATACGTATTATGAAGTAATTGATACAGAAATCTTGGTTGAAGAGGTAACGAAGAAGGTTATTCGCCGTGAATGTGGTGCTGTTACAACATTTATTGGAACGGTTAGAGAGTTTACGAAAGGGCGTCGTACATTATACTTAGAATACGTCGCTTACAAAACGATGGCAGAAAAGATGCTAGAGAAAATTGGCTCAGAGGTGAAAGAGAAGTGGCCAGGTACATACGTTGCGATTACACATCGCATTGGTACACTACAAATTTCTGATATTGCGGTTGTGGTTGCTGTTTCAACACCGCATCGTAAAGCGGCTTATGAAGCGAATGAATATATTATGGAACGCATAAAACAAATTGTTCCGATTTGGAAAAAGGAGTTTTGGGAAGATGGAGACTCTTGGATTGGTGATCAACTAGAAAAAACGCCATATCCGGCGGGAGAGCCTGGGAAGGAGCTATAAGTATGATTCGAGTATTGTTATTTGCACACTTGCAAGAGGAAGCTGGAACAAGTGAGTTGCAAATAGAGAAAGAAAATATTACGGTTGCAGAGTTAAAAGATGTTGTTGCTAAAGAATATAATGTACCAGTGGCAGCACCAATTATGGTTGCGATTAATGAAGAATATGCAAATGAAGATGACAGGGTCCAATCTGGTGATGTTGTTGCACTAATCCCACCGGTGAGCGGTGGTTAATATTGGATTCATTAAAACGACTTTCCTATATAAGGGAAGTCGTTTTTTTATGGCAGTTTTGCGAACACTAACGTATAGAACAAGGAGGGTACTATGAAAAAAATATGTGTAGTTATTATCATGCTATTTTCGGTCTTTTTCTTTTCTCCAAGTGATTCTTTCGCGAAAGAATCGAGGGAGCAGCTTTTAGAGAGTGCATTATCGAATAGGTACTATTCAGTTATTAGACAAGTAACAGAAGATCAATATGAATGTGCCTCAGTTATAAATGTAAAGCGTCTCGGCAAGAATGATGAGTTCGTTCCTAGATTTGAAATTACGTTACAATTTCTTACGTTCCAAGGTGCACATAATCCGCCGAATGATAAAGTTACACTTACTTTGGAAGATCATTTAGATCACGTAAAGATAAAGAAAGTGGAGCGAGAAAAGAATGTTTCTAGTTCTATTGCAGAGAAAGTTTGTGAACGAGAAAGAGCAAAAATAAAAGCTCACTCTAATGATTTAGAGTGATAACTTATAACATTTAATAAAGAAAGGTAATGAGCGATGGACATATTTTTAGCGATTTTACCGGCTATATTTTGGGGAAGTATTGTGCTATTTAACGTGAAACTGGGCGGAGGACCGTATAGTCAAACGCTCGGTACAACGTTTGGTGCACTTATTTTCTCGATTGTTGTTTATATTTTTATGAAGCCAGTATTAACTCCTACTGTTATTGGAGTTGGAATTGTGTCAGGTTTATTTTGGGCGCTTGGTCAGGCGAATCAATTAAAAAGCATTGATTTAATGGGCGTTTCGAGAACGATGCCCATTTCAACAGGACTTCAATTAGTTGCGACGACTTTATTCGGAGTCATCGTATTTCATGAATGGTCCACGACAATATCAGTTGTCCTTGGCGTTTTGGCGCTCGTTTGTATTATTATCGGTGTTATTTTAACATCGCTTCAAAGTGAAGAAGAAAAGAATGCAGAGCAAGCGGGGAATTTTAAAAGGGGTATTATCATTTTATTGATTTCAACAGTCGGTTATTTAGTTTATGTAGTAGTAATTCGACTATTTGACGTAGATGGTTGGTCAGCTTTATTGCCACAAGCGGTTGGTATGGTGTTAGGGGGCATTTTGCTTACATTTAAACATCATCCATTTAATAAATATGCAATACGAAATATTATTCCAGGATTAATTTGGGCAGCTGGAAATATGTTTTTATTCATTTCGCAACCGCGTGTTGGAGTGGCAACAAGTTTCTCGCTATCACAAATGGGAATTATTATTTCAACGCTTGGCGGGATTCTTATATTAGGTGAAAAGAAAACGAAACGCCAATTAACAGGTATTGTTATTGGTATCGTTTTTATTATCGCAGCCGGAATTATGTTAGGTATTGCAAAAAGTTAAAGGAGGTATAGGAATGTATAGTGATTTAGCAGGAAAAGTAGTCGTTATTACAGGATCAGCAACTGGTCTTGGGAGAGCCATGGGGGTAAGATTTGCTAAGGAGAAAGCGAAAGTAGTGATTAACTATCGCTCGCGAGAGTCAGAAGCGCATGATGTATTAGAAGAAATTAAAAAAGTAGGCGGAGAAGCGATTGCTGTAAAAGGTGATGTGACGGTTGAGTCTGATGTTGTGAACCTTATTCAGTCGGCTGTGAAAGAATTTGGTACGCTCGACGTTATGATTAATAATGCAGGGATAGAAAATGCAGTACCATCGCATGAAATGTCGCTTGAAGACTGGAATAAAGTAATCAATACAAATTTAACAGGTGCTTTTTTAGGAAGTAGAGAGGCGATTAAATATTTTGTAGAGAACGATATTAAAGGGTCTGTCATTAATATGTCGAGTGTTCACGAGAAAATTCCGTGGCCACTATTTGTACACTATGCGGCGAGTAAAGGCGGTATTAAATTGATGACGGAAACGTTAGCGCTAGAATACGCACCAAAAGGCATTCGCGTAAATAATATTGGACCGGGTGCAATAAATACGCCAATTAATGCAGAGAAGTTTGCTGATCCTAAAAAACGTGCTGACGTAGAAAGTATGATACCGATGGGCTACATCGGAAAACCAGAAGAAATTGCAGCAGTCGCAACGTGGCTCGCTTCCTCAGAGGCAAGTTACGTAACTGGAATTACGCTATTTGCAGACGGTGGAATGACGTTATATCCATCGTTTCAAGCAGGGCGCGGGTAATAGAAAAGGACAAAGAGTTTTAGCTCTTTGTCCTTTTTTCTGCAAAAAAAATAGCGGCCAGCTATTTTAAATTTAATGATTCATTGTATCTTGAAGGAATTCTGTTGCTTGATGTTCAGAAACATTTTGTACAAGTGCAACTTCGCTGATCATCATTTTTCGGGCATTATCTAGCATTTGTTTTTCGCTCGCATTTAAAGCTCTTTCTTTATTGCGGCGAAGTAAATCCCGAACAACTTCTGCGCTATCTTGCAGATTGCCGTTTTTCATTTTTTCCATATTCATTGTATATCTTTGTTTCCAGGAAAGTGATGTGTCTGATTCCCCGTTTTGAAATTCAAGAAGTATATCATCTAACGTACCTTTATCTACGATATAACGAATACCTGATTTTTGTAATTGATCCATAGGAAGCATTACTTGCATATCTTTACTAATGATGCGTATCACACAGTATTGACGTATAGTTCCTAATATTTCTTTCTCTTCAATGGCTTCGATGACTCCTGCGCCGTTCATTGGATAAACGATTTTATCACCAATTTGAAACAAATCATCCACCTCCATATGTGGTAACCATCTTTAATGATATCATAAGTATATAAAAATGTCAAATTTTATATAATACCATAATGTTAATATTATAGTCAATAAGTAAAAGCTCTTTTTATTTATATTTTTTTGCTCTTACTTATGTATGACTTTTTTAGAAAAATAGTACAGGTGAGGGAGGAAGGCATATCCACTTATTTTTAAGCATAAAATGTAAAATCGCTAATACAATATACCTAAATCCGTTCTTTGCAAAGGAGGGAGAGAAGGTGGGGCGCACAATAAAAATTGATATTACAAATAAAGTTGTAGCTAAATTTAGGCCAGATTATTTGGAATTATATACGAGTAAATTTATGATAGGTAAGTTTTATGTCTATACTGAAGGTAAAGAATATGTGTTAGAAGACGGATATATATATGAAGACGGAAAATTTTATCGCATCATAGATACGCACCGTGGCAATAATCAAGCGGCGGAGGGCTGCGATCTAGGATGGTGTTAACATGATTCGTGTAAAAGTATTTGATGAAAGTCACGAAAAAGACTTAGAAGACGCTGTAAATGTTTTTTTGAAAAAGATTGATGATAGTAACTTTGTAGATATTAAGTATCAAGTTGGTGTTTCCATTAACGATGATGAAAACCAAATTTATTGTTTTTCAGCAATGATCGTTTATAAAGCATAAAAAAGAGCTGGATGACCCAGCTCTTTTTTATGCTTTATGTTGGGACAACATGTGTCGGTAATACATTCATAATAGATTGGGTTGTGCCTAATTTCTTCGTCGTTAGAAGAGGCTCCCCTGTCTCATGATTTTGGGCATCTTTACACATACCGAGGTGATAACGATCACCTAAAAATGGATCAATATAAAAACCGTTTTTGAATACTTTATCATTCGGATGTTTTTCATGATGAATGTCAGAGCAGTTAATGCAATAGAACATAGCGTTCAACCCCTTTTTATTTTTGTTTGAAAAAAGTGAGTCGGTAGTCATTTCGCTCCTAAGGAAATGTTGAGGAGAAGAGAAATAACTACCTACTCAAATGGTGGGCATATTCCTTCTGATTTTTCATATCTCGCGTAGTGTCCCTGAGGGAAGGAGGAGAGACGAAATACGCATGATATACGTAAGGCGCTTCTTTCAAGATGAATGATGGAGTTTCATGTTAAGAGAAGTTTTTATTTTTTGTTGCCTTTGTGAGTATATTATGAGGGAATGCTCAGAGGGTGTTTGTCCTGTTGAAAAAATGTTGAGAATTTCTCAACATTAAAAAAGAGTTAGTATTGACATGAAACTGAAAGGTGTTATATTATCTGAAATGAAACCAAAAGGTGTTATGTTTGATTGCCGAATAAAGGAGAATGAAAATGGAACAACAAAATACATTAACTGATATTAAACAAACGATCGTTTTTAACGCGTCTATTCAAAAAGTATGGAATGTAGTATCAACTGCAGAAGGGATTGCTTCATGGTTTATGCCAAATGATTTTGTATTAGAGGTAGGACATGAATTTCATGTGCAATCACCATTTGGGCCATCACCATGTAAAGTGCTAGAAATCGATGAGCCAAACCACCTATCTTTCTCATGGGATACAGATGGCTGGGTTGTTTCATTTCATTTGAAAGACCTAGGAGATAATAAAACAGAATTTACGTTAATTCACGGCGGCTGGAAACATCCTGATGAAATTCTTCCGAAAGCGAATGCGAAGAGCTCTATTATTCGCGATAGAATGAGCGGTGGCTGGGTAGCGATTGTAAACGAAAAACTGAAAAAGGTTGTCGAAGGCTAAGTGTCCTCATCAGCAGCGAAATATGATGTGTTTCAAGCAATTGCTGATCCAACCCGCCGAGAAGTAATACGGTTATTAAGTGACAAAGAGTTACCGATTTCCAAAATAACGGATCATTTTCCGATGAGTCGTACTGCGGTTGTAAAGCACCTTCATATTCTTTCGGAAGCGAATTTAGTAAGCGGAAGAAAAAGCGGAAGAGAGAAGATATATCGCTTGCATCCAGAACCATTAGAGGAATTACAACAGTGGCTCTCGTATTATGAACGTTTTTGGGATAATAAATTGTCCATGTTGAAACATATTGTGGAGAATGAAGAGTAAAAAGAGGATGACCGAAATGGTCATCCTCTTTATTATTGCTCACTTGTTTGTATAGCTGGCTTTAATAAAAGCCAAGCGATAATTAATGTACATACTGCTAATACGAAAGTACTCATATAAATGACGTGTACACTTGCTGCTAATGCGGATTGTGATTCAGTGGCTACACTTGCTGTAGCCCCGCCGTGTCCGCCAGATACAAGATCAAGGTTTTTAATGCCACGTGCGTGAATCATCGTATTGAAGATTGTTCCAAAGATTGCAGCACCTAACGTTTGACTAAATGTATTAATGAATGTGTTTAAACCAACGGCTGTACCGCGTGTATGAGCTGGTACGGCTGCTTGAATTGTTACCATGTAAATCGGTGTCACAAGCCCCATTCCTAAGCCGAATAATCCGACTGCTACATAAATAAGGAACGATGGTGAATGTGTTGATAATGTAAATAATAAGAACGTAGCGACTGATAAAATGCTAGCTCCAAGTAAAATGATTTGTTTCGTTTTTAATTTTCCTACTAAGTTACCAGAGAAGATAGCGCCAAATGTCCACATAACAGGGATTGGCATTAAAATAAGTCCAGCTTCCGTTGCGTTTTTTCCTAATACACCTTGACTCCAAATTGGAAGGTACATTGTAATACTAATAATCATTGCGCCAGCAATAAGTGTTAATATGTTTATTGTAGATAATGTACGGTTAGAGAAAAGTGCTAGCGGAATTAATGGTTCCGGAGATTTTTTCTCGATGAATAAGAAAATAATGAATGAAACGACGGCGAAGATTAATAGGCCGATAATTGTTATGTCTCCCCAGTTTTGCTTACTGCTACCTGTTAATAATGCGTATAGTAGAGCGATCGTACTTAATGAGAAGACTGTTGCACCAAGATAGTCGATATGGTGTTTAGCGGGCTTAATAGATTCTTTGTAGTAAATGGCAATCATTAAGCAAGCGATAATGCCGAATGGAACGTTTAAGAAGAAAATATAACGCCAAGATAGGGAATCAACTAAAAATCCACCTACTAACGGTCCGATAACACCAGATACACCCCAAACGGCACTCATCCAGCCCTGTGCTTTCGCGCGGTCTTTCGCTTCGCTATATAAGTCTCCAATAATTGTCATTGTGATCGGCATAACAGCACCAGCACCGATACCTTGAAGAGCGCGGAAGAAAATTAATTGTTCCATCGATGTAACGACTCCGCAAAGTGCAGAACCGACTAAAAAGATTGTAGCTCCGATAAGTAAAACTTTTTTACGGCCGAATAAATCAGCGAGCTTTCCGTATATTGGAGTCGAAACAGCTGTTGCAAGCATATAAATTGCATATACCCAACTAACAAGTTCGACGCCTGACAAATCACTCGTTATACGAGGGATTGCTGTACTAACAATCGTTCCTTCTACTGCAGAAAGAAACGTCATTAGCATTAAAGACATCATGACTTTTTTTCTCATATGTTTTCCCCTTACCCTTTTTCAAATATTCAACAATATAAAATATAAAGGTACTAAGGTATATAAAGCAACAAAAAAGCAATGGGAAGTTAAGGGGAGCGTATATTTGTCGCTTCTTGTCGGTAAGTCGATATATTTGAAAAATCGCCGATATAAGTAATAGAATCGCTGATATATTTACAGAATCGCCGATATAATTTCATGTACCTATAAAAAAAGAAACAGGAATCCCTGTTTCTCAGTTTAATATTGCATTTTCGCGTTTTCTCCAGCTGTTGTTCCGGCAATTCTACCAGTAACGAGAGCAGATGTAATATTATAGCCACCAGTATAACCGTGAATATCAAGAACTTCCCCGCAGAAATATAAACCGTTCGTGAATTTAGAAGACATTTCTTTCGGATTAATTTCTTTAACGGATACACCGCCGCCAGTCACGAATGCTTTTTCAATTGACTGCGTACCATTTACATTCACAGTAAATTCTTTAAAGTCTTTCACAAGTGCACGAATCTTTTCGTGAGAAACTTGTCCAGCTTGTTCGCTGCCATCAATTTCATTTTTTTCTAATAAGAATAGGAAGTAACGCTCAGGTACATAACCTTTTAACACGTTTTTAATTCCTTTTTTCGGATCTTCTTTCATTTGTTTCAGCATGCGCTGGAATAGTTGTTCACTATTTTCGTCTGGCAATGCATCGATACTCATTTGAATGGTATTCGTTTTAAACTTTTTTAGTGCTTTCACGACGAATTGACTACAGCGAAGTGCAGCAGGACCAGATAGGCCGAAATGAGTGAAGAGCATGTCCATTTTATGAGAAATGATAGCTTTTCCTTTCGGGTTTAATACGCTTAAGTTTACATCGCGTAAAGCTAGACCTTGTAAGGAGCGATCACGAATAAATGGTTCGTTTGAAAGGATTGGTACTTCTGTTGGGAATAATTCTGTAATTGTATGCCCGGCTTTTTTAGCCCAAGCATATCCGTCTCCAGTAGATCCAGTTTGAGGAACAGATTTTCCGCCAACAGCGATAACGACGTGATTTGTTTCTAACACTTCGCCAGTTTGTAGTACAACTGCTTTCGTTTGACCGTTCTCATATTCAATCGTTTCAACCGGTGTATTCGTACGAATCTTTACACCTAAGTCTTTTAATCGTGTTAAAAGTGCGTCTACTACCGATTGTGCTTTATTTGATACAGGGAACATGCGACCATGATCTTCTTCTTTCAGTTTTACACCGAGATTTTCGAAGAATGTAATAATATCTTCATTATTGAAAATAGAAAAAGCGCTGTATAAGAAGCGGCCATTTCCTGGTATATGTTTAACAATCTCATCAAGTGGTAGACGGTTCGTTACGTTACAGCGACCGCCACCCGAAATCGCAAGTTTGCGCCCTAATTTATTTCCTTTATCAAGAAGTAAGACATTTGCGCCTTCTTCTGCAGCACCGATTGCAGCCATTAGCCCAGAAGGACCACCGCCGATGACAATAACATCATAATGCATAATATATCGACCTCATTTTCTACATTTCCTGCCTAAAAGAATAGCATGTTTTCCCTTAAAAGAAAAATAGAGTGAAGTACTGCTTAAAGGGAGAATTGTGGTACAATACAAAAGTTAGAGTTCAGCACTATCCTGCTATTTGTGGGCCATAAGACGAAAACCTTAAGATGTAAGAGAAATAAAAAGGGAGTTTGGCAGCCCGTAAATGCTCGCATAGTTCAACTAATTAAAGTTTCACTTTATGTAGATGTAGGAGGATTTTTGTATGTCCGATTCGAAATTTCTGCGCGGAACACTTATTGTTACGCTAGGGACATTTTTAGTAAAGTTCTTAGGCATGATTTACGTCTTTCCGTTTCATGCATTAGTAGGGACAGAAGGCGGAACGCTCTATACATATGGATACATTCCATATACGATCTTTTTAAGTATTGCAACGGCAGGGGTGCCGCTTGCTGTTTCCAAATTTGTTTCCAAATATAACGCACTTGGCGATTATAAAACGAGCCGGAGAATGTTCCGCTCGGGAATGGTTATGATGATAGTAACAGGAGTTCTGTCGTTCCTAGTTCTATACATGACGGCGCCACTGTTTGCAGAAGCAATGCTCGGTAAACAAAGTATACACAGTAATGTAGAAGAGGTTACGACAATTATTCGTCTTGTAAGTTTTGCACTTATTGTTGTACCAGCAGCGAGTTTAATTCGTGGTTATTTCCAAGGTCACCAATCAATGGGGCCGACTACTGTTTCACAAATTATTGAACAAATTATTCGTATTGTCTTTTTATTAGCGGGTAGTTTTATCGTCATTAAAGTACTTGGCGGTACAGTTGCAACAGCGGTAGGAGTAGCGACATTTGCAGCGTTCGTTTCAGCAGTTGGAGCGCTCGGCGTCTTAATTTGGTACTGGTTAAAACGTAAAAAACATTTGGATCAATATTTAATTGAACAAACTGCACCTGAATCAACAGTGAGCACTGTTCAATTATTTAAAGAATTATTTGCATATGCGATTCCTTACGTTGTAATTGGGTTAACAATTCCTTTATATCAACAAATTGATACATTGACATTTAACTCAATTATGCAAGCGATTGGTCAAGGAGATATTGCAGAGCGAGCTCTCGGTATTTTCACAATGTGGACGCATAAATTAATTATGATTCCTGTATCACTTGCGACAGCGTTTAGTTTAACGCTTGTACCAGCGATTACAAAATCATTTACTGAAAAACAATACCGTTATTTAAAGTTACAAATTACACAAACATTCCAGGCAAATATGTTCTTAACATTGCCAGCAGTTGTCGGTATTTCATCACTTGCCTATCCAATTTATACTGCGTTTTACGATTCAGATCCACTAGGTGGACAAGTATTAATGTGGTATGCACCGGTTGCGTTGTTATTTGCTTTATTTACAGTAACAGCGGCAATTCTGCAAGGTATTAACCAACAAAAGCATGCGATTATCGCGCTTATCATGGGTGTTATTTTAAAATTTGTATGTAACGTAATCTTTATTCGTTACTTCGGTACAGTAGGGGCGATTCTAGCAACAGCTGTTGGTTTCTTAGCTTCTGTTTGGTACACAAACCAACAAATTAAAAAATACGCAAATTATTCATTTGGTGTTGTATATAAGAGAACATTCCAAATTGCAGTATTAACATTTGTAATGGTCGTTACTGTGAAATTATCACAATGGATTCTATCCTTCATGATTTCGCCTGATAGCCGAATGGGTGCTCTTATTACAGTTGCGATTTGTGCAGGTATTGGTGGTCTTGTTTACGGATTGTTAGCAATTCGCACAGGAGTACTTGAAAGAGTATTTGGCGGAGAAGCGTTAGAGAAAATCCAGCGTAAACTTGGCAATAGATTCAAAATAAAGTTGAAATCAAAAGGGGCGTAATTACGTCCCCTTTTCTATGATAAACAAAGAAGGTGAAAAGCGTGAGATTAGATAAATTATTAGCAAATATGGGATATGGAAGTAGAAAAGAAGTAAAGAAATTATTAAAAGACGGCGTTGTAAAAATTGATGGAACACCAGTGAAAGATGCAAAGGTTCATGTAAATGTAGAAGAACAAGAAGTTATGATTCACGGTGAAGTTGTGGAGTATAAAGAGTTTGTTTACTTAATGATGCATAAGCCACAAGGCGTTATTTCAGCGACAGAAGATGATAATCATGAAACGGTAATAGATTTATTAGAGTTAGAAGATGCGATCTTTAATCCGTTCCCAGTTGGAAGACTTGATATTGATACGGAAGGTTTCTTATTAATAACAAATGACGGGAAGTTATCGCATCAATTGTTATCTCCGAAAAAGCATGTGCCGAAAAAATATTATGCACACGTTGCAGGAGTAGTAACAGAAGAAGATGTAAAAGAGTTTGCTAAAGGTGTTATTTTAGATGATGGCTATGAAACAAAGCCAGGTGCACTTACAATATTAAAAAGCGATGATATTTCTGAAATCGAGCTTGTCATTACAGAAGGAAAGTTCCATCAAGTGAAGCGTATGTTTGAAGCAGTAGGGAAAAAAGTAGTCTACCTAAAGAGAACAGAGATGGGACCGTTAGTATTAGATGAAGAGCTAGAACTTGGACAATACCGAGAGCTAACAGATGAAGAAGTAGAGATGTTAAAAACATATCAAGTAGATACTGAAAAATAGTGCTGTTTTTAGGCGCAGAAAAGACCCCTTTCTAATGAGTTAGAAAGGGGTATGTATTTATTTACATACAATTATTTTTCGTTATGAGGTCATTCTCACTTTCTTTCCTGTTGTTGTCCACTTACCGCGGCAAGGGCTATACACGAGTTCATTAAACTGCAACACATTTAGATCACGTTGTATCGTTCGCGGTGTGATCCCGAACTCATCTACAAGGTCTTTCGTCGTTACCGTTCCGTTTTCATTGATGTACATATAAATTGATTTAATGCGTGTTAGCATACGAGTAGTTGTAGGTTTCAAGAGAAAACCACTCCTCTACTAGTTTTTTTGACCCCATTCAGGAAAGAAGGTCGTTACTACCATTGTACTCTACATGATAAAATTCATGCTTTAATCTACTTAAATTTTACAGAAATTTAACAAATATTCATATAGAAAAATATTGGTAGTTGACATTGTATATATGGTCAGTCAACTAACACATAAAATTCTACGTAAAGCGCCAAATTCCTGCAAATTTTTTTAGAAAAATAAAAGAAAAACTAATAAGAAATATCTGAAATATTACAATTGTTCGGTATTTAGTTTTCGTGTATGGCATAAGAGATTTCGGTTTGTTATGATGAAAGAAACAATATAGTGAAGGATGGATGCGTGATGTCAGCAATTAATTGGACAGAAGAAGTTGCGAAACGAAAAGATGATTTAATTCGTGATACACAACAATTTTTACAAATTAAAAGTGTATGGGAAGAAGAATCGGCGAAAGAAGGCGCACCATTCGGTGAAGGTGTAGAAAAAGCTTTATCTTTCATGTTACATAAAGGAGAAACTGAAGGTTTTGCTTCTGAAAATTTAGAAGGGTATGCAGGTCATCTTGAAATGGGGCAAGGAGAAGAATTAGTAGGTATTCTTTGTCACGTTGACGTTGTACCAGAAGGCGATGGCTGGACGACTCCTGCATATAGTGCGGATATTCGCGATGGAAAGATTTTTGCACGCGGTGCAATTGACGATAAAGGCCCAACGATGGCAGCTTATTATGCGATGAAAATTGTGAAAGAATTAGGTTTACCTCTTTCAAAACGCGTTCGTATGATTTTAGGGACAGATGAGGAAAGCAATTGGAAATGTGTAGATCATTACTTTAAAAACGAAGAAATGCCAACAATCGGTTTTGCGCCAGACGCGGACTTTCCAATTATTAATGCAGAAAAAGGTATTTCTGACATACAAGTTGTGCAAAATGGTAGTGAAGAGAAGAAAGGTACATATGAACTTGTTTCGTTTGAGTCAGGTCGCCGTTTAAATATGGTTCCTGATTTTGCAGAAGCGATTATTACTGGAGAAGATGTAAATGCACTTACAGTAGCATATGAAGAGTATTTACAAACTGCTAAAAAAATAGGTGAAGCGATTGTAGAAGGTAATACGGTGACGTTGCAAATTAAAGGGATTTCAGCTCACGGATCTACTCCGGAAAAGGGTGAGAATGCAGGTTTATTACTAGCAAACTTCTTAACGAAAGTCGCTCTTGATGGAAAGGGAGCTTCGTTTGCAACATTTGCAACAGAAACATTTATTGGTGATATTTATGGTGAAAAGGCTACTATCGCTTATAAAGATGAAGTTAGTGGTCCGTTAACAGTGAATGTTGGTCGTCTTTCTTATACGAAAGAAAATGGTGGCAATTTAGGATTAAACGTGCGTTACCCAGTTACAACTAACTTCGAAGAGATGATTGCGAAGTTAAAAGAATACGTTAGTAATTATGGATTTGAAGTAGCGGATTATTCTAACTCTCGTCCGCATCACGTTGATAAAGACCACGTATTAATTCGTACGTTGCAGCGCGTATACGAAGAACAAACAGGAGAAAAAGCAGAGCTATTAGCGATTGGTGGCGGCACTTACGCTCGTTCATTGAAAGCTGGTGTAGCATTTGGTCCGCTATTCCCTGGAAAAGAAGAACTCGCGCATCAAAAAAACGAATATATTGAAATTGAAGACTTATTAAAAGCGACAGCAATTTACGCGCAAGCAATTCATGAATTAGCGAAGTAATGGATATATAAATAATAAAAGACCGTCCCGATACATATTTTGGGACGGTTTTCTATTACGTGCCGTTTGTTGTTAAGCCGCTATTCCTTGTCGAAATGTCGATATAAATTCATCTATTACCGCGACCTGAACTTGGTTAGACTTGTAGGGAAGTTGGATTCTTTTTAATGGAATGAGATAAGAAAGAAAAGCAACAATAGAAAGAAGGAGAAGATGTACATGGAGCCGCACTATTTTGTCGCAATCACTTTACCAAATCATATAAAAGAAGTGTTGTCTAACTATAAAGAAGAAATGCAGGGAGAATTACCATTTCGCTCATGGGTACATAAAGAAGACTATCATATTACCCTTTCATTTTTAGGGAGTGCGACAGAGGAACAATTAGAAGGAATAAAGAATGGATTACAAACACTTACAGAAACAAAGGAGCTCTCGTTCAAGTTACAAGGATTTTCAACGTTCGGTATGGAAGATAGGCCACGTATTTTTTGGGCGAAGGTAAGCGAGAATCAAGCTTTGTTTCAAGTGCAAAAGCAAGTACACGCTATTTGTGAAGGGAATGGATTTTCTTTAGAAACGCGCCCGTATCATCCGCACATTACTGTTGCTCGTAAATGGGTAGGAGAAGAAAAGTTTGATTTAGAGCATATAAAGGAAGTGCCTGAAATATTATTCCAAGCGGATACAATTACTTTATACGAATCTCACGTGAAGGAGACACCGAAATATAAAGCAATTGCTGAAATAAAATTACAAAAATAGAATGTATGAAAACGTTTTTTATACAGGTGAATATACTATAAAGAATAATGTGTTACTGTATAGAGTCTTGCTGATAAGAATGGCCTTATCATTTGCAGCTCGTTTCATTTAACTTTAAGAATGATGGTGATTTTTTTATGTTGAAAGTAAAACGTCCATTTGATGCCTATTTAGATGAAATGAATAAAATTACAATTTTGCTCCCACATGCGTATGGAACAAGTCGGACATTTCGTTTGCAAGAAGGAAGTAACGTGAAAGATTTACCGATTGCTCATACAATTGCGCTTCCGGATGCAACGAAGTATGAGTGCTTTATAGAAGAGCCGCTGGATGTGGGGAAATATTATACAGTACGAGATGAACGGAATGAAGAAACGGATTTACAAATAGGTGCTGTCATAAGAACAGCAACTTTTGATGAAAAGTATTATTACGAAGGTACCGATTTAGGGGCAGTACACCAAAAGGAAGCAACGACATTTAAAGTGTGGGCTCCAACTGCGAGACTTGCGAAAGTAAGAATTTATAAAAGTGATAAAGAATATACCGATTATGAAATGTATAGAGGAGAAAATGGGGTTTGGACTCATACATTACAGGGCGATTTAGCCGGGGAAAAGTATACATTTCTTGTTTGTATTAATTTAATATGGAACGAAGCGGTGGATCCTTACGCAAAGTCAGTAACTGTAAATGGGAAGTATGGCATTGTTATTGATTTAGAAAAGACGACTGTAACGAAACGAGAGCAATTACCACCATTACAAGCAATGACAGATGCCATATTGTATGAACTGCATATTCGTGATGCTACTATTCACCAAAGCAGTGGAGTGAGTAAAAAAGGAACGTATAAAGGGCTAATGGAAGAAGGAACAACAGGGCGAAATGGGACATTGACAGGTTTGTCTCATATAAAAGATTTAGGCGTCACACATGTTGAATTATTGCCTTTATATTGTTTCGGTGGTGTAGATGAGGCGAATCCTTCTTCTGCCTATAATTGGGGGTACAATCCATTATATTACAATGCACCAACGGGATATTATGCTACAAATCCCTCTGACCCGTATAACAGGATAATAGAGTGTAAACAGTTAATTGAAACATTTCATGAACACGGCATTAGAGTAATTATAGATGTTGTATATAATCATGTTTATGAAAGAGAGCTATCATCATTTGAAAAGCTTGTCCCAGGATATTATTTTCGTCATGGTGAAAATGGTATGCCTTCTAATGGGACGGGAGTCGGGAATGATATAGCATCTGAACGAAAAATGATGAGAAAATTCATTGTAGAGTCTATTTTATATTGGCTTACTGAATACAATGTTGATGGATTCCGATTCGACTTAATGGGAATTTTAGATGTTGATACAATGAACATAATAGAAAAAGAAGTGCGAAACATAAAACGAGATGCATTGCTATTAGGGGAAGGGTGGGAGCTACAAACACCACTTCCTCTAGAGGAAAAAGCAACGCTAAATAATGCAAAGAAAATGCCACATATTGCGCAATTTAATGATCAATTTCGTGATGGAATAAAAGGGAGTACCTTTCATATAAATAAGCGTGGTTTTGCATTTGGTGGGCATGTAGACTGTAATCATTTGCAGTATATAGTAGCAGGAAGCCTTTTGAGTATGAAAGAAACAGGTTTATTTTTAGAGCCTGTGCAAAGCATTAACTATGTAGAATGTCATGACAATATGACGATGTGGGATAAACTAATGCGCAGTAATGAAGAGTCAGAAGAGATTTTGAAAAAACGGCACCTGCTAGCGAGTGCAATGGTAATTCTGTCACAAGGTATACCTTTCTTACATGCTGGGCAAGAGTTTTATCGTACGAAGCAAGGAAATGAAAATAGTTATAATGCAAATGATGAAATTAATCAATTAGATTGGGATCGAAAAGAGGAAGAAATAGAGACTGTTAACTATATAAAAGGTTTAATTGCAATTCGTAAAGAGCACGGAGCGTTCCGATTACAAAACGCAGACCTTATAAAAAAACACATGACTTTTTTGCAAACATCTCCAGAAGTACTTGCATATCACCTAGATCATGCAGAATCGTTCGGACCGTGGAAAGAGATTATCGTTTTATTTAATAGCGGTTTAGAAGCTAAAACGGTGCAACTTCCAAAAGAAGAAACGTGGCATGTGTTAGTAAACGAAAAGCAAGCGAAAATAGAGCCAATTTCTTCATTTAGAGGAAAGGAACTTAAACTCGCTCCAATTAGCACGTATATATTGACGATAATGTGACAAATCGCTACTTGACGATGAGAATGTAATAAATGTAGAATTGACAAAGGTGACGATTTTGATAAGTTGTCATTCTATGACTGGTTTTGTAAAATAAAATAGAGAGTTTTTGGCTTATGCCAAAATTTCTTTTCATTTACAGTAAAATATATATGAATCCACAACATGTGTAGAAATGTTGCGGTTTTTCTTTTCATAACTATAAAAGATAAGGATTTGTTAACGGGTAATGAATATGGAATGGTTGGAACAATTATTAGGAAAAGAGTGGAGTCTTGTACCGGCTGGTGGAGTAACGGGCGATGCATATATTGCGCAAAACGGACAACAGAAGTTATTTTTAAAGCGGAATACATCGCCCTTTTTAGCGGTATTGTCAGCAGAAGGAATTGTTCCAAAATTACTTTGGACAAGAAGGGTAACGAACGGTGATGTAATTTCTGCTCAAAAATGGCTTCCGGGACAGAAGCTAGAGCCAGAGGATATGAAACTAGAACGTGTTGCGAAACTTTTGAAGAAAATACACTCCTCTAAAGCACTTGTACAAATGATTCAAAGACTTGGGAAGCAGCCGCTTCACGCACAAGAGTTATTACAAC
Organism: Bacillus sp. BC05(2025); assembly: GCF_056725905.1. NCBI lineage: Bacteria > Bacillati > Bacillota > Bacilli > Caryophanales > Bacillaceae > Bacillus > Bacillus sp. BC05(2025). The sequence continues at coordinate 10,544 of NZ_JBWYRA010000010.1, read as the reverse complement.
AACTGCAACTCGTTTTAAGAGGAGATATAAGGGATGATGAAACAATTCAGCAAGGCCTTCAATATTTAATGGATTCATTAAAAGAGATTGAATACAATGAATTCGTTGTATGCCATTGTGATGTAAACCATAACAACTGGCTATTGTCGGATGAAGATGAGTTGTTTTTAATTGATTGGGATGGAGCTGTAATTGCTGACCCAGCTCTAGACCTTGGTATGTTATTATATTGGTACATTCCGCGCCACGAATGGAGTGAATGGCTCGGTTATTATGATATTGAAATGGATGAATCGCTGCTTAAGCGTATGAGATGGTATGTGATAGCACAAACGATTTTGTCTATTCAATGGCATACAACAAAAAAGCAGCAAGCAGAAGCTGAATATTGGCATCAATATTTACAGCAACTACTTGCTTCAGAGTAATACTTAAGAAAAATTGTCCATTCCAGCAATCCACTGAGTAAGCTGTTCTTGATTATTGGAAATGTGGTTGTCCAAATTAGAGGAAGATTTACCCGATTGACTATAAGAATATACATCGTTTAGCATTGCTTTAGCGTCACTACTTACATTATCGTTTGCGAGTAACGATTGAATGAGACGCTCTAATTGCTCGCATTCAGAAACTGTCCCGCAACAATCACTTTGGTGATTGACTAAAATATCTTTCAGCACTTCTAATTGATGTTGTTGATTAATTGGCATGAACGGATCATCCTTTCGATTGTTTTTCTCTTCTTAGAAAAGTAAGAGAAAAAGCTGTTTCGTCATGGAATGTTTAATGCTGTATGTAGTTTTTATCAAAATGGTACATCTTATACTTGAAAGAAACGGACCGAGTGCTCGTACGTACTTGGTTTTTTGTTTGGTAGATTGATTAAAAACAGAAAGAAGGAATTATTCCTTTAAAATAGCTATGTAAAGAGAGGGAGACATCTATGCGTTTAAGACATAAACCATATGCAATGGATCGAATTAATGAGTATTCACATATCGTAATTGGAAACCCAGAGGAGCGCGCTGGTAACTGGAAAGAAGTATTTGGAAATGAACAACCAATTCATATTGAAGTAGGTACAGGTCGTGGCCGCTTTATGTATGATATGGCAAAAGCAAATCCTCATATTAATTATATTGGAATTGAAAAATTCACAAGTGTTGTTGTAGATGCACTTGATAAATTAATTGAAGAAGAATTACCGAACTTAAAGTTAATTAATAAAGATGCTGAAGATTTAACAGTTTTCTTCGCAAAAGGTGAGATTGATCGCGTTTATTTAAACTTCTCAGATCCATGGCCAAAGAAACGTCATACGAAGCGTCGTTTAACGTATAAAACGTTTTTACGCAATTATGAAGAAGTGTTAGTAGAAGGCGGAGAAATTCATTTCAAAACAGATAACCAAGGTTTATTTGAATACTCTCTTATGAGTATGGCTGAGTATGGTATGTTATTAACTTACCTTAGCCTAGATCTTCATAATAGTGATTATGAAGGAAACATTATGACTGAATACGAAGAGAAGTTCTCTAGTAAGGGGCATCGTATTTATCGAGTGGAAGCGAAATATCGTACAGAGCCTATGCAGTAATGCATAGGCTTTTTGTATCTAAAATAATCGGAATTTTATGTTAATATTAATTTAAAAGGGGGATGTGTAATGGAACAGTTACAAATTGGAGATATAAAAGTGACGTGGCTAAAAGGCGGAAATACACATTTAGACGGGGGAGCGATGTTTGGTGTCGTGCCGAAAGTACTTTGGTCACGTAAGTATAAACATAATGATACAAATCATATTTATTTACGAACAGATCCGTTACTTTTGCAAACGAAAGACGGAAATATGCTCATTGATTCCGGAATAGGAAACGGTAAATTGAATGAGAAGATGAAGCGGAATCAAGGTGTAACAGAAGAATCATCGGTTTATGAATCATTAGAAAAACTAGGATTAAAGCCAGAAGATATTCACTATGTTTTAATGACGCACCTTCATTTTGATCATGCATCTGGTTTAACAAAATGGGAAGGTGATCACCTTGTACCAGCGTTTCCGAACGCGAAAGTTTACGTAAGTGAAACAGAGTGGAATGAAATGAGAAACCCAAATATTAGATCACGTAATACATATTGGAAGGAAAACTGGGAGCCGATTGTAGATCAAGTTGTTACGTTCCAGCAAGAAATAGAAATTACAGATGAAATAAAAATGGCGCATACAGGTGGTCATAGTGATGGACATGCAGTTATTGTTTTAGAAAGCCAAGGGGAAACGATGCTTCATTTAGCAGACCTATTACCGACGCACGCACATCAAAATGTATTATGGGTAATGGCCTATGATGATTATCCGATGACATCAATTGAAAATAAGCAAAAGTGGATGAAATACGGCGTTGAAAACGATGCTTGGTTTACGTTTTATCATGACGCGTATTACCGTGCAGTAAAGTGGAATGAGGAAGGGCATATCATAGAAAAACTAGAGCGGAAAACGAGTATAGAAGCATAAAAATAGGAGGTTGCTCCAGGATATTTGTTGAGCAGCCTCCTATTTAGATATGCTATATAAATAATGAAGCATATCTCCATTATAATATTTAGTCATGAATTCTTTTTCTTTGATCATACCAAGCTTCTTAGCAACTTTTTGTGAAGCAGTATTGTCATGTTTAACAATTGAATAGACTTTTGATAGTCCTAACTCATTAAAAGCATATTCTTTAATGCCTTTAGTAATTTCACTTGCGTAACCTTTATACCAAAATTCTTTTTTTAGCAAATACCCAATTTCTATGACCTGTTCAACATCAGTATCCTGCATGCTTAAACCGGCATTTCCTATAAATTCATCAGTTTCTTTTAGATATATCCCCCATAATCCAAAGCCAAAATCTTTATATCGTTTTATATTTCTATCTAACCAGGATTGAACATCAGCATCAGAAAAATTATGTTTATAAGCATACATTACATCTGGATCTTGCAACATCATTTTTAAATCACCAAAATCATCTTGTCTCATTTCCTTTAGGTATAAGTATTCGGTTTCTAATATCATCTATCATCGAAACTCCTTTTATTTCTTTTGCAATTAAAAAATAAGAGGTTCACCTAATGGGAACCCTCCTTTTTATGCTGCTATAACCTCTAAAACAGTACCTGTTTTAGCATCAACTAAAAATTCAAATCGTTCTTGTATATCATTTAACATCGTTGTAAGACCGCCGCGATAAACTTCATATGCGACATCATATTTTTCAAATGTCTCTGGAACCATATGTACCCAAGAGCCAGTAATTTCACCTTTATGACTTAATGCTTGTTTCACCATTTTCAATGCTTTTTCTGAAGAAATATGGGATTGTTCTTGGACTTTGTTTGCAACAAGATAACCAGCTGCAAATCCAACGCCAAGACCTGCTACTAAACCTTTCCAGCTCATATATTCACCTCAATTCTATAAAATAAAAATAGTGTACCGATAATAATTATAAAGCAAATACAGCTAAAAAAGAAGAAACTAGAAACATTTCGAAAATTTCGTTACAATAAAAGAGGTATTCTACTAAGGTTTGAAAGAAGGGGACTTCGTGAATAAAGAGACATTACAATTATTTCGTACGTTAACAGAATTACAAGGTGCATCAGGTTTCGAACATGATGTACGCCGTTTTATGAAGCAAGAATTAAGCAAATATGCGGATGAAATTGTACAAGACGGTTTAGGTAGCGTATTTGGTCTGAAAAAAGGGGACGAAACTGGCCCGCGTGTTCTTGTAGCAGGTCATATGGATGAAGTAGGTTTCATGGTTACGCAAATTACGAAAAACGGAATGCTTCGTTTTCAAACGTTAGGCGGCTGGTGGAGCCAAGTACTATTAGCGCAACGTGTACAAGTTATGACGAAGAATGGTCCTGTTGTTGGAGTTGTTGGTTCTATTCCTCCTCATTTATTAAGTGACGCGCAACGTGCAAAACCGATGGATATAAAAAATATGTTAATTGATATAGGTGCAGATAGCTATGAAGATGCGATTGAAATTGGTGTAAAACCAGGACAACAAATCGTGCCAATCTGTCCGTTTACGCCGATGGCAAACGAAAAGAAAATTATGGCGAAAGCTTGGGACAACCGTTACGGATGTGGCCTTGCTATCGAATTACTAAAAGAATTAAAAGATGAAACATTACCAAACACATTATACTCTGGTGCGACTGTACAAGAAGAGGTAGGTCTTCGCGGTGCACAAACTGCTGCAAATATGATTCAACCAGACATTTTCTATGCGCTTGATGCAAGTCCAGCAAATGATGCATCTGGTGACAAAACGCAGTTCGGTCAATTAGGAAAAGGTGCTCTTCTTCGTATTTACGACCGTACGATGGTAACACATAGAGGAATGCGTGAATTCATTTTAGATACAGCAGAAACACACAACATTCCGTACCAATACTTTATTTCACAAGGTGGCACAGATGCGGGCCGTGTACATACAAGTAACTCAGGTATCCCATCAGCAGTAATTGGTGTTTGCGCACGCTACATTCATACACATGCTTCTATTTTACATGTTGATGACTATGCAGCAGCGAAAGAACTCATTACGAAGCTTGTGAGAGCAACGGATAAAACGACGTTAGAAACAATTAAGAATAACGCGTAAGGAGGAAGGGCGAAAAACCCTTCTTTTTTTAGGTAGAAGAGATGACCCATCCATGTGTGGAAGCGGTTAGTGCCTAATTGATTCTCGCGTGAGGTATTAAAACCCGGGGTAGGAAGTGAGAGGAAGGCTGCATTTTGAGTTCGAATACAGCAATGGTGAGGGAATCCGTCTTCTTTTTTAGGTAGAAGAGATGACTCAGTGGTGTGTGGTGGCGGTGCTCCCATGTATAAAGAATAACTTGATTAAAGTAAGATGATGAATTTTTATAGAGGTGAACGATATGAAAGTAGTAGTTGGATCGAAGAATAAAACGAAAGTTGGAGCTGTAGAGAAGGTTTGGAAAGATGCTACAATTACATCTCTTTCTGTTCCTTCAGGAGTAGCAAACCAGCCGTTTTCAGATGAAGAGACGATGCAAGGAGCGGTTAATAGAGCGAAGCGAGCGTTGCAAGAAGGAGAAGCTCAAATTGGTATTGGATTAGAAGGCGGTGTAATGAAAACAGAGCACGGTTTATTTATGTGTAATTGGGGCGCGTTAGCAACAAGTGACGGTAAAACATTCGTTGCCGGCGGGGCACGTATTAAGTTACCAGATGATTTTTTAGCACCTCTTGAAGAGGGCAAAGAGTTAAGTGAAGTGATGGAAGAGTTTGTGCAGAGAAAAGATATTCGTAGTCACGAAGGTGCGATTGGTATTTTTACAGATGATTATGTCGACCGTACGGAATTATTTGTACACGTTGTTAAGTTACTTGTTGGGCAATATAAGTATGATGGAAAGCAAGCATAAACCTTGCACCGTGCGCGATGTATGGTAGTATAAAAGAAAGATTATAACATGAAAAACTGCACTCGTTAGAGGAGGAAATATAGATGAAATCATTAGAAAGCATGGAACAATTCCAACAATTAAAAAATGAAGAGAATGTAGTCTTTATGTTCTCAGCGGAATGGTGCCCAGACTGCCGTTTTGTAGACCCATTTATGCCAGAAGTAGAAGAGAAATATAGTGATTTCTCATTTTACTATGTAGATCGTGATGAGTTTATTGATCTATGCGTAAAATTAGACGTATTTGGCATTCCGAGCTTTGTAGCGTACAATAAAGGTGAAGAAACAGGTCGCTATGTAAACAAAGATCGTAAAACACAAGAACAAATCGAAGAGTTCATTGAAGGTTTAAAATAAGGCAATTTGCCAATTGAATTGTAAAACAACCTCTACCTTCGCGGGGGAGGTTATTTTTTTGGAAGGGAGGAAAAAGAGATGAAGATGACAAGTAAAAAGATGAAAGACGAGTTAATGAAGAAATTATCTCGCCCGGAATGGGAATTTCAGTATGATAGCGAGAAAGAAGTTCTACGTATAGAACAGAAAAACTCGAAAAAGGGTATTAACGTATCGCTTCCAGGAGTTGTAGCAAAATGGGAAGTGAATAAAGAAAAGGCGATTGAAGAGGTTGCCTATTACGTACAAGAAGCGTTAATTGCGATGCATAAAGAAGAAAATAGCGCGGCGAAAATTTTACCTGTTATTCGCTCTACTTCTTTCCCGAAACAAGCAGAAGAAGGAAATTCGTTCATTATGACGGATCATACGGCGGAAACACGTATTTACTATGCGCTAGATTCGAATAAAACATATCGTTTAATTGATGAGCGTTTATTACAAAAATTAGGGCTTACAGAGCAACAAGTGCGTGAAATGGCATTATTCAACGCTCGCTCATTAGGTTATGAATTTAAACAAGACACAGTAGCAGGTAATACATTCTACTTTTTAAACACAAATGATGGGTATGATGCGACGCGTATTTTAAACGAATCATTACTACAATCGATGCGTGAAAAAATTTCTGGTGACATGGTTGTTGCTGTTCCTCACCAAGATGTATTAATTATTGCTGATATCGTCAACGAAATCGGTTATGATATTATTGCACAAATGACAATGAAATTTTTTGCCGAAGGGCATGTTCCGATTACATCACTTTCATTCGTATATGAAGATGGGGACTTTGAACCAATCTTTATTTTAGCGAAAAATCGGAAGAAGACAGATGGAAAAGAGAAAGGATGAACGAAGTGAACGTTTTTTACAACCTTGAAGGAATTGGTGACACTCTAATTGTTGCCTTACAAGATATTACTTTAGAGAACCGTACTTTTGATCGCAAAGGAGATGTTGCACGCGTATACGATCGTGAAAGCAACGAAACAGCAGGATTCAACATCTTTAATGCATCTTCTTACTTAGAAGTAAAAGAAACAGGTAATTTAACATTAACAAAAGAACTTGTAGAAAAAATTAACGAAATTTTAGCGAAGAACGGCTTTGAAGAAAAAGTAGAAGCAGATCTTTCTCCAAAATTTGTTGTAGGCTATGTATCTGAAAAAGAGAAGCATCCAAATGCTGATAAGCTAAACATCTGTAAAGTAGAAATCGGTACAGAAACATTACAAATCGTATGTGGCGCACCAAACGTTGATGCAGGACAAAAAGTTGTCGTTGCGAAAATCGGCGCTGTAATGCCAAGCGGTATGTTAATTAAACCAGCTGAACTTCGCGGTGTTCCTTCTGCTGGAATGATTTGCTCAGCACGTGAATTAGAGCTTCCAGATGCTCCACAAGAAAAAGGTATTCTTGTATTAGAAGATAGCTTTGAAGTTGGACAAGAGTTTAAATTTTAATTGATATAAGAAAAGAGAGGTTGTCCTTTTGGACAACCTCTCTTTTCGTTTTTTGTCAGTAAGTCGATATCCTGTGTCGAACCGTTGATATATTGCGAGTTGTAATAGATATATTCAGGAAATCATTCATATTCATAAGGATGTCACTTTTTTTCTTAAAATCTATATTGTGTTTTATAAACAAAATAGTTAAAATTTAGAAAAATAGAAGGGGATAGGTATATGAAACAACAACCCAAAATCGCAGAGCTTCTAAAACGAATTGAAACTTCAAAACAGCAAGATATCGAATTAGGTTCTTATGAAATATATTTGTTTAGTGAAAATGAATTAGAAAAAGGACAAATCGGTTATCGATATGATAAACATAAAAATTCATTAATAAGTGAAGAACATGGAAAATGGAAAGAAGAGTGGATTGTTCTCGGATATGAAACAGATATGGGGGATCCGGTTTTTGTAAATGTGGCTGATGATGCGTATTTCGTTTATACGGCAGAGCGTGGTACAGAAACGTGGCAACCCGTTCATATCGGAAATATGGATGAGATTATAAAACAATTATAAAAAACTTTGAGACCGGTGCAAAGTGATGGGAGAAAAGCATGAAGTATATAAAAATAATGAGCATGATTGCATGCATTGGAATATATATGGGAGGTTGTTCGCAAGAAGAGCCGAAAAAAGAAGTGACATCTTCTATGAAGGAAAAAATCAAAGATAACAAGGAAGACGCACCGGTAGAAAAGCAGAAAGAAGAACAAGAAAAGAAAGAAGAACCGCAAGCAGTTCAAATAACTGAGCAAGTAGAGCAGAAGCAGGAGGAAGTGCCGACCGAAGAAAAGAAAGAGGAATCGACGCCAGTGCAGCCAACTGAGAAACCGCTACAAAGTAATGAACAAAAAGTAGAGAATAATGAAAAGCAAGGAAAGTTTCTCGTTGTTATTGATCCGGGGCATCAACAAAAAGCGAATTTAAATTTAGAACCGATTGGGCCAGGAGCAGCGACGCAAAAATATAAAGTGACAGATGGTACAACTGGTGTTGTGACGAAAAAAAGAGAGGCTGTCCTTGTATTAGAAATGGCTTTCGTATTAAAAGAAAAGTTAGAAGCAAAGGGAATGCAAGTATTAATGACGAGAACGTCACAAGATGTTGATATAAGTAATAAAGAACGTGCGACATTGGCGAATGATCATAAGGCGAATTTATTTTTACGTCTTCATGCAGATGGTTCCGAAAATCCGAATCAAAGTGGATTTGCTGTATTGACACCGGCAGAAGGAAGTCCGTATACGAAAGAGATTTATGCGGAAAGTCTTCAAATCTCTCAAGCGATCGTAAATAAAATGAGAGAGAATCAGCAAGTGAAAGTAAATGGAATTAAATTTAGGGATGATCTTTCTGGATTTAATTGGTCCAAAGTACCTGGCGTACTATTAGAACTTGGATTTATGTCAAACCATGAAGAAGATAAAAAATTATCTGACCCGCAGTATGTAAATTCTTTATTGCAAAGTGTAACGGATAGTGTAGATGAATATCGGAAGAGTAAAGCTTAAGCGCAGTCTTACATGTAAGGGTGCGTTTTTCCGTATGAAAACACTCGTAAATTAGAATATTATGGATAAATATGACATGCTTAATTTTACCTGCACTTTTTGCCGAATGCTGATACAATAAAGGATGTTACTATTTAGTAGAAAGAGTGGTAAGCATGTTAGATTGGATGAAAAAGCTGTTTAACAAAGAGGAAGAACAAACAGCGATGAATAAAGAAGTACCAAAGCAAGTTGAAAGTCAGCCGAAAATTCCTCGTGTAAACCACTACACTGAAGCAAGAGAAGCACAAATGGCAAGTAGGAATGCAGGTAAATGCCGTTTTCCATTAGTACCGGATAATGGGTTCGATGAAGAGGATGTTATAGCAACAGGGCATTTTGAAGAACAACCTGTTCAAGCTGTAACATATGAAAATCAGCCTACTCCAAGAGGAATCAAAGTGGAAAGAAGTAGACGACAGTATGTGGAGAAGGTAGTTTCTACATATGAAGAGCCGGAAATTCAATATGAACCGGAGCGAGAGCCTGTCGTAAAGAAAGCATCTGCACCTACGCAAGAAAGTAACCGTAGACCATTTCGTCCAACAGAAATGATTTCGCCAATTTACGGATATAATCGTCCTTCAGTAGAGAAAAAGGTAGAAAAACAGGAGGAAGAAAAGGAAAGAGAAGACCTTGAAATATCTGTAGAGGGCAAATCAGTCGTTGATGCATGGTTAGAGAAAAAAGGATATACATTATCTCATTTCTCAGAAGGACAAGCACAGACTTCTTCCAGTCATAAAGGAGTTGATCAGCAAGATCAACAAAGTAAAAAGGAAGAAAAGTCAGTTGTCGATCAATGGTTAGAGAAAAACGGTTATGAAATTGAACGCCAAGAGCCTATAGTAGAAGAAAAAGAAGTGGTTCAAGAAATGAGTGCACCGCAGGAAGTTCCAGCGGCTGAATTCCTTCATGAAACAGTTGCTGAGCGTATGGTAGATACGGAGCAAGAAAGTGATGTAGTGGCCCGAAACATTCTACAAGAGGAATTAGTAGATTCTAAAGTAGAGCACGAGGATACAATATTATCAGAAGAAATTAAACGCAATACAGAAATAGAACAACCTACTATTGAAGTAGAAGAGCAATCTCCAGAAGAAGCAGTGATCGTCAAAGCAGAAGAAAAACTGGAAGAAACAATCATTGTGGAAATACCAGAAGAAGTAGAAGTAATTGCGGAAACAAAAGAGTCAGAAGAAGTGGAAGTAGTTGCAGAAGTAGAAGAGTCAGAAGAAGTGGAAGTAATTGCGGAAACAAAAGAGTCAGAAGAAGTGGAAGTAGTTGCAGAAGTAGAAGAGTCAGAAGAAGTGGAAGTAATTGCGGAAAAGGAAGAGCCAGAAGAAGTGGAAGTAATTGCGGAAACAGAAGCGCCAGAAGAAGCAGAACCTGTAGCACTTAAGGAAACACAGCAAGAAATGGTGTTAAATGAAGCAATTGAACAAACGAATGAATTCATACATGATGCTGAGGCTGATGAACAAACGAAGAAAGATGTTCAAAACTTTGCGGATGTTTTAATTGCAGAAGAGCAACAAGTTGTGGAAGAAGCAGTGATTGCAGAAGAGCAACAAGTT